>NZ_JAHDIW010000001.1:0-735322 GCF_018531165.1 Geobacter grbiciae | reverse complement strand
TAGCTCAATTATCAAGGAACATCAAATAGTTATAGCCGACAAAATCAAGTTACTGAACTTGCTGTCACGGTGTCAGGTCAAAGAAAGGTTTTTCAATGCTCACTAAAATCAACCATATAGGAATCGCTGTCCAATCCCTCGCCGACGCCATTCCCTTCTATCGCGATAACCTCGGCATGGCCTTCATGGGCACCGAAGAGGTGGCCGAGCAGAAGGTCACCGTGGCCTTTTTCCAGATCGGCGAATCGAAGATCGAGCTCCTGGAGCCCACGTCAGACGACAGTCCCGTGGCGAAGTTCATCGAGAAGAACGGCGCCGGCATCCACCACATCGCCTACGAGGTGGAGGACATCGAAGCGGCCATCGCCAGGCTCGTTGCCGACGGTGCCCGGATGATCGACAGCGTGCCGAGAAACGGCGCCCACGGCGCCCGCATCGCGTTCATCCACCCTAAAACAAGCCGTGGGGTCCTGACCGAACTCTGCCAGATGGGGCACTGACTGCATAAAGCCTCCACAGACCTTGATTTATCAGGATTTTTTTCTTGACATTACTTTTAATCTCTTTATAGTGTCCCTAAATTTTAGAACGGCATTTTGTAATTTAACGCTATTGCCGTAAAAACGTAACATATTCGTGACATTAACTAAGCACCATTCACCTACGCGCGGCAAAAACACGGCGAAAGCGCCCTGGCCCATGAAGTTTGCGATTGACAGAACCTGATTGATAAGTAGAATCTAACCCCTGATATGAATGCACAGGTGCCGATGTTTACACGTCATTATCACAATCTTGCATGCATGTTCGCAACCGGCGGGGCCTCCCCGCAGGTTTGGCGCGTTGACTGAACGACCCCTTTTTCCCCTTCACCAAGGAGGGTGAAAAGGGTTTTTGTTTTTGGAGGGGGCACTCACGCCAGTTACGTCTGGACATTTCTCTTGAGAAAGGTGGTGATCGACGAAACGGCACAACAAACCACGGTTTTTAGCAACACAACTCTCATATGCAGTTATTATCACCAATGAAGGAGGCAACATGAAAAAGAAAGTATTGGCAGTATCCGCCGCCTGCGCGCTGACCGCCGCAACGGCAGTTCCGGCCCTGGCGCTGGAGAACGAGTTCCACGGGATGTTCCGGGTCAAGGGGACGATCTCCAACTTTGACGACAGCGGGACGGGAAGAGCCACGGTTGCCAATGGTGTCCTTTCCGACAACGCTAAGACAAAAAACTTCGTCGACCAGCGTGCCCGCATCATGTACATCGCCAAGGCCAATGACGACCTGAAACTGGTCACCCACTTCGAAGTCGACTCCCAGTGGGGTGATAACTCCTACGCGGTAGGCCGCAACGACGGCGGCTCCATCGGGGCGGACCAGGTCAACATCGAAACCAAGAACATCTACCTCGATTTCAACATCCCCGCCGTGCCGGTGAACATGAAGGTCGGTATCCAGCCCTTCACCGACGCCTACAAGGGGATTTACGTCAACACCGACATGGCCGGCGCCCTCGCCACCGCCAGGTACGGCAACTTCACCAACGCCCTCGGCTGGTTCCGCCTCGATGACCGCAAAGATACTGTTAACACTGCAGGTGTTCATTCACCGGCTTTCAGCTCGGGGAAAGACACCCGCGACATAATAGTCCTCGACAGCAAGTACGCCCTCAACAAGGACGTGAAGCTCGGCGGCTCCTACTACCTGTACAATGACGATAAATCTGCCTATGCTACCGATAGCACTAAGTCATTTAACGACATCATCCACACCGTCGGCCTCAACGCCGAGGCAAACCTGGGGGCGGTGATCGTGGACGGCTTTGCCCTGTACCAGTTCGGCAACCTGAACGACACCCGGCACCTGAGCGCCTGGGCCGCCAACGTGGGGGCCAGGGGGAAACTGGGCATCGGCACCCTCCGCGCCCAGTTCCTCTACACCTCCGGCGACACGAGGACCAACGGCACCTCCAACTCCTTCGTCCCGGTCATCAACCACACTTCCGGGGCCGACGCCGAGAACACCTTCTACCCGGCCGACATGCGCCTCATCCTCAGGGACAAGTGGGGGACCACCGACGACCGCGCCATCGTCTACAACTCCGACAACGGTGGAGAAGGACTTTTCGGCGGCTTTGTCGGCTATGACGCCAACCTGACCTCGAAGGTCTTCGCCAATGCCAACGCCGGTTTCGTGGCCGCCGCCAAGACCAACAAGGCCAACAACTACATGGGCACCGAGGTGAACGCCGAGATCGGCTACAAGCTCTACGACAACATGACCGCCAGCATCCAGGGCGCCTACGTTTTCCTGGGCGACTACTACGACAACAGCCTGGACGACCCCTACCTGAGCCGCATCGTCCTGAACTATGCCTTTTAGGTAATTCCTGCCGCCGGGGGGAAGCAACGCTTCCTCCCGGTTTTTGCTTACGATGTGCCGTTTGACTTTACCGTGCTGTCTGGTTAACTATGAGAACAGGAAGTTCAACTATCCACTTGGAGGTCAACCATGAAGAAGATGGCTGTATTGTTGATGGCGGCATTCATGATGTCGGCTACCGTACCGGTTTTCGCTGCCCAGATGACCAAGGAAGAGAAGGACCAGTGCCTCCTGGCTTCCAAGAACTGCGGCATGGAGGTCGACACCCTCCAGAAGAAGATCAAGAAGCTCAACGCCGAGATCAAGAAGGGGAAGAAGGTCTACTCCACCGACGAGATCAAGAAGCTCCAGCAGAAGCTGGACGAGGCCAACGCCCTGCTCGACGACATCATGAAGGGCGGCAACTAACCCGTCCTGCACCGGCACCACCCCGAGGGGAGAGGCAACTCTCCCCTCTTTTTGTTTCGCTCTACGTGCTTGTATCCGAGGCTCATCTGACCCGTTTCCCGAAACCGCCACTCTGTGATATCCTTAGCTAGCCAGACTGTCTAGATTGAGGGGGGCATCATGAAAACCAGCAAGAGCAACCAGACTCGCCACGACCGGGAGTGGCAACTTCAGGAAGCAAAAAACCGCTTGAGTCAGGTGGTGGACTCGGCTCTCCACGACGGCCCTCAGACCATAACCGTTCGGGGTAAGCCGGCGGCAGTGGTTGTCTCATTTGAGGAATTCCGCAAACTCAGCCAGCCACGAATTCCATTATCGCGCTTTTTCAGGGAATCTCCTCTCCGCGCTGCGGAGCTTGACCTCACACGCAGCACTGATCCGGCCCGTGAGGTGGAATTGTGAAATTCCTTCTCGATACCTGCCTGATATCCGAACTGGTGAAAAAGGAACCGAGTACCTCGGTTATAGACTGGTTGGATCAATGCGATGAGCAGACTCTTTTTCTCAGCGTGCTCACCCTCGGGGAACTCCAGAAGGGAATCAGCAAGCTCTCTGCCGGAAGGAAAAGAGATGAGCTTCAGGCCTGGGCTGAATTCGACCTCACTGCGCGTTTCGAAGGACGCATTCTTGACCTTGACCGGGAAACGGCTGTTGCCTGGGGGCGGCTTATCGGTGAAGCAGAAAGAGAGGGCATCAGGCTGCCGGTCATGGACGCACTCATAGCCGCCACCGCTGCTGTCCATGGCCTGGTCGTGGTCACGCGCAACGTGAAGGACATGGAGCGTTGCCGAGCCAGGGTATTCAATCCGTGGGATAGGTGAGCGCCGCCGCCGGGCCAGTCTGCTCCAAGGGTTTTCCGGCGCTACTAATGCTTTGACATGGCAGGGGCGGTTTGCAATAATCCTTCGAGTCTAAGTCAAGAACAGAGGAGCGCTCGGAGACACGAGGAAGCTACTTAAATGGCTCAAGCAATCGATGTCAGAGAAATTGTAGAGCATTACCTGCAGAACCTTGCCGCGCTGGGGGTACCCGTTCAGAAAGCATTTATCTTCGGATCGCAGGCAACAGGGCTTGCGAATGAATACAGCGACATTGATCTTGCTGTCATCTCACCATACTTCGAACGGATGGGACTGTGGGACAAGGCAAAGGTGCTGGGAAGGGCAACCCGTGACATCCCCTGCCCCATGGATGTTCTGGGCTACGCTCCTTCCCAACTGAAAAAGATCCGTCCCGGCACTCTGCTGGACGAAATTGTCAAGAACGGCATCGAGATTTGCTAGGTTAACATCAGCGATGGCAGGCGTCCGAAACTATTCAGAAATGAATATTAAGTTCAACCCAGGAGCAACAATGAAAAGACTTTCCCTTCTCTGCGCAGTTCTGTTCGTGGCCCTTACGGCCGCCTCCACCCTGTTCGCGGCCCAGATCAGGGTCTACGTGTCGGAGTTCGCGGTGACCGGCGCCGCCAACAAGGATGAACTGAAGTCGACGCTGCAGACGCTCTTCGCGTCGCGCCTGAGCAATGATTCGGTGCTGTCGGTGGATTCTCCGGTGGGGGCCGATGTGCTGGTGAAGGGGAGCTATATCGCCTTCGGCAAGGTCTTCAGCCTCGACGCGGTTGCCAAGGACCCCAGCGGCCGGGTCATTGCCCGGTCGTTCCAGCAGGGGGAGAGCCAGGACGAGCTGATCCCCGCCGCCGGCAAGCTGGGGCAGATCCTGGCGGCCGAGATCGCGGCCAAGGTGAAGCCGGGGGTGGTGATGGTGCCGCAGCCGGTTTCCCAGCCGGTCCCCGCGCCGGTGCCGCTTCCCGCCTCCGACGTGGTGCGCCCCTCCGCTCCCCAGCCGGCCGCGGATGTGGTGAAGGCATCCACCACCAGTGATATCGTGAAGCCCCAGGATCTTACCCGCACCGCCTCGGGCGGTTGGATGAGCCAGCGGCTTTCGGGCACCCTCATCGGCATTGCCCCGGGCAAGGTGGCGGCCGACGGGACACGGGATTTCTACGTGGCCGACGAGCAGGCCCTGCGCCTCTATCGCAGGGGGGAGGGGCTGAAGCTGGTGGCCGAGGTATCGTTCTCTCCCGGCGACCGGGTGATCGCCGTCGATTCCGCCGATCTGGACGGCGACGGGACCCCCGAGGCCTACCTGACCGTTCTCAGCGGCGATTCGCTCGCTTCCCAGGTATGGGTGGCGGAAAAAGACTCCCTCAAGCGGGTCGCGGCCAAGCTCCCCTATTACTTCCGCGGAATCGCCCTGAACGGCAAGGAGTATAGGATGTATGCCCAGCAGATGAGCACCGACAAGGATTTTTACGGCGACGTTTACGAGGTGGTCAAGACCGGTGACCGCTTCGAGCTGAAAAATCCCATCAAGCTCCCCCGTTTCGGCTATCTGTACAACTTCAACCAGTTCCGTGACGCGACGGGTAACATCTGCACCGTGGTGCTGAACGACGACGGGTATCTCATCGTCTATTCCGCCGCCGGCGAGGAGCTGTGGCGGAGCAGCGACAAGTTCGGCGGCTCGGAGACCTACTTCAAGCGCGAGGATCTGGCCAATGTCCGCACGACCGGCGACCCCTTCCGCTGGGTCTTCCTGGAGCAGCGGATCACGGTTTCCCCCTCCGGCGAGGTGATCGTGCCGAAGAACGAGGGGATGTTCGTCATCGGCAACAACCGCGCCTACAAGAAGAGCAGCATCTATGCCTTCACCTGGAACGGCTCGTCCCTGGACGAGGTCTGGCACACCAAGCAGAGCCAGAGCTATCTGTCCGACTATCTCTATGACAGTGCCCGCAAGGAGATTGTGGCCCTGGAGGTGGTGAAGAAGGAAGGGCTCCTGGACAAGGGAGCCAGCATGGTGGTGGTGAAGAGGGTGGAGTGAGGATACCGATGCCCGTGAATGATGCCATGATCGAAACAATCCGGGCGTTTTTCTCCGGCGACGAGGCGGTAACGGCAGTCTACCTCTTCGGCTCACAGGCCACGGGGAAGGCCACGGCGAAGAGCGATATCGATCTGGCGATCCTTCTCCGGGAAAAGCCCGCGTACGACTACCGCCTGAGGGCAATGTCCGAACTTGCAAGCCTCTTGAAAACGGAGGTGGATGTACTGGTTCTGGACCAGTGCGGAATTCTCCTGCAGCGGCAGGTGCTGAAGCACGGCATCGTCCTTTATGAACGGGACAGGAGGACGCGCCTGGCATTCGAAATCCGATCCCGGAAGATGTATTTCGATTTTCTCCCCGCCCACCGGCTCTTTGTGAGAAAGATGGAGGAACGGCTTCTCAAGGGAAATTGCAATGGTTGACCGGGACGTTATGGAACGGCTGCTGGGGCTGCTGGAGGAATACCTGAACGACCTTGAGTCCGTGCGGGGGGTCTCCCTTGATTTTTATGAATCGGACAAGAAGACAAGACGATATGTGGAGCGGACCTTACAGATAGCCATAGAGGCCTGTCTGGATATGGGGTGGCACATCATCGCCGACGAAGGGCTGCCGGAAGCGGAGAGCAATAGGGAAGTTTTTTCCGTGCTTGCCGCGGCCGGCATTATCGAATCGGGTATCGTTTCGACTCTCAAGGAGATGGCATCCTTCAGAAACCTTATCGTTCATGACTATGGCAAGATCAACGACGAGATCGTGTACAGAATTCTAACGGAGAGACTCGGCGATTTCAGGGACTACGCGCGGATGATCGTTGAGCATCTTCGGCACCAATGACCACGAAGCGTCTCCAACGGACGTGCCGTGGGGGGGATTTGTCGTTGACATCAGCACCCTATACTGCTAGGATTTTCCGCGTTTTGCGCGTTTTTTCACTATCTTCCGCCAAACCGAACAGAGACCGCCGTTGACAAATCCCGCTCCCATAGAAGCGCCCCTCCCCAAGGGGGTAACCGACTTTCTTCCCGAAAAGGCCGACAAGATCGGCTACATCGAAGGGAAAATCCGCAGGGTGTTCGAACTCTGGGGCTTCCGGCGGATCATCACCCCGCTCCTGGAGTTCCAGGACGTCATGGCCGCGGGCCTCGGCGAGGATCTCAAGGAGCGGACCTTCCGCTTCGATGACCGCCAGACCGGCAAGCTCCTGGCCATTCCCTCGGACATCACCCCACAGGTGGCCCGTATCGTCGCAACCCGCATGCGGGGCTGCCCCCTTCCCCACCGCCTTTACTATATCGGCCGGGTGCTCAGGCACGTGGAGCTCCAGTCGGGTCGAAGCCGCGAGACGTTTCAGGCCGGGGTCGAGCTGATCGGGCTCGATTCCCCCGAGGCCGATGCCGAGATGGTTGCCATGGCGGTGGAAATCCTGAAGGGGCTTGGGTTCGAAGAATTCAAGGTGGATCTGGGGCATACGGGGTTCATCCGCGGGGTCATGGCGGCTTCGGGGCTCGGCGGCGATGCGCGCCGGCGGCTCCAAGAGGCTGTGGGCAAGAAGGACTCGTCGGCGGTCAGGGCAATCCTCGAAACCGAGCCGGTCGCGGACCGGATCAAGGAGGAGCTCGCCGCGCTGCCGCGCCTGTTCGGTGGGCGCGAGGTGCTGGCCGAGGCGGCACGGGTTGCCACCTCCGATTCATCCCGCCGGGCACTGGACAACATCGCGCAGGTGCTGGACATTCTGGATATCCACGGCGTTTCCGACCACCTGACCCTCGACCTAGGGGAGATCCGGGGACTCGATTACCACAGCGGCCTCACGTTCGAGGGGTTCGTGACGGGAATCGGCGAGGCGGTCTGCAGCGGCGGGCGCTACGACAACCTGACACAGCGCTACGGGTATCCAGCCCCGGCCACCGGCTTCGCCTTCAATATCCTGGCCCTCCTGAACGCCCTGGAAAAGCGGCCCGATGTGGAGGCGAGCAAGACCCGCGATCTCCTCATCTTCAACCTCAAGGACGACCGCCGGGAGGCCCTCGAAATCGCCCAGCACCTGCGGGCACTGGGTTACTCCACCGCCCGCGACATCATCCACAGGGATTTCAACGACTCCCTGGATTATGCCCGGCGGATGAATATCCTCAGAATGATGGTAATCGGCGGCGACTACTGCGCAGCCGACGAAGCATACGTTGTACGGGTGGCAGACAAACAGGGGACGGCCGTGAAGAAGGCCGATCTCATGCGGAACGATTTTTCGCTCAATACCCTTCCCTGACAAGGAGAAGAACATGGCAAACGTGGTAGTGGTTGGCGCCCAGTGGGGCGATGAAGGAAAAGGCAAGGTTGTCGATATTTACACCGAGCATGCGGACGACGTGGTCCGCTACCAGGGAGGAAACAACGCCGGCCATACTCTGGTCGTAAACGGCGAGAAGACCGTCCTCCACCTCATTCCGTCCGGGATTCTCCACAAGGGAAAGCGGTGCATCATCGGCAACGGCGTGGTGCTCGACCCCGAGGTCTTCATCATGGAGATCAACCGGCTGAAGGAAAAGGGTCGCCTCCAGGACGACAGCGCCCTTTTGGTCAGTGAATCGGTCCACATCATCATGCCGTATCACAAGCAGATCGACCTGGCCCGCGAAGCCAAGAGCGGCGACAAGAAGATCGGCACCACCGGCCGGGGCATTGGCCCCACCTACGAGGACAAGATCGGCCGTCGGGGGATCCGCCTCATGGATCTGCTCGACCCCGAAATATTCGCCCGCAAGCTCCGCGAGAACCTGGAGGAGAAGAACTTCATCCTCGAAAGACTCCTGGGCGGAGAGCCTCTCTCCTTCGATGAAATCCACAAAACCTACAGCGGCTACGCCGATATCCTCCGGAAGTATGTGGCCAACACCTCCCTGATTCTCTGCAAGGACATCGCGGCGGGGAAGAAGCTTCTCTTCGAGGGCGCCCAGGGAACCCTTCTCGACGTGGACCACGGCACCTATCCGTTTGTCACCTCCTCGTCCACCTGCGCGGGGGGTGCATCCACGGGAACGGGGGTGAGCCCCCGGGATATCCACGAAATTATCGGCATCTCCAAGGCGTACGTGACGCGTGTCGGCAGCGGCCCCTTCCCCACGGAGCTCCTTGATGCCGACGGCGAGCAACTCCGCCAGACCGGCGGTGAGTTCGGCGCCACCACCGGCCGCCCCCGGCGCTGCGGCTGGTTCGACGCCATGGTGGTCCGCTTCGCCGTGCGGGTCAACGGCCTCACCGGCGTGGCGCTCACCAAGCTGGACGTTCTGAACGATTTCGACACCATCAAGATATGCACCGGCTACACCTACGAGGGGAAACCGGTCGAGGACCTTCCGGCCAACCTGGCGGTATTCGAGAAGTGCCAGCCGGTCTACGAGGAGATGCCCGGCTGGAAGTGCGACATCCGTGGCGTCCGCCGGTTCGAGGATCTTCCGGAGAAGGCCCGGCACTATGTCCATCGGCTCCAGGAGCTGATCGGCTGCCCCATTGTCCTTGTTTCGATCGGTCCCGGCCGCGACGAAACCATAACGATCAGAAACCCGTTTGCGTAAAAATTTGAGCGACTCGAGTTTTTTTCTTGACGCATCGCAATAGGTCTGATAAAAAATGTTTTCTCTTTGAGAGCCGCTAGCTCAGCTGGTAGAGCACCTGACTTTTAATCAGGTGGTCGTTGGTTCGATCCCAACGCGGCTCACCATTCACAATCGAACGACCCGGTCGGATATCCGACCGGGTCGTTTTCCCTTCGTCCCCTTCGTCTAGCCCGGCCCAGGACACCGCCCTTTCACGGCGGCGACGCCGGTTCAAATCCGGCAGGGGACGCCAATCAAAGGCCCTTCCGTAAGATGCGGAAGGGCTTTTTTTGTTGCTACGCTTTTATCGCCTGCTTCTCCAAACCCTTTCCCCCTCCAGACTATCCTCCCTCCTGTGATGGTCCAGCTCGCATGTCCTCACCACGACAGAGCTACCGCTTCAGGTAGATTTGCGAACAAACGGCTGAACAAGGAGACGGGAAAGGGTCAGCAGTGCCGGATCACGGAACTCCTTGAGCCCGATCGTCATTTCCCCATGGCCGCCTTCGGGCTGGGGACGATAGGTACCTGCCAGACGGTCCCACCAGGGGAGATTAAAGCCGAAGTTGCTGTTAGTTTCCCGAGGAATAATTGAATGGTGGACGCGGTGCATGTCCGGCGTCACGACGACAAGCCGCAACCACCTGTCAAAGGCGAGAGGAAGCCGGATGTTGCCATGATTGAACATTGAGGTAGCATTCAGTGCCACCTCGAAAGCGACTACCGCCACAACGGGAGCTCCAAGCAGCGCAACCGCCCCAAGCTTGATCCCGGCCGAAAGAAGAATCTCGACAGGGTGAAAGCGGTTACCGGTCGTGACGTCGATGTCGAGGTCGGTGTGGTGCATCCGGTGGAGACGCCAGAGCACCGGAAGAAAGTGAAACAGGACATGCTGCAGGTAAATGATCAGGTCGAGGGCGATGAACGCCAGCAGAATCCCGGCTGATGGCGGAAGGACGACGGCGTTCATGAGTCCCCAGCCGTGTTCGCGGGCCTGTACGGCCATGTCAGCGGGGAGGACGGTAAGGGGCAGGCGTACTACCGCAGTGTCGATGGCTACCAGGGAGAGATTGGTGTACCAACGCCGTGCCTTGCTGTCAGTGAGCCGTCGGCGCGGAGCCGCCACCTCCCAGATGGCAACCGCCGCCAGCACGCCGAAGAAAAAAGCGAGCCTGATCAGCGCTTCGTCGTGCATGCCCTTATCCCCTCCCCTGTCCTGCCCAAAAGCGATGCTGCGCTACGGAGAATGTTTACCACGAAAAAGGCCCCCTCGCATCACGCGAAAGGGCCGTTGACGACCGACGGGGATCAAGTGGCGCCATCAGGCGTACTGATTGTAGTAATCTTTCACCTTGGCAAGATATTCGCGGGTTTCCCGGGGAAGGAGATGGGGCTTGCGATCGACATTGCCCGGCCCCCAATTGTAGGCGGCAAGGGCCTTGTCCACATTCCCGCCGTAACGGGCCAGGAGATCCTTGAGAAACTTTGTGCCGGCCATGACATTCTGCTCGGGATCGAAGGAGTTGGTGACCCCGAGGCCCTTGGCGGTGGCAGGCATGAGCTGCATGAGCCCCTGGGCGCCCACCGGGGAGACGGCGTTGGGATTAAAGTTGCTTTCGGCCTTGATGACTGCCTTGATGAGTCCCACCTCGACGCCATGGCGGCGCGAAGCACGATTGACGACGTCGTCGAGCCAGTTGCCACTGCTCATTGCGGGCAAAGACTCGGGAGCAGCAGAAGCAACCGGGGCAGCAGAAGATCCCCCGGCAGCCACGGGAGATGCTGGATCAACAGGTTCCCGGCTGTTTTCGGCAAAGCTCTTGAGCATGAATTCCACGGCACGCCCCATTGCCGGCGGATTCCCCCCACCTTCGGAGTCGCCAAGAGTAAAGGCGCTCCGCATCATGTCAAGCCGCATCAATTCCGCAGCAGTTGCAGCGGAGGCACGTGCCCCCGGCTGCGCGTCGATACCGGTACCGGCAGCCAGGAACTCGTCGAAGACGAGGCCCGCGCCGGCCTCTCGAACAGTGGGGCGGTCAGTCTGGGGTTTGGATTCGGATGGAGTGGAACGATTGATAAGAGTATCGATGATCATACCCACGTCTTATGCAAAAGACGTGGCAATTGTATCGAGTCTCCGTTTTTTTAATTTCTCGATGAGGGTGGTTCGCTTGAGGTTCAGAAGCAGAGCGGCCTCCTTCTTGTTGCCGCCGGTCTTCTTGAGGGCCTGGAGGATGAGGTTGTTTTCGAACTCCTCCACCACGGTATTGAGGCAAATGCCCGAATCGGGAAGGGTCATGCTTTCGGAAGGGGGGGAAATGGTGACGCCGGAGAATTTTTCGGGCAGATCATTGACACCAATGGCGCCGAACCCCTTGAGGATCACGAGGCGCTCCACGAGGTTCTCCAGTTCGCGCACGTTGCCGGGCCAGTCATAGTGGACGAGAAGGTCCATGGCGTCGGAGTCGATCCCCTTCACCTTACTCTTCTTGTTGCGGTTGAAACGCTCAAGGAAAGAGTTGACCAGGAGCGGGATATCATCCTTGCGCTCCCGCAGGGGCGGAATGAAGATGGGAATGACAGAGAGCCGGTAGTAGAGGTCTTCGCGGAACTGTTTCGTGGCGACCAGCTTTTCCAGGTTCTGGTTGGTGGCGGCAATGATCCGCACGTCGATCTTCTTGGAGCGGGTGGCACCGACCGGCTCCAGCTCGCGGTTCTGCAGCACCCGCAGAAGCTTCACCTGAAGGTTCGGCTTCATGTCGCCAATTTCGTCGAGGAACAGGGTGCCGCGGTCAGCCATCTCGAACCGGCCAATGCGGTTCGCCACGGCGCCGGTGAAGGAGCCCTTGACGTGGCCGAAGAGTTCGCTTTCAAGGAGTTCGTCGGGAATGGCGGCACAGTTGACCGGCACGAAGTTGCGAGTCCTGCGGTTGCTCAGGTCGTGGACCGCCCGGGCGACCAGTTCCTTGCCGGTCCCCGACTCACCCTGAATGAGGACGGTTGAATCGGACTCGGCAACCTTTTCGATCAGCTCGAAGAGGGAGAGCATCTTGGAGCTCTCGCCGATGATGTTGGGCATGAGGGAGCGGTTCTTAAGGGCCGGCTTGGCCCGGTAGGTCTGGCTCTGGAGGGACTGGTGCTCGAACCCGCGCTTCACGTGCGTTTCAAGCTCGTCCAGATTGAAGGGCTTTTCCAGATAGAAAAAGACCCCTGCCTTGAGGAGGTTGGAGGCCATTTCGTAGTTGCCGAAGGCGCTGTAGGCAATAATGACGGTGCCCGGACGCATGGTCTTCAGCTTCTTGACAAATTCGAGGCCGTTCACCCGGGGCATCATCAGGTCGGTGATGACAAGGTGAACCTCTTCGGTTTCCAGCTTGTCGAGGGCGTCCTGACCGTCGCAGGCCTGGACCACGTCGTACCCCTTGTACTTGAGAAAAGCAGCTACAAAGTCGCGGGTTTTTTTGTCGTCGTCGGCAATGAGCAGTCGCGGCGTATCCATGGTTTCCTCGAACAAACTGGGTATCTGGTGCGTGGTCCTCTTGATGCGGACGTCAGCGTAGTCATAATCCTGACAAAAGTCAACAAAATGACGAGCAGCGATAAATATTTTTTACGAGAACCTCTTGAAACAACTTTTGTATTCGTTCGACTCCCTCGCTAGCCCGATGCGTCCGGCGGCGCCCATTTCAGTATTTCTGTCGCACGGCGTGTCAATTTTTATCATAGGCCCATAACCTACCGAGAAACCGTCGAAAAAAATTGTTAAAATTTTCACCAGTTGCGCCGATGAATATAAATGCACGGCCTTCGCTGCGAAAAAGTCCTCTATCCGCCAGATTCATTCGTGAATCGAGCGGCATGAGAACACTCTTTGCATCGAGCATTGAAAGTGTTTCCTTACAAGCGACCAGGGCGATGACTTCCGATCAGTCGGAACGGATAAGGAGGAAGAGGGCGATGGAAACTGCGCTGCAGACCAAAGTAGAGGAATCGAGAAGCGAACTGATCCAGCTGGTGAGCTTCAAGCTGGAGCAGGAGGAGTATGGGGTAAACGTCCTGAAGGTGCGAGAAATCATCCGGATGCCGAGCATCACCCGTGTTCCCAATACCCCCCACTATATCGAGGGGGTGATCAACCTGCGGGGCAAGGTAATCCCCATCATCTCCATGCGCAAGCGTTTCAGCCTCCCCGAGGGGGAGACAAGCAGCCAGACGAGGATCATGGTCATTGACATGGAAGGGGAGCTGATGGGATTCGTGGTTGATGCGGTCTCAGAGGTGATCCGGATCTCCGAGAGCGAGATCCAGCCTCCGCCGGCCGTGGTCAACAGCGCCGTGGAGCAGGAGTGCCTCGCGGGGGTCATCAACCAGACCGACCGCCTCCTCTTCTTCCTCAACCTGGAGAAACTCATCTCCCGGGACGAGCGAAGCCTGTTCAGCGGCATGATGTGACACGCGACACAAACTTATATTCACATTCGCGAGGAGTAGCAGATGGCGATTGAGTGCGAAGACCAGGAACTCCTGGATGGATTTTTGACCGAAACGGCGGAACTGCTCGAGAAGCTTGACGACGATCTGGTAGCCCTGGAAAAGGCCCCGTCGGACACAGAACTCATGAACGGCATTTTCCGGTCGATCCATACGGTGAAAGGGGCCTCCAGCTTTCTCGGTTTTGAGCTTCTCGTGAAGGTCACCCACAAGACCGAGGATGTCCTTAACCGCATGCGGCGGGGAGAGCTGGAGGTAACGCCGGAGGTCATGGACGTGATCCTGGAGGCGGTGGACCTGGTGAAGCTCCTGGTGAGCGACATCAAGGGGGGAGACATCGTCGAGCGTGAAATCGACGGAACCGTCGGCAAACTCCTCCCCTTCCTCTCGGAAAACGCCAAGGAAGCGACGGTCCTCAAGCCAACGTCGACCACCGTGACGCCTTCAGCGCCGGCCGAGGCGGCTCCGACGCCCCAGGCGACGGGAGCGGAAACTCACCCCTCTGCCGAGCCTTCTCCGGCCCCGGAGGCAGCGCCAGTCAAGACACCCGAGCCCGCCCCCCGCGCCCAGGCGCCCCCGCCCCCTGCCCCCCGTGACGACAAAAAGGGGGATGACCTGACGGACAACACCACGGTCCGGGTGGATGTGAAGCGGCTCGACGACCTCATGAACCAGGTGGGGGAACTGGTCCTTGAGCGCAACCGGATGATGCAACTCAACACCGATTTCAACGGCGGCGGTGACGACACCTTCGGCGAAGAGTTCGGCAAGCTCTCCAAGCGGATCAGCTTCGTTACCTCGGAACTCCAGATGCAGGTCCTCAAGATGCGGATGATCCCGGTGGAAAAGGTCTTCAAGAAGTTCCCCCGCATCGTGCGCAACCTGGCCCGGGACCTGGGCAAGGAAGTGGATCTCCTCGTCTTCGGCGAAGAGACCGAGCTGGACCGCTCGGTGGTGGATGAAATCGGCGACCCGCTGATCCACCTGATCCGCAACGCCATGGACCACGGCCTGGAGACCCCCGACGAACGAATGGCGGCCGGCAAGCCCCGCAAGGGGACCCTGATCCTCTCGGCGGCCCATGAGGGAAACCAGATCGTCATCAGCATCAAGGACGACGGCAAAGGGATCGATCCCGAGAGAATCGCGAGAAAAGCGAAGGAAAAAGGGCTGGTCACCGATGAGCAACTGGCCGCCATGGGGCAGCGTGAGATCCTTGACCTGATCTTTCTCCCCGGCTTCTCCACCAAGGAGAAGGCCACGGACCTCTCGGGGCGCGGCGTCGGCATGGACGTGGTCAGGACCAACATCAAAAAGCTGAACGGCATCATCGATATCCGCAGCGAACTGGGGCAGGGATCCGAGTTCATCCTGAAGCTGCCCCTTACCCTCGCCATCATCCAGTCGCTCCTGGTGGAGGTGGAGGACGAGACCTACTCGATCCCCCTGGCGGCGGTACTGGAGACACTCCGGGTGGAGGAACGGGAATTCCACACCATCGGCGGCCAGGAGGTGCTCAAGCTTCGGGATTCGGTGCTCCCCCTCATGCGGCTGCAGAAGATTTTCAACGTCGCCCCGAGCGAGCGGAGCCGCGTCGCCTGCTACGTGGTTGTCGTGGGGGTTGCCGAGAAGCGGGTGGGGCTTGTGGTTTCGCGGCTTCTGGGGCAGCAGGAGGTGGCCATCAAGTCCCTCGGCAAGTACCTGGCGAATCTCCCCGGCATTGCCGGCTCCACCATCCTCGGTGACGGACGGGTCACCCTCATCATCGACCCCGCGGGGCTCATGGAGAACAGCGACGGAAGCGGCGGCGGCCGCATTGCCGCCTGACCCGTCGGCCGAAGGCACGATACTCAACCGAAGAAGGGACGCCAGTGACACTCTCTGACAAGGATTTCGAGGTCCTCAGGGACTTCATCTACAATCACTGCGGGATATATTTCCACACGAGCAAGAAGTATTTCCTGGAGAGCCGCATTACTCGACGGATCGAGGCAACCAACTCACCGAACCTCATGACCTACATGGGGCTCTTGAAAAGTGGCCCCGGGAAATCCGATGAACTGCTTAAGCTCCTCGTCGAAATAACCACGAACGAAACCTGCTTTTTCCGCAACCCTCCCCAGTTGAAGGCCCTGGAGAACGTCTTTCTTCCCGAGGTCGTGGCGGCCAAGGGGAAAATCGGCTTCCGCAAGCTCAGGATCTGGAGCGCAGGCTCCTCTTCCGGCGAAGAGGCCTACACCATGGCCATGATCCTCCTGGAGAAGCGGGCCACGATCCTCAAGGACTGGATCATCGAGATCGTGGGAACCGACATCAGCGAGACGGTCCTGGCCCAGGCCCGGGAAGGGGTCTACAGCGCCTACTCCGTGCGCAATACTCCCGACTATTACAAGAAGAAATACTTTCGTCAGGAACCGGGGGAGCGCTATGTCCTCTCACCCGACGTGAAGAAGCTGGTGAGCTTCAATCACCTGAACCTCTATGAAGACGCGAAAATGGTCTTCATGAAGAGCTTCGATTTCATCTTCTGCGCCAACGTCCTGATCTACTTCGACCTGGCATCCAAGACCAAGGTGGTGCAGCACTACTACAATAACCTCCAGCCCTACGGCTACTTCTTCGTGGGGCAATCGGAATCCCTGCACGGCGTGAACGACAAGTTCAAAACGGTCCACTTCCCCGGCGGATTTGCCTACAAAAAGTGAAAGGTGGAACGGATAGCGTGGAACAATTGAGCAAAATGGAAAAAGCCGCGGCTCTGATCCGCGGCATGACCGATCTCCCCACCATCCCCGCCGTGGCCACCCAGGTCCTGTCGCTCCTGGACCAACCCGACGTGGAGATCGACCAGGTGGCCGAGCTTCTCCTCACCGACCAGGTCATGGCGGCCCGGGTCCTGAAGATGGTCAACTCTCCCCTCTACCGGCCGGCCACGGTCATCACCTCCCTCAAGGGGGCGCTGGTCTATCTGGGGCTTCGGCACATCAGGGAGTTCATCCTCACCTGCTCCTTCATCCAGAGCTTCGAGGGAAAGGAGGGAGTGCTCGGGGTAAAGCCCTTCTGGGAGCACTCCTTCGGCGTCGGCATCGTAGCGCGGCTCATCGCCGCGAAGGTGGGATACCACGATACGGAGAAGGCCTACATCGGCGGCCTCATCCACGACATCGGCGAGGTATTCCTGAGCTATTACCTGAAGGACGAATTCCAAAAGGTGGTAGACGCCATCAGGGAGAGCCCGGTGCAACTGGTGGAGGCTGAGGAACGCATCCTTGGCACGACCCACTGCGAGGTGGGACTCTGCCTGGCCCGGGAGTGGCATTTCCCCGATGACTACTGCGAGATTGTCGCCTGCCACCACGCCCCCCGCGAGGCCACAAACGCACCGCGCCTTACCGCCATCGTGAACCTGGCGGACCTCTTCTGCACCGTCCGGAACCTGGATTACGGCGGGATGGAGTGGACCAGCTTCTCCCTGGCCGATGAGCCGGCTTGGACCATGGTTCAGGAGCAGGGGAAAAAGCTTGCGGAATTCGACGTGGAACGCTTCTGCTACGAACTGGACGACCAGGTGGAGGAGATCCGGGAACTGGTCACGAACATCTTCAAGGACAGGTGACAAAGCCATGCTTCCGAATCAGGAAAGAAAACTGCGCGTGCTCGTTGTGGACGACTCGTCGTTCATGCGGATGGTCATCCGGAGCGTGCTGGAGAAGGATCCCGCCATCGAGGTGATCGGCGTGGCCATGGACGGAGTCGAGGGGGTGGAAAAGGCCCTGTGCCTCAGGCCTGACCTGATAACCATGGACATCGAGATGCCCCGGCTCGACGGCATCTCGGCCCTCAGGGAGATCATGGCCAAGGCCCCGACCCGGGTGCTCATGGTTTCCACGCTCACCTGCGAGGGAGCCAAGGCCACCTTCGACGCCCTCGATGCCGGCGCCATCGACTACATCCCCAAGAACGTCACCGACAGCATTGACGCCCAGAAAGCCTTCAAGGAGGAGCTCCTGCGGAAGGTGAAGGGGTCCGGCATCTCGATTCTCGGCAGGAGCACGGTCCCGCCTCCTCCCTTTCCGCGCATCGTGGTGCCACCCCGCCCCGTCACGGTTCCCCGCCTGGCAGGGCAACGGTACCAGTACGTGGGGATCGGCGCCTCCACCGGCGGGCCGGTGGCCGTCCAGGAGGTTCTCGGCCGGATCCCGGGCAACTTTCCCCACGGAATCGTAGTGGCCATCCACATGCCCAAGGCGTTCACCGGCCCCTACGCAGAGCGGCTCAACACCAAGTGCTCACTCCAGGTCAAGGAGGCGAAGGCCGGCGACATCGTCCAACCGGGGGTTGTGCTCGTGACCCCCGGCGGGATGCACACGGCGCTGGTCCGCCAGGGAAGCACCGTCGCCATCCGGACCATCGCCACCACCGAGTGTCCCCAGTACATCTACGTCCCGTCGGTGGACCACATGCTGACCACCTTTGCCGACGCCTGCAACGGTTCGCTCCTGGGGGTCATCCTCACGGGGATGGGGGCTGACGGTTTCAAGGGAATGAAGCACCTGAAGACCAAGGGGGGGGGGACCATCGTCCAGGATGAGGCCACCTCCACCATCTACGGCATGCCCCGGGCCTGCATCGAGGGGGGGGTGGCCGACACGGTCCTGCCGCTCACCCAGATCGGCACCGAGATCACGAAGATTGCAGGTTAGCGCCGGGCAGTAAGGGCAAGGCCTTCGGGAAGGAGACGAACGCGGCACCGGGAGAAACCCAGCCGTTTGAGGCGAAAGAGGAGAAAAGGGGCGGCCAGGGCCGGGCACCCGGGAAAAAAGAGCGAAAGATCCCCCTCGGCATTCACGGCCTGTCCGGGGTCAGCCAAGATGGGGGAGATGCCGGCAGGCGCCACGGGGGTGAATCCCGGGGGGACGGAAGGAAGATGAGGGGCGGCGTTCCGCAGGGGGGCGCCGCCCGTTTTCGTCCGGGGCCAGAGGGCATTGAGCGCGATGATGACAAAGAGTTTCATTCCGGAGAAAAGGGCCATGCCGTCACCTCCTGCATCCTCTCTGGACAGGGGAAAATTCGTTGCATAGAATGGTTTCCGAATAGAGCCCCACGGGAGCCCGATGAAAAATCCCCACCATTTGCCACTGCCACACCCGCCGGCGTGCATCCGTCCCGTCATCGATCCGGACGAGACGCGGAAGGCCCTGCGCCGCCTCCTGGTCCCGGGGGTCCTCGACGACCATGACCTGCGGCGGCACATCACCCGCCTCGGAGAGCGGTTTCGCGTCTATGCCGAAACGGTTCCCTTCGGCCTCTGGGGTGAGGGGCTTGTCATCACGGCGGAGATGCGCGCAACCACCGATCTCCTTCTTCCCCTGAAAGAGGTCCGGCTGACCTTCCAGTCGCTCCTCCGCCGTGCCCTCTCCTTCGCCCCGGACATGGGCGGCACCCCCCTGCAGACAGCCCCCTCGTGGCCCGACTGCCTGGAGCGCCTCGATCCACCCCTTCGGGAACCAAACCCGGCCCGGCTCCTTGCAAAGCTTGCGGACGACGCGGAGTTCCGTACCCGTTGCATCTTCTCCCTCTTCGTTCCCCGCCGCCACGGGGCCAACGCCGACCGCTACCCCGCCCAGGGTAATTTTCTCCGCCAATGGCTCGTGACAAGGGGCAGAAGGTGCGACACGCGGCTCCGATGCCTCGACGCCGCCTGCGGGGCCGGCGAAGGAACCTACGGTCTGGCTCGGCTTCTGGCTGAAACGGGATTGGAGCCCGACGGTTTCTGCATCGTGGGCGCCAGCCGGGATCCCCTTGA
Organism: Geobacter grbiciae; assembly: GCF_018531165.1. NCBI lineage: Bacteria > Pseudomonadati > Thermodesulfobacteriota > Desulfuromonadia > Geobacterales > Geobacteraceae > Geobacter > Geobacter grbiciae. Next base: position 715,708 of record NZ_JAHDIW010000001.1, on the reverse strand, counting down.
AATCTTCGCGGCGGCCCACGGCTTTTTCCCCCATGATCCGCCACGGCAGGAGGCCTTCCGCCTGCTCAGGGACGAGCTCCGCCCAACCGGCGCCCTCGGGCGCGTCCGGTTCATCGCCTCTGACCTGACAGCCGATGCCGGTGGCACTGAAACCTTCGATGTCATTCTCTGCAACGGGATTCTCGGCGGGCCGTTCATGCACGAACGGCGGATTCTGGAGCGGGTCGTGGAGGGGTTGGCGAACCGCCTGGCAAGGGGGGGGATCATCCTGGCGGCCAACCGCTTCCACGACGGATGGAAGCGGGTCGTGCCGCCAGGGCTGCTCGTTGAAATCCTTGCCGGCAAGGGGCTTTCGGTGGTAACGGCCGGCGAGGGGATAGCGGGAATCAGAGGCGGATAAGGGCGCCTCCCCAGGAAAGTCCGCCGCCGAATCCCATGATGAGGACCAGCTGCCCCGTCTTGAGGGTGCCGTTGCGGAGGTTCTCGTCCAGGGCAAGCCCCACCGATGCTGCAGCCGTGTTGCCATAGCGGTCCAGGTTCAGAAGGAACCGCTCCTTGCCGAGGCCGGTCTTCTTGGAGATGAAGTCGATGATCCGGACGTTGGCCTGGTGGGGGATGATGTAGTCGAGGTCGCCGACGCTCACCCCTGCCCCGGTGGTGACCTGCTCGATGATCCGGGGGATCACGTCAGTGGCGAAGACGAAAACCTGCTTGCCCGACATCTTGAAGGTGTTGTCGTGGGCGGCGATAGTCTCCGCGGTGACCGGACACCGGGAACCCGACGAGGGGACCTGGATCAGCTCCCACCCGCTGCCGTCGCTGAAGATCATGCTCTGGAGGATTCCCCGCTTCTCCTTGGTGGCGCCAAGGATGACGGCGCCGGCGCCGTCGCCGAAGAGGGGGCAGGTCCCCTTGTCATCGAAGTCGAGGATCTTCGAATAGGTGTCGGCGCCGATCACCATGACCCGCCGGTACTTGCCGGAGCGGATGAAGTTGTCGGCCGTTTCCACGCCGAAGATGAAGCCGCTGCAGACGGCGTTCATGTCGAAGGCAACGGCGTTTTTGGCGCCGATGTTTTTCTGGACCATGCAGGCGGTGGCGGGGAGATACATGTCGGGGGTCGAGGTACCTACGATGATACAGTCGAGCTCGCCCGGTTCCATGTTGGCCCGGGCGAGGGCACTGCGGGCCGCGGCGGTGGCCAGGTCGGAGGTGGACTCCTCGGGAGCCGCGAAGCGACGCTCCCGGATTCCCGTGCGGGATGCGATCCAGGTGTCGGCGTCATCCACGAGGTAGTTGAAAAAATCATTGGGCACGACCCGCTCGGGAACGCACCCGCCTGTTGCCACGATTTCGGCATGAATCATCGCACCGCTCCATTCTGACCAGTGATACACATAAGCCCCCTGAACGGGGGCTCCATGCTAACTCGTTAGTTTATCTCATAGTTTACATGATTTTGTCAAACGCAATTATAAACCAGCTTACTCTCCTTTTCGTCGTCCCACAAAGGCGTCGACGACAGCGAAGCACCAGAGAGCCGCGAAACAGGCAAGGAGAATACGTGCTGCCGGCGCACCGGCGGCGAGCTTGCGGGTAACGGCGTTCGGATCGACACTGCCGGCCAACTGGGCTTCGAGGAGCACCGGCCCCATCCCCTTGAGGACCAGAAAAAAGGCTCCCAGGAGAAAGATATTGGCGAGGGCGATGAGTATCCCCCCCTTCACCCGCTCACCGCGGACGACCTGGCCGAGACCCGGCAGGACAAAAGCGGAGAGAAGGGCAGCTTTCACGTCCAGTTTCATCGTGTTCCTTTCAATCTGAAGAACGGCATTCGGAATGATCACGGAGAGACGGAGAACTGCTTCTTGAACAGCTTATCCACGAGGCTGCTCCGTTTTCTCTGTTTCGCTGTGTTATCAAATGCTTTTTCCTGGATTAATGGGGTTGTTGATCCGGGGGAATTCTGCTACTAATGCCACAGTCATGGAGTCTAACGCAACGGGAAAACGGCGAGAGCGGCTCGTTCCGCTCCTGAAGGATCCGGCCGGCGACGTGAGGGAAGCGGCGGCAGCGGCCTTGGAGCGCCTTGAAGGGATCGGCAGCTTTGCCGAGGTGGCCGAGCTTCTGAAAAAGGGAGACCGGGGAACCAAGGTGAAGGCCATCTACGCCCTCGGCAAGATCGGCGGCGAGCGGGTCCTCCCCCCCCTCATCTACTGCGCTTCCCGCCCCGAAGAGGACATCAAGTCGGCCGCCATCGAGGTTCTCGGCGCATTGGGCCATCCCCGGGCGTTTCCTGCCCTGGCCCAGGGACTCCAGGAAACCAGTACGGCCATTCGGGCGAAAGCAATCGCCGCCCTTGGCAATTACCCGACCCCGGAGGCAACGCGCCTCCTCATCCCCTTCCTCGACGCCGGCGATGGACTTCTCGATGCCGAAGCCGCTCTGGCCCTCGGCAGAATCGGCGGTCAAGACCTGGAGGAGCGGCTCCTGGCCCTTCTCGCCTCACCCCATCCGCAGACCCGCAAGGCGGCTGCCACAGCCCTCGGTATGCTTCCCCTCCCGGAGTGACCGGCCCACAATCCAGCGAGCCTCACTCAAGGTAGCGGGACACCTCGACAGCAGCCAGGCCAGGATCCACCACGGCGACGATTCCCACCCCCTCCTCTCGGGCCAGATCCTTCACCACCGGCGACGGCAGCACCCTCCCCAGGCCGTCCTTCACCACCTTTACCATCGGCCGTTCCCCCCCGGGGGGAGGAGGACGAAAGACCACCGCAATCTCGTTCGTGTCGAGCCGCACCAGGGTGCCGACGGGATAGCGCCCCATCATTCCCGTGAAGGTCTCCACCAGATCCGGGTTGAGCTGGGTTCCGGCAAGTCCCCTGATCATCTCCACGGCTTCCCGGGGGGTGAGGGGAGGCTTGTAAACCCGCAGCGTGGTGATGGCGTCGTAGCAGTCGGCCACGGCAATGATCTCGCATGAGCGGCCAAAGGGAAGCTCCTTGGCCCAGCCGGGGTAGCCGGTGCGGTCGAAACCGAGGTGGTGCCCCAGGACCGCCCGGGCAACACCGGAACTTATCCCTTCCATCTCATCGATGATCCGGGCGCCGTCCTCGGCATGCCGCTTCATTACCTCGAACTCTTCAGGGGAAAGCTTCCCGGGCTTGTTGAGTATCTTCTTCGCCACCCTCGTCTTGCCCACGTCATGGAGGAAACCCGCCATACCCAGCTCCCGCAACTCCTCTTTCCCCATGCCGAAGGCGGCCCCCAGGGCCATGGCAAGGATTCCCACGTTGACACTATGGAAAAAGGTATAATTGTCGTAATCCTTGATCATGGCAAGCCCCAGGAGCGTCGACGGCTCCCGGATGGTGAGGTCGGCCACCCGGTCCACGACGCCGTGGAGCATCTTCGTGCTGGGGATCCTACCGTTCTCGATATCCTCGAAGAGTGCGCTGACGGCGGTGATAGCCTGCCGGTAGGTGGCCGAGGGATCGAACTCCTCCGCCTCCTCCTGCCGGAGATCTTCCAGCTCCAGAGCCACGTGGGCACCCCCCCGCCGGGCAAGCTCCGCCGCCAGGCTCCCCCCCGTGAGTTCCCGTCGGGACAGAAGGGCCACGAGTGCCGCCAGTTCGTCAGGGACAAGGCCCCGCAGGAAGGTGACGGCCCGGATTTCCCGTGCCGTGAGAATCCCTGCCAGTTCATCCACTGAAGCGGTGGGAGTGAAGAAGAGGTGCTGCTCCAGGAAGAGGACCCCATCGTGAATGCCAAGGCGAACATCGTTCCTCCCCCTGAGAATTTGCTCTAAAATCGTGCAGACCTCTCGCAGGGGCTGGGCAATGGCAGGATGGGCCTCGGGATAGAGGGAATACCCCTTCACGGTGCCCGCCAGGAGAAGAACCACCCGTTGCGCCTGGGCCAGGGACAAGTCAGTCATGGGCTCCCTCCCGCAGTCGCTGCTCTATGGCGCCGACAGCCCCGTCGCAGGCCGCGCCGAGGCGCCCCCCCTTGGCGGCCAGTTCCGAAAGGAGGGGAAGCGTTGCCGTATCACCAATTTGGCCGAGGGCGGCGGCGGCAAGGCAGCGCAGTTCCTCTCCCCGCCGCCGGAAAAACCAGTGCCGGCTCCCCAACAGCGCCACAAGGGCGGGAACGGCCCGTCGGTCGCCGATCTTGCCGAGGGCGGCAAGGGCAACCTTCTTGAGGGAGAACGTGCTTGCAAAGAGATCCCTCCTGGCCACGACGGCAAGGAGCGGCTCCACCGCCCGGCCGCTCCGGAGCGCCCCAAGGGAGACTGCTGCAAGGTGTCGTAGGGACGGATCGCGGGACGAGTCGAGACAGGCAATGATCGCCTCCTCCGCTTCGGGACCGCCGATGCGCACAAGGCTTCTGAGGACCTCGCGGCGCACCCCCTCAGCGGGATGGCCAAGGCATTGCCGCAGTTCCGCCAAGCAGCCACCCGCGCCAATCTCGCCGAGAATCTCCGCCGCCGTCTGAACCACGGGATCGCTCCCGTCGGCAAGAAGTTCAAGCACGGGCTCGACCGCCTCGTCTCCCACGGCCACAAGCCCCAAAGCAAGATTCCTGAGGGGACGGGCCCCTTCGGCGCAGCGAAGCCGCGCCGCCAGGGGAGCCGCTGCCCGGGAGCCCAATTCGGCGAAGAAGGGGAGAAGGCGGTCCCCCTCCGTGGCCCCGTGTTCCTCCAGGTGCCGCACGAGAAAACCGACCATCCCCGTCCCCACCGTCTGGTCGAAGGCGAGGAGGGCGCTGCCGCGCCGGGCGAGTCCCATCTCCCGGTCATTGGCCTGCTGCAGGAGACACTCAAGGAGCGGAAAGAGCCGCTCGAACTCGCTGTCGTCCTGAAGGCGGAGGCACTCTTTCACGAAAGCCCGACTGAGCTCACGATAGCGTTCGTCATCGGGCTCCCGCGCCATGAGGTCGATGAGCTCTTCAGGAGTCGTCGTTTGCTGCTCCCGGGCACCGTCGGCATGGAACTCCGCCGCAGGGATCACGGAAAGCGCCGTATCTATCTCTGCCTCCTCAACTTCTTTCAGAAACGCCTCGGCAGGCTGCCATTCCCCGACAGATGGTCCCTGCCCCGCCGCGGCAAAGGAGTCCTGAATTTCCTGCCGCTTGCGGCCGATGGCGGTCAGATCGATCTCATTGGCCCAGATGGTGGTGATCCCCCGCTGCGCCATAAGCGCCTCCATGCCGCCGGCAGAGGGAATGCTCCGATAATCGAGGGAAAGCAGGGAAAGAAAGGACTCCAGGTCAGTCAGGGTAAGGTCAGCCAGAAACGCGATGCGGCGAACCCGCCGGATGAAGAGCTCCCGGGAGAGGGCCTGGGCCATGGGATTGTCCTCCACGGCCGCTTCCCCGTCGGGAACGGCAAAGCCCCCCTTGCCCACCGCAAGCAGAAGATGCTCCTCCCCCACGGCCTCGCGGAGGGCCTCGAAGGCAAGACGGAGGCTTTCCGCCCGGAGCGGATGCCCCGCAGGGTAGAATCCCATTGCTTTGAGGGCCTTGTGGAGTTCGGCCAAGGCAGCACCGCGACGGCGTGAGGCGGCATTATCACGCCGGTTGTGCTGCTCCTCCCGATTAACCATCCCTGTCTCCTTTATGGTCGGGACAACGCCCACGCACCTGTCAAAGGGAGCACGCCGGCGACAACTTCCTGACACGGGTTGTCCTGTGGCTCCGTTGACAGACACTCCGAATCGGTTTAGAACTGAGCATTGCGCCACCTCTCGAACCCGTTGCGGAGGATGATCCGTTTGAAAACCATGACATTGTATGTCTGCCAGAACTGCGGATACCAGTCGGCCAAGTGGCTCGGCAAGTGCCCCGACTGCTCCGCCTGGAACAGCCTCGTGGAAGAGGTGCGGGGCAAGGGAAAAGGCCCCTCGGTCCCCCTCTCCGGCGTGGCGCCGGTTCCCATCTGCGACGTGGCGGGGGAGGCGGAAGAACGGCTCCCCTGCGGCATATCCGAGTTCGACCGGGTCCTGGGCGGAGGGTTAGTGGCCGGCTCCGTCATCCTGATCGGCGGCGATCCCGGCATCGGCAAATCAACACTCCTCTTGCAAGTGATGGACCACCTGGCACGCACCACCGGGCCGGTCCTCTACGTTTCGGGCGAAGAGTCGGCCCGCCAGGCGAGGCTCCGCGGGGAGCGGCTCGGCATCCGGGCGAAGGGGCTCCTCATCCTGGCCGAGACTGCCCTCGAGACGGTGCTGGCCCAGATCGGCGCCGTGGCCCCCCGGGCCGTGGTCATCGACTCCATCCAGACCATGTACGCCCCGGGGCTCGAATCAGCCCCCGGAAGCGTGAGCCAGGTGAGGGAGTGCGCCGGGCGTCTCATGGTGGCGGCGAAACGGAGCGCCATCCCCACCTTCATCGTGGGGCACGTCACCAAGGACGGCTCCATCGCCGGCCCCCGGGTCCTGGAGCACATGGTCGACACGGTCCTCTATTTCGAGGGGGACAGGGGACACGCCTTCCGCATCCTGCGGGCGGTCAAGAACCGCTTTGGCTCCACCAACGAGATCGGCGTTTTCGAGATGAAGGAGGGGGGACTCTGCGAGGTCCGCAACCCCTCGGAAATATTCCTCTCGGAGCGCCCCCTGGGGGTATCCGGCTCCGCCGTCGTCACCACCATCGAAGGGAGCCGTCCCCTCCTGGTGGAGCTCCAGGCCCTCGTCACCCCCTCCTCCCTGGGGGTCCCCCGCCGCACTACCCTGGGGGTCGACGCCAACCGCCTCGCGCTTCTCGTGGCTGTCCTCGACAAGAAGGTGGGACTCCACATGGCGGGGCAGGACATTTTCCTGAACGCCGCCGGGGGCGCCCGGGTGAGCGAGCCGGCCGCCGATCTCGGCATGGTGGCCGCCCTTGCCTCCAGCCACCTGGACAAGGTCATCGATCCCCAGACGGTCGTTGTCGGCGAGGTAGGCCTTGCCGGCGAGGTGCGGGCCATAACCCAGCCGGAAACACGGGTACGGGAGGCGGCCAAGCTCGGCTTTACCCGGGCCGTAATCCCCGCCGGCAGCCTCAAGCAGGTGACCGCCGTGGAGGGGATGGAAGTAATCGGGGTCAAATCGGTTGAAGAGGCCCTGGACCGGCTCCTGTGAGCCTCTCCCCATTACCGGCGTCACATACTTTTTACTTTACTTGACCGCACAATCCCTTTATTATCTGTACGATTAAGCGTCATAAAGGGGAGACACGCGGCATGGACAAGGAGAAGCTCGAATATTTCAGATCGATCCTCAACGATGAGATCCGATCGCTCCAGGAAGAGGCGGGAAAAACCGTCTCGGAAATGACCGTCGACTCCACCAGCTTCCCCGACCCCACCGACCGGGCAACCCAGGAGTCAGACCGCAACTTCGAGCTCCGCATCCGGGATCGGGAGCGCAAGCTCATCAACAAGATCCGTGAGGCCCTCGAACGGATCGAGGACGGCAGCTTCGGCACCTGCGAGGTCTGTGGAGAGGATATCAGCGAGGCGCGCCTCAAGGCCCGTCCGGTCACCACCCTCTGCATTGATTGCAAAATGGAACAGGAGCGGAAAGAAAAACACCCGTAATCTTATCCTTTCGTCCCGCTTACTCCCCGTAGCATCTACCCGTGCCCCGGAGTCCGGATGGCTGCTCAGAATCAATTCAAGATAGCCAGCAATGCGATTCGGATAGCCAACTCCACCGAACACCCTCACCATGTCCGACTGAAAGCCTTCGCGCACCTCATTACCGAAGCCTTCCACTGCTCATCGGCAACCATCTACCTGGCCGACGAGAGAGACCACCTGCTCCACCGAAAGATCTCCACTCTCCTCCCCGACGAAATCAGCGATTGCATTATCCCCTTCGGCAAGGGAGTTGCGGGACGATGCGCGGCGCATGCCAGACCAATCTACCGCGGAATCTCGTCATTGCACCCCCACGAGCCCTCCCTGGGCACCGAACACCAAGTACATGCCCACCCCATCATCGACGGAGAGCGACTGCTGGGGGTCCTGACCATCGGCCTCCCCGACACCACCCTTCTCGACGGGGAGGATCTCGAACTTCTGCAGGTCCTCTTGATCGAGGCCGCCGGCATTATCCGCCGCAAGCGCTCCCGCGATGACATGAACAAGCGGCTTGAGGAGTTTTCTTTCCTCTACCGCATCAGCAACGCGATGCTCTCCACCATCAAGCTGAACCGACTCGTGCACCTGATTCTTTCAGCCATCACGTCGGGGACCCCCCCTGTTTTCGACCGTGCCATGCTCTTTCTGGCCAACGAACGGACCGAGATCCTCCAGGGAATGACCGGCATCGCCCGGGTCGGGGGACCTGAACCGCCGGCGGACCTGCCACCCGCCCCCACGCCGGATTCCCTGAACGTATCAGACGAAGAGATTGCCCTCCTACAGCAAACCGAATTTTGCAGACTTGTCAAGGCGACGCGGCTTCCCCTGGACAGCACCCAGAACCACATCTCCAAGGCAGTGCTCGACAGACAACTGGTCCTTGTCCGCGCCCCCCGTCGCGAATCCCCCATTGACCGATCCTTCAACCGGAAGTTCGGCGGTACCCCATTCGCCATCGCCCCACTCATCGCCCACAATCAGGTCATCGGCGCCATCGTCGTCGACAACTGCACCAGCGGACGCTCCATCACCCCCGATGAACTCAATCTGCTGCAACTGTTCACCAACCAGGCGGGAATGGCGGCGGAAAACTCCATCCTCTACAACCGGCTCGAAGAAACCAACCGCAATCTCCACGAGACCCAGGAGCGCCTCCTGCAGGGGGAGAAACTGGCGGCCATCGGCCAGATGGCCGCCGGAATCGCCCACGAGATCAAGAACCCTCTCGTTTCGGTAGGGGGCTTTGCGGGACGGCTGAAAAAGAGATTCCCCGCCGATACCGAGGAATGGCAATACGCGGATCTCATTACCCGTGAAGTCCAGCATCTGGAAACCATGCTGACCGACATCCTCTTCTTCTCGAAGAAGACGACCATCTGCTACAGCCGGTGCAGCATTAACCAGATTATCGAAGACGCCCTCTCGGTGGTCGCTCTCCCCATCGAGGAAAAAGGAATTAAAGTTGAAAAAATCCTGGCATCGCGCCTCCCCTCGGTCCTGGGCGATTACCAGCAGATCCGCCACGTTTTTATCAACCTGTTCAGCAACGCCAATGACGTCATGGAGCCTGGGGGCGTCCTGGAAATCGAGTCCCTCCCCGCCCAGATCGACGGAAGCCGAGCCGTCTCAGTCAAGGTTTCCGACACAGGAGCAGGGATTCTCCTTGAACATATCCATACCCTCTTCAGCCCCTTCTTCACCACGAAGGAAAAAGGGACCGGCCTCGGTCTGGCTATCGCCCACAAGATCATAACGGCCCATGGAGGCACCATCACGGTTAAAAACCGCGAGACCGGAGGAGCTGAATTCACCGTTGTCATCCCGGTATCCCCCTAACTTTGCCCTTTTCAAGAGAATCAGTTTACGGTATAAACACGATGTTGTGTTTGTCTAAACAGGAGCATTTACAATTCAATAACGGGGATGTAGCTCAGCTGGGAGAGCGATGCGTTCGCAACGCATAGGTCGACGGTTCGATCCCGTTCATCTCCACCAATAAAAACAAGGGCTTATACGATAACGTATAGGCCCTTTTCTCTTTCTCTGCGCTGTGTAACCTCTGATACACCCCCTTGGGGGGGGGGGGCGCACGAGAGATTCGGTTGTCACTGGGGGGGAGGAAGCATTATGGCAATAATGGCCGCAATCGCCGTCAGAAGAGACGCCAGCAGATAGGCACTCGTGAACGTTCCCTGTGCTCCGGCTATCAGGCCAGCTGTGGCAGGACCGGTAATCTGTCCGAAAGCAAAAAAAATGGTTGCGATCGCGAAGGCCCTTGCAGCCCTTGTTGGGCCGAAATAATCGCCGACGGTAGCGGTCATGATCGCGGGGATGGCAAAGATCGTTGACCCATACAAGAGAATCGAGACAAGCAATGTTCCACTGCCAAGTTTGAGCCCGGCCAACAGGTAGGCTGCTGTCTGCAGCGAAAAGACCAGCGCCATGCTTCGGTTGCGGCCGACAAAGTCTGAAAGGGTGCCGAAGCCCACGCCGGAGAAGAGGCCGAAGAAGCCCACCCATGACCAGTACAATCCCGCTTTCGCTTCGCTGAAACCGTAGTCACTCACCATCGTGGTAACAATGAAGGTTCCGTAGATCATAAAGGTGGCACCAAAAATCAAATAGAGAAATCCGATGCGCACCAGCAGTCTGCCGTTGCCGCACCCTTCACGGGACGGTACCTGATCAGTGGCGGCATGCGTCGGGCGGCCAACCGGCATAAGTCCAAGCTCGCCCGGGTGATTGCGCAGAAAGCAGGCAGCACAGGCGGCGACTGCCAACGAGATCAGGCCCAGTACAAGCCAGCTGTGCCGCCATCCATCCGCCCCGTACATACGGTTGAGAAAGGGGATCAGAATGCCAACGAAGATGATCCCCGTTCCGTTGCCCATTACGATCAGGCCAGCCGCCCTGCCGCGCTTCTCTCTCTGAAACCAGTTGGTGATCAAGGTCATCATGGGGAGATTTGCAAAACCGCTCCCCATGCCGGTGAGTGCGAACAAAAGAAAAACCATGGTGAAGCTTCGGCCGAAACTTATCCCGAGCATGCAGACGGCTATCAGGGTCAACCCGACTGATACGGCGGTACGAAAACTGAGGCGTTTGAGAAGAAGGGGGCATAAAAGGATGGCCGCCAGATAGCCGATGAAGTTCCCGGTTCCGATAAATCCCATTTTATCGTACCGAAGGCCGAGCCCCTCCCGCATCCCCGGCAGCAAGACGGTGTAGGCAAACCGGGCAAGCCCGATGCCGGTGAAGATAACGAGAACGCCAACGGCAACCACTATCCAGCCATAATGCAACGTGCCGAACAGCACGCGCTTTGTCTGCGGTGGCGCGCATTCCCCTGAAATATCCTGCATTTTAACCCCCAATCACTACGCTGAGTTTTACGGGCCGTGTATGAAAGCACTGATCTTTCATGAACAGAGCATGGAAACAATGTCTTGCATTCAGCATGCCTGCTGAAGCATAATATTTAATTAGTTGCGTAACGCATCGTAAATACGCTGATAAATATTATAAATAAAAATTACGTTGTTTTATGTATGATGTACATTCGACGATACTTCGTCGGAGGGGCGATATTTCGTCGGTGCCTGAGGCGACAATAATCGCATCGTGACAGGATTCGGATGGGAGACAGTATGGGGTTAGCCGCCAAGCCTGCGTCAAGCACTACCGATTTCTTCCTGGGAAAATTCAGCAACCTGGAGCAGTTGTTCGAACAGGCCCAGTTCGGGATATCGATCATTGATCGCGACCTGAGCTACATATACTTCAATAATCAGATGGCAACCATTGCTCACCTGTCAACGGAAGATCACATCGGAAAAACCCTCAGGGAGGCAGATCATCTGGCTGCCTCGACCTTGGAGCCGATTCTGTCCCGCACCATCGCCGAGGATCGTTCCTTTGTTGACCTTGAAATTGTTGTGCCCACGTCGCTTCCGGACAAATCGTCCCAGGAAAGAATCTGGTTGATTTGCTCGTATCCACTCAAGGAGCACGATGGGTCTGTCATGTGCTGCGGGTTGGTGGTCCAGGATATAACCGAGCAAAAAATAAAGGAAAGCGTACAGGTAGAACGCCTCCAAATTGAGGCGTTCCTCTCCAACCTCTCCTCTACGTTCATCAGTTTATCCGTAAGCGAAGTGGACCACTGGATTGAAGAGGGGCTGCAGAAAGTAGTCGATCTCCTGGGATTTGACCGAAGCAGTATCTGGCATCTTTCAGCCAATGACAAAAGCCTGCATATCAGCCATTCTTTTGCCAGGCCGGGCATCAAACCGCCGCCACCCGTTATTGCCGACATGATACCGGACTGGATCAATATGATCCTCAGTGGCACAATTTTCAGAGTTTCCGATATCGACGAGCTGCCTGACAGATTCTGGAAAGAAAAGCAATACTGCAAAGATCAGGGAGGGATAAAATCCATCATGTTTATCCCGGCCAGCGTCGGCGGCACCATCGTCGGCGCCATCACCTTCGTATCCTATCGGGTAAAAAGAGAGTGGCCCGATGAGCTTACCCAGAGACTTCGCCTGTTGTGGGAGATTTTTTCCAATGCCCTGGAACGGAAACGGGCAGATCAGAAAATCCAGAACGCCCTGGCGGAAATACAGCAGCTGAAGGATCGACTGGAAGCGGAAAACGTCTACCTTCGCGATCAGATCGATGTTGAATACAGGCATGAGGAGATTATCGGCAAATCGGGGTAATCCCAACATTTGTACTACCAGGGGCAAAGTGGCAATGAAGGTCAGCCGTCAAGCGCCAGCCGAGAATTTATATCCAGTTCGAAACGTCCATAAGGGATTGATGTGCTGGGTCAAGAGGGGACTCAGTGCCGCGAAGTCTCGGGCTGTTATACGTTCTGACCACTCCGGGTTCTCGAGCACTCGTTGGATCATCAGTGTGTTCACATAAACGAGGCTCGCCCGGAGTAAGTAGAGGACATGCGCAAGATGAAAGTTACTCCCCATGTCGCCAGCAATAAGAATGGAACCGCTGTCGACGGCCACACTACCAGGCACGGCACCTACAAACAGAGCCCGAAAGACCGGAAGAAGATCGAAGAGTTCTTCGGCTGGGCAAAGGTCATCGCCGATTTCCGCAAGCCCACGGATTGTGTGGCCGTCGACCGAAGACTTCCCCCCGAAATTCCCACCCGAAAGCCATTTCTGTCCAATATTTTCTACATAGTGCAGGGGAATATTCTCCATTTACGAATTTGAGAACAGCCGTGTGTTAAAAATTATAAGCAAAAACAGTGTGTTGCATTTTGCTGTTGGTGGCACGGAGATTGATATAACCAAGTCGACAGGGCACGAAAGCTGCCCGTATAAATCACCACAGGGAGAATGGATACATGAGAAAAAAAGCAATTATCGGGATTGCATTGGCGCTGGGCGTTTTTACGGGTGGCACCGTGTTTGCCATGGGGTGCGACAAGTGTGATGGTACCGGCGGATGTAAGGATTCCTCCGCCGTCGAAAAGCTCAAGAGCGAAACCGCCGGCCTAAGAAGCGAGCTGGCGGCGAAAGAGGTCGAACTCAGAACCGAGTACTCTTACAACAGCATCAACACCGCCCGCATCGAAGCCATCGAACGGGAAATCGGCGATATCAAGGCGAAGATCCGCGCTGCCGCGACTAAACTCGGCATTCCCGCCGGTTGCGCGGCATAGGGCGCAAAGGAGATCGACGGGGGAAGCACCGGTCTCCACGTCGGTGTTTCCCGACAGCGAAGGTCCGGCAACTACTATGGTTCAGAGTATGGTCATGGCACATCTCAAAGTTCTTGTTATCGATGACGACCCCAGTTTTTCCGCTGTCGTCATCGCCTTTTTGAGCAAGGGTAACTTCGAGGCAAAAGGGGTCTTGAGCGGCTCGGAAGCCTTCAAGGAGGCGGAGAGCGCACGTTACGATCTCGTCCTTCTCGACCTGAAGCTACCCGATGCCGATGGGATGGGCATTCTGGAGCGCATCAAGGTATGTACCCCTTCGGTGCCCGTCATCATACTGACCGCCGGTGGAGATGTGGAAAGCTATTTGAAAGCCGTAGGGCTCGGCGCCTTCGACTATCTCCAGAAGCCCGTCGAACGCTCGCTTCTGTTGAGCATGGTCGAGCGGGCGCTGCACGAGGCTCAGTAGAGGTGCCCGGTGCCGCCTGCAGCTAATAGTCGAGAGAATTGGTCCGGCTTGATGCGTGCTTCGGAATTCCCGGGTATCATTGACAATATTCAGGATACGGAAATTCAGGACAGCCCCATCCACGGGAATGGGCTGTTTGCCATGAAAGTCATTCCCGAAGGGACAACCTTGACTGTTCTCGACGGACAGCACATTTCCGTCGCTGAATTCAGGCGCTTCAACCTCGATTATGCCGCGGCGCATTGCGAATGGAATGCAGTCGGTTGCGGGGTGCTCTTGGTGAGGCCGTTCAGGACAAAGTACGGTTTCATAAACCATTCCCGAAGGCCGAATCTCAGGCTGGAGCGGGACCCACTGCGAATCGTGGCCGCTACGGAAATCGGGAAAGGGGCCGAGCTGACCCTCGACTACCGAAACGAGCCGCTGCCCGAAGAGTATCTGCTGACGCACGGGGTAAAATACCTCTGACGGTATGCGCGCACAGCCTCGAGAATGGCTGAGTCAGCGCATGAGACTGGGGGCAGTCCGTGAACGACAGAAGAGCAAAGACAGCCATCCTGATCCTCGCGGTGGCGATCGTCACCCTCTTCCACTTCCTGATCCCGACGGCGCCGCACACCTACCACAAGCTCCACATCGTTTTGCGAAAGCTCTATTTTCTGCCGCCGGTCGTTGCAGCTGCGTGGTTCGGGCTGAGGGGGGCAGCTGTGGTCACTGCCCTCATCTCTGTTGCTTTCGTTGCGCACGCATTGCTCGACTGGCCTGGAAACTATATGGAACAGGCCAATCAGCTTGGCGAACTTGTTGGCTTCTGGGTGGTAGGGCTTCTTCCCGGGTGGCTCTTCGATCGCAGGCGGGTTCTCATGGAGAGTCTCGCCCGGGCCAACGAAGAAACCCTCCTCGCCCTCGTGTCGGCCCTTGATATGCGGGAGAAAAACACCCGGCTCCATTCGCAGCGAGTGAGGGAATACACCCTCCTGCTCGCCGCCCGGTTCGGCGTCAAGGAAAAGGAGCGGCGGGTCATCGCGCTCGGCGCGCTCCTCCATGACGTGGGGAAGATCGCGGTGCCCGACCATATCCTGCTCAAGCCCTCAGGGTTGTCGGAGGACGAATGGCGGGAGATGCGCCGGCATCCCGGGGAAGGGTACCGATTGCTGCGCCGGATCGGCTTTCTTGAGGCGGCGGCGGAGATCGTCCATGCCCACCACGAACATTATGACGGAACCGGCTATCCCCGTGGACTCAGGGGTGAGGAAATCCCGCTCGGCGCCCGCCTCTTCATGGTGGCCGACGTCTTCGACGCCCTCACCTCGGAGCGACCCTACCATCGGGCTATGGGGTACGAGGAGGCTGCCCGCGTCATCAGGGGGAAGAGAGGGAGTCACTTTGATCCGGCCGTGGTGACAACATTCGATGCGATTCGCGCCGAAGAGTGGGAGGAGGTCCGAAAGCACTACACAGAGCCAAAGGGAAATGCTCTGGCAGAGTGTCCGCCGGCCATCCTCTGAATGCCCCGGTCTTACTCCATGGGCCGGAGAATCACGGAGGATCAAACGACCGGCCCAAGCTTTCTGAACGCCTCCCAGTCGGGGGAAGCATAAACCTCCCGCCTCCACCGCAGCCCGCTCTCCCTTATGATCCCCGGCCGGTCGGCCTCGAAGAGGAGCCGGAAAGCCATGTAGAGAACGGCAAACTGCTGGTCCCTCTTTCCCGGCTCCCCGAGGGCGTGCCCGAACGGGAAGCGGAGGTAGAGAGCCCGGGGCGGAGGGGTCTTCTCCGTCACCTCCCTCACGATGGAGAGGGAAACGGTGGCGACCCCCGCGGCCTCGATCTCTCTCGCTGCCAGTCCCACGGACCGGTTGCACCCCCCTCAGGCCGGGACGAGGAGGGCGTAGTCCACCTTCGCCTCGGCAAGCCTTCTCGCCACCTCCGGGGCGCTCTTTTTCCGAAGTGTCAGCAGGTGGGGGCCGTCGATGTGCCCCATGAAACTGTAAGCGGTGCCATGGAGCCTTCCGAGAGCGCCCTTTTCAACCATCTCCCTGAGCCTCTCCGCGGGGAAGACGAGATTCAGGTCCCGTTCCGCGTCCCGGTGGTTGTAGTAGTCGTGGGTGATAGTGAGGCTCTCCCTCGGGGCATCGACCGGCACCTCCCGGAAGGTGGGGTCTCCGTTCGGGTCGGTCATGTCGAACGGCTCCTGTGTCGTCAGATGAACCCCTCCGGTGGTCACCAGGGCAACCACCGCCTCACGCAGCGGTTTTCGCGGCTCAGACCATGGTATCTCGCCGCCATGCATCGCAAGCCGCCTCCCCCAGCGCTCGGCAAGGGACGGAAAGGCAGTGAACACCCTGGCAAGGAGCCTGTTCTTCAATCGTGAAAGCCCCATTTCCTTTCACCTCCCCAGTCGAAGACGGCAAGGGCACTTCTTAAGGATACGTGATTCCCTCGGGTATCGGCCTTTCCGGCACGAACCTCTTCTTCATCCCCTCGATTATCTCCTGGTCGGTAGCCCCCAGTTCTGCCCAGAGGAAGGCAAGCATAGCCTCGCCGTAGCAAATGGTGCAGAAAACGGCGTGTTTTTCGAATACCCCCGGCTCGCCGTTCTTGAAAAAACAGTGCAACAGGTTTTTGTGCCCTATCTGCTCGCAGGGGCAGTAACAGTGGATTTTTGCCAGCAACTCCGGCCTCTTTACGGCGATCTTGTAGGCCGCCTCCACCGACTCATTGGTGAAGACATAGTCGGGGAAACGGTGGCCTTCCCACTTCTCATCCGGGTACCTCTTCGTCAAGGCAGCTCGGGCGTATTCGGTCAACTCATCCAGGGACATAACGAATATCCTGTGGAATTCCTTTTCCTGCTCCTTGTCCATGGCGAAGGCAGATACAGAGACGCACACCAGCAAGACGGTGAGAAAGGAAAGCAAGCGCCCAAATAATCTCATAAGCTTACCTCTGCTGATTTCACTAGGTTATTTTTCCTGAGAGAGGGGGTACAAGTTACGGTATTGCTATACATGATATCGCACATTTCACCGATTTCACCGCCTTCCTGGTGCGGTGTGGGCGAGTTAACCAGTAGTCACGCCAGCCAATAACCACGGCTTTGATACCTATGAGAATCCGTTATGATCTAAATACAGGGCTGTGGGTCGTTCTGACAGGGGTGGCAGGAGCCCATGCTAAGGTCAGTGCCGATGCCGATGGTGGATATCCGGCCAGTGCACATGAGCGTGGACGAGTTCCTTGTGAACGTGGAAATGCTGATGGGCGCCCTCCGCTTCCCCTTCGTAGTGGGAGTGCAGGTGGTGCTCGTCGTGGACGTGCGGGTGGTCGTGGGCGAGCGCTTCATGCTCGTGGAGATGGACATGCTCCTCCCGGAAGAGCAGAAACAGCCCGGCGAGCATCAACCCCGCCGCCAGCCAGAATCCCCCTGAAGTTTCCTCCCCCAGCAGCGTGACGGAGAGGAGAGTCCCCACGAACGGTCCCGAAGCGAACCAGGTGGCGGTGCGGGCCGAGCCGATCTGCCGCAGCGCGTGGATGAAGAGGACGAGGCTGGCTCCGTAGGAAAGGGCGCCGATGGTGAGGGAAGCGCCCGCCTGGAATGGGGTCGCCGTTGCGGAAAGGAAGAAAAAGCCGACAAGGATGTTGAACAGTCCCGCAACAAGCCCCTTCGCCGCGGCCAGAACCGTCGCCGGCAACTCTTCCAGCTCCCTCGTCAGGTTGTTGTCGATCCCCCAGAAAAAGCAGGCTCCCAGGACCGCCAGCCCCGGCACCGAAACGGAAAGCGCCGAAGCGTCCCGGACCACGAGAACCACCACGCCGAGCACCACCAAGAGCTTGCTCATCCATACCCTCATCCCCACGTACTCATGAAAGACAAAGGCCGCGAGAACGGTCGTGGCGACAGCCTCGAAATTGAGCAGGAGCGACGTCTGCCCGGCTGTGCAGTACTTGATGCCGTAGGCCAGGAAAAGGGGGGCCAGTATCCCGCCGGAGAGGATGGCCCCGCCCAGGAAAACGAGTTGCCGCGACGAAAGGTCCAGCATGGGGGACAAAAACGGCTGCCGGCGCAGGAAAAGAAAGAACGACAGACCGATCCCGGATCCGAGATAGAGAAGCCCCGCCAGCGTGGCGGCGGACATTTCTCCCACGATGGCCTTGCATGCCACAGGCGAGACACCGAACAGGACGGCCGAAAGTATTGCTGTAACGTTTCCCGAAGTGCTCATGCATGCATGGTAACAGAAGGAGCCGCGCAATACCAAGCTCTCTGCGCATACCCTGCCCATGATCTCGCTCCCCGTCACCGCTTCCCCCGGCCGCCAGGTGCCGCCCAGCGGGAGGAGGTTAGACAGCGATATGGCCAGGCATGGAAGCGTGTTTGTGAATAAATTATGACAACCCCTGAGGCACGCCGGTGCGATCTCTCACACTGATACCGGTGTTGGAGTGCTTGCCGCGGCAAGCCGACTACGGTGGAGGGACTTCGAGTACATGCACTGAGCAGCTGACGCAGGGATCGTACGAGTGGATGATCCTCAGGAGCTCAACGGGCTGTTCCTCCGATTGTATTGATGTCCCGATCAGTGCCCATTCCATGGGGCCGGGATTTCCCTTGTCGTCCCTCGGGGAAGCATTCCAGCAGGTGGGGGTGATTATCTGGTAGCGACTGATCTTGCCCCCATAATACTGCACCCAGTGACCGAGAGCGCCTCGTGGGGCTTCCGTAAGTCCCACCCCATAACCCAGAGGGGGTAACGATATGTCGGTATAGGTGGCTGCGTCTGCTGTCAGCCGGTCGATCCAGAGGGGCAGATATTCGACGAGCATCTTTGTCTCCAATGCCCGTGCCATGATTCTGTCCATGACGGAAACGGAGCCCTTGTAGTAGCCGTTGATGGTCATCCGGGCCAGCGGTCCGGTTTCGTAGGCGTTGTCCTTGTATCGCGGTGCTTTCAGCCAGCTGTATGCTCCTGACTTGCCGAAAAGCGGAACCGTGTCGCCGTCTTTCGGATTCAGGCCGCTGCGGCTCGAATAGTACGCGAATCGCACGAACTCCTTGATCTCGGACAAGCTCAACTGTTGCCTGGAAAAGTTTGTCATAAGCCCTTGCCGGAACAGCGACTTGTTGCCGGGAAGATCGAAGGCGCTGAAGCAGAGCAGATTGCCGTTTCCCTTTCCGACCCTGAAATAGTCGCCGTAGACTTCCGCCAACAGGTAGGTATCCGGCAAGTATTTATTCAGTACGAAATCCCTTACGACGGCAAGGTACCCCTTCAACTGGTCGATCTGTGCCTGGCTGGGGGATTGGGTGACTCCGCCCGGCACGATGCTCATCACGTGAGGAATGCGGCCGGCCAGGATGGCCACCATTTCCTGAGCTTGCCGGCGTATTTTGAGCCCTTCGAGGTAATTGTTGAAGAGGGACGTTGTTTGCGTCGGACTGAAACGCATATCCACGCTGTAGCCGGGCCTCAGCGGCGTCAACTGCGGCGGCGATATGTAATCCGGCAGGTTGAGGTGATAGAAATGGAGAATATGATCGGATATGAAATAGGCTCCCTGGATGATGGCCCTGATTAGCAGGGCCTGGTCGTTGGGCGCAAAACCGGCGATCTGTTCCGCCGCCCTGGTTGCGGTGATGGCGTGGGAGACCGGACAGACGCCGCAGATCCGCTGTGTGATGTGAACCGCATCCCAAGGTTGTCTCCCCTTGAGGATATTTTCGAAGTCTCTGAAGAGATTGCCGGCAATGTACGCTTTTTCGACAGTGTGACCATCGGTTTCAACTTTAGCCTTTAGATGTCCCTCAAGCCTAGTGACCGGGTCTATGGTGATGGTATTTCCCATGGTTGAGTATCCTTTTATGGTGCCGGATATCGGCTATGCGGTTGCTGGTGTGGTGGTGCCGCCAGTGGCGGTACAGTCCGAACAATTCATGAAATTGGGACAATCGGAACAGACGGAGAGATTGGTGCAATCGGAACAAGCTGTTGTTTTGGGGCAGTCTGGGCAGGTGCCCGCATCGGCGCAGTTGCCGCTGCAATCCGTACAGCTCCCGGAACAGCTCGTGCAGGCGGCGCAACAGGTCGTATCGTTAGGTGGACTGGTCGGCTTGTTGCACATCGTGTCACCCTTCGCGTAGAACGGCGATGACGGAAAATCGGGCGACGCACAGCCGATGCAGACGCTGTTTGCCTTGTCGATGCACCAGTTTACCCCGTTGTTCCATTTGAGCCGAGGGCAGGTGAACTCGGTGTGCGGCCCTTTGCAGCCCACGTGTTCATAGCAGCCGAAGACCCCGATCTGGTCGACCATCGGCGTGGGAAGCCTGGGACAGATGTGGTGGACAGAGGTGTCGTAATATCTGGCGGGACGACCGTGGTGGTCGAGCGCCGGCATCCCCGCTGTAATCAATTCCACAATGGTCCCCACCAGCACGACGGGATTAACGGGGCAGGCGGGGATGTTGATGACCGGGTTGCGGGTTTTCCCTGCCATAAGATCGGCGACGCTCCGTATGCCGGTGTATTGTGATGGCTTGACTATCCCGCCGAAGGAGGCACAGGTTCCGACGGCGAGGATGTATCTGGCCTTGGGGCCCAGTTCATTGAGGGCATCGAACATCGTCCAGGGGCGGCCGTCTTTCTCTCCGATGATCGCATAGTTGCCGTTGATGCTGGTTGGCACCCCTCCCTCGACACAAAGGATGAATTCCCCCGCGTGGTCTTCGACGGAGCGGCTCAGCGAGGCGATGGCAAGGTCGCCCGAGAGGGTCGTCAGGTTCTGGTGGTATTCCAGACTGATGGTCTGCGTAAGGACATCGTCTATCTCCGGTGCGGCTGTATTGAGGAGGGAAATGGTGCAGCCGGTGCATACCGCTCCCTGGAGCCAGATCACTGGCGGCCCTCCATCGCCGGCCAGCGCTTGCTCGACCTTCAGCAGATCGAGGGGGGTCAGGCCGAGCGCAACGGCTGCGGCCGAGGCTAATCTGAGAAAATCCCGCCTGCTTATATGCATCGCCATCTCCTCATCATTCTGTTCATTCAGCCAATGGGGCTCCCCGTTGGACGCAAGTCAAGGGCCCTCCTCCAGCCGATAGATGACGCTGGCAATGCAGATTCTAGGCCAATTAAAAGTATAATTAATTTGAATGGTTGCGGGTGAGGTGCTGGGCAGGTTGTGGGTAATTTCCCTCAAAAAGGCTCTGGAGAAGTAGAATATTCTCCGAAATCATTGTCAGGCCGATCAGAACCACAGACGCACTCCAGCCACGAACGACAGCTCTTCCGCATCATCGCCGTCACGTCGGGCAAGCTCGGCGGTCTGACCAACCAGCCGTTTCCAGTTGACCCCCACGTAGGGGGCGAAGTCCCGCCGAATTTCATAGCGCAGGCGCAGTCCCGTATCAATGTCGTTGATGCCCGACCCGATGCCGAATCGCTCCACCTTCTGCACGGCGGCGTCAATCTCCAGGCGAGGCTGCAAGATCAGCCGCTGGGACAACAGCAGGTCGTACTCCACGGTGAGCCGTGCGGAAACGTCGCCGTCTTCGCTGACGGCGATCCAGTGTTCGACGTCGAACCAGTACGGCGCCAGTCCTTGCAAGCCGACGACCGCGAAGGTACGCCCATCGGCGGAGCCGGAACCGTTGATGCGGTCGTGCCGGATTCCCGCCTGTAGATCCCAGAACGGAGCGATCAAGCGGCCGTACAGGAGCTGGAATTCGGCTGTGGCCTTGTCGGCGTCGGTGTCACCTTCGGTCTTGAACCAGAGGCGGTTATAGTCACCGCCGGCCCAACCGACGACATCCCATCGCAGCTGGTTATTCTTCCCTCCTTGGTACTCAAGGAGATCAAACAGCAAAAAAGAATTAAGCTGCTCGTCCTCCTTCGGCTGCGGCCGGATCTCTTCGGCATCGACGCGGGCCGCAACTATGAATGCGACAAACAGGCAGGCAAAAAACCATGCCTTCGTGCGGGGATAAACGATGATCTTCATGGCTTCACCCCGCCGGTTTCGGGACGCACGGATACTACCCGGAACATTCCCGTCATCATATGGTTCAGGATGTGGCAATGGAAGGCCCAGTCGCCGGGGGCGTCGGCCGTAATGTCGACCGAAAGCCTCTCGGCAGGCTTGACACTCACGGTGTGCTTGCGGGGGCGTTGCGGGCCGGCTCCGTTGTCGAGTTCCATCCACATGCCGTGCAGATGGATCGGATGCTCCATCATCGTGTCGTTTACGAGCGTAAGGCGGAGCCGCTCACCCAGTATGAAGCGGATCGGCTCGGAGGCTTCGGAAAACTTCTTGCCGTCGAACGACCACATGTAACGTTCCATGTTGCCGGTCAGGTGAAGCTCGATCTCCCGCTGCGGCGGACGCTGGTCCGGCAGAAGGTGCAGGCTGCGCAGGTCGCCATAAACCAGTACGCGCCAGGGTGCGTCCTCCAGGCCGAGGCCCCTTTCGTGGGTGCGGCGGCGTGACATCATGGCCACCATGGAGTTTCCTGGGCCGTGATGGTCGGGGCCATGCATGACCGGTCGGTCTCTCCCCGCCCCATGACCCCCCTGATCCGTGCCGGACATGCCGGGCATGTCACCGTGTGATGAAGCGGCATCTCCCATCGTGGCATGTCCCTGGTCGGAAGACCCCATCTCCCCCATCCCGTGGTCGGCACCCATTCCCATGTCGGCCATGGTAAGGATGGGCCTTGGACGCCTTTGCGGCAGCGGCGCGTTCATGCCGGTGCGTGGTGCCAGCGTCCCACGGGCAAAACCGCTACGGTCCATGGTTTCGGCAAAGATGGTGTAGGCTTGTTCTTCACGAGGGGCGACGATCACGTCATAGGTTTCGGCAATGGCGATGCGGAGTTCGTCTACCGTCACCGGTTGCACGTTCTGACCGTCGGCCTGGATGACGGTCATTTCCAGACCGGGAATCCGCACGTCGAAGTATGTGCCGGCTCCCGCATTGATGAAACGCAGCCTGACCCGTTCGCCGGGCTTGAAGAGTCCCGTCCAGTTGGCCGCCGGCGGCAGACCGTTGAGCAGATAGGTATAGGCATATCCGGTCACGTCGGCGATGTCGGTCGGGTCCATCCGCATGCGTCCCCACTCGATCCGATCGGCCAAGGTTGCTTTCCAGCCGTTTCGGATGGCGTCGCGGAAGAGGTCTTGTACGGTACGCTTTTGAAAGTTGTAGAATCCTGCCACCTTTTTGAGGTTGGCGAGAATCTTGTGCGGATCGTCGAACGTCCAGTCGGAGAGCATGACTATGTACTCCCGGTCGTAGGGGACCGGCTCCTCCTCCGCGGGATCGATGATAAGCGGACCGAAAAGTCCCAACTGCTCTTGCAGTCCACTGTGGCTGTGGTACCAGTAGGTTCCGTTCTGCACCAGGGGGAATCGGTAGGTGAAGGTTTCCCCCGGCTTGATACCGTTGAAACTGACACCGGGCACGCCGTCCATGTTCGCCGGCAGGATGATGCCGTGCCAGTGGATGGACGTGTCTTCTGCAAGGTGGTTGGTCACCCGGATGACGGCGGTCCGCCCCTCGCGAAAGCGCAGCAGCGGGCCGGGCATGGTGCCGTTGACGGTGACGGCCGTTGCCTCGTGTCCGCTAATTGTGATGGACTGTTTCCGGATTGCCAGATTGATTTCCGTCTCTCCCTCCGGACCCATGCTGGCGGCATGGGCAAGACGTCGCCGCGCATAGACTGGAACAAGGCTTTGCAATCCCGACAGGAGCGTAAGGGCCGTTGCCCCTAGCAAAAAGCGACGTCTGGTAATGTGGCTGAATTTAGTTCTCATGAAAGACAGTTCCCTTGCGATCAAGCTTACCCTTCAGACGGGCAAGGAGCAATTCATCCGTGCAAAGAAAACCCCACGATACGTGGGCTTTTCTTGAAGGTCGTGCTCCTCATCTAACCATGTAATTCACCATCATCCCCATGTCCTCATGCTCCAGGTTGTGACAGTGGAAGACGTACTGCTGCGGCCCGGCATAGGGGATCGATAAGTCGACGGCGACGCGGATCGTCTCGCCTGGCCAGATGAGGATCGTATCCTTCCACCCGAGATCCGACGGCAGCCGTCCGCCGTCGACCGCCAGCCCTGCCGTCTGCTGTGGGCTTCCCTCCCGGCCGAGAACCTGGAACTGGAAGCCGTGAATGTGCATCGGGTGGGGCATCCCCATCATCTCGTTCATGATCTCCCACACCTCGACGCTTCCGCGCTCCACCTCGAATGATATCCGGGTCGGGTCGAAGGTCTCGCCGTTGATGGCCCATTTCATAACTCCCGGTCCGGCCTGGGCCAGGGTCAGCTGCCGCATCATGGCGTTCGCGGTGTTGATTGGCGCCACCACTGAAAGGGAGCGGGGGATCCGGGCGTAGCTCCAGGCCCTGCGCTTCACGTTCAGCTTCATCACGTAGAACTCCTCGCCGTTTGCAATCCCCATGGAGGGCTCCGCCGCCATGCCGCCCGCCATCTGCTCGTTGTCCATCGGGTCGAAGGGGAGGCTCTTGAGGAAGAGGGAGTCGCCGACCCTGAAGTCGGAGAGGTCGAGGAGGATGTCGGCCCGCTCGCCCGGGGCCAGGAAGAGTTCCTTCACCGTCCAGGGGCGGTCGAGGAGGCCGCCGTCGGTCCCGATGAGGGAGAAGGGGACCACCCCCTCCGGCGAGACGAAGGCAAGCCGGTAGATCCGGGCGTTGGAGCCGTTCAGGAGCCGGAAGCGGTAGAGCCGCGTGGCCACGTCGAGATAGGGCTTCACGGTCAGGTTGGCGAGGATCGTGTCGCCGAGGAACCCCATGAACCACTCGTTCTCGCTCGGGTTGTAGACCACGTTCCCCATGGCGTCGAAGCGCTTGTCCTGGATCACGAGGGGGATGTCGGTGTGGCCGGGCTCCAGGTCGAGGGCATGCCGGAGCCGCAGCTCGTCCTCGTCCTCGACGATGAAGAAGCTCGCCATTCCCAGGTACGCCTGGGCCGAGGTGAGCTCGTAGGGATGGGGATGATACCAGTAGGTGCCGCCGCGGTTGGCGACGGTGAAGTCGTAGCGGTAGCTCTCCCCCGCCCCGATGGCGTCGGTGGGGATGCCGTCGTTCTTTGAGTCGACGATGAGGCCGTGCCAGTGGATGATGGTGTCCGCCGACAGCTCGTTCTTTAAGGTCGGCAAGAGCCGCTCCCCTTTCCTGACCGTGAGGATCGGGTTTACGTAGCTCTTGCATCCGTCGGTCACCCCGTAGACGAGAAGGTCCGAAGTTTTGCCGGGAAGCACGGGAGCCTGCGCCCTCATCGCCTTGATGGTGAAATCGCCGTGGGGGTCCAGGTACCCGAGAAGGCCGCCATGATGCCCCGGCCGCTTCAGGGCGTTCACGAAACCGCCCGGGTCGCGGGGGTCGAGGCTTCCTCCCATCGTGTCGCCCATGGCGAGTAGGGTCCGAGGGGTCGCCAGGGAAAGTACACCCATACCGGTAAGCTTCAGAAAGTCACGCCTTTTCATGGCAAGCACCTCCACATGTAATTTTGTCACAAACTAATAACAGTGAATGTTTATCTGTCAAGTAAAGAATTTGTCAATATTATCTGGTTGTATAATAGTCTTAAATCTGGTGTTGAATAATGTGCAAATTGACATTGTCCAGATATACAATGCAGTGATTTTTGCAGCAATATTTACTGCACAGATTTGATGCCAGCTGCTCGCATAGCCTGTGAAAATATCTTGGCTCGCGGTTGACAGCGGAGACCCCTGTGGTTTGCTATGGGTAGCGGGCCCGAGAATGTCACGAGGTGAACCATGAAGCGCGAGAGCCGTTTGCTAATCGGCTTGCCCGGGTTCCGCTTACTCAACCATGGCGCTCGTCACCCGCCTCAATTCGTCGCAACCGATTCCCGCGAAAAGGTCCACGAGTTTTGGATCGAACTCTCTTCCCGACCCCCCCCGAATCATTCTGACAGCCTCTTCGCACTCCACGGCACCGGTGCCGGTAACGAGTGTCTCGAAAGTGTCGGCGATCAGCAACATCCTTGCGCCGACAGGAATTTCCTCTCCTTTGAGGCCTCGCGGATAACCGCTCCCGTCGTAATGTTCCTGGTGAGCGCGGACGATCTCCGCTGCTTCACGGAGAAAGCCGATCTTCCTCAACAAGTTGTATCCCTCTTCGGGGTACGCCCGCATTTCCTTCAGCTCTCTTTCCGGAAGACCGATCCGTCTCAAAAGAGTAAACACGGAATCGTGGATTGCAACTTTTCCTACCTCGTGGAGCAATGCCCCGAATCCTATCGCCTTCCTTTCTTTCTCGCTTACACCAAGGCGGTCGGCGAGATGGAGGGCATATTCCCGTACCCGCAGGGAATGGAGACGGCTGTTTTTCGCCCTCATATCGAGGGCCGAAACGAGAGCCAGGAGCGTTTCCTCGTTGGCCGTGGCAATATCCGCGAGAAGCGCGCGCTGCCGGTCGAACAGCCAGCCGGGGACAAGCCCCACGACCCAGAAACTGGCAAGTTCCCCTACCTGATTGGCTTGCTCCATGTAGTTCCCCGGCCAGTCGAGAAAAGCATGGAGGGAAAAAAGGACCGTAACGGCCGATGTCGTGCAGACGGCGCCCCTCAGGCCGAACCATGCACCGGCCATGACAGGGGGAAGGAAGTAGAGCTTGCGGAGCACGATATGCAGCGTATGGTATGTGTGGGACTCGGTCGGTACGACAAAATGGAACAAGGCGATAACGGACGTCAGTAAAGCCAGGATGACGACCCTGCAATTAGACCCATGTATGAAGTGAAGTTTTTTCATCGTTCATTCTCATCGGTCGTGGGTAATCCCGCTACCTGCCATAAAATCGATCATTCTAGCGAGCCGGATTCTCCTGAACCCGTTCATTTCCGCCGGTACGCCAGTTTCCCGCCGTAGTGCCCGAGCAACACAACAATCGGCAGAGAGAGGAAAAGAGTCCCAAGGTAAACCCAGAGCCCTATCCCTTGCCGTTCCATGACCGACGGGTCCGCGAGTCGAGTCGCCGCGGCGCTTCCCTGGAGGATAAAGAGCAGCCCGGAAAGCTTGATTTTCCAATAAAAGACCGGGGCACGGCCGCCGCCGAAATTCCTTCGCCAGTCACGCAGGCCGGAAAGGAAGGAGACCGGAACCATGACAATGGCTACGATCAGGAGATGGAGTACAGTGTGCTCAAAATAAGGGTTACCGGTGAGGATGGAAATGAAAAGAAAGAAGAGCGCAACGGGAATGAGGCCGTTATTGAAGTGGGCCGCTACGGCATGGAGGACGAAAGTCTCCCCGAAATCATTGAAAAATCGGATAAAGAGGTTCTTCGTCTCCACGGCAATTTCTCCTGTCGGCGCCGTTACGGCTCGTTCTTCAGGCAAACTTGGCTTTTACGCATCACGTCACCCTCCTTGATGTCCCCTTCAACGATGGCAGCATCAAGATATGCGCCTTCCGGCAGCTTGATAATTCTTGCCTTGCCGACTTCGCGGTATTTCGCATAGCGGCCACCAGCATACCAGCGGTAGACAGGAACCGTCTCCCCGACGCAATAAAGCTTGCCGGGATCGCCGCTTCCCTTGTGCTGCAAATGAATTATTCCGTCCGTTTTCATGACAACGTCGGCCCGGATCGTTGGTTGAGTCCCAAAGGAGGCGCATCCTGCAAGCAGAAATCCCAACATCAGAAGTCCGGCACGGGATATATTCCGATTCATTTCTTGACGCATCTCCAGATGCTCCTATTCCTTGTGCTGTTCCTCGACCAATGTATGAAGTCACATCCCCTTTTCGAACTCATCGGCATCGAAGGGAACACTTGCCGCACTTCAAAGCCGCCATCTCCCGAAATGAGTTAGGCTGGGGTAAAATGGTCTTGGATGCGATGTGGAGGAAAGTATGAAAAACTGCTATTGGAAAAGAGCCGGGACGTCGTTGGCCCGGTCCTGTACATGCCGCTGGAATGAAGGGTCACTTTGCCGGCTGTACCAATAAGCCTGCGCTCTCCTTCTTGGCGATGTCACCCACCTTGATCTCGCCTTTAACGATCTCGGCTTCAAAATGGTGCTCATCGATGAAGGCAAGGACCTTGACCTGTCCGACTTCCTTGAGCTGAGCAGTCTTACCTGTTTGCCGATAAACAGGGATCACATCGTTCAAGGCGATTTCCTTTTTCACATCTGCCGTTCCGCTGTGGAAGAGGTGTACCTTGTTGCCGATCTTCATCACGACTTCACTTTTGACTTTCTTTCCGGCGGCCTGAGAGACCACAGGGGCGGCGATGAATGTGACCAGAGCGAGCAACGCAAAAATTCTGACGATTCCTTTCATTTCTTCCTCCTTTGTCATTAGATTGGTTCACTGCCTAAGACACACGTCTAACCCTCTCCTCCTTCACCTCCCTCCGGGTCCAGTAGTAAGGAAAACATCCCGATCCGTTTGCTACAAATCATCCTGCAATGGACGGCCGTTCAGATACGCTTTGAAGCCTTTCACCCCTTGGGTGAAGCTCGTTCCACCGTAAAAGGCCGGTCGCCGCCTCATCGCCGTTGTTCCGTAGACCGGTTCCATTAGAAGAATATTGCTGCTTCCTTCCGGCAAGGTGACTTCGTTCACAATGATAATGTCATCCTCGGGGATTGCAACGGCTATTCTGTGGGGACCCGCCCTGAGGCGCACATCCTTCCTGAAGTTGTACCGTATCCCTTCCCCGGCTTCGGGGTCCCGGAGAAACCGAGGTTCGCTCTCTTCTTCCTTCAGCTTCCCCCTGATACGGGTTGCCTGCCCGTCGATGTTGATGAGCAGCATATACTCCGCAGTCCCATGGGACTTCTTTTCGGTGGGATAGACGCCCGGCCTGTGGGTTTTCAGCGACGCGAAGATGTATAGGTCCGCATACCCCGGCGGAATGGCAACTTTCTCGGGCAACTCCTGGAACACGTCGTTGCGGGTGGTTACACTGGCGGACTTGATGAGTTCCACGTTTTGCGCGCAAGCACTCAGCATCGCCGCAATCAAAAGCAAAGCCAGGAATATTGCCTTTTGCATGACGCACCCTATCTTTCTTCTGCTTTTATGGCGAGCGCTTCATCGCCGACCCTCTCTCGTCCGTGACACAAAGGCGTTATCCTCCCTGCCCGGCACTCCCGGAAGGCGCTAAGGGGCTGTTGATCTTCCGCAGGATGGAGTTCATGGCATCCTCAATCCTTTGTTCGTGATGGTGTCTGAGATCCCTGTCAATGGGATGCTCCTGTTCCGCTGCCGATTTTTCCACCTGGGCAACGTCAGGCAGAGGCCGGCCGCCGGCCAATACCTCATAGTGAATGTGAGGCCCTGTGGATCGGCCGGAGTTTCCCGAAAGGGCGACGACCGTGCCGGCATCTACCAGCTCTCCCCGGCGGACGGAGAGGGAGGAGTTGTGTCCGTAAAGGGTCCGGCCGCCGTTGTCGTGCTCAATTATCACCGTGGCACCGTGGCCGCCGTGAACAGCGGCGAAAGCGATTCGTCCCCTGCGGGTTGCCCGCACCGGCGTGCCGACCGGCACAGCGATGTCGATTCCCCGGTGGTAGACGAGCCTGCCACTCCCGAAGGGGTCGACACGCCATCCCACGCCGGAAGTAATCGGGCCGTTCACCGGCAAGTCCAGATCAGCCCACGCCGACACCGGGATCAGGAGCACCATAACTGTAGCCAGAAAGCGTATCATGTGTTGTCTGCCTTCCCTCGCCTGGACTTCAGGGGGGGCTTCCTACTGATCCTGAAAAAGCGCGGTACTGAGATACCGCTCGCCGGTGTCGGGAAGAACGACAACAATTCTCTTCCCCTTGTTCTCGGGACGCTTTGCCACCGCCAGGGCGGCGAATGCCGCGGCACCAGCAGAGATTCCCACGAGCAGACCCTCTTCGCGAGCCAATTGGCGGGCGGCCTTCAGCGCTTCCTCGTTTTTGACCGTGAAGATCTCGTCGATGACTTCCCGATTCAAGACCTCCGGCACGAAGCCGGCGCCGATCCCCTGGATCTTGTGGGGGCCCGGTTGGCCACCGGAAATGACCGGAGAGTCGAAGGGCTCCACGGCGATGATCTTCACCGCCGGGTTTCGCTTTTTGAGCACTTCGCCGACACCGGTTATGGTTCCGCCGGTTCCGACTCCGGCCACGAAGATGTCGACCTTGCCGTCGGTGTCCTTCCATATTTCCTCGGCGGTGGTGAAACGGTGGATATGGGGGTTTGCCGGATTCCGGAACTGTTGCGGAATGAACGAGTTGGGGATCTCCTTGGCCAGTTCCTCGGCTTTATTGATCGCTCCTTTCATCCCTTCCGCCCCCCGGGTGAGGACCAGTTCGGCGCCATAGGCTTTCAGGAGGTTTCGTCGTTCGACGCTCATGGTCTCGGGCATGGTGAGGACCAGCCGGTATCCCTTTGCCGCGCAGACAAAGGCAAGGGCGATGCCGGTGTTGCCGCTGGTCGGTTCGATGATGACCGTCTCCTTGGTGATGAGCCCTCTCGCTTCGGCATCATTGATCATGGAGACACCGATGCGATCCTTGACGCTCCCTCCGGGATTGAATGATTCCAGCTTCGCCACCACGTCTGCCTCAAGCCCCGCGGTCACTTTGCGAAGTCTCAGCAACGGGGTATTGCCGATCAAATCGGTAAGATTTTCGTAAATTCGTGCCATCTGTCTCTGTTCCTTTCGTTGATTGTTTGTGGTTGTCAGTGGGAATGGCCGCCATCGCCGGTCTGCCGCTCCGTCGATTCGTCCCGTGCGCCATGGTGTCCCATGTGATCTCCCGGCATGAGCATCATGCACCCCGATGCCAGGAGAGAGCCGATGATGAGTGCAGACAAGAGTAATGCTTTCATGGATTTCCTCGTTTCATAGTGGCTTACGGAACAGAAGCCCATAGTGATAAGGCCTGAAGTCATACCGTTCGTGGGGGAAGAAGATAAAGCCCGCCTGCTCTCCCCACGTTATGCACTGCTCGGGTCGCGGGCGAATGTCCATGCCCGGCCCGCGGGGAGTAGTTTCGTCGTAGTTCCAGTGGATAACGGCGGCCCGCCCTCCCGGCTGGAGCACACGGAACGCCTCCGCCAAGAGAGCGACCGGCTCATGGTGGTGAAGGATGTTGAAGAGCAGGACGGCCTCAACAAAATCATTCGGAAGGCCGGTTCCCTCCGCAACGAAATCGCGCTGCTCCGCCACCACATTCCAGATTCCCTCCCGGCCGCTTTTTTCGCAGACGGTGGCGACCATGTCGGGCTCAACATCGAAGGTGAAGACAATCCCTTCGATAAGGCGCGCTGTCGGCAGGGTGAACGTGCCGTAGCCACATCCGAACTCGACCACGTCTTTCGTTTCCCCGTCCAGGCCAAAGCTCTCAAGGATCGATTCCGGGGAAAAAAAGCCCGACCATACCGCCTCTTCCGGCATCCCGCTGTCGCGAACCTTCATGGGACTCTCCTCTGTGGCGGTGCGCCACGTCGTCAGCAGGATCTCGTGCAGTCCGGACCGCCTTTCATCAGAAGAGAACACAACTTCTGCGCTCCCTTATGGGCGACCGTGGCCGCCGGATGGGCCAGCGTCAGCGAGACGACCACCGCCGACAGCACCGCGAACTTGATAAAGATCATTCTGTTCAGAAAACCGGATGACACCTCTTCAGTCTTTGCATTCATTGTGGTTTCCCCCTTTTCGATTCAGTGTGAGTGTCCGCCACTATGTCCGCCGCCAAAGCTACCCGAATCGTACTGGGGCCTGTTGTAGTCGGTTTCGTGGCTGAAGTGCTTGCCGTCGAGGAAGTCGATCACTGTGCAACCGGACAAAAGCGAAACGGTTCCAACCGTAACAAGCAACAGCAAAAATCTTTTCATCATTGACTCCTTGGTTTCGACGCTTCGGTTGCGGCTTGATGGCGTCAGGGTGTTTTTGTATTTTTGCCGGCAAACTTCCGGAACAGTTTAAAAAATGGCGCACCCCGAAGAAGGAGTAACAAGGAGTGCGCCCATAACAACAAATCTATAATCCCACCGCCATAAGCGGCACCATTATGAGAGCCATGAGTCCGACGCCCCACCATCCCCACTTGCCGCCGCCGAAGTGGTGGGAGAAAAATCCGTGCTCTCCGTGTCCGCCATGTTCAGCGCCTCCGCCTTCCGCAACCGTTGCCATGATTTCATAGCGCAGCGTCTGATCTGATTTCTGGGGATCGGCGATAGTGAGCACCACTCTGTATTCACCCGGCTTCTCGAATTTGAAGGTGTCGAGATACTCGTCTTCGAGACGCTCGACCTCCTTCTTGAGAAGCAGTGTGGCGGAATCCTTTTCGTAGACTTCGATGGCAACCGTACGGTCGGTTATGTGAGTTCCTTCCCGCTGCAAGCCGAGCTTCACGGTGATGTTCTCCCCGGCCCGTGGCTCAGGAGGAGAAAGTTTGACGACAGCTTTCAGGCCGCCCTGGGTGAAGCTCTGTTCCGTGGCGAAGCCCATGACAGGAAAGGAAAGCAGCATGATCGAGATGATTAACAACAGCGGTATGCGCATCGTGATCCTCCAGGCTTGAATATTTGCCTAATCTTTACAAATGCTGTGCCAGCTGGTAACGCGCTGAAATTACTAGGTTGCATCAAAGCTCTTGCGTTACGTAATCAATTTATTACGGAATAGTCCACAGCAGTTGTTGGATTTTCAACAAGGTCAATCCGGGAGATTGCCGAAATATTTTGTCAATAAATATGACCTCCAGATGTCGAAGATGCCTACCTTGGCTCAGTATAACCACACGCCAATATGCCCTGCTGAATATCAAACACGTGCTGCTGATTATTCCACACATTTACTTACCGCATCACTCGTCAAAATGTAGTGCAGTTGTGATTTCGGCATGTTAGCCAGTTGGTCCGCCTTTTGTATAATGACGACTCAGGCGGATGCTGGCAGTCGGCAAAGGTAACGGAAGCGCCAGAGGGGACTCATCATGCGAAAAAGAACAATAGGTACCGGTATCCTGGTGGCATGTGCTGTGGGGCTTATTGTGTACCTGGCCTTTCACGTCAGGATTGCGCCAGTTCCGAACGCCGTGGCGGCCCTCAAAACCTTCGGGATGACGTGCGGTAGCTGCGCCGGCAAGATCGAAAAGGCCCTCAAGCCGCTGAAGGGCGTGTCGGGAGTCGAGGTTGATGTAAATGGCGGATGGGTTCTGGTTGGTTACGATACACAAACGGCCAGTCCGGAGGAATTCGCCGGAGCCGTTCGTAAGGCCGGCTTTCAGAGTTGGCCGATGGAGCAGATGTCGCTCGCCGATTTCCGGCAGGTGGCGGGCCGGGATTTCGGCACGAAAGTCGCGCGGGCCAGCGGGTGCGGGGGTGGCGGATGCGGCACTGGCGGCGGGTGCGGCAGCTCGAAATAGGACGAATAGCGAAAGGAGAATAAAACATGAGACTTGGGCGAATAGCAAAAATCTTCCGGTTGCTGACAATGGCGACGCTGGGGCTTGTCCTTGGCGCGGGAGCGGCTCTTTCATCGACGTCACCTGATACGGTAACGGTGCTTAAATCAACGGGGCTCTCCTGCGGCGGCTGTGCGTCCAGGATCACTAACGCCCTGGAAACGGTGCCCGAGGTTGCTTCAGTGAAGGTCGATATCGAGTCCGGGCTGGTGACGGTCTGGCACGACGACACAGCTGCTCCCCAGAAACTGGCTGCAACAGTGAGCGAGGCGGGATACCAGAGCATTGTCCAGGAAACCGTGAGTGCCGACGACTACCGCACGAAGGCTGGCAAGAGCGGTCCCGGTGCTGCCCGCAGTGGCGGCTGCGGCGGCGGCTGCTGCGATCGGACGAAGATTCGCGAAAGGAGCTGAGTCATGGGAAAGAAAAGCAGGGCAAAGGGAAATAGTCAGGTCGAAGCAATCAATCAGCCTGCGGGCGAGGAGGCAAACGTGAAAGTACCGAAGAAGAGCTTAAAGTGGGGGATTCTGGTGGTCGGCGCACTGCTGGCCGGGGTGGCGACGGTGTTCGCTCTCAATTTCCCCGGCATGTCCGGCGTCGAGAAGGTGAAGACGATCAATGGGGTGGTGGCGATTCCGCTGGCAAAGGTTTCGGACGGCAGCGCCCATTTCTACCGCTATACCGAAGGCGGCAAGGACATCAGGTTTTTCGTGGTGAAGGGGAGCGACGGCCAGATTCACACCGCCTTCGATGCCTGCGACGTCTGCTTCCGAGATAAGAAGGGATATGTCCAGGACGGAGACTCCATGCTTTGCAAGAACTGCGGCAAGAAGTTCCAGACCAACCGGATCGGTCCCCATTCCATCGGCGGCTGCAACCCCTCGTACCTCCCCGCGGCCAGTGACGGCAGGAACGTCATTGTGAAGGCTGCTGATCTCCAGCAGGGAACGCGCTATTTCTAACCGGACCGGCGAGGCAACGACACCATGAAACTCCATTCCATATCACTCAACAACCTGCGGCGGCGCAAGGCCAAGATGGCGTTTCTCACCATCGGCCTCATGGTCGGCATCGCCACCATCGTCACGCTCGTGACCTTGACCGAATCCATGTCCAACGACATCGCCCACAAGATGGACGAGTTCGGCGCCAACATCCTCATCATGCCCCGGAGCGAAGACTTGTCCATGAGCTACGGCGGTATCAGCCTCGGCCGGGTCAGTTTCGACCAGCGGGAGATCCACGAGGGGGATCTGGCGAATATCCGCACTATCAAGAACAGCGGGAACATCCTCGCCGTCTCCCCCAAGGTGCTCGGCGCGGCGACCCTGAAGGAGAAGAACGTCCTCCTCGTGGGGGTGAACTTCGCGGAAGAGCTCAAGATGAAGCAGTGGTGGCGGATCTTCGGCGATGAGCCGAAGGGAGAGAACGAGATACTCCTCGGCAGCACCACCGCCGACACGCTCCACCTCTCGCCCGGCGACACGGTGTCCATCGGAGGCGAGTCCCTGAAGGTTGCGGGGGTACTGGAGCAGACCGGCTCCCAGGACGACTCACTGGTCTTCGCGCATCTGAAAAAGGCCCAGAAGATCCTCGGCAAGGAGGACAAGATCACGCTTGTGGAAGTGGCGGCGCTCTGCGCTGGCTGCCCCATCGGCGACATGGTGGTCCAGATTGCCGAGAAGCTCCCGGAGGCGAAGGTCACCGCCATCCAGCAGGTGGTGGAGTCACGCCTCAAGACCCTCGACCAGTTCAAGCGCTTCTCCTACGGCGTCGCCGGGGTGGTGATCTTCATCGGCTCCCTCATCGTCTTCGTGACCATGATGGGGAGCGTCAACGAGCGAACCACCGAGATCGGCGTCTTCCGCGCCATTGGCTTCAGAAAGACCCACATCATGCGGATCATCCTCCTGGAGGCGGCCCTGGTGAGTCTGATGGCAGGCGCCCTCGGTTATCTCTCGGGAATGGGGGCGGCCCGGCTCGCGCTGCCTTTCATGGCCGAGTCGAAGAGTGCCGCCCTTGTCTGGGACGCAGTAGTGGCATCGGGCTCCATCGGGCTCGCCGTGACGGTAGGTCTGTTGGCGAGTCTCTATCCGGCACTCCACGCCAGCAGGATGGATCCCACGGAAGCCCTGCGGGCACTGTAAAAGGACAAAAAACCATGGCACTCATCGAGATCAACAATCTGACCAAGCATTACTCCTGCGGCGACGAGACGGTGGAGGCGCTGCGGGGAATCGATATCGGCATCGAAACCGGCGAGTTCATCACCATCATGGGCCAGTCGGGGTCGGGAAAGAGCACCCTTCTCTCCATTCTCGGCGGCATGAACCATCCGACCGGCGGGCAGGTGACAGTCAACGGAACCGACCTCTATGCCCTCGGCGAGGAGCAACTGGCCGACTTCCGGGCCGAGAACTTCGGCTTCGTCTTCCAGTCGTTCCACCTGATTCCCTATCTCACGGCCCAGGAGAACGTCATGCTTCCCCTGACCATCGCACCCATGAAGGGAGAGGAGAAGCGGCAAACTGCCCTCCAGGCCCTGGAACGGGTCGGACTCGGCGGTAAATCCGACCGCCTGCCGAACCAGCTCTCCGGCGGGGAGCAGGAGCGGGTCGCCATCGCCCGGGCCATCGTCAACCGTCCGCACATCCTCTTCGCCGACGAGCCCACCGGCAATCTCGACACCGCCAACAGCGAGGCGGTCATGGCGCTTTTCCGGGAGCTGAACGACGAGGGGCAGACCGTGGTGATGGTGACCCACAACCCGGAAAACTGCCAGTACACCGACCGGACGATCCAGATCCGGGACGGCAGGGTGGTATTATGACAGCAGGTCTAGTAGTCAACGGAGGCGAAATAAGTCAAGAGACCTCGCAGGCAAGTTGCGACTTCCTTTTTGTGACCACTCGGGAACGGTGCGCCGGCATTGAAGCGCTGCTTGATCAAAACGGCTTTAAGGTCGACTTTGTGGAGAACGGTAGAGAGGCTCTAACTGAGCTTGCCGCCGGATCTTGCACAGTCATGGTTGCCGATGCCCAGCTTCCCGACATGGATGGCATCGAGTTGGCCCGTGCTGCACTCGCAACGCAGCCCGGCCTGTACGTTCTTCTCGGCGTCGACGACCCGTCCGAAACCCTCGGGAATATTGCAGCACTGGCTGGAGTGGCGGGGATCGTGCATAGACCATACGAACCGGACGAGTTATTTCCTCTCCTCTGGTCCATTATGGAGTCTCAACTATAAATATTAACCAGTTACACGTGGTCGATTTATTGACACCACGCAATTAAGTGCTATTTTTTATACGCATTTTATTAGCGTGCCGAGAAACCTTTTTTCACTGGGCAAAAGGAGAAACCATGGACCCACTCGACAACGCCATGATGATCAGCAGCTCGGCCCTTCTCGCCGAGAGGACGCGGATGAACCTGATTTCGAGCAACCTCGCCAATGCCAATTCGACGCGCACGGCGGAGGGTGGCCCGTACCGCCGCAAGGACGCGGTATTCGCCGCCGCTCCTCCGGATGCCGGCCGTTTTTCAGCGATGCTCGACGGCATGCGGGGAGGCAACGCCCGCGGCGTTCAGGTCGTTCAGATCGTCGAGGATGCCAACCCTCCTCAGTTGCGCTACGATCCCTCCCATCCGGACGCCAATCGCCAGGGATACGTGGCATATCCGAACGTGAACGTTGTTGAGGAGATGGCCGACATGATGACGGCCACTCGGGCCTACGAGGCCAATATTACCGCCATGAAGGCGGGGATGGATATGCAGATGAAGACCCTTCAGCTCGGCAGCAAATGATGACAAGGGCAGTACCACGCATGGAAGAGGAGCCTGACAGAATGTCCGACGCACTCAAGGATGCCATCGAGCATCTTATTGAAACGGTCCGCAAGACTCCCCAGTTCTCGACCTCCGTATTTCGTGCCTCCACCTATTCCGACAGCGCCGGTTTCACAACAAGGTCGGAAGTGCGTGGTTTCAGTGTCCCCATGGACGAGCCGCGGGAGTTGGGAGGAAATGACACCGCCCCGAACCCGGTGGAGATGCTCCTTGCAGCCCTCGGAAGCTGTCAGGAGATCGTCTTCCGGGCCTTTGCGGCGGTGCTCGGCATCGAGATCCTGCGGATTGAAGTCCATGCCAAAGGGTATCTGGATCTCCGGGGTTTTCTCAATCTGGCCGGCGTTCCGGCTGGATTCACCGGGGTCACCTACACCACCCGGATCGTCTCCACCGAGCCTACGGAACGGATCCGCCAACTGACCGAACTGGTGGAGCGCCACTGCCCAGTCTATGACACGCTTCGCCGTCCCGTGGAGGTCACAGGGAGGGTGGAACTGGTTCGTCCCGGTGGAGAAATCGAAGTGGTCACGAGCATGGACTGAGGTCCATAGTCAGGTCTGAGGATGAAGAGCACGCTACTTGTAATCGATGATGACCCCTCGCTCCGGAGGGTGATGGAATTCACCCTCCAGGAGGCGGGTTACGACGTCACCACCGCAAGCTCGGGCGAGGAGGGGCTGGATGCCTTCGGCAGGTTCACCCCTGCCTTGGTCGTGACCGATGTGCAGATGAAGGGAATGGACGGTTTTCAGGTGCTGAAGGAGATAAAGAAGCGCTCCTACACCACCCCCGTCGTCATCGTCACCGCCTTTGGCGCGGTTGGTGCGGCGGTGGAGGCCATGAAGCTCGGTGCTTACGATTATCTGACCAAGCCGTTCAAGAGGGACGAGTTGCGCCTCATCGTGGCCAAGGCACTCCAGATGACCGAGCGCGCCGCGGCGGACGTTCCTCCCTTCCACGACGATCTTGCCGACCGGATCGGTTTCCAGAATATCATCGGCACCTCCCGCGAGATGGCAATGGTCTTTGACACCATCCGTCGGGTCGCCGGCACCGAAGCCACGGTGCTGGTAACGGGAGAATCGGGAACCGGCAAGGAACTGGTGGCGCGAGCCATTCACGACCTGAGCGGCCGTCGCCAGGGACAGTTCGTTGCCATCAACTGTGCGGCAATACCCCGGGATCTTCTGGAAAGCGAGCTGTTCGGCCACGTCAAGGGAGCGTTTACCGGAGCGATCAAGGACAAGCCCGGAAAATTCCAGCAGGCCGATGGGGGGACCCTCTTTCTCGACGAGATCGGGGAACTGCCCCTGGAATTGCAGCCCAAGCTCCTGCGCGCCCTTCAGGAGCGGGTGGTGGAACCGGTGGGTGGAGATACTCCCCGGCGCCTTGATGTAAGGGTCGTGGCAGCCACAAACGTCGAACTCGAAAAGGTTATCGCTAAAGGAGGGTTTCGCGAAGACCTCTACTACCGGCTTTCCGTGATCCCGCTTCACCTTCCCCCCCTGCGCGAGCGCAAGAAAGACATCCTCCTCCTGGTCAGGCACTTTGCGCGGAAATTCGGGGGGACGAATGTGGAGTTCAGCCGAAACGCCATTGAAGCCCTGATGATGTATACCTGGCCCGGCAACGTACGGGAACTGGAAAACACCGTGGAGCGCCTTCTGATCATGCGCACCGGCGATACCATCACCGTTGAGGATCTGCCCGACAAGGTCCGCGGCGACCGACGGCCGAAACAGAAGGAAGTCGTGACCCTCCCTGACGAGGGGTATTCACTGGAACAACTTGAGCGCGATGCGGTCGTACAGGCCCTCGAACGGAACAACTGGAATCAGACGGCCGCGGCACGCTTTCTCAGGGTCCCTCGCCATACCCTCGTCTACCGAATGGAGAAATACGCAATCATTCCGCCGGCAAAAAATGAAAGATTGCTTCATGAAAAATCTAAAGTCCATTAAGAGCCTGCCGATAAGAACCAGAGTGCACCCAAGCGCGGCAGTAGAGAATATTCGGTTGCTGTTGCCGAATATTCTCCGGTCCGGCAGTCGGCCAAGCAGTACGGATTGAATATAAGCCATAAAATCAGGCACTTGGCTTTTGGCATGATGTATGTAATGTTCAATAACCATCACTTCACCTTCCAGGAGACCCCATGAAATCACGTCTCGCAATCGGGTTCATGCTCCTCGTGGTGCTGGCACTCCCTTACCGGGCGCCGGCCGAGGAAGCGAAACCATCCGAAAACCTGCTAAATCTCGTTGAGGCAGCCCTCGCAAACAACCCCGAGCTGAAAGCATCACAGGCCCGCTGGGAGATGTTCCGCAACCGCGTGGTGCAAGCGGGCGCCCTCGATGATCCAATGCTCATGCTCAAAATGCAGAACTTCCAGATCCGCGATCCCTTCAACTCGCAGCGGGACACCATGAGCCAGCGGGTGATCGGCATCTCGCAGCAGCTCCCCTTCTGGGGGAAGCGGGATCTGAAAGCCGAGGTGGCTTCCAAGGAGGCCGAATCCTTCAAGTGGCAGGTGGATGAGCGGAAGCTGGAACTGGCCCGGATGGTGAAGGAGACGTACTTTCAGATCTTTGTTACCGACAAGGAGTTGGAGATCGTCGAGAAGAACATCCGGATCATGGATGACTTCATTGCCCTCGCCGAGACGAAATACTCCGTCGGCCAAGGTCCCCAGCAGGATGTCTTCAAGGCCCAGGTGGAGCGGTCGAAGATGTTCGACATGAAGATCACTCTGGAGCAGCGGCGAAAGAGCCTCCAGGCTACCCTGAACACCCTGCTCTACCGTCCTGCCGAAACCTCGGTGGGGAAAGTAGCCGACTTTGAGCTGAAGCCCTTTACCTGGTCTCCCGAGCAGCTTCGGGCCATGGCCGAGGAAAACCGGCCGATGCTCAAGAGCCTGCGGGCCCTGATCGGGAAGGGGGAGGCGGGGCATCGCCTGGCGGAGAAGGAGTTTTTCCCCGACGCGAATCTCTCCCTGGAGTATATGCAGCGTGACCCGGCCATGGCGGATCCCGGATACGACATGTACGCCCTTGGACTCACCTTCAACCTCCCGATCCAGCGTGAGCGCCGCCATGCCATGGTGCGGGAATCCTCGGCCGAGATCGCCATGGCGACGGCGGAGCTGAACACTCTCTACAACAGCATCAATCTCGGAATTGCCGACAATCTGGCCCAGATGGAGCGGCGCGAAAAACTCACCAAGCTGTACCGCACCGGCATTATCCCCCAGGCCGAGCAGTCGCTGGAGTCGGCCACCATCGGCTACCGGGTGAACAAGGTCGACTTTCTTACGCTGCTCGATAACCGGCTGACCCTTTTCAACTATGAACGCGACTATTATGAATCCCTGGCCGAATACCAGATGCGTCTCGCCCAGCTTGAGGCACTGGTCGGCAAGGAATTACAGGATTAAGGGAGCCTTCCCGGCGTCACCCGCTATGTCAATCAGGATGCATTGAATATATTTCCATAAACCGCGAGGTACGATCATGAAATTGAGTGCGAAGGTTGCAGTTCCTGTGGCAGTGATTCTCCTGGCCTCGGCCGGCGGGGGATACTACCTGTGGCAGCAGAAAGGGGAAACCGCGAAGGGGGCAAAACAGGGTGAAAAGACAGCCCAGGGTCCGGTGCTCTACACCTGTGCCATGCACCCGTTCATCATCAAGGACAAACCCGGCACCTGCCCCATCTGCGGCATGCAGCTCATCAAGAAGGTGGAGGGAGCCCAGGCCAATGCCAAAGAGCTCGAGATGCTCGGCCACGTCTCCCTTTCACCCACCCAGCAGGTGATGGCCAACGTCGCCACCGTGGAGGCGAAGGCGATGCCCCTCACCAAGGAGGTGAATGCCGTTGGTATCGTACAGTACGACCAGTCCCGCCAGGCGAAGGTCACCGCGTGGGTGGCTGGTCGCATCGACCGTCTCCACGTCAACACCGTCGGCGCGTACGTGTCCAAGGGAAAACCGGTGGCCGAGGTTTACTCTCCAGATCTCGTCTCCGCCCAGCAGGAATACCTTCTGGCTCTCAAGAGCCGCGACCGGCTAAAGGATTCATCCATCGCCTCAATATCTCAAGGGGGTGAGGGACTCGTTGCCTCGGCCCGGCAGCGGCTTCTCCTCCTGGGTGTTAAGGAGCAGCAGATCGCCGGACTGGAAAAGGCGGGACAGCCGAACATTCGCCTCTCCATCTATACGCCCCTCTCCGGTGTCGTCATCGAAAAGATGGCGCTGGAAGGACAGTACGTGAATACGGGGGACCCCCTCTTCAACATCGCTGACCTCTCCACGGTCTGGGTTGAGGTGGAGGTCTACGAGAACGAGTTCTCCTTCATAAAACTTGGCCAACGGGTCGATATCGTTTCCCAGTCCTGGCCCGGTAAGACCTTCTCCGGCCGGGTGTCGTTCGTCTACCCCTTCCTCGACCCCAAGACACGGACGGTCAAGGTGCGGGTGGAGCTCCCCAACCCCGGCATGAAGCTCAAGCCGGACATGTTCGTGAACGCATCGGTCAAGGTGCCGCTCGGCAGCGCCGTTGCCGTGCCGGTGACCGCGGTGATGGACACCGGCACGCGGCAGGTGGCCTGGGTCGAGATGACGCCGGGAATGTTCGAGCCACGAGACGTGAAGGTGGGCGCCCGGGTGGGGGATATGCTCCAGGTGCTTTCCGGGCTGAAGGCGGGAGAAAAGGTGGCGTCAAGCGGCTCATACCTGATCGATTCCGAGTCGCAGCTCAAAGGAACCGGCGGCGGCCATGCCGGCCACGGCGGGCAGTCGGGAGCGAAGCCGGACGAAAAAGGGGACGCCTCCACCGCGCCGGGTGGCCACGAAGGGCATGGCGCACCCGCGGCCCCCAAGAAAGACGGCCTGAACATGGATGACATGAAAATGTAATTAATTCGGGGATCCGGGACCAGGGACCGGGGACCGGTAAATGCGCTTTTAAAGGCTTTTGCCGGTCCCCGGTCCCCGGTCCCCGGTCCCGGAGGTTCTCAATGATTGAAAGAATCATCGAATATTCCGCCCGCAACCGTGTGATCATCCTGATGATCTTCGCTCTGATCATTGCCTGGGGGGTCTGGGCGGTCTACAAAACCCCGGTGGACGCCATCCCGGACCTCTCCGACAACCAGGTGATCGTCTTCACCGAATACCCCGGCCGCTCGCCCCAGGTGGTGGAGGACCAAGTGACCTACCCCCTGGCGGTGAACCTCCAGGGGCTCCCGCAGGTGCGCGCCGTCCGGGCGTCGAGCGCCTTCGGCTTCTCCATGATCTACGTCATCTTCGAGGACAAGGCGGACATCTACTGGGCGAGAACGAGGGTGCTGGAGCGTCTCAATTACGCCGCCTCGCTCCTGCCGCCCAACGTCCGACCTACCCTGGGGCCCGACGGCACCGGCGTCGGCCACGTCTTCTGGTACACCCTGGAGGGGAAGGGGTATGACCTTGAGCAGCTCCGGACCCTCCAGGACTGGTTTGTCCGCTACCAGCTGAACACCGTCCCCGGCGTGGCCGAAGTGGCCTCCATCGGCGGGTACGTCCGCGAATACCAGATCGACCTGGACCCCAACCGGCTCTTTGCCTACAACATCAAGGTCGATCAGGTCATGGAGGCGGTCAAGCGCTCCAACAACGACGTGGGGGGGAGGCTCCTGGAGCAGGCCGACGCCGAATTCCTGATCCGCGGCAAGGGGTATATCAAGTCCACCAAGGACCTGGAGGATATCGTCGTCGGGGCCGACATGCGCGGCACACCGGTCTATGTGAAAAACCTCGGCACCGTTCAACTGGGTGGCGCCATCCGCCGCGGACTCCTGGACATGAACGGCGAGGGAGAGGCGGTCGGCGGCATCGTGGTCATGCGCTACGGCGAAAATGCCCACGACGTCATCCATCGGGTGAAGGAGAAGATCAAGTCCCTGGAGCAGGGGCTCCCGCCAGGCGTGAAGATCATGGTTTCCTATGACCGCTCCGATCTGATCATGCGGGCCGTGGACACCTTGAAACACTCGCTGCTGGAAGAATCCATCGTGGTTTCCCTCGTCATTCTCGCCTTCCTCCTCCACTTCCAGAGTTCCCTGGTGATCGTGCTGACGCTTCCCATCGCGGTGCTGATCTCGTTCATCACCATGAAGCTGATGGGGGTAACCTCCAACATCATGTCCCTGGGGGGGATCGCCATCGCCATCGGCGTGCTGGTGGACGCAGGGGTCATCATGGTGGAGAACTGCTACCGGCATCTCTCCGAACTGCCGCCGGAGGAGCGCAAGGAAAAACGGCTAGAGGTGATAATCTCTTCCGCCAAGCAGGTGGGGCGTGCCATCTTCTTCTCTCTGGCAATCATCGTCCTCTCCTTCGTGCCGGTCTTCCTCCTGGAGGGGCAGGAAGGTAAGCTCTTCCACCCGCTTGCCTTCACCAAGACCTTCTCCATGGTCGGCTCGGCCTTCATCGCCATAACGCTCGTTCCGGTCCTCATGTACTTCTTCATGCGGGGGAAGATGCCGCCGGAGAGCGCCAACCCGGTCTCGATGTTCTTCATCCGGCTCTATTCGCCGATCATCAAGTGGGTGCTGAAGTGGAAAAAGACCACTATAGCCCTCAATATTGCGGCCCTGGCCATCGCCGTACCCATGTTCATGTCCCTCGGCTCCGAGTTCATGCCCCCCCTTGACGAAGGGTCGCTCCTCTACATGCCGGTGACGCTCCCCAACATCTCCATCACCGAAGCGAAGCGGCTGATCCAGGTGCAGGACAGGATCATCAAGAGCGTTCCGGAGGTGGAGCACGTCCTCGGCAAGGTGGGACGGGCCGAAACCTCCACCGACCCGGCGCCGGTTTCCATGTTCGAGAGCATCATCATCCTCAAGCCGAAGGAGAAGTGGCGCGCCGGGGTCACCAAGGCCGACATCGTCTCCGAGCTGGACGCCAAGCTCCAGCAGATAGGGGTCAGAAACGGCTGGACCCAGCCGATCATCAACCGGATCAACATGCTCTCCACCGGGGTGCGGACCGACCTGGGGGTGAAGATCTTCGGCAACGACCTGAACGTCCTGAAGGATTTAGCGGTCCAGGCCGAAGGGATCCTGAAGACGGTTCCCGGCGCGGCCGACGTGGTGGCCGAGCGGGTCACCGGCGGCAACTACATCGACATCGACATCGACCGGGAGGCCGCCGCCCGCTACGGGGTAAACGTGGGCGACATCCAGGACGTAATAGAGACGGCGCTTGGCGGCGAAATGATGACCACCGCAGTCATGGGGCGAGACCGCTTCCCGATCCGGATCCGTTACATGCGCGACTATCGGGACAGCATCCCGGCCATCCAGCGGATCCTCATCGGCGGCATGAACGGCGCCCAGGTGCCGCTCTCCCTGGTGACGAAGCTCAAGGTCTCCACCGGCGCGCCCGAGATCAACAGCGAGGGGGGGCTTCTCCGCTCCATCGTCTTTCTCAATGTCCGGGGGCGCGACATGGG
The DNA here is from genome assembly GCF_018531165.1 of Geobacter grbiciae. NCBI lineage: Bacteria > Pseudomonadati > Thermodesulfobacteriota > Desulfuromonadia > Geobacterales > Geobacteraceae > Geobacter > Geobacter grbiciae. The sequence goes on along the minus strand of NZ_JAHDIW010000001.1, from coordinate 671,131 downwards.
TGGTTTCGTGGGCGAAGCGAAGCAGGTGCTGGAGAAGAAGCTGAAGCTCCCGGCCGGCTACTATGTGGCGTGGTCCGGGCAGTGGGAGAACCAGGTCCGGGCCAAGCAGCGGCTCCAGATCCTCGTGCCGGCGGGGATGCTGATCATCTTCATCCTCCTCTACTTCACCTTCCACTCGGCCCTGGAGGCGAGCATGGTCATGCTCTCGGTCCCCTTCGCCCTGGTGGGGGGGGTCTACCTGGTTAAGGCCCTCGGCTACAACATGTCGGTGGCGGTCTGGGTTGGCTTCATCGCCCTTTACGGGGTGGCGGTGGAAACCGGGGTGGTGATGGTCATCTACCTCCACGAAGCCCTGGACAAGAAACTCATCAACGGGCCATGTACCGAGCAGGACATCTATGACGCCACCTTCGAGGGGGCAGTGCTGCGGCTGCGGCCAAAGCTCATGACCGTAGCGGTGGCCCTTTTGGGTCTCGTGCCTATCATGTGGTCCAGTGGCACCGGAGCCGACGTCATGAAGCCCATCGCGGCACCCATGATCGGCGGAATGATCTCCTCGGCCATCCATGTCCTCATCATGACCCCAGTCATCTTCGTGCTGATGAAAAAGCACGATCTCAAGAAGGGGAAACTGAAGTATTCAGGAATGAAACACTGAGGCGGCTTCGCTTTTCACGCCATCTCGAAGCCGCAGGAGAGCAGGCAACAAAACACAATGGAAAAGGAGAACGAACAATGAAGAAATTGGCAGCAGTAATCGCAGTGGCAACCCTGGCCCTGGCGGCCCCCCTTGTTTCCCACGCGGAGATGGACCATGGCTCCATGAAGATGGAGCACGGTTCACACATGGAGCACAAGGGGGACATCACCCATCAGGAGGTAGTGGACGGAGTGAAAGCCACCTTCAAGGTGATGAGCATGGCCGAGCACATGAAAGCCATGAAGATGGAAATGCCGAAGGGGATGAAGGAGACCCACCACATCGCCGTTGAGTTCAAGGATGCGAAGAGCGGCAAGGCGCTCACCGAAGGAGAGGTTAAGGTCAAAGTCCAGGGCCCCGACAAGTCCGAGCAGGTCAAGGACCTGATGGCGATGCAGGGACACTTCGGCGCCGATTTCGACCTTTCAAAAAAAGGGGAATATGGCGTCATGGCCAAGTTCAAGCTGGCCGACGGCAAAGTGAGAAGCTCGAAGTTCTGGTACGTAGTGAAGTAAGGAGGATCGACGAGTAAGTCAACACCAGGGGTGACCCGGTTATCCGGTCGCCCCTTTTTCATCGGGAGTGTTTTATGAGAACGTTTCGCTTGTTGGTAGTGGCAGTGCTTGTGCTCATTGCCATAACCTCTTGTACGAAGGAGCAAAAAGCTTCTCCGACAAAACAGGTCCGCGTTTCGGCCACGGCGGCCTATGAAAAGTATTTCGGCCCCGCTCCCACAACCGACAAGGGTACCTGTTACGCCTTCGTCATTTACTTCCCCTCAGCCACGGAACCTGGCAGAGTGGTTCCGTTTCCGTTCTTCACCTTCGACCAGAACTCCTTGAAGAAAGTGGCGACAGAGCGTCTGCTTGGCGGCATGGATGTGGGGAGCTACAAGGGCGAATTCCTCCAGCCATTTGCTCCCGGGACGCGCATCCTCGGTCTTGCTGAACGGGATGGCGTGATAACCGTGAACTTCAGCAGGGAAATCCTTGATACAAAGGCCGATGCCTCGGTTGAAAAGGCCCTTCTCAATGCGGTTGCCCTCACCCTTTCCCAGTTCAGCGGAGTTAGGGAGGTGCGGATGCAGATCGAAGGGAAAGAAAGCGGCGCCGCTGACGGCAAAGACGTTGCGAAGTTCCTCGGCCATGGAGGTCTGGAACGCCAGCCGCTGAAACCGGAGGAAAGCACCGTTCTCCCACCCTCTCCCCCTCGCCTTCTGAGCGTCACTGCCATGAAGGAGAAGGGGGCAAAGGAGGTTGAAGAGGTGAATATCTTCTTCGACCGGCCGTTGGAGATTAAGGAGTTGAGCATAACCGGTGCAGACAATAATCGGTTTGAGGGCGACGTTTATCATTCGGTCTTCGACATGGCGGCGGTTCTGAAGCCGAAGGATCCGTCCAAGTTCAAAGCTGGACTGCCGGTAAAGGTCCGCTGGAAGGTAACCGACAAGTTGGGCCGTTCTGCTGACGGAACCGGGGAATTTTCACTCGAAGTGCAGGAGCACTGATACGATTCAGAAGAGGACGAAAACGATGAAAGCAATAATGCTGGCGGGCTGCATTCTTGTGCTGCTTCAGGGAAGCGCCTTCGCCCATGAGGGTGAGAAGCACGGAGAGAAACACCACGATGCCCGGATGAGCAAACTCCACAAGATGATGCCCATTGTATGCACAGGTTCAGGCGAAGATCAACAGTGCGCTTGAGAGAGGGGATGCCACGACAGTCGAGGCGGAGGCGGGGAAAATTGCTGCAACCATTCCTGACCTGAAGAAAGCGAAGCCCCACAAGAACCTGAAAAAGATCGACACATTCAAAAAAATCGCCGATGCCTTCAGTTCGGAGGTAACAGCAACGGCGGCCTTGGCGAAAAAAGGTGATCTTGCTGGCGCCAATGCTGCCTTCAAGAAGGCCGAAGGGAAGTGCAGCGAGTGCCACGCCAAGTTTCGGGACTGAAACGGCCTTGCGGTTATCGGGCCAGGGAGGGACATCATGGCAGAGACCGAACAACTATCTGAGAAGATTCGCAAGCGCCTCGACAGGCACCGGGACGAACTTGCAGAGAGACAGCAGCAGATCGACAGCACGATGAAGGAGATGCTGGATCAACGTGAGCGGTTTGCCACTGCCGCCCATCGCCTCCTGGAATCCATAGTCCATCCCAAGATGGTGGAATTGTCCCGTCAATTCGACAACGCGGTCGTTTCCGACCGGCATTCCGGCACCGATTTCCACTGCTCCTGCGAGTTTTCCCACACACCGCGCTTCCCGGCTTCAGTCACCCTCGACATCGGCCTGTTTCCCGGGGAGACGGACGAAGGGGTGACGGTCCGTTCCACTCTGGACATACTTCCCACCCTGATGGAGTACAAACGGAACGATGAGACGACCCTTCCGCTTGAAGGTTCCGATGAAGCGGTTGGCCGGTGGGTGGAAGCAAAGATCCTCGAATTCGTCGATACCTACCTGCGGCTGGAAACCCATCCCCTCTATCAGAAAGACTATATCGTCGTGGACCTGGTCTGCGGCATGCCGATCTCGGCGACCGCCGCCCCGTGCAGGATCGAACTGCACGGCCGCGCGCTCTATTTCTGCTCAGAACACTGCAAGGATGCCTACCTGAAGGAAAAAGACGCCTAACCTTGGTGCTAGCATGTTTATTGCATTGATCAAAAAAGACCACTCATTTTTCTTACCAGTATGGTGTGCAACAATCGTTGTACGCTCAATTTCCATGCCATTTGTGTCGGTGGCCTGAAGTGGTTTCTATGGTTAAATGACGGCGTTTTTTTGAACTTGTTCACAAAAATGTCCTTTTCTGCCCATAACAATCATACAATTGGGCTATTTAGCGGAGAGCATGCGATGTTAGCGCTTATGGCGGGAAGACGTTCGAGGAAGATTTCGGTATTTCTCTTGGTCGCTTCGATTACGGTCCTTTTTCTTGCAGGACTGTCCGACGCTGCCATTCAGTGCTACGATTGCCACGGGACCCATGCGACCGGGGACTATCGCCCCGATGATGCTGCCTACCGCAACATCTCTACCGGTGCGTTCAAGGGGAACCACCGGACCCACATGGGGAGCGGAGCCACACCAGGAACGTGTGAGGTTTGCCACGGTGCAGGGGCTGCGTCCTATACAAACGCCCACCGCAACGGTCAGGTCTCTATTGCCACAAACATCAACAGTTCACCCGCCACCGGCACCTACAGCCGCGGCACCTCCTTCGCCCAGAGTGCCACGCCTACCCTCGGCACCTGCTCCACCGTCAACTGCCATTTTGAGGCCGCCACCCCCACCTGGGGAGCTGACCCCGCCCTGACCACGTGCAGCACGTGCCACGGCGCAGCGCCGGCCGACGGGAGCCATCCCGCCCCATCGGGAAGCGGCAAGAAACACGGCGACTACTATGGCCTTACCACCAGTTCCTGCGCCAAGTGCCATCCCGATCACACCACCGAGGCGAAGCCCTTCACCCATGCCACGAGCGCCGGCAACCGAGCCCTTGTCGTCGCCTTCACCTCCGCGCCCAACAGCGGCTTTGGCCGCTACACCGGCAATACAAACTACCCCAATTACCTTCCGAGCCAGAGCCCGCCCCGCAACGGCACCTGCAAGAACCTCTACTGCCACAGCCCGGGGAACAAGGCGAGCAGCTTCGACCTTCCCAACAACAGTGCCTCCTGGGGCGGTTCCCTCACCTGCAAGGGGTGCCACAAGGCGGACAAAGTGTCCGGCGACGTCATCATAAGCGGCAGCCACCGGGGGCACGTCGACGGCATGACTCTCGGCTACACCCAAATCAAATGCGTCAAGTGCCATGCCGCCACCACCAACAGCAGCATGACGATAGTCAGCACCGTCAACCATGTGGACAAGCAGGTGACGGTCGCCTTTAACAACACCTCCTCTGCCGCCGCCGGTTATTACAATACACAGCTCGCCAAACCCGCCTCACCGTCGACGAAAGCCCCCGGTTCCGCAGTCGGCCAGTGCACGACTGTCTATTGCCACTCCAGCGGCCAAGGAGACGGCGGGACATGGCCGCCCACTTACCAGAGTCCCACCTGGGGGACTGGGAGTACCGGCCAATGTGGCACTTGCCACGGCATCCAGACGAAGCATGACGCCTCCGGCTTCGGCCTTGGAACAGCCACCCCCCTGACCACCGGTAGTCACACCCGGCATCTCACGTTCGACCTGGGGACGGGCAATGTCAGCGCGGAGCGCAAGTGCGCCGCGTGCCATTCCTACACACTCACCGGCTACGCGCCGAACGCCTGCAGCTCAACAGTATGCCATAACCTGATGCCATCCAAGCACGCCAACTACGAGATCAACGTCGGTATTCCCGACTACTACGGCGCCACCGCCACCTACAACGCCGCAAGCCTCACCCCTGGCACCGGTTACAGCACATGCTCAAACGTCTATTGCCACTCGGACGGGAAGGCGACCCCAACGACCTACGCCACCCCCACCTGGGGGAACGCCACCAGCGGTGCCTGCGGCACCTGTCACGGCGTCACTGCCGCCGCCCCGCCAGCCTCCACCCCGCACGCGAAGCACGTGGGGAGCGCTAGTCCGTACCGCTTCGCCTGCGCCGAATGCCACAGTGGCAAGGTTCAAGTGACAGCCAATTCCACGATCGCTCCGACCTTCACCAACCTGACGAGCCACGTGAACAAGGTGCGGGACGTGAAGTTCGCCCCGACCAACCCGTTTGGCACCTACTCCTCGGCCATAACCACCTGCCGCAACCTTTACTGCCACTCCACCGGCAACACGAGCGTTGCCGCCGGGAATCTCCCCGGTGTCTACGGCGGGAGCGTCTATGTCCGCCAGGGGTGGACGGGAAGCCTTTCGTGCAACTCGTGCCATGGCCGCTCCACCAGCAACGGCATGCCCGATTACACCAATGCCGGAGCGGTCGGCTCCGCCACCTCCAACAGCCACCCGAAACACGTCACGAGCAGCGCCATCGCCTGCAACGAGTGCCACGAGAAGACCACCAAGAACAACACGAGTATCCGGCCGACCACCCCTAGCTATCACACCAACGGGGGGCGCAATGTCTTCTTCAATCTGAGCGGCAACAGTGCAGCAGGCACCTACGATGGCGCCCTGAAGAAATGCTCATCTACCTACTGCCACGGCGCCGGCGCATCGCTGGCCTGGGGGGGAACCGCCTACTGCAACTCCTGTCACAGCGCCAATGACGGCACCAGTGGCGGCGGAGGGGTAAACAACTGGGGCACCGGAGTAAGCGCCCACACACTGCATGTGGAAGACACAACCACACTCCCTTCAAAATACACCAACTATTCCACTGGCAACCTGAGCGGCAGCACGACCACGTACCGCTTCGGCTGCGCCTCCTGCCACAATCCGGCATCGGCAACCCACGTCAGCGGCTACGCCAGCAATCCCTACCGCGCCCAGGTCTTCTTCGGATACACCTCACCGGGGAAAAAGCCTGCCTACACCTACACCGGCACGGCCGGGACGGCTGACAACGGTTTTGCCTGGTCAAACGGCAATACGGTCTGTAACCAGACCTATTGCCATTCTAACGGTGCAGGCGGGACAGGTGCTGCTGTTTCATGGGCCACCGTGACCAATTCAGCCACCAATACCCGTTGCAAGACATGCCACGGCTATACGACAGCCAGCGGCAGCGCAATCGCCACCGGCACCCATGGCACGCATATCAGCGGCTCCACCTACAACCTGAGCTGCCGCAAGTGTCATGCCGCGACCACCACCGATGGCGCTACCATCACCGACAAGACGAAGCACGTCAACAAGGCCGTCAATATAGCCTTCAACAACAGTACCACTGCCGTGAATGGCACTTATAACGGTATTGCGTCTCCCATGTCCAAGAATCCTGGCAGTGCCTATGCCTCATGCGCCAATACCTATTGCCACAGCCAAGGGACTTCGACGACTCCGGTCGCGTCGAACATCGTCGCCACCTGGGGAGGATCGCTTGATACCACCTGCACCGGCTGCCACAACGGCGACAACGGCGCCATCAACAAGATGGCGACTTATTCCCACACCATGCACGTGCAAAGCTACGGTTTCGACTGCGCATTGTGCCACAGCGCCACCGCCTCCAACAGCCGGACCATCGCCAACCGCGCAAACCACGTCAACCGGTTGGTGGACGTCCAGTTCAGCGCCTGGGTCAATAATGCCGCCACCTATGCCGGATCCACCCCGAAATCCAAGATCCCCGGCTCGCCGGTCGGCACTTGCGCCAACACCTACTGCCACTCTGACGGCACCGCGGTGGCGAGCGGCACGATCACGGCCAACACCACCGTCAACTGGGGCACCGCCGGCCCGCTGGCCTGCAACGCCTGCCACGGCAACGGCACCTACGGATCCGACTTCCGCAAGGCCGCGCCGCTCTACGCCACGGGTTCGCCCAAGGGGAACGCCCACGACAAGCACACGAAGGTCGGCTCCCTCACCGGTACCTACATGCAGTGTAACAACTGCCATGCCGCCACGACGACGAGCACCACCATCACCGACGCGACCAAGCACGTGAACAAGGCGTACGATGTCTCTTCCGTCCGGTTCGGCGTCTTCAGCTCCTCCTTCCGCGACGGCGACAACACCATGAACTCCACGAAGGTTACGGTCGCGTATACTTATAACGCGGGCGGCAGCACCTGCTCCAACGTCTCCTGCCACCCGATTGGCCTCGACTCCGCCACCGGTCTCCCGGAAACGAGGGCGGCCGCCTCTGTCGCATGGAACAGCGCTTACAAGTGCATCGACTGCCACAGCATGAACATGCAGGAAACCGACACGTTCCATCATGCCATGCGCAACTACTCGACGGGCTACCCGACCTCGGCGCCGAATGGCAACGCCACCACCGGCGGCACCAACATGATCAACCGCCGCTGCACCATGTGCCACGTGGACCACAACATCTTCAGTCCGGACATCAACGGTAGTTCATCGGGCAGGGCCTACAACCTGCGGACTGACATCGGCACCTCTCCAACAACGGCATCCGGCTACACAAACACCGACTTTCAGTCGACCGGCTCCGGCGGCATCTGCATCAGCTGCCACACCAATGCCAAGACCAAGGACACGACCATGCGTCGCAATGATACCGGCGTGACCGTGACACCGACGATTACACTGGCCAACTACTCAAGCTCCGGCCACGAGTACGGTGTGCCGGCCAAGTTCATGAGCGACGGCAGTGTCGTCAACGGCAACTGCTCCAAGTGCCATAATGCCCTCCAGGGCGAGATATCCGTCTTCATGAACGCTACTTCCGCCTACCAGTTCGGCAACCACAACAGCGGCATCCGGCGGCTTCAGGGCTCGTTGGGTGCCGCCGGCGGCGAGACGGCCGAGGAGCAGATCTGCTACCGCTGCCACAGCAAGATCACCGACCAGGATCCGGGCGGCGGACCACCGAAGAAAACCGCCGGCAAGGACTACTACGGTGTCGCCTCCATGAGCGCCGCCGCGGAGGATCTCTTCACTGCCAACAAGAACTACCGTCTGCCGAGCGCCACGAGCATCACCAGCAAGCTCTTCTTCAAGCCGTCGTCCGTGGAGACCCCGGCGGCTCCGACACCCGATACGCCGGCAAACGACGGCGACCTCGGGGACCCCTTCGCGGGTGGAACGTACATCATCCGCTCCATGTCCCCGTGGTCCACGACGACCTCGTACGAGACCAAGAGCCAGACCACGAACCAGTCGGGCACCAAGTACTGGGAGATGGTGAAGTTCGTCTCCCCTGCCGTCGCGACCACGGTCACGGTTCCCGCCGGGTCGTGGGTCATCAACATCTACAGTCGCGAGAGCAGCACGAGCCAGAACGCCCGGATCCGCTACATGGTCTACAAGTGGACCAGCGGCGATGCCCTGGGGGCGACGATCATCAACAAGGGAACCTACGCCACCGAGCTGTCGACCGCCAGCGCCCCCGGCGCCAACCGGCAGATCGCGGTCGATCTCGGGGCGATCACCTTGAACGCCGGGGAGAAGATCGTCGTCGACCTGGCGCTGGAGACCACCGCTTCTTATTCCTACTCCTCCTACACCGCCTCCTACTACTTCGGCGGAGGCGCGCCGAGCAACCTGACCCTCCCCGGCGCCGTGGAGTTCAGCTACGCCGACCCGGGCACCTCGGGCTACGGCCACAACGTCACCCAATATGTCGGTATTCACCGGCCGTCCCCAACCGATGAGACCCAGGCCTATATCAGCGCCAACAAGCATGTGGAGTGCGTCGACTGCCACAACCCCCACGCGGCGAAGGCCGGTACCCACACGCCGGGCAACGCCACCCTGGCGTCGGTGCTGCGCGGGGTCGCCGGAGCCATTCCCACGTATGGGACGACCAACTGGACGGCGCCAACGGGCTATTCTTTGGGAACGGCTACGGCGGAATACCAGATCTGCTTCAAGTGTCACTCCGGCGCCAACACCAATTACGCCAGCTGGGGTGGGTCTGGTGCGCTTGCCTGGACCGACCTCGGCCTGGAATTCAACCGCTACAATAAGTCGGGTCATCCGGTTGTGGCATCGCTCAATAACTATCCGAACAGCTCAGGGGCTCTTTCAAGCACGATTATGCAGACGGGATGGACTGCCGTAGGAACCCAGATAATGACCTGCTCTGACTGCCATGCCTCCGACTCCATAGTCTCCAAGGGCCCCCACGGCTCTACGGTCAAGTGGATGCTCAACGGTACCAACAAGGCGTGGCCTTTTACCTCGGCCTCCCAGAACGGCGGGAGCACTGGTACGACGTACAAGCTTAATAACATTGCCAGCGGAACCGATGATGGCCTCTTCTGTATGAACTGTCATAAGGTGTCCACCTCCAGCAATACCATGCACAGCAGAATAAACAGCCAGCACAGTGGTTATTCTAGCGGCATTATGATTGCGTGTGTTTCCTGCCACATCCGGGTACCCCACGGCGGCAAGGTCAAGCGGCTCATCCGGACCGACAACACCCCGGCCCGCTATCTGCCGAACGGCAACGGCGGCGATGTGTCCGGCCAGACGCGGCAGGTCATAAAAGCCTACAACGGGGGGACCACCTTTAGCGCCTCCGGCTGCTTTCATAGTGGCGGCAGCGATACCTGGTAGGGCTGCCCTCTCCGACTGAAAGCCGGCTGATGTCGGCTTTGGGCACGACGAGTGATTCGCCGTGCCCGATTTTTTGTGCGTACTCCGCTATGGCATGATGTTTGATGTGACAGCTTGGTACAAATCTGGTATTACGGCGAAGACGTTCTGATTCCGGATGGTTGTGGAGATATCATGGCTATTTCGCCGACCCTCGGCATCCTCATTATGATGAACAACTACTTCCACGACGTGGCCACGGCGTTGCTCGCCTCCAGTGCCTTCGTGCTCTACGCCGTTTATCGGGTGCAGGATGACTGTGTCGGTCCCGGCGCGGCGGAGTTCTTCCTGAAGACCTACCGGAAGATGGTCACCTTCGCCCGCTGTGCCCTGGCCTGGATCGTCATCGGCGGCATCCCCCGCACCATCTTTTACACCCGCTTCGAATGGGCCAACGCCGCCGGCAAGGGGCAGGTGCCGGCGCTTATCGTCAAGCACATCCTCATGGTTTTCCTCGTGATCGCGGGTGTTTGGGGATGGCGGAAGCTGAAGTCGAAGGCGGTAAGGCTGACGGTGAACAAGAGAACATAGCAGAAAGTGAAAAATGAACTCTCTCAAGATTGAACAGGATAAAACCATTCTCTTCGTCACCCCACCGTACCACTGTGGGGTGGTGGAGGTTGCCGGACGGTGGATACCCCTCAACTTCGTCTATCTGGCGGGAGCGGCCCGGCAGGCAGGATTTACGGCATCCATCTACGATGCCATGACCAAGTTCCACGGTTATCCCGAGATGGAGCGGCGCTTCCGGGCTGCCGGAGCCGACATCGTTGCTACCGCGGCCATCACCTCCACCATCAACGACGCCGTCAAGACCCTTGAACTGGCCAAGCGGGTCAACCCGCACACCGTCACCATTCTCGGTGGTGTCCATCCCACCTTCTGTTACGAGGAGGTCTTCCGGACCACCGGCGCCGTCGATTTCATCGTCCGTGGCGAGGGGGAGTCAACCCTGCGGGAACTCCTCACGGCCATCGACCGGGGCACCGATCCGGCCGCCGTCCCAGGTCTTGCCTTCCAGCGTGGAGGCAAAACCGTCGTCACCCCCTCCCGCTGCTTCCATAACAACCTCGACGACCTGCCGGCCGCCTGGGATCTCCTTGACTGGCCGGACTACAAATACTTCGTCATCCCCAACTCCCGACTCGGCGCCGTCAGCACCTCCCGGGGGTGCTCCCACGACTGCATCTTCTGCTCCCAGCAGAAATTCTGGCAGAAATCATGGCGGGCGCGGGATCCGCTTAAAGTTGCCGATGAGATCGAACACCTTTACACGACGTACGGTGTCAACGTCTTCCTCATCGCCGACGAATACCCGACCAGCGACCGGGAGCGATGGGAAAACTTCCTCGACGCCGTCATCGCCAAGGATCTCCCCATCTATCTCCTCATGGAGACCCGGGCCCCCGACATCGTCCGGGACCGGGACATCCTCCGGAAGTACCGCAAGGCCGGCGTGGTCCACATCTACCTCGGCATCGAGGCCACCGACCAGGAAACCCTTGACCTGATCAAAAAGGACATCGACGCCGACCAATCCAAGCTGGCCCTCGATCTCATCCACGAACACGGGATCATCACCGAGACCTCCTTCGTCCTCGGCTTTCCCCATGATACGAAGAAGAGCATCGAGCGGACCCTGAAGCTCGCCCAGTACTATAACCCCGACAACGCCCATTTCCTCGCCATCACCCCGTGGCCCTACGCCGACCTCTACGACGAAGTGAAGCCGTACATCAGGGTGCATGACTATGCCAGGTACAATCTGATCGACCCGGTCATCGAGCCGAAGCGGATGAGCCTTCTCCATGTGGACGTGGCCATTGTCGACTGCTACCGCAAGTTCTACATGCGGAAGCTGACAGAGGTGATCGGGCTCAAGGATGATTTCAAGCGCGACTATCTCATGCGGGCCATGCGGCTCATCATGTCCAGTTCCTTCATCGTCAAGAAACTGGGGGCCGGAACACTCGGCAGGATTCCGGCAAAGATTGAGGAGTTGATGATGAAGAACCGGGCGGTCAACGACGAATGATGCCAGCCCGACGCTATTTTGACAGGATGGCGGCATAGATGCCTGCTGACATGCTGAAAAGCATCAAAACCTTTTTCACCGCCCGCTTCACCGTGATGGCCCTGCTCCTGCTTTTCGCGGCCAGCCTGACGGTTGCCAATATCGTCCCCCAGTCCGGTGCCCTTCAGCCCGGCGGTGGCATGGGGCAGCCTGTGGCTGAGGCATCCCGTTCGTTCCTGGTGAACGTCCTGGGGCTGCACCACGTCTTTTCCACCTGGTGGTTTGTTGCGCTTTCGGCCCTGTTCGTAATCTCCCTGCTTTTCTCTACCGTCGAGCAGTTCAGGATTTCCCGTGCGAGGATGTTCCAGCTGCCTTTTGGGGGGGGAGTGGTGGGGGGCCCTTGTGTCCTGTCGGCGGAACAGGTCCAGAAACTGCTCGGAAGGGAAGGGTATCGACGTTTCGCTGACGGACCCGGGGGTACCCGTTATGTCAAGGCATCCGTTGGCCACTGGGGGAGTTTCCTCCTCCATTTCGGGATGACGCTCACCGTCCTCTGTGTCCTCATCTATGTTTTGACCGAGCACCGGGTCATCGTGCGGGCTGTTGCGGGTGAGCGGATTGTCCTGAAGGAGGGAGGGTACGCCGAGCGGCGCGGGCTCCTGGGGCGGTCGCTGCCTCTTCCCGCGGCTATTGCCCTGGTTCGGTTGGAGCCGGAGTTCTGGGAAGAGGACCAGCTCAAGGCGTTGACATCGAACCTGGTTTTTTTTGACAGGCACAATGCGCCGCGAGATATACAAGTGGCCCTCAGCCATAAAAAGCCCTATCGCGGTCTCATCGTCTACCAGCAGAGCGCCTTCGGCAACGCTTTTCTGCTCAAATTCAGGGGCGGGCCGTCCGGAGGCTTCGACAAGGTGCTCCATCTGCCGATGCCCCCGCGTCGGGACAGGGCAAGCTACGGCACCTTCCCGCTGGATGAGGGGCGGTACATACTCAAGGCAAAGTACTATGCCAATGCCGATAAAAGCCGGATCATGCCGGACACCCCGCAACTGATCCTGCGGTTGTACGACGGCGAACAGTTCGTGGCGGAAACCTCGCTGTCGAATGACCAAGCTGTCCCGTTGGGGCCCTATACGGTGAGACTGGCGGGCATCAACTGGTGGACCGATATTCTGTTCGAGGGGAGCAGGGGGACGGCGGGCATCTTTACAGGCTTTGCCCTGTTGTTGTGTGGTGGGGTGCTGGCATTTTTCATCGTGCCGCGCGAAGTAGTGTTACGGCGTACTGAAGCGGGGTACACTGTCAGTTGGCGGGCGACGAGATTTCCCGAATTTTACCGGGAGGAAGGGGACAGGATACTGGCCCTCTGCAAAGGCGAGGAGAAGAGATGAACAGTTCGTTTGCGCTGGTTACGGGACTCCACTGGGGTGGCGTCCTCTTTTACGTTGTCGCGACCATCATGGTGGTCTATGGCGCGTTCTTCCAGAATGAGAAAGCGCAGCGGTGCGGGGATGTAACCGTTTTCCCAGGCCTTCTGCTGCACGGCATCGGGCTGCTCGTCTGGTGGCGGATCGTCGGCCATGGGCCGTACATTGACCGCTTCGAGGTGCTTTCCGCATACGCCTGGCTCCTGGTCGCCACGTATCTCGTGTTCGCCTGGTTTTATCCGCGCGCCAAGTCGGCGAGTATCGTGGTCTATCCGGCATCGGTCATCATGATTGCCGCCGGCCTCTTCTTCCGTCCGGAAATCAAGCGGCTCCCTCCTACCTTCAGGGGCATCTGGCTGGTGTTCCACATCCTCTTCTACTACATCGCCTTCTCTGCCCTGGTTATTGCCTTTGCCTTTTCGCTTTTCTACCTGCTGAAGCGCAGGAACAGGCTTAAGCGTTTCACTTCCCTCCCGGAACTGCCGGTCATCGACCTCTATGCCTACCGTTTCGCCGGCTTCGGCTTTACCTTCTGGGCCATCGGGATGCTGGCGGGCTCCATCTGGGCCTACCAGTCCTGGAACATCTTCTGGAACTGGGACCCGGTGCAGACCTGGTCGCTCATTACCTGGGTCCTGTTCGGCATTTACCTCCACCTGCGGCGTTTCTTCGGCTGGCAGGGGGAGCGGGCCGCCTGGCTGTTCGTGCTCTGCTTTGCGCTGGTACTTCTATCGCTCTTTTACACACCTCTTATCGAATCCTCGATCCACGCGGAGTATTTTAAATGAAAGGACGAATTCTCGCCATCCTGATGCTGTGCCTGATGCTCGGAGCCTGCAGCGAGGAAGCAAAGGAGCCTGTGAGTTCACGGCCGGCGGATATTCCTCCCCCAAATGTCGAGTTTACCGGCAAAACGCCGGAAGACGCGGTGAAGAACGTCATCGTTCGCTATAATCAACTCCTCGTGTACGGCTACGAGCGCATGAACATGAACCCTCTGCAGGAGGTTGCCTCGGTCAGGCTGGCGGAGAAGGCGTATTATCACATGGCGGCCATCGGCGAAGGTGGGGTCAGGATGACCTCCCGCCTGACAAAGATGAATTTTACTGATGTCTCATTCCCCAAGGCCGGCAGGGCCGTAGTGAAGACCCGTGAGCTGTGGGACTTTGCCTATAACGACATCTCGACGGGAGCAAAGAGAGAGGAAGCCAGGGATGTGGCTCACCTCATGGAGTACACCCTGGAGAATCAGAACGGCCGATGGCTGCTCATCGAGATAACAACCGGTTCCGAGGAAAAGCCGAGACAGGCAGTGGAGCCGCGCCGGTTTGATGGAGACAGGCACGCGGTGTCTTCTCCGCCGGTGGCGCACCGGTAGGGCATGATGAACGGACGCACCCCCTTTTATTATTCTGCCGTTATCGTGCTGCTGGCGGTAGTTGTCGTCGGTGGACTTGACCGCCACGGCCGAAGCGCCCGGATCTTCGGTACGGCGGGGGCGTTGGGCGATCCCCGGGTGGAAATTGCCCTGACGGCAACGCCTCAGGAAGCCTTTCGCCTCTGGAAACAACGGGGGTATAAAGGGAGGACCGTCGTCTTTATCGGGGAACAGTGGAAACGGATCGACCCGTCCCAATATTTTGAAGCTCCCCTGTACCGGCAGTACCCCCTGAAACTCTATAACCTTGCCGAGAAGCAAGAGCGGGAGTATCTGTCGGCGGATAATATTCTCTATTTCGCCGATCTGAGCGGCATTGCGCGGCAGATTACCGCGGTGCTTGGCAAAACCGGTTTTTCGCAGCTTGCGGTACAGGCGCCGCAGGCAAGGAACGTGAAATTCCGAGACGGGGAAATTTTCATGACCCACCACGGCTTTCCCCGCACCTTCACTACGGCGGAGCATTTCCGCGCCGGCCGGGAGCCAGTGCTGCTCTATGTGAATGCGGACTATTTTCGGGCAGATGAGCCGGAAATCCTCCTTCGGCAACTGATGCAGTCCGGCCTGACTACCGACTGCGTCATCCTGTGCAGCCAGACCGGGGACACATCAGTCTCGGCAACGGAACGGACGAAGCTGGAGCGGTTCGCCGGGCTGATGAGGATGCAAGGGCGAGTACTACCGTGAACGAAAAACGTTTCGTGCAGCTTACCCTGCTGATCACATTCCTGGGATTCATCCTGCGGATATTTCTGCTTCCATCGCAGCCGGTCGCTTTGGATGACTTTTGGGTGGCCATCACGGCGATCAACTACAAGGAATCAGGCCAACTGGGGCCAACCATGTGGAACCATCCCGAACTGCGCAACATCATTGTCTATTGGTCGATGAAACTGCTCGGCAGCGGGGTCTGGGGGATCAAGGGGTGGAGTTTCCTCTTCGGGACCCTCACCGTTCCGCTCATGGCCTTGGTTGGCCGGCGGATCTTCCGCAACGGCACGATCGCTCTGATCGCGGCGTTATTTTGGGCGCTGGACCCCCTTGCCATAGATTTTTCCCGACAGGCGATCAACGATATTTACCTGGCGTTTTTCCCCTTGGCTGCCATCTTGTGTGCCTACCGATTCACTGACAGCCGAAACCCCTTGTGGCTGATCGTAGCGGGAGTCCTGTTCGGTTTCGGCTTGGCGTCCAAGTGGAGCGCGCTCTTCCAGATCATTCCCACGGGCATGCTGCTCGTCCATGTGCTTAGAAGTGGCCGGGCGAACCGTGCATCCTTTGCCGGGAAGATGCTGTTCCTCTTCGCCTCCCTGGTCATCCTGCCCGTGACGATCTATCTGATCACCTTCTTCCCCTGGTTCGGCCGGGGTTATTCCGTGGCCGAGTGGCCTGCCCTTCAGAAGGCCATGTATCGGGAGACAAAACTGCACACCGGCTACCAGAAGACGATCGTGGGAGACCATAAGGCGTATGAGTGGTTTATCCTCCCCGTCACCTATCAGGATATCTTCTTCAACAAGCAAGAGGAGGGAGAAGCGCGGCATGTGCCGACATTTGAAGAAAATGCCGTTATCCTCCTGGTGGTAACCAATCCCCTGGTCTGGCTGCTGGTCCTTCCCGCCGTCGGTCGTGCGGCGTACCGCGGCATCCGGGAACGTGACGAAGGGCTCTGTTATCTGTCGGCACTCTTTCTCCTTTCCTATCTGCCGCTGGCGGCCGTTCATCGCCCCATTTGGGTGAACACCGCCCTCGCCGTGCTCCCCTATGCGCTCATGGCGGTCGCTTGGTTCGTATGGGACATTCTGCGGAACATTTCGGCGCGGCGCAGGATTGTCGCCGTTTACCTGGCGGTGGTTGTAGTGCTTGCGGTGCCGCAGTACGTCTTGGTGATCGGCAAGGGGTTTAGTATTCCGTATGTGCGTGAATATTTGATGGAGAAGTATTCCCATGACGAGAACCCGCAACGGTAACGAAGGGCATGGTGGAGAGACAAGGGCTTCTGTCTCATGCCGTAAAATTACCAGAGGAAGGTTTAGAATTGCTGGATAATGGAAAAATGGCAGTGTATTTACGCGTTCTTTGGCGGATGAAGCGTTGTAAGCCGACTTTTCTGAGCTTCAACGTCTCGAACCGCTGCAACGAGCGCTGCCCCATGTGCAACGTCTGGCGGAGTCCGGCCGACGAGCTGGATATCCCCGAGTTGGAGCGCATTTTCGCCGACCTGAAACGGTTCGGCATCCTGCTCGTCGAGATTTCGGGCGGCGAGCCGTTTCTCAGGGACGACCTTCCGGGGATATTCGCCCTCCTTGACCGGCTCGGCCTCCTCTACAGCGTCACCACCAACGGGACCGTGTGGCGGGATGACGTGGTCCGGGCCCTCGGCCGGGCAGAGGGAATCGTCCAGCTGGCGGTCAGCATCGATTCGCTGAACCCTGACATCTATGCCGTTCTGCGCGGGAGCCGTTCCCTCGACGCGGTTCTGGCCAACGTCCGACGGCTTTCGGATGCGCGCCTTCCCGTCCCCCTGAAGGTCAACTTCACCATGAGCGGGCAGAACTGGGGAGAGACATTCGCGATGCTCAACTTCGCCCGCGCGCGCGGCATGTACCTCTCGGTCTTCCCCGTCAACCTCGGCGCCGGGCGTCAGCATAGCGCCGACGCCCCCGCTCTCGCCCCCGGCGACGAGCAGCGCGCGCGGATGGCGGAGGTCTTCAGGGAGCTCGCGCATCTGCGGCGCCGGGGGGAACCTCTCTGGGAGTACAGCGGGTTCTACGAGCTGGCCGCCGATTACCTTCAGGGGAAGCCGGTCGGGCCGTGCGGCGCGGGCCGACTCTATCTCGACCTCCATGCGGACGGAAAGCTGGCGGTCTGCCTGGAGCATGCACCGGTGGCCGATCTGCGCCGCGAAGGTATCGCAGCAGCATGGGAACGGGTCGTCGCTCGGCAGGGCGCCGTCGCCGCGTGCGTCGTTTCGTCGCCCTGCTGTTATACCTGCACAACCAACGTCTCGCTCACTGCCCGGCACCGGGTTGCGTTCCTTCGCGAAACGCTCGCCGTCCACCTGAAGCGGGGGATGCGGAACCTGGCAGCGAAGAGCGGGTTTGCGGGGAATGGCCGGTCACGGCCGGAAGAGTCATGATGAACGAGCGTGAAAACCCACCATGCAAAGCACCCGTCGCCGTCATCGGCGCTGGACCGGCGGGGCTCGCCGCCGCTTACGAGTTGACCCGTCGCGGCGTGCCGGTCATCGTGTTCGAGCAGGACGGCCGGATCGGCGGCCTTGCCCAGACCATCGAGCACAAAGGATTCCGGTTCGATATCGGCGGCCATCGCTTCTTCACGAAACAGAAGTCCGTCCTCGACCTGTGGCGGTCGCTTCTCGGCGACGAGCTCCTGGAGCGGCTCCGTCTGTCGCACATCATCTACCGGGAACGCCTGTTCGACTATCCGCTGAAACCCCTGAACACCCTCCGGAACCTGGGCCTGACCTCGAGCCTGCTGATCCTCGCAAGCTATGCCCGGGGCAGGCTCTTCCCTATAAGCCCCGAACGGAGTCTCGCCGACTGGGTCACGAACCGCTTCGGCAGGCGCCTCTACCGGATGTTTTTCAAGACCTACACGGAAAAGGTCTGGGGTATCCCCTGCAGCGAGATCGGGGCCAGGTGGGCGGCCCAGAGGATCAAGGGACTGTCGCTCCGGACGGCGGTCTTTTCCATGCTCTTTCCGGTCTGGCGGGGGGAAATCAGGACGCTCACCGACCACTTCTACTATCCGCGCCTGGGACCCGGCATGATGTGGGACGCGCTGCGGGAGCGGATCGTGGCTGGCGGAGGGGAGGTCCGCCTGCTCACCCGCGTGACGGGAGTGGTCCATGAAGGGGGGCGCGTGCGCCGCATCGTGGTCCGTTCGGGGGAGAGGGAGGAGTCGTTCGATATTTCCCACGTCATCTCGTCGATGCCGCTGCGGCAGCTGTTCCACGCGCTCGACCCGGCCCCCTCCTCCGACATCGCAGTCGCCGCGGGCCGCCTGAGATACCGGGATTTCCTGACGGTGGCCCTCATCATAGACGCAACTGAGCTCTTCCCGGACAACTGGCTCTACATCCATGACGAAACGGTGCGGGTTGGGCGCATTCAGAACTTCGGCAACTGGAGCGCGGAGCTGGTTCCTGATCGGACCAGGTCCTGCCTGGGGATGGAGTACTTTTGCTTCGAGGGGGACGGGCTTTGGACTATGGCCGACCGCGACCTCGTCGGACTCGCCGCCGCGGAGCTTACGGCCCTCGGCATAGCCCCGCGGGAGAAGGTCGTGGAGGGGGTGGTGGTCCGCATGCCAAAGGCGTATCCGGTCTACGACGAAGGGTTCGAGGAGACGCTCACCACCCTCCGGGAATACCTGGAGCGTTTCGGAAACCTCCAGCAGGTTGGTCGCAACGGAATGCACCGCTACAACAACATGGACCACTCGATGCTGACCGGCCTCCTGGCGGCGGCCAACCTGACCGGCAAGGGGAGCCGCGACCTCTGGGCTGTCAATGACGATGACGAGTATTACGAAAAGGATACAATGCGAGGGGGCGATGACGCTTCTCATGCCGTAGAGGCTCAATGCCCCCATGGCCGTGATGATCCGCTCACGCAGCATGGGCACCTCCGGCAAGCAGTTGGTCGTAGCGGCGGCAGTCGGCCACAGGCGGCATCTTGAGTGGCGGCAGATGCGATGGAGCTGCGCACTGCTCAGACGTTGTTTCCTCTCCGGTACGGGAGAGGATGTTCAGGATCACATCCCGGCTGATGGTGTTGGCGGCAACCGCCTCGGCGCAGGCATCGACCACGGCCTCCAGCCCATGGGTGAGAGCGGCGGAGAGGATGCCGACAAACTGCTTGTCCCCGTCATGGCGGTTGAGCCGCGCCGCCCTGACCTCTTTAAGCGGCAGTGGCAGTTCCCAGTCCTTGAAGGGGGCGCCGTTTCTGAGGGCTCCCGGCTTGCGTTTCAGTACCTCCAGGTAGTGCCAGGGATCGAAGAGGGTCTTGTTCCTGCCGAACTGCCGCACATGGACCCCAACGGTCTGGCCGTCCGCCACAAGGATGAGCCGGTCGGCATAGGCCCTGACTGCGATGGTCTTTCCCACGGCCGAGGCATGAACGCTGTAGCGGTTGCGGTCGAAGTTGACCAAGGAGGTGAAGGAAACCCTGGCCGTGGTCTCCCGGTAGCTGTCGAACGGTACCTTGACCCGCACCAGGTGCTCTTGCTCATCGGCAAAGACCTCGGCCACGGTCCTGTCGGGAAACTCAGGATGCTTGTGGCCTGCCGCCAAGGTGCGGCACTGGTCGGCAAGCCACTGGTTCAGCTCCTCCAGGCCGGCAAATTTGCGGCGTTGGTTGAAGAATCGTTGCCGGACAAAGCCGACCTGTTTCTCGATCTGCCCCTTCTCCCACCCGGCTGCCCGTCAGACGTTGGTCACCGATCTCGTTACCTGTGCCGCTATTTCGTTCTTGTTGCGATGTCAGCCGTAGCTGCACCAGTCACCCATCAGGATCAAGGATCGTGGGCGAAACATCTACCCGCATCCCCTTCCGCTCTCCGCGGACCAGAAAACCTTCGGTTCCAGGTCGTGTCCATGGGGGTATTTCAAATTTTATGGTTGTTAGCCAACCCACATCCCGGGTCCCCGCCCCAGCCAGTTCTTATGTGAATATTTTCTCCGGGTGGAACGGAACCTGATCCCTCATGATGTAGTATGCCGCTCGCGCCAATTTGTGGGCCAGGGCTGAGTGGGCGATCATAAAGTTAGTCTTGTTCAGCTTGCGGTTGTAAAAAGCCCTGGCCTGGTCACCGAAGCGTCGGGCCAATTCGGCGGCCTCGGAAAATGCCCAAGACAGATATTTGTTGCCGTTCTTCTTGCTGCCTTTGCCCTTTGCCTTGCCGTTGCTGATCCATTTCGACGAGACCGCCCGGCAGTATGAGGCGTAATTGCCGACGTTTTCAAAGCGCTCGATGGGGCCGGTTTCCAGCATGATGGTCAACCCCAGAATTCGCCCGATACCGGGAATCGACAGCAGATGCCGGTACGCCTCCTTGAGTTTGAGCCGCTTTTCGATGAATGACTCGATGGTCCGGATCTGCCGAGTCAGGGCGTCGATGGCCTCTTTGCTTGCCTGCCCCGCCTTCGCCAGATCCTCATTGCCCTCCAGTAGTGGGGCAACCCGATTGTCACTTAGGCATTTGAGGTCATCAGGTTTCAGCTTGAATCCGCAGTTGCGGCTGATGATGTTCTGGAGACTGATCATCAGTGAGGTTCTCAACCTGACCAGGTGGCTCCGCTTCCTGAGCAGATCGCGAATCGGTCGCTCATCCTTGGGGTAGATGTACCCCGTCGGCAAAATGTTGAGCCGCAGCGTCTCGGCCAGCCAGAAGGCGTCATGCTTGTCGTCGGCATGTTTGAGCCCACTGTACTTCTGGATGGCGGCTGGGTTTGCCAGGTGTACGGCAAAGCCTGCCGCCATCAGGCCGTCGACCAGCCAGTACCAATTATAGGTAGATTCGACCACCGTACCTTCAAGCGTGCCGCTGTACAAGGATAGCCGTTCGGTGATGGTGGCGAGGTTGTCGGGCAGCTTCTCCTTGAAGACGCGTTTGCCATCAGCGTCGATGATGGCCAGATAGCTGTTGGTTGAATGCAGATCGATTCCGGCGTACAGTTTCATCGGGCACCTCCTGTTAGTAAAGATTGGGCTCTTTACAGCATATCAGGAAGCTTTACCTCCTCGTTATGCCAGGAGGTGCCTTTCAGATGATTATCAACCTTGGAGGAAGATGCGGATCATCGTGTTATTGCGTAACCCACGGCACGGGAATCCGCCGTTTCAGCAGGCACCGTATGATGCCGGTCACCAGGAAACCGAGATAGGTACCGGCGATCACGTCACTCAAAAAGTGGTAATCCGTAACGATTAACGCTGCCGCGAGCAGGACAAGTCCAGAGACCACAAATCGGCGATAAAATGGATACTCGTACCAGACAGCGGCTCCGAATGCGGCAAAAACGGCCATATGTCCGGAAGGGAAACAACCGATCCCTGAACCATGAAACCAATCGAATCGGAGCGGCATGCCGTTGAGCAGCCAGAGCCGAGTATTGGTCCGGCCGAAGGCGAACTGGAGAAACGCCTTGATCGGGTAGGAAAAAGGGAGTGCCGTGGCGGCGAGCCGCAGGAAGCTCAGAAGCCGGTCACTGCCTTGACGCCGAGCCAGGTAGAAGTAGGCCAGCCACATGGATGACGTGCCGATACAGACCAGGTACAGCAAGGTATCCGGCAAGTTGGCAGTGGCACTATGCAGGGCGCGGTGCGAGCTGAGAATACGCATGACCGCCACGGCAATCGGTTCGTCCAAAAACCTGATACTGCCTAGGGTTGCAAGCATGGTCCCAATGGAGAGTGTGAGCAGGGAGTGGCAATTGGTACGGTGGTTGGTCATTTCAAGAGACTCGCGAGTCAGCCTCGACCCCGACGAATGTTGCTAGAAGCAGCCAAGCTGGCACTGCCGAATCTTGTACCCCTTGACATTAGCCGCGTTCGCAACGGACATCGGCTTCACGTTCAGTTCGCTGGCGAGGGCGAAGACGTTGACGCAGGTGAGTTCCCCCTTTTCCTCTAGGGCCTCGACGCGGCTGGCGACCCCTTCGCTGACCGGTTCTGTCGCCGAGCCCAGGTGCGAAGTCTTGGACACCGCGAAGCAGGCGAGTTGGCAGTCTGTCACGCGGATGCTGAGCTTGTCGATCATCGCCCCCACATCAAGGCGGGAAACACCCACGTTGCCGGCCACCTTCCAGCCTGCCGGACAACTCACGTATCCGTCTTTCACGGCCGCTTTCACGGCGTTTTCCAGCTGTACCAGGACTTCTTCGGAGAGATTACTCGGGTTTTCCGGTAGCGTGATCCTGCCGCTCTTTTTCTTCCGGTCTGCATCACAAAAATCGCGCATGGCAGTTCTCCTTACAAATAGTGTGTTGACCGGCGTCGAATTTTGCCCCTCATCGGCGTCGAAATTGCCCCCCCCACTTTCTATAACTGCTGATATCTCGTTTTGGGGTGGGTCAAGCTAGCGCCGATGCCGGGTCAAAATTGCACGCCGATGTTCAGCTGTCCACCAATCAGGCTGAGGCGGCAAGAATATATAATAATTCCAGAATATTACGGCCAGTATACAACTTTATTTTCAAGCCTTTTTCGGGAGACCGAAAACCAGTATACAACTTTATTTTTTATAATCTTAAGAATCGGTCTCATAACCCACTGATATTACATAACCGCCAGTATACGACTTTATTTTATCGAGACAGCGAAGCCGGACGAAAAAGGCACCGCCCCTGCGCCGGGTGGTCACGAAGGACATGGGGCCCCCGCGGCTCCCAAGAAAGACGGCCTGAACATGGATGACATGAAAATGTAATTAATTCGGGGACCAGGGACCGGGGACCGGTAAATGCGCTTTTAAGGGCTTTTACCGGTCCCCGGTCCCCGGTCCCGGAGGTTCTCAATGATTGAAAGAATCATCGAATATTCCGCCCGCAACCGCGTGATCATCCTGATGATCTTCGCCCTGATCATCGCGTGGGGGGTCTGGGCGGTCTACAAGACGCCGGTGGACGCCATCCCCGACCTCTCCGACAACCAGGTCATCGTCTTCACCGAATACCCAGGACGCTCGCCCCAGGTGGTGGAGGATCAGGTGACCTACCCCCTGGCGGTGAACCTCCAGGGGCTCCCGCAGGTGCGCGCCGTCCGGGCATCGAGCGCCTTCGGCTTCTCCATGATCTACGTCATCTTCGAGGACAAGGCCGACATCTACTGGGCGAGAACGAGGGTATTGGAACGCCTCAACTACGCCGCCTCGCTCCTGCCGCCCAACGTCCGCCCGACGCTTGGCCCCGACGGCACCGGCGTCGGCCACGTCTTCTGGTACACCCTGGAAGGAAAAGGGTACGATCTGGAGCAGCTCCGAACCCTCCAGGACTGGTTCGTCCGCTACCAGCTGAACACCGTTCCCGGCGTGGCCGAGGTGGCCTCCATCGGCGGGTACGTCCGCGAGTACCAGATCGACTTGGACCCCCACCGGCTCTTTGCCTACAACATCAAGGTCGATCAGGTCATGGAGGCGGTGAAGCGTTCTAACAAGGACGTGGGGGGACGGCTTCTGGAGCAGGCCGACGCCGAGTACCTGATCCGGGGCAAGGGGTACATCAAGTCCCCCAAAGACCTGGAGGATGTGGTGGTCGGCGCCGACATGCGCGGCACGCCGATCTACGTCAGGAACCTCGGCACCGTGCAGCTGGGGGGCGCCATCCGCCGCGGGCTCCTCGACATGAACGGCGAGGGGGAAGCGGTGGGCGGCATCGTGGTCATGCGCTACGGCGAGAACGCCCACGACGTCATCCACCGGGTGAAGGAGAAGATCAAGGCACTGGAACAGGGTCTTCCCCCCGGCGTGAAGATCATGGTCTCCTACGACCGCTCCGATCTCATCATGCGGGCCGTTGACACCCTGAAGCACGCCCTGGTGGAAGAGTCCGTGGTGGTCTCCCTCGTGATCCTCGCCTTCCTCCTCCACTTCCAGAGCTCCCTGGTGATCGTGCTGACGCTCCCCATCGCGGTGCTGATCTCGTTCATCACCATGAAGCTGATGGGGGTTACCTCCAACATCATGTCCCTGGGGGGGATCGCCATCGCCATCGGCGTGCTGGTGGACGCCGGGGTCATCATGGTGGAGAACTGCTACCGGCACCTCTCCGAGCTGCCGCCGGAGGAGCGGAAGGAGAAGCGACTGGAGGTGATCATCGCCAGCGCCAAGCAGGTGGGGCGCGCCATCTTCTTCTCACTCGCCATCATCGTCCTCTCCTTCGTGCCGGTCTTCCTCCTGGAGGGGCAGGAAGGGAAACTCTTCCACCCCCTTGCCTTCACCAAGACCTTTTCCATGGTCGGCTCGGCCTTCATCGCCATAACCCTCGTGCCGGTCCTCATGTACTTTTTCATGCGGGGGAAGATGCCGCCGGAAAGCGCCAACCCGGTCTCCATGTTTTTCATCCGGCTCTACTCGCCGGTCATCAAGTGGGTGCTGAAGTGGAAAAAGACCACCATCGCCCTCAACATCGCGGCCCTGGCCATCGCCGTCCCCATGTTCATGTCCCTCGGCTCCGAGTTCATGCCCCCGCTGGATGAGGGTTCTCTCCTCTACATGCCGGTGACGCTCCCCAATATCTCCATCACCGAGGCGAAGCGGCTGATCCAGGTTCAGGACAGGATCATCAAGAGCGTTCCGGAGGTGGAACACGTCCTCGGCAAGGTGGGACGGGCCGAGACCTCCACCGACCCGGCGCCGGTCTCCATGTTCGAGTCGATCATCATCCTGAAGCCGAAGGAGAAGTGGCGGGCCGGGGTCACCAAGGCCGACATCGTCTCCGAGCTGGACGCCAAGCTCCAGCAGATCGGGGTTCGAAACGGCTGGACCCAGCCGATCATCAACCGGATCAACATGCTCTCCACCGGGGTGCGGACCGACCTGGGGGTGAAGATCTTCGGCAACGACCTGAACGTCCTGAAAGACCTGGCGGTCCAGGCGGAGGGAATCCTGAAGACCGTCCCCGGCGCGGCCGACGTGGTGGCCGAGCGGGTCACCGGCGGCAACTACATCGACATCGACATCGACCGGGAGGCCGCGGCCCGCTACGGGGTGAACGTGGGCGACATCCAGGACGTGATCGAGACCGCCCTGGGGGGCGAGATGCTCTCCACGTCGGTGGAGGGAAGAAACCGCTTCCCGATCCGCATCCGCTACATGCGCGACTACCGGGACAACATCCCCGCCATCCAGCGCATTCTCGTCGGCGGCATGGAGGGCGCCCAGGTGCCGCTCTCCCTGGTGACGAAGCTCAAGGTCTCCACCGGCGCGCCGGAGATCAACAGCGAGGGGGGGCTGCTCCGCTCCATCGTCTTTCTCAACGTGCGGGGCCGCGACATGGGGGGCTTTGTGGGGGAGGCGAAGACGGTCCTCGAAAAGAACCTGAAACTTCCGCCGGGCTACTACGTGGCGTGGTCCGGGCAGTGGGAGAACCAGATCCGGGCCAAGCAGCGGCTCCAGATTCTCGTGCCGGCCGGGATGGTGATTATCTTCATCCTCCTCTACTTCACCTTCCACTCGGCCCTGGAGGCGAGCATGGTCATGCTCTCGGTGCCGTTCGCCCTTGTGGGGGGGGTCTACCTGGTGGCGGCCCTGGGCTACAACCTGTCGGTGGCGGTCTGGGTCGGCTTCATCGCCCTCTATGGCGTGGCGGTGGAGACCGGGGTCGTCATGGTCATCTACCTCCACGAGGCACTGGACAAGAAACTCATAAACGGCCCGTGCACCGAGCAGGACATCTACGACGCCACCTACGAGGGGGCCGTGCTCCGCCTGCGGCCGAAACTGATGACCGTGGCGGTGGCCCTCTTCGGCCTCGTCCCCATCATGTGGTCGTCGGGCACCGGCGCCGACGTTATGAAACCGATCGCTGCCCCCATGATCGGCGGGATGATCTCCTCGGCCATCCACGTCCTCATCATGACGCCGGTCATCTTTGTGATGATGAAGAAGCGCGATCTGAAAAAGGGTAAACTGCATTATTCGGGAATGAAACATTAATACACAACGTAGGGGCGCGGTTCCCGCGCCCTGGGCGGGGAAACCCCGCCCCTACACCATCAAAAGGAGAAACATCATGAAAAAACTCGCAGTCATCATCGCCGTCGCAACGTTCGCCCTCTCGGCCCCCCTCACCGTCCTTGCCGCCGACCATGGCCACGGCTCCATGAAGATGGACCACGGCAAGCATGGGGGAGACGTCGCCCACGAGGAGGTGGTGGACGGGGTAAAAGCCACCTTTAAGGTCATGAGCATGAAAGAGCACATGAAGGCCATGAAGATGGAGATGCCCAAGGAGATGAAGGAATCCCACCATGTCGCCGTCGAGTTCAATGATGCGAAGTCAGGCAAGGCGCTGACGGAGGGAGAAGTGAAGGTGAAGGTGCAGGGTCCCGACAAATCAGAGCAGGTCAAGGACCTGATGGGAATGCAAGGGCACTTCGGCGCTGACTTCGATCTGGCAAAAAAGGGGAAATACGGGGTCATGGCCAAGTTCAAGCTGGCCGACGGCAAGGTGCGGAGCGCGAAGTTCTGGTACGTGGTGAAGTAACATAACGCACTGAAGGAGACGGACATGAAAAAGATGCTGGCAGCACTCATGGCAGTAACGCTACTCTCTGGAGTTCCGGTCTATGCAATGGAGCACGGTGCATCCCACGGTCAGACAGCCGAACAGTGCCTTAAGGAGTGCGAAATGCTCCTGAAGAACTGCGGCCAGGAGGTGGATAGCATTCAGCAGCGAATCGGCAAGCTCCAGACTGAAATCAGGGAAAAGGGAGCAGATAAATATACTCTTGAGGAGCTCAAGACCCTTGAAAAGAAACTGAAGGAAGCCAACGAGACGCTGAGAATCCTAAACAGGCCGCGTTAAGCCGGCACAGGGGGGCGGCCGGCTGTCGGTCGCCCCTTTGCTTATTATCTGGAGAGCAGTATGAAAACGGTTCGCTTGCTGTTGATGGCAATGGTTGGGCTCATCGCCTTGATTGCATGTACGAAGGAGCAGAAAACTGCGCCGGCAAAGCAGATCCGGATTTCTGCAACCTCGGCGTATGAGAAATATTTCGGCCCTGCTCCGACAACCGACAAGGGGACCTGCTACGCCTTCGTCATCTATTTTCCTTCGGCAAAGGAGCGGGGCAAGGTGGTTCCCTTTCCGTTCTTCACCTTCGACAAGGAAAGCATCAGGAAGGTTGCGTTGGAGCGACTTCTCGGCGGCATGGACGTAGGGAGCTACAAGGGTGAATTCCTCCAGCCATTTGCCCCCGGCACCCACATCCTCGGCATTGTCGAGCAGGCTGGCGTCGTAACCGTAAACTTCAGCAAGGAAATCCTTGACTCAAAAGCCGATGCTGCAGTTGAAAGAGCCATGCTTGATGCAATTGTCCTCACGCTTTCCCAGTTCGGCATGGTCAGGGACGTGCGGGTGCAGATCGAAGGAAAAGAGAGCGGCTCCGTGGATGGCAAGGATGCTGGGAAATTCCTGGGACATGGTGGCCTGGAACATCAACCGCTAAAGCCGGACGAAAGTGCTATTCTGCCCCTCTCCCCACCCAGGCTTCTGAGCGTCACCGCCATGAAGGACAAGGGGGCAACAGAGGTCGAAGAGGTGAACGTCTTCTTCGACCGGCCGGTGGAGATCAACCAATTGAGCCTTGCCGACGGAAGCGGAAAACCTTTCGAAGGCGAGGTCTACCACTCGGTCTTCGACATGGCTGCGGTCCTGAAGCCGAGGGAGCCTTCTCTGTTCAAGGCGGGAATGCCGGTAAAGGTTCACTGGAAGGTGATCGACAAGCTTGGCCGCGCCGCTGAAGGGACCGGGGAATTTGCGCTTGAAGTGAAGGAGCACTGAAACGGTTTGGGAAAGGAAATGAACGATGAAGAAGACAACATTACTTATGGTCTGTGCGCTTGCCATGATCCACGGCGGCGCTTTTGCCCACGGAGTGGAAAAGCACGGAAAAAATCACAGTGATGCCCAGATGGACAGGTTCCATAAGATGATGCCCATGTATGCCCAGGCCCAGGTAAAGATCAACGGTGCCCTACAAAAAGGGGATGCCGCTACGGTCGAGTCAGAGGCCGAAAAGATACTGGCTACCATACCTGACCTGAAGAAAGCGAAGCCCCACAAGAACCTGGAGAAAATCAGCACATTCAAAAAAATTGCTGCTGCCTTCGGTTCGGAGGTAACGGCTACGGCGGCCTTGGCGAAAAAAGGTGATCTTACTGGCGCCAGTGCCGCCTTCAAGAAGGCCGAAGGGAAGTGCAACGAGTGCCACGCCGAGTTTCGGGACTGACGCGACTTGACGGTCATCGGGCCAGGGAGGAACCATCATGGCAGAGACCAAACAGCTATCGGAGCAGATTCGCAAGCGCCTCGACAGACACCGGGACGAACTTGCGGAGAGACAGAAGCAGATCGACAGCACGATGAAGGAGATGCTGGATCAACGGGAGCGGTTTGCCACGGCCGCTCATCGCCTCCTGGAATCCGTGGTCCATCCCAGGATGGTGGAGTTGTCGCGCCAGTTCGACAACGCGGTCGTTTCCGACCGGCATTCCGGTACCGATTTCCACTGCTCCTGCGACTTTTCCCACACACCACGCTTCCCAGCCACTGTAACTCTCGACATCGGCCTGTTTCCAGGTGAGAAGGGTGAAGGGGTGACGGTCCGCACCACTCTGGACATACTTCCCACGCTGATGGAGTACAAACGGAACGACGAGACGACCCTTCCGCTTGAAGGTTCCGATGAAGCGGTTGGCCGGTGGGTGGAAGAAAAGATCCTCGAATTCGTCGATACCTACCTGCGGCTGGAAACCCATCCTCTCTATCAGAAAGACTATATCGTCGTGGACCTGGTCTGCGGAATGCCGATATCGGCAACCGCCGCCCCGTGCAGGATAGAACTGCACGGCCGTGCGCTCTATTTCTGCTCGGAACACTGCAAGGACGCCTATCTGAAGGAGAAAGACGCCTAGCCTTGGCACTGCTCCCCAAATGCATGTTTATTGCATGCAGAAACAGTAGGATGACCGCCTAATGTATTGGATGGTTATGGCGGAATACTCGTGGTGCACTCTTGCTGGCCTGGTTATCTTTTCAGCATAACGCTAAAAGGATAATTTTAGCAAGGCTGACACAATTGCGACTGGAAACACAACTGCGACTGGCTGAAGTTCCAAATCATGGTTCCCATTGCTTAACCTTTCAGAGTATAAACAGACTGAGTCCCGTGACTTTCCGTCCCCCGGTCGCCCGGGGTTTGGCTTTATAATTTGTTGAATTTTATCACGGGCGCAAATACGCAGATGCCCTTCGAACCTTGGACAATTATGTCCAGAGCCTTAGGAGAAGAATCAACTTCTTCCGCAGTAAGTTCCACGAGGAGGCCGTCAAGCTGATCCTCGCATCAAAATTTTGATGTGTGTCAGGTTAATGTATACCCTAACCTGATGTCAGACTACCCTTGCAAATTGCGTCAGAATAGAGTCCTGTTTTCTTTTTGTTGACATTTATTGCATCTCCTCCTAGACTTCATCCTGACAGTTTTCGGGAGAATGCCCATGAGCGGACAAAATATTGGCTACATCCGGGTAAGCACCTTTGAACAGAATACGGATCGTCAGCTTGAAGGGATGAAATTAGACAAGGTCTTCATAGACAAAGCTTCCGGCAAGGATACTCGCCGGCCGGAACTCGAGGCTTTAATGCAGTTTACCCGCGGCGGCGATACCGTCTTCGTGCACAGCATGGATCGGCTGGCCCGCAATCTCGACGACTTAAGGCGGATTGTACAAACCCTCACTGGCCGGGGCGTCCGTATTCAGTTCGTTAAGGAAAGCCTTTGCTTCACCGGCGACGATTCACCAATGGCCAATCTGTTGTTGTCGGTCATGGGGGCTTTTGCTGAATTTGAACGGGCCTTGATTCGTGAGAGGCAACTGGAGGGGATTGCCTTGGCTAAGCAGAAGGGCGTTTATAAAGGCAGAAAACGTACCCTGACAGTCGGGCAAGTCGCCTCGATCCGCGAGAGGGTGGCAGCCGGCGAGAAAAAAGCCCAGATTGCCCGCGAGTTCGGGATCAGCCGGGAAACCCTGTACCAATATTTAAAGTCGGTAGGAAACAATAATCCCACACTGTAGCCGGTTAACTCCTGTCGAACGTGTTTCAGCTTTCCCCGATCATTGAGGCGGGGGCATGCAGCATTAGTATATTCGTAATCCTATCGGGGTGTGTAAGTGAAACGCTGGGACGAAGAGGAATTAGAGCTGCATTGGGGGCTGCTGCCCCACGAACTGAAGCTCTTGAGGAATAAAACCGGAGCCACGCGGTTGGGCTTTGCCGTCCTGCTGAAGTTCTTTCAATTGGAAGGGCGGTTCCCAGAAGATCCCGGCGAAGTTCATTGGGCTGCCATTAAGTATATGGCCGACCAGCTCAAAATCACCAATGCGGTGTGGTGGGATTACAAATGGGAAGGGAGGACCATCAAGTACCACCGGGCCGAGATCCGCGAGTGGCTGGGGTTTCGCGAGTCGACTCGTGAGGATGTCGAGGCCCTGGAGGCATGGTTGATCCAAGAGGTTCTGGATCAGGAGCACCGTATGGACCGACTCCGGGAAGCTGTTCTGGAGCGCTGCCGGACGCTCCTCATCGAACCTCCGGCCGAAGAACAGATCCGCCGGCTGCTCCGTTCCTCCCTCCAAAAGCATGAAACCCACTTCTGCGAGAGCCTGTTCAAAAGACTGGACCCCGCGACGTTGGGCCGCCTCGACACCCTCCTTCATCTTCATTCTTCGGGCGAAGACGGAGCGGAGTTGACGGTTTGGCAGACACTCAAAGCCGAACCTGGCAAAGCCGGGCTGGAAAGCGTGAAGGAGGCTGCCTTGCGGCTGAACCTTGTACGCGAGGTCGGGCTTTCGGATGACCTGTTCAAGGGAGTGCCGCCAAGACTTCTGGAGCGCTACGTCAAACGGGCTGCCGTTGAGGAACCCTTCGAGCTACGCCGCCATGCTGGACCACTGCGGGCTACCCTCTTGACGGCCTTTCTCCAGCGCCGGAGCGAGGATCTCACCGATCACTTGGTGGACCTTCTGGTGGAAACTGTCCACAAAATGGGGAAGAAGGCAGAACGTCGAATCGACGATGGGCTGGGTGAAGTACTCCAGAAAGCACCCAGCAAGATGGTGAAGCTGTATCGGATGGCCAAAGCCTCCGTTGACGCTCCAAAGGGTGTCGTGGAGGAGGTAATCTTTCCCGCGGTACCCGAGAAATGGCTTCTCACCTTAATTCGGGAGGTCGAGGCGGGGGCTGGCTATAGAGGTAAGGTCCGGACTGCCTTGCAGCGATCCTATCGGGCGCACTACCGCCGGATGCTGCCTGACCTGCTGAACAATCTGGAATTCAGATGCACCAATACCCACCATCAGCCGGTGATGCAAGCTCTGGAGGTACTAAAGGCCAACTTTACGCGTAAGGGCCCCTCCTACCCAAAGGAGATCCAGGTTCCTTTGAAGGGTGTCGTTTCATCGGCTTGGATGCCGTTGGTTGTGGAAGAGGAGGGTGACCCTCCCAAAATCAACCGGATCGCCTACGAGATCTGTGTCCTGAAGGCACTCCGAGAGCAGCTCCGTTGCCGGGAAATCTGGGTTGTCGGGAGTCGCCGTTACCGGGACCCGGAGGAGGACTTGCCTCAAGACTTTGAGGAACGGAAAACGGCCTACTACGAGGACCTCGGCGTCCCGCTGGACGCGAAGGTCTTTACGGCTTCGCTCCGGGAGGAAATGACCCGGCACCTGAAGGCGTTGGACAATGAGATGCCCTCCAATCCCAAGGTGAAGATCATTTCCAAGAAAGACGGTTTTCGGATCTCGATCTCCCCCTCCGAGCCCCAGGCGGAACCGGAAAACCTGACGACGCTCAAACGAGAGGTTATCCAGCGGTGGTCTGGGACAAGTTTGCTGGATGTGCTCAAGGAGACGGACCTGCGGGTGAATTTCACGCAGTGCCTCCGGAGTGGGACCGAGCGTTTCCACATGGATAAGGCAACCCTTCAGCGAAGGCTTCTGCTCTGTCTGTTCGGGCTGGGTACCAACACCGGCATCAAAAGTATGGCAATCGAGCGAGAGGACGATTACAAGGATCTGTATTATGTCCGGCGGCGTTTCCTCTCCATCGAAGGTCTGCGCCAGGCTATCGCACGGGTGGTGAACGCCACGCTTGCAGTGCGATTGCCACAGGTCTGGGGCGAGGCCACGACCGCCTGCGCCTCGGACTCCAAGCAATTCGGGGCCTGGGACCAGAACCTCCTCACCGAATGGCACCTTCGTTACGGTGGGCGTGGCGTGATGGTCTACTGGCATGTTGAAAAAAATGCCGCATGCATCTACTCCCAGTTTAAGCGGGTTTCATCTTCAGAGGCCGCCGCCATGATCGAAGGTGTACTGCGACATTGCACGGAGATGGAGGTGGACCGGCAGTATGTTGACAGTCACGGCCAGAGCACGGTTGCCTTCGCCTTTTGCCGCCTGCTGGGCTTTGAACTCATGCCGCGCTTGAAAGGGATAAGCCGGCAGAAACTCCATAAAACAGAGACGGGCCAGACCTTTCCGAACCTGGATCCGGTGGCGGCTTCACGGACGATCAACTGGGAGCTGATTGAGCAACAACTCGACGTCATGGTGAAGCACGCGGCTGCGCTAAAACTTGGTATGGCCGATGCGGAGAGCCTCCTGCGCCGCTTCACACGAAATAACGCACAGCACCCGGCCTACAAGGCTTTTGCGGAACTAGGCAAAGTTATCAAGACTATTTTTCTCTGTCGGTACCTGGGGTCTGAGGAGTTGCGGCGGGAGATCCACGAAGGCCTCAACGTGGTGGAGAGCTGGAACAGCACCAACGGGTTTATCTTTTATGGTAATGGCGCTGAACTGGCCACTAATCGGCGGGAAAACCAGGAAATGGGTCTGCTCTGCCTGCACTTACTCCAGGCGAGCCTCGTGTACGTAAATACACTGATGATCCAACGAGTGCTCGAGAATCCGGAGTGGTCAGAACGTGTAACAGCCCGAGACTTGGCGGCACTGAGCCCGCTCTTGACCCAGCACATCAATCCATATGGGCGTTTCGAACTGGATATGGATGCTCGGCTAGCGCTTGACGGCTGACCTCCATTGCCACTTTGCCCCTGGTAGTGCAAATGTTGGGATTACCCCAAATCCGAAGCCATCGGCAATGTCCTCCTCCAGATCAAGCAGGTGGCTGCTACCGATGCGACGGTGCTTATCCTTGGTGAAACAGGTTCTGGCAAGGAGCTTATTGCCCGGGCCATCCACAATGCCAGTGCCCGCAAGGCGCGGGCCATGATCAAGGTGAATTGCGCCGCATTGCCCGCAGCACTTATTGAGGCAGAACTGTTCGGACATGAAAAAGGGGCCTATACCGGCGCAGTATCCACTCAGATCGGTCGATTCGAGGCTGCCAATGGTTCAACCATTTTCCTTGATGAAATCGGTGAACTCCCCTTGGAACTCCAATCCAAGCTGCTGCGGGTCATTCAGGAAGGTCAATTCGAGCGGCTGGGCAATCCGAAGCCGATCAAGGTAGACGTAAGGGTGGTTGCTGCAACCAACAAGAACCTTGCTCAGGCCGTCAAAGATGGCAGCTTCCGCGAAGATCTCTACTACCGGCTCAATGTGTTCCCCATTTCAGTGCCGCCATTGCGTGACCGGCGGGAGGACATTCCGCTGCTCGTGTGGGCTATGGTTGAAGAGTTCAGTAAAGTTTTCGGCAAAACCATCGAACGCATTCCCCGGAAGAACATGGAGGCCATGGAGCGATATCGGTGGCCCGGGAACATACGGGAATTAAGAAATCTGGTGGAAAGGGCCATGATCCTGAACAGTGGCGCCACGCTGGTGGTGGATATTCAGGATGGTTCCGCCGTGGCCGCCGACGAACCCCTGACCATGGAGGGGGTTGAGCGGATGCACATTTACTCTGTCCTGGAAAAAACCGGCTGGCGCATCCGGGGCGCAAACGGAGCGGCCGAGATTCTTGGCCTGAAACCGACCACCCTCAACTCAAGGATGAAAAAGTTGGGTATAAAGAGAAAATCTCCACCTGAACACACGTAATTGACAGAAAAAAGCAGGGCCCCGTTTTTTGCTTTTCCGCCTGTCGACGAAATATCGCCTCTCCGACGAAATATCGCCCCCCTTCGCTCCCTCCCTCGCCACACCCTTCGATGATGCTTTAATTAGGCAATTTCCGCCCCTTTTCCCTGGCTGCCCTGGCGCTTGAGTCAGAAAATTTACCGGCGTCTTGCCGACGATATATCGTCGGCTTTTTTGCGTGCCAAAACGATGTATTTTGTCTAATGTGACATATTATTTTTATATATCAGTGTATTACACATGTTTCAAGGATCGATGTTTGGCTGGGCACAGCATCTGCAAAACATTATTTTATATTGACGATGGCATTGCCTGCACTCTTCGGATGAGGAAATCACGGAATGACTGACCCTGTTTTTGTCGGCCTGGACATAGGAGCATCAAGGACCAAGGTCGCCATCATTGATAACAACGGCACGTTGCTGGGCCACGCCGTCAAGAAGTCCGGAACAGACTTTTCGAGGACAGCCGCTGACTGTCTCGACATATCCCTGGAGATGGCCGGGGCAACCCGCGCCCATGTGACACGAGCCGTTTCCACCGGCTACGGCAGAGCCAATGTCCCTTTTGTCACCGAAACGAGCAAGACCGAAATCGGCTGCCTGGCCAGGGGATGCAGCCATTACTTTCCCGGCGAGATTTCCATCATCGATATCGGTGGCCAGGACAACAAGATCATCAAGCTGGACAGTGCCGGCAGGCGCAGCAGCTTCAAGATGAACCGCAAGTGCGCCGCCGGCACCGGCGCCTTTCTCGAAGAGATGGCCGGCCGTCTCGACCTTCCCCTGGAAGGGATGGACGACTTGGCCCGCCAGTCCGAGGAGATGGTCAAACTTGGCAGTTACTGCACGGTTTTTTCCGGCACGGAAGTCCTCGAGAGTATCCGGCAGGGCAAAAAGGTGGCCGACATCGTCAAGGGGATCTTCTACTCGGTGATCAAAAGGGTGCTGGAGATGGATTCCCTCACAGACCGTGTAGTCATGACCGGCGGCGTGGCGGCCCATAACCCCTATATCGTCCGGATGGCGAAAGAGATGATCGGGCGACCGGTCATGCTTCCGGAGTTTCCCCAGTTGACCGGCGCCATCGGCGCAGCCCTCTACGCCTTAGCAGGAGAAGGCAAGGACTAAGGGTTTGGCCAGCAGATCCCCGGTACTTCCCAAGGAGAGATAGATGAAAACCGACGTCAAGCCAGTGCGCAAGAAAATCGAGGCAACCGACCTGATGAACAGGATCATGGCCGACTATTTTTTCGGCCTGAACGAGGCGGCCTCCACCGGCAGACAGAAGGTTGCCTGGTGTACCAGCGTGGGGCCGGCGGAACTTCTGAGGGCCATGGGGTTTGCCGTGCATTTCCCCGAGAACCATGCCGCGATGCTCGGTGCGACACGACTGTCCACCGATCTGATCCCGGAGTCTAACGCCATCGGCTACTCCCCCGATATCTGCTCCTACCTGACCTCCGATATCGGCGCCTATCTGAAAGGGGTCACCCCCCTGTCAAAGACCTATCCGGGTATAGAATCCGTCCCCAGACCCGATGTCCTCGTCTACAACACCAATCAGTGCCGAGACGTGCAGGACTGGTTCGCCTGGTACGCCAGGGAGCTGAACGTCCCCTGCATCGGCATAACCTCGCCAAAGAACATCGACGTGGTCAGTGATGCCCATATCGAGGATGTGACGCGGCAGATGGAAGCCCTGATCCCGACGCTGGAGGAGATCGCCGGGAGCCGGCTCGACATGGACCGGCTTCGGGAAGTGGTGGTCCTCTCCCGGGAGTGCACCGATCTGTGGAAGCAGGTTCTGGAGACGGCCATGGCTCTCCCGGCTCCCCTGACCTTCTTTGACGGCACCATCCACATGGGGCCGGCGGTGGTACTGCGCGGCACCCGGGAAGCCGTGGACTATTACCGGGTCCTCCTGGCCGAACTGCACCAGAGGGTGGCGGAAGGGGCGGGGGCCGTGGAGGGGGAAGGCTACCGCATCTATTGGGATGGGATGCCGGTCTGGGGGCGCCTGCGGCAGCATTCGGAGCTTTTTGCCGGACTCGGGGCAAACGTGGTCGCCTCCACCTACTGCAGCAGCTGGATATTTCCCTC
Source organism: Geobacter grbiciae (assembly GCF_018531165.1). Taxonomy (NCBI): domain Bacteria; kingdom Pseudomonadati; phylum Thermodesulfobacteriota; class Desulfuromonadia; order Geobacterales; family Geobacteraceae; genus Geobacter; species Geobacter grbiciae. Next base: position 634,410 of record NZ_JAHDIW010000001.1, on the reverse strand, counting down.
CTTTGACGAGAGCACCCCCTTGAGGAGCATGGCCAAGGCCTACCTGGAGCTCTTCATCGTCCGCTCCGACGCCTACAAGGAGCGCTACATCCGGGAGATGCTTGAGAAGTTCCGGATCGACGGAATCATCTACCACGACGCCAAGACCTGTCCCTGCAACTCCAACAGCCGTTACGGCATGCCGCAACGGCTCGGGAAAACGACTGGGATCCCCCATCTGGTTATCTCCGGCGATCTTAACGACATGCGCTGTGTTTCCGACGAGCAGACCAAAACCAATGTTGAAGCCTTTATCGAACAACTTGAGGAGGGAAAATAGCCATGCTGGACTCACTTTTCAAACCCCGGGCCGTTGCCATTGTCGGCGCTTCCACCAAAGAACTCTCCATCGGCAACGTCATCATCCGCAACCTGCAGAAGTATGGCTACAAGGGGAAAATCTACCCTCTGAATCCCAGCGCTTCGGAAGTGTGCGGCCTCAGGGCCTATAAAACCCTGGACGAGATCCCCGACCAGGTGGATCTTGCCCACGTCATCATCCCGAGCAAGTTCGTGCCCCAGACCATAGAGGATTGCGGCAAAAAGGGGATCAAGGCGGTCATTATCAACTCGGCCGGCTTCAGCGAACTGGGTGAAGAGGGGGCGCGGCTCCAGGAAGATTTTCTCCGCCGGGGCAAAGAGTTCGGGGTGCGGGTCTTTGGTCCCAACTGCCAGGGGATCATCAACTCGGATCCCGAACTGAAGGCCTACTGCAACTTCACCTTCACCTACCCGGATCCCGGCTACGTGTCGGTTGTGGCCCTGAGCGGCGGCGTCGGCGCCCTGATCATGCAGGCGCTGGCGGATCTCGGCGTGGGCCAGCGGCTCTATGCCTCCAATGGCAATGCCTGCGACATCTCCATCCCCGAAATCGTCCGCTACTACGGCGAGGACGAGGGGACCAAGGCAGTAATCCTCTACACCGAAGGATTCTCCAACCCCGGTGAATTCCTCGAAGCCGCCCGGGAGGTCACGGCCAGGAAACCGATCCTGGCCATGAAGGCCGGTCGCACCGAGCAGGGTGCCAAGGCAGCTTCCTCCCATACCGGTTCCCTGGCAGGGGTGGACATTGCCACGGAACTCATCTTCGAAAAGACCGGCATCCTCTCCTTCACCGACGAGGGGGAAATGGCCCGGGCAGCCATGGCCTTCGCCACCCAGCCGATCCCCAGGGGAAACCACGTCGGCATCATTACGAACACCGGCGGGCCGGCCGTCATCGCCACCGACGTCCTGGTCTCCTGCGGGCTGGATGTGCCGAAGCTTTCGGAAAAGAGCATCGAGACGCTGAAGGAGAGCCAGCTTCCCGAGGCCGCCCTGGAAAATCCCATCGATGTCGTTGCCACGGCCGGCGGCTCCCAGTTCCGCGGCGCCCTGGATGTGCTCCTTGAGGAGGACGGGGTCGACAGCATCTTCATCAATTTCGTCACGGCCCCCTTCACCGACACCCACGAGGTCGCCCGCCAGATTGTGGAGGTCAACCGTCTGGCAAAAAAACCCATTGTCTGCAACTTCATGACTGACCTGAGCCAGGAGCGGTTCCAGATCACCAGGGACATCCTCAAGCAAGGCGGCGTACCCATCTACGCCAACCCCAGCGACGCGGCCAAAGCCCTGGGCGCCCTCGTCAAGTATGGCTCCCTGAAGCGGCGTGACATCGGCCAGCCCGACACTTTCGGCGATGTGGATGCGGCAAAGGCGCGATCGATCATCGAGCAGGCGCGGCAAGAAGGGCGCAGTGTCCTCTCTGCCACCGACGTCTACACGATCTTCGACGCCTACGGCATTCCCGTGGCGCGCTGGCGGGTGGTGCCCAACGCCGCTGAAGCGGTCGCCGCCGCGGAAACGATCGGTTACCCGGTGGTGGTCAAAGTTGACTGCGAGGAGATCGATCACAAGAGCGACATGGGGGGCGTTGCCATAAATCTCAAGGATGCCGCTGCCGTGCGCGCGGCGGTCGAGGACATGGAAAGCCGCCTGGGGAGTTTCGGCACGCTGCGTTTCTTCGTGCAGAAGTTCCTCCCCGGCGGCAGGGAGTTGATCATCGGCGCCACGGCCGAGCGGGAACTGGGACACCTGGTGATGTTCGGCCTGGGCGGGATCTACGTGGAGGTACTCAAGGACGTGGCGTTCAAGATCGCCCCGGTGACCAAGGTGGAGGCAGGCGAGATGCTCTCCTCCATCAAGACTGCGGCACTCCTGGACGGGGTCCGGGGTGAGAAGGGGGTCGACAAGGAAGGGATCGCCAACCTGATCCAGCGGGTCTCCCAGCTCCTGACCGACCTGCCGATGATCCAGGAAATGGACATGAACCCGATCATGGCCTTCAGTGACGGCGTCTACGCCGTGGACGGCAGAATCCGGATCTGAATCGCAAACAGCTGTCATTACCACTACCTACAGGAGGAACAAGCATGCTGAAAAAAGCGTTCATCCCCTACCGCGGCTACTACAGCACCCCTTTTGCCAAATGGCAGGGGAGCCTGGCCAACGAAAATTCAATTGTCCTTGGCGCTGCCACCTCGAAGCGCTTTTTCGAGAGCAAGGGGTGGGACCCGAAGGCCATCGAATATGTTCTCGTCGGCAGCACCGTCTACCAGAAGCAGTGGTTCTACAGCGGCCCCTGGGCCTCGGCCCTGATGGGGGCCGAGGGGGCGCCCGGCATCCTCGTCAGCCAGGCCTGCTCCACCTCCACCTTTTCCGTCTTCCAGGCGGCAATGGGAATTGAAACCGGCCTGTTCGAGAACAGCTGGTGCCTCCAGGCCGACCGGCTGTCCAACGGTCCCCACGCAGTCTGGCCCAATCCGAACGGCCCGGGGGGGCAGCCTGTTGCCGAAGACTGGGTCATGGACAACTTCGGCAAGGACCCGTGGGCCGGCGAGGCGATGATCAAGACCGCCGAGAACGTGGCGAAAGAGTATGGCGTCACCCGCGAGGAGTGCGACGCCATCACCCTGCGGCGTCAGGAGCAGTACCTGGAGGCCCTGGCCAATGACCGGGAGTTCCAGAAGCGGTACATGTTCCCGGTGGAGATACAGCTCTCCAAGAAAAAGACCATTACCCTTGAAGCCGACGAAGGGATCACCACCAGTACCAAAGAAGGGCTGGCGACCCTGAAGCCGGTCCTCCCCGACGGAGTGCATACCTTCGGCGCCCAGACCCATCCGGCCGACGGCAACGCTGGCATCTGCGTCACCACCCGCGACCGGGCCAGGGAGCTGAGCACCAATCCGAGCATTGAAATCCAGGTGGTTTCCTTCGGCTTCGCCCGCACCAAGAAGGCACACATGGCCGCCGCCGTGGCCCCCTCGGCCCAGCAGGCACTGGAGAAGGCCGGCATCACGGCCAAGGACCTGGGGGCGATCAAGACCCATAACCCCTTCGCCGCCAATGATCTGGTAATGGCCAAGGTCATGGGGCTGGATGTGAACGCCATGAACAACTACGGCTCATCTCTCATCTTTGGTCATCCCCAGGCGGCCACCGGCGCCCGGCTGATCGTCGAAGGGATAGAAGAACTGGTCCAGAAAGGAGGGGGTTACCTCCTCTTCTCCGGCTGCGCCGCCGGCGACACCGCCGCCTCCATAGTCCTGAAAGTCAGCTAACCCCGACACCACGAGAAACGGAGATAAACCAATGGCGTACCAATACATCACCCTCACCAAAGACGAACGGGTCTTGACCATTAGCCTCAATCGCCCCCCCACCAACCCGCTCAGCAGCGAGTTCGGCAAAGAGCTGTTCAACGCCTTCAGCGAGGCCGAGCGGATGGACGACGTGACGGTCGTGGTCATTACCAGCGCCCTGGAAAAGGCGTTCATCGCCGGGGCCGACATCAAGGAAATGGCAGCCATGGGCCAGGCGGAATCAGAGGCGTTCTCGAAGCTTTTGCAGGACGCCAACACCATCCTTGAGCGGATGAAGAAGGTGGTGATTGCCGCCATCAACGGCCATGCCCTCGGCGGAGGGTGCGAGCTGGCCATGGCCTGCGACTACCGCTTCATGGCCGCCGGCAAGGCATTGATCGGCCTCCCCGAGGCCGGCCTCGGCATCGTCCCCGGCGCCGGCGGGACCCAGCGGCTGCCGCGCCTCGTGGGCCTTGCCAAAGCCAAGGATATCCTCCTGTGGGGCAAGGTGATGGGGGGTGAAGAGGCCCTTGCCATCGGTCTCGTCGACAGGATCATCCCGGCTGAGTCATTCATGGCCGAGGTTATGGAATTCGCCCGCAGGCTCGCATCGGGCGCGGGCAAGGCGCTCGGCTACATCAAGGCGGCGGTGAACGAAGGGATCGAGCTCCCCATGGAAGAGGCTCTGGCCGTTGAGCGCAAGCACGGCCTGGAGAACCTTCTGACCCACGACGCCCGGGAAGGGCTCACCGCCTTTGGCGAGAAGCGGAAACCGAACTTTTTGAGCAGATAACACCGATTATCCACTACCAAAGGAGAACAGCCGATGAAACTCGACGATATCAAGAGCGTAGGAATGGCAGGAGCAGGCAGCATGGGGGCCGGCATCGCCCAGGTGGCAGCCATGGCAGGCCTGCAGGTGAAAGTGGTGGACGTGAGCGAGGCGGTCTGGGATCGGGCGAAAAAGACCATCATCAAGAGCCTGGAGCGGATCGTCAAGAAGGGGACCATGACTGAAGCCGAGATGGAGGCCGTCCTCGGCAGGATCAGCTTCTCCACGGACGTGGCGAGTCTGAAGGACGTCCCCTTCATCTTCGAGGCGGTTTTCGAGGACATCGACGTCAAGAAGGAGCTGTTCGCCAAGCTGGATGCGGTCTGCGGCGCGGACACCATCTACGCCACCAACACCTCCTCCCTCTCCATCACCGAGATGGCCGCCCTGGTGAAGAACCCGGCCAACTTCGTCGGCATGCACTTCTTCAACCCGGTGCCGATGATGAAGCTGGTGGAGGTGATTCCGGCCCTGCAGACCACCGAGGCCACCAAGAACCTGGCCCTGGAGATGGCGAAAAAAATCGGCAAGACCGCCATCACCTGCAAGGATACCCCCGGCTTCGTGGTGAACCGGCTCTTCGTCCCCTACATCATCGACGCGGTGCGGCTCCTGGAGGAAGGGGTGGCCTCGGCCGAGGATATCGACACCGCCATGAAGCTCGGCTGCAACATGCCCATGGGGCCCCTGGAGTTCCAGGACTTTGCCGGGGTCGATATCGGCTACCACGTCATCAACATCTTCCACGACTACATGAAGCAGGAGCGCTTCGCCGCCCCCGGCCTGCTGCGGAACATGATCAAGGCCGGCTACCTGGGACGCAAGGCCGGCAAAGGCTTCTACGACTACTCGGAACAATAATTCAGCGTTAATTCACGCGAAAAGGAGAACACGTCATGGCCGCAACCATCTGGAAAGAAATCAAGAATTGGCGCGAAATTTACAATTCACGGGTGACGACCGCTGATGAGGCGCTCAAGTCAGTTAATTCCGGTGATCGTCTCTATCTGACGGGGAACGCGTCTGTACCCCTGCAGTTGCTGGAAGCGCTGGTGCGCCGGGCGCCGGAACTCCATGACGTGGAAGTGTCCCAGGTGCTGACCATCTGTCCGCAGGACTACGTTGCCCCCGAGATGCAAGGGCACGTGCGGGTCAATACGATGTTCATCAGCCCCAACGTCCGCCAGGCAGTCAACGATGGACGTGCGGATTTCACACCCGTCCTCCTCTCGGAATTTCCGCTGTTGTTCAAAAACGGCCACCTTCCCCTTGACGTGGCACTCCTCAATGTGTCGCTCCCCGATGAAAACGGCTTCTGCTCCTTGGGGGGAGAAGCGGGTCTCACCATGACGGCCGCGGAATCCGCCAGAATCGTCATTGCCCAGGTAAACAAGAAAATGCCGCGGACGCTGGGGGATACCTTTTTCCACGTCTCCCGCATGACGCACATCGTTGAAGTGGATGCGCCCCTCACCGAACGGCACATGGCCGAAGAGGGTGACCCGGGAATCGTCGAGCAGATCGCCGGGCATATCTCCACCCTCATCCCCGACGGCGCCACCATGCAGCTGGGGATCGGCGCCATCCCCGATGCCGTCCTCAAGCACCTGTTCAGCAAAAAGGACCTGGGGATCCATTCCGAACTGATCTCCGACGGCATCATCGATCTGGTGGAAGCGGGGGTCGTCAACTGTTCCCGCAAGACGCTCCATCCCGGCAAGATCGTCTGCGGTTTCCTCCTGGGGACGAAGCGCCTCTATGACTGGGCCCACAACAACCCCATGATCGAACTGCACCGCACTGAATACGTCAACGACCCCTTCGTGGTCGCGAAAAACGACCGCATGGTCTCGGTGAACGCGGCGATCGAAGTGGATTTCACCGGACAGATCTGCGCCGACAGCATCGGCCCGAGAATGTATTCCGCGGTGGGGGGGCAGATGGACTTCGTCTATGGCGCGTCCCGCTCCAAGGATGGGGTGGCGGTCATCACCATGCCGAGCACCTCAACGCTGAAGGACGGAACCGTGGTCAGCAAGATCACGCCCCTCCTGAAACACGGCGCCGGCGTCGTTACCAGCCGCAACCATGTCCGTTATCTGGTTACGGAGTACGGGGTGGCGGATCTCTATGCCAAGAGCGTCCGTCAGCGCACCCAGTCGCTGATCAACGTGGCCCATCCCCGGTTCCGGGACGAACTGACCGAAAAGGCAAAGGAGCTGAAGTACCTGCCGGCATAATGATCGGGATGGATCTCCCTCCGGCTTGCCGGAGCTGCCCGCGACAACAACTTTGCGTAACTACAGCCAGAACGAGAAGGAATATCGCCTATGAAAAAAATTATCTCCGGCAACGAAGCAATAGCCCTGAGCTTTGAGGACTCGGGCGGTGTCTTTGCCTCCGGTTATCCCGGAACGCCCAGCACCGAGACCCTTGAAGAGGTGGCCCGCCTGGGCAATGTGTACTGCGAATGGGCACCCAATGAAAAGGTCGGCCTCGAATCGGCAATCGGCGCATCCCTTGCCGGGGGCAGATCGTTGGCCACCATGAAGCATGTGGGGGTGAACGTGGCCGCCGATGCGCTCATGACCCTGACCTACACCGGGGTGAACGCCGGCCTGATTCTCATGGCCGCCGATGACCCGGGAATGCATTCGTCCCAGAACGAGCAGGACAGCCGGAATTACGCGAAGTTCGCCAAGATCCCGATGTTGGACCCGGCCGATTCCCAGGAGGCGTACGACTTTGTCCGGGCCGGGTTCGAGATCTCCGAGCAGTTCGACACGCCGGTCATGCTCCGCACCACCACCAGGATCTCCCATGCCAAGGGGATCGTGGAACCGAAGGGGAAAATCGCGCCGAAGGTGGGGGCGTGGGAGAAAAACGTACCCAAGTACGTGATGCTCCCCAACTTCGGCAAGATCAAGCATGTGACGGTCGAAGAGCGCCTGCTCAAGCTGCAGGAATTCGCCGAGACCTCTCCCCTCAACCGGGTGGAGATGGGGGATGCCGACCTCGGCATCGTCACCTCCGGTATTTCCTATCAGCACGTGAAAGAGGCCTTCCCCGCCGCCTCGATCCTCAAGCTCGGCCTGGTTCACCCCCTGCCGGAGAAGAAAATCCGGGAGTTCGCCGCCAAGGTCAAGCGCCTGATGGTCGTCGAGGAGATGGACGCCATCTTCGAGGAGCAAATCCGCGCCATGGGGATACCGGTCCATGTGGGGAAGGACAGGATTTCCCTCTGCGGCGAGGTTAACGCCGACATCATCCGAGCCGCGGCAGGGGCGCCGTTAACGGCTGCGGCCACGGCTCCCGTGGAGAACCTTCCGCAACGCCCCCCCACGTTCTGCCCCGGCTGCGCTCACCGCGGATTGTATTCCATCCTGAGCAAGCTGAAGGTCTACGTTTCCGGCGATATCGGCTGCTATACCCTGGGCGCCCTCCCCCCGTTGAGCGCCATGCATACCTGCATCTGCATGGGGGCAAGCATCAGCGCCGCCCACGGCATGGCCAAAGTCAACGAGATCGCCGGGCGGGCGGAAAAGCCGGTGGCCGTCATCGGCGATTCGACCTTCTTCCATTCAGGGATCACCGGCCTGTTGAGCATGGCCTACAACAACGGCAATGCCCTGGTCATCATCATGGACAACCGCACCACCGGCATGACCGGCGGGCAGGAAAATCCCGGCTCCGGCCAGGTCCTGCAGGGGGAGCCGGCCAAACAGGTAAGCATGGTGGACCTGGTCAAGGTACTCGGGATCGACAATGTCGTCGAGATAAACTCCTATAACCTCGAGGAGACCGAGGTGGCCATCAGGAAAGGGCTGGAAACCCCCGGCCCCTACGTCCTCGTGGACAGGAATCCCTGCATCCTCCGCTACCGGGTGAAAAAGCCCCTGTACACAGTTGCTCAGGACAAATGTACCGGGTGCCGCGCCTGCCTCAAGGCCTCCTGTGTGGCGCTGGGGCTGACCACATCCGGCGAAAAGCCGAAGGTGGGGATCGACCCCAATATCTGCAACGGATGCGGTGTGTGCGCACAGCTCTGTAAATTCGACGCGATGTCAGAAGCCTGAGAACTGGAGGAAATGATGAACGTTTTCAATATCGTTATTGCCGGGGTCGGCGGCCAGGGGGTCCTGATGGCCTCCAAGGTTCTTGCAGAAAGCGCCCTCGCCAGCGGCATGGATGTCAAGCAGAACGAGGTGCACGGCATGGCCCAGCGGGGGGGGAGCGTGATTTCCTTCGTGCGTATCGGGGACAAGGTCTATTCGCCGGTGGTCATGCCGGGGAGCGCCGACATCCTGATTTCCTTCGAGCCACTGGAAGCGTTGCGCTACGTGCACTATCTCAAGCCCGGCGGCATGCTGGTCTACAACAAGGGCACCATAAATCCCAGTACCGTGGCCTCCGGGCTGGCGACCTATCCTTCCGATGTGGAGGAGCAGATCGCCAGAGCATGCGGCGAGGCCCACGGCATTGAGGCGCTGTCCATTGCGCAAAAAGCCGGCAATGCCAAGGCGGTCAACATGGTCATGGTCGGCTCCGTGTTGAAAAAACTCCCCATCAATGCGCAGGTCGTTGAAGGGGTCGTTACGGCGCTCTCCAAGGATAAAGGGGTCGAGGTCAACCTGAAGGCGCTCCGTGGCGGAGGTGCCGCTGCCTGATCATCGCGGGGCGGCCCGTGCCGCCCCGCGCACCGGGGAGGTTCCCATGAAGTTGAAACAGCTTTCCGTATTTCTCGATAACGCCCCGGGCCGTCTCCATGAGGCCACCCAAGCACTGGGCGACGCGGGGATCAACCTGAGGTCCCTCAGCATCTGCGATACCGCCGGGTTCGGCATCCTGCGCATCCTGGTCTCCGATGTGGCCAAGGCCCGTAAGGTGATGATGGAAAAGCAGATTCCCGCCCGTGTTGACGATGTGGTTGCCGTGGAGATCGACGATGTTCCCGGCAGCCTGTCCGGCACGGTCCTGAAGCTGTTTCTGGATAGCCAGATAAACGTGGACTACATGTACGCCTTTGCCGGCACGGGCCCGTCGGCGGGAAAGGCGGTGATGATCTTCCGCTTCAGCGACAATGACCGGGCAATCGGGATCATGCAGGGGAGCAACATCAAGATCCTCGATGCGGAGTCCTTCGGCATGCTTGAAAACCCCAGTTAGTCGTCCGTGGTTCAGACCGGTCGCAAGGAGTCACCTATGGAAACGAGCAACTACAAGCCAACAAAATTTGCCGTGATCGGCGCCGGACCGGTGGGGGCGACCGTGGCCGCCTTTCTCGCCAAGGGGGGGTATGACGTCACCCTCTGCGATGTGATCCCGAGTCTTCTCGAACCGGCCCTGGAACGAGGGATAATCCTGGAAGGGGTCGACAACCTGCAGACCAGGGTGACACGGGTTACCACCAGCGTGGACGATCTCGTCAACGATCCGCCCGATGTCATTGTCGTTACGGTCAAGGCCACGGCGCTGCCCCTGATCGCCTCCGCCCTGGAAGGATTTGTCGCCGAGGGGCGCTACGTCATCAGCTGGCAGAACGGCATCGACACCGAACTGGTGCTGGCGGAGCATCTCGGCCGCAAGAACGTCATGCGGGGGGTTGTCAATTACGGCTGCGTTCCGGTGGGTCCGTGCCATATCCGGATTGCCTTCCATCATCGCCCTCACTTCATCCAGGAACTCGACCCGCAATCCCGGGATGCGGCCGTCGGCATCTGCAACGTCTTCACCGCGTGCGGGCTCGATACGGGGCACACCGACAAGATCACCGACATGGTCTGGCGCAAGTCGGTGATGAACTCGTGCATGAACGCCATTTGCGCGGTCACCCGCAAAACCATGATCGAGATTACCATCGACCCCATGCTCTCCGATCTGGTCGATGCCCTGATCAAGGAGGGGGTTGCCGTGGCCCGGGCCAACGAATTTTCCCTTGGGTCCGACTTTTACCCTTACTGCATCAATTACCTGAAAAACGCCGGAAATCACAAGCCGTCCATGCTTCAGGATCTTGAGGCCGGCCGCAGGACGGAGATCGACTTCATAAACGGCAAAATTATCGAATATGGAGCCCAGGCCGGGATGCCGACGCCGTACAACAACATGATCCGCGGGCTGGTAAAAGCTCTCGAATCCAAATAGGGCTGAAGCCCGGGAATAATGACGAGGAGGTGCGGGTAGTTCCAAGCGGAGAAATGAACGACGTCAACCGTGGATCGTGAATGTTCAAAGAACAAGGGGGGGACCAATGGCAGAAATGGGAATCAATTGGGCAGCCATAGCCAGTCATCCGAAGTTTGTGGAACTGCACCGGGCAAAAATGCGCTTTCTGGTCGGATTGTGGGTTGTGGGGGCCACGTCGTATTTTCTCCTGCTTATCGGAGCAATTACCGCGCCGGGACTCTTTAATACGAAGGTGATCGGCAGGCTGAATTTCGGTTATCTGTTTTGTCTGTTTCAGTTTGTTTTGTCATGGGCCATCGCCGTTTACTACACCCGCAAATCGAATAAGGAATTTGATCCTCTCACGAAAGAACTGGTCGAACTGATCATTAAGGAGAAATCTCAATGAGAACATTACTTCTTTCTTTGGTGATTGGTTTCGTTTTCGGTTCATGGGCTCTGGCGGCAAATCCTCCGGCCAAGCCAACAGCCCAGGCTGGAGCGGTTGCTTCGACACAGACGCCCGCTGTTGCTGCTCCTTCGGCCCTCCCCGCCACTCCGAACAACCCTGGCACTACGGCTGCAAAAGCCCCGGCCGCCACGCCCAAAAAGATGCAGACCAACCGGGGGTTCACCATCTGCATGTTCCTGGTGATCATCGCCGCAACGGCGGGGATTGTCGTCTGGGCGTCGAAGAGCACCAGTACCGCTGCCGATTATTATGCTGCCGGCGGCGGTATCTCGGGGATGCAGAATGGCTGGGCCATTGCGGGGGATTTCCTCTCCGCCGCCACCTTCCTCGGGATTACGGGGCTGATGTCGCTCTTTGGCCCCGACGGCTTCATGTACTCGGTGGGGATCATTATCAGCTTCCTGACCATCCTGCTCATCATTGCCGAGCCCTGCCGCAATGCCGGCAAGTATACTCTCGGAGACATCCTCGCCTTTCGCTCGTCATCAAAGGCAGTCCGCGCGGTCGCTTCCCTCTCCGCCGTGGTCGTCTCGATATTCTACCTGCTCGGGCAGATGGTCGGGGCCGGCAAGCTGATGCAGCTGCTGTTGGGCATTCCCTACAAGGCCTCGATTATCGGCGTCGGCGCCCTGATCATCATCTATGTAGCCTTGGGAGGGATGAAGGCTACCACCTGGGTGCAGATCATCAAGGCCGGGCTCCTCATGTTCACCGGTCTTGTCCTGAGCATCGCGATTCTCTGGAAATCCGGCTTCAATCTGCTCGGTTTCTTCGACAGCGTGGCAGCGAGCCAGGCAATTCAGGACCACGTGCGCGGGGTCATGAAACATCCCACCGCCGAGCCGGGTTTCGATTACGGGCAGCGGTTCCTGGAGTTGGGGCTGTTCTTCAAGAATCCGCTGGACCAGATATCGCTTGGACTTGCCTGGATTCTTGGCGCCGCAGGTCTACCCCATGTGATGATGCGGTTTTTTACCGTCCCCAACGCCAAGGAAGCGAGAAAGAGCGTGGTTGTTTCCATGTTCCTGATCGGCGCCTTCCTGATCATGGTTTCGTTCCTGGGCTTTGGCGCTGCCCTCTATGTTACTCCCCAACAGATCTCCGCCCTCGACAAGGGGGGGAATATGGCAGGACTTATGATCGCCCAGTACGTGGGAGGCGGCGCCGGATCCATTGCCGGTGACCTGCTGCTGGCTTTCGTCTGTGCCGTCGCCTTTGCCACCATACTGGCGGTAGTATCGGGGCTGGTTCTTGCGTCATCAGCCGCCATCGCCCACGACCTCTATGTCAATGTTGTCAAGGGGGGCAAGGCAGATCAAGGCACGCAGATAAAGGTGGCGAGGGTTGCGTCCTTCTTTGTCGGCGCCGTTGCCATCGTGCTCGGCATTGCCTGCGAGAATCTCAATATTGCCCAACTGGTCGGCCTGGCGCTTGCCGTTGTCGCCTCGGCCAACTTCCCGGTCCTTATCTTTGCCCTGTTCTGGAAACGCTTCAATTCTGCCGGCATCATCTCCGGCCTTGTCGTCGGCACGGTGGTTACTATCGCCGTACTGATGGTTTCGCCCAACATGACCTATCCGAAAAAGATCGCCGCCGATGCCCAGAAGATCGTTCTCTCGCTGGAGAAAAAGCAGGCCGGGGGAGTAGTGCTGGCCGAAAAGGAGCTGAAAGCTCTGGAAAAAGCGCGGGTTGATTATGCCCAGAACAAAAATGGTACCTCGCTGGTTGGACTCGATGCTCCGCTTTTCCCACTCAAAAATCCGGGCATTGTGTCGGTGCCGATCGGTTTCCTCGTGACTATCGTTGCCACCCTTCTCTTCCGAAACCGGCGTGAGGAGGAGATGTTCGAAGAGCTCTTTGTCCGGCAGACCACCGGTTACGGCGTTGCAAAAGCAGCTAAACACTGAGATATCGACTGGTTGACAGAGAGAAGGGGAGGAATCCATTGGAATTCCTCCCCTTCTCTTACCAAGAGACTCTCCTTCTCACGCGCCAACGTATTTCGATCGTCTTTGTGCAACCCCTCACATAACCTTTCGAGTGGTACATTCCTCCCAAAACAAACTGCTAGAAGAAGTAGATCATCGAGAAACGGAACACGTTCGCCTTCCCAAAATCTGAAGTGCCTGCGGTAACGTTGCCATACCGGGTGCTCACATATTGATACTCGGTTGCGACCCTGACGGCAGCGTTAAGGTCATAGGCGATATTGGCAAAGACCTGGGAATTCGATTTCGGGGAATCCTTTATGCCGCTTTGGGTAACCTCTTGGGGTGCGGACAGGAACGAAACGGGTTGATACTGTCGGACAAAGAAAGGCCTTCAGCGCTCCTTGATTCACTGTTCATGCTTGGATCTTTTACATGGTCGCATGGTGTACAAACCGGCTTTTCATGCATTATTTACTTGCCAAGATTATGTATAAAGCCGTTTTAAACACGGTTGACATGCACGTAAAATGCATGTAAGTTTCGCCCAAAGTTGATCCATTTCCGCTGCCGTCAACACAGCGAGGCACACACCGCATGGCATAAACAGCCATGATATTCATTCGTACAAATTACCAACCAACACTTATCAGGGATGCAGCCGCATTGGGGTCGCGATAACCCGTCAATGCAGGCAGGTGCCCCCCCGTAACGGAAAGCAGGTTGTCATGGATCGAGAGGAAACCATGGAGAAAAACGGCGCTGCGGAAAATGTTCACACGGATACAGGCGGGGCAGGAATTATCCGGCTTGACGCCGAACTGGGGATCGTCTCCCTGGACGAAACCTCCGGAAGTCTGATCGGAAGCCCTCCCGAATCTCTTCTGGGACGGAGAATCGACGGGATAGTCGACTTGGCGAACCTGGGCAAACTGATGCACAACGGCATCAGCTTCAGCAATCAGGTCATCGTTGCCGGTGACCGGCGTCTCGCCTGCGATTACGTCCCCATCGTGGAGGATGACAGGATTGTCGGCGGAGTACTGACGGTACTCGGCGTACTCCCCAAGGAGACCGACGGCTCTTCGGACGACCTCAAGGAACTTCTTCGCTCCGCTGGCGCCTTCATGGATCTCGACTATCACGGCATCATCATCCTCGACCGCAACGGCACGGTCGTAATGGTGAACCAGTCCTTTGCCGAGGTGCTCGACACCACTCCCCAGACCATGATCGGCAAGCACGTCCATCAGGCCTATCATAATTCACAGCCCTCCCGGATGCCGGTCGTAATGGAAACCGGCAAACCGGAGATCAGCTCCCACTACATGAACGGCAAAGAGGTCTTTGCCAGCCGTTACCCTCTTATCAAGCAGGGAAAAGTGATCGGTTGCGTGGGAAAGATTCTTTTCAAGGATGTCCGCGAAATCTCACTCCTCGCGAATCGGCTGCAGAGTGCCCGAGAGAAAAAAACTCCCGCGAGAGTAATTGCGGAAAAAGGTTCCCTTTTCAAATACGACATTGACAGCATTGTGGGGCAGAGCGCCAAAATCGCCGAACTGAAGGAGACCCTTCTCAGGGTAGCCCCCAAGAACTCCAACGTTCTCTTGAGAGGAGAGAGCGGAACGGGGAAGGAACTCTGCGCCCATGCCATCCACGCTGCCAGCACACGACGCTACGCCCCCTTCGTCAAGGTGAACTGCGCCGCCATCCCTGACCACCTCCTGGAATCGGAACTCTTCGGTTACGCGGACGGGGCCTTTACCGGAGCCAAAAAAGGAGGGCAGGTCGGCAAGTTCGAACTGGCCGACACCGGCACCATCTTTCTTGACGAGATCGGTGACATGCCCCTTGCCATGCAGGCAAAACTTCTCCGAGTTCTTCAAGAGCGGGAACTGGTCCCCCTGGGAAGCACCGCCCCAAAGGTAGTTGACGTGCGAGTTGTAGCGGCAACCAACAGCAACCTCGAACAGTTGGTCAGCGAAGGGAAATTCAGGGAGGATCTCTATTATCGCCTTAATGTGGTCGCCCTTACCATTCCTGCGCTGAAGGACAGAATGGAAGACATCTATATAATCACGAAAAATTTCATAGATCATTTCAACGCTGAATTCGGCCTCTCCGTCCAGGGGATCGACGGCGAGGCGTGGGAGGTCCTCAAGCATCACAACTGGCCCGGCAATATCCGCGAGCTCCGCAACGTGCTCGAAAGCGCCTTCAATGCAGTAAGCGGCCCTCTCATTACCAAGGAAAACCTCCCAATCCGTCTCGCCCAACTCTGCCCACATTCCACGCCGCCCCATGAGTTTGTGTCTGGAGAGGATCTGGAAAGTTACATTCGACAGCACCTGGGAAAGAAAAACATTAGTGATATGATGGACGACCTTGAACGGGTAATTCTGGAAAAAGCCCTTGAAATCTGCAACGGTAACAAGCTCCACGCCGCTCAACTCCTCGGTATATCCCGCCCGGGTCTCTACAAAAAGCTCCAGAAGTACCCCTCACTGGAAAAAACATAAGACGTATAGAGTATACCGTCGCCGAATCGCCATAGAATGGACATAGAATAGCGTTCTATTCATTTCACGCATCCGGAGCCCTACATTTCAAGCCTTTTCAAACGACAGAAAAGCTTTCAGATTGACCAAGGCTTGAATCAACACTGTAAACTAAAGCATCATGTGTATCTAGCTGTAAACTACGCCTAACTATCTATACATACACGGCTTACGGCATACACCCCCCCTTTAGCAGCCTCCTCTGCTTACCTTTGTTTACACAGCCTCACCCCTCCGGTTACCGCCCCCCTGCCAAGAGTCAGCCTGATTTTTTCATTAATTTCAGGCGACTATCCACAAAACACACAACAAGCCAAACAAAAAACGATGTTTGGTATTTGAATTGCTTTGTTTTAACGTCAACGGAATGAACGTCATTCTCCCTACCATGATGCTGAGGTGAATACATGAAACAGGATCTCCCCCTTCATCAGACAGGATCGGTGGAACACGTCATCGCACTACTGGAAATACTGACCGAAGACACTCCGATCCACTCCGTGGCCACCATCTCGTCGCGGCTTGGCATTAGCCGCAACAAGGCGTTTCGCCTCCTCGCCACCCTTGAGTCCCGAGAACTCGTGGAAAAGGACCGGCATGGCGCATACCGCCTCGGCACCGCGGCCGCGGGCCTGGCTCGGCGTCTTCTGGATAACGTGAACGTAATCGGCCACGCACGGCCGGTGCTGAATGAACTGGCGAGAAGACATGGAGAGGCGGTCTACCTCTCGGTACTGAAGGATGACGACGTAATTTTTCTCGATGTTGCCGATTGCGCCGGGGTAGAAGGTTCCGGCTCCCTTGTCGGCAAGCGGTTCCCCTCCCTGGCCACCAGCGCCGGCAAGGCAATCCGGTCGCTCCAATCACGGGATCTGCTGGAAAAACTCCTGGGAGGGAAGCGCGGGCGTCAGCGCTCCGTGGATCTGGAGGCGATCATCGGTGAACTTGAAGTCATCAGAAAACACGGCGTTGCCATTGACGAGAGGGGGGGAACCAGCAGCGCGGCAACGGCAGTACGAGACTATACCGGAAAAATTGTTTGCGCCCTGACGGTGCTCGGCCCGTCGGTCAGAATGCTTAGGGACCGCATCGAGAAGGAAATTGCACCGTCGCTCATTGAGGGTGCTGAGGTACTTTCTCTTAAATTCGGCTATGCGAAGTAACGGGAAAGGAGGACGAAACGTTTGTGCGGAACGGATGGGGAATCGAGTCGGCAATACCAATACACTTGGAAAAGGAGCGGTGACCATGGCAGCAGATCAGCATAACTGGACCAACATAGCCAATCATCCCAGGTTCGTGGAACTCCACCGGAAAAAGATGGTTTTTCTCTACGGCTGGTGGGCATTTTCTGCCGGATTCTACTTCCTGCTCCTCCTTGGAGCGGGATACACTCCCGGATTCTTCGGCCTCGAAATCATCGGCAACATAAACGTCGGCTACCTCCTGGCCCTTGCCCAGTTCGTCGTAAGCTTCGGCATTGCCATTCACTACGGCAGGGTTGCCGACAGGGACTTCGACAGGCTCACCCAGGAGCTTGTCAAGCAACTCGGATAGGAGGGTATGATGAAACGATTGGCTCCATTTTGTATTGCAGCACTCCTCATGGGGAGCGCAGCCTTCGCAGCCGAACCGGCCAAGCAAGCGACAGCCCCCCCTGCCTCCACCGTCACCGCAACTGCCCCGGCGACAGCCCCCACGGCATCCGTACCAACCGCGACGGCCAAGAGCACTGCCGCCCCCGCAGCTGCCGCGCCTGCCAAGATCAAGACCAACAAGGCAATCACCCTCAGCATGTTTGCCCTCATCATCCTCGCCACTCTGGGAGTCGTGGTCTGGGCCGCCAAGAAGACCCAGACAGCCGCCGACTACTACACAGCCGGCGGTGGCATCACCGGCATACAGAACGGTTGGGCAATCACCGGCGACGTGGTTTCGGCGGCCTCGTTCCTGGGGATGTCGGGACTCATCTCCCTCTATGGGATCGATGGGTTTCTCTACTCCACCGGGCCAATCCTCGGCTTCGTGACCATTCTCCTCCTCATGGCTGAACCGCTCCGCAACGCCGGCAAGTACACCATGGGGGACATTCTCTGCTTCCGGGCTTCACCGAAGCCGGTCAGAGCAGCGGCGGCCATCTCCACTGTGGCGGTTTCCACCTTCTATCTCCTGGCCCAGATGGTGGGCGCCGGCAAACTAATGCAGCTCCTGCTGGACATCCCCTACAAGGTGTCAGTCATCGGCGTCGGCACACTCCTCATCATTTACGTGGTGTTTGGTGGCATGAAAGCCACCACCTGGGTACAGATTATCAAAGCGGCGCTCCTTCTGTCCGCTGCGGTGGTGCTATCGATATTGGTGGCGGTCAAGGCGGGGATGAATCCCCTGCGCCTGTTCGCCGATGTGGTCAACAGCGGCGCTGTTCAGGACCATGTCAGAATCGCCGTCCTCAAGCATCCGCTCCCCGAGGCGGGGCTTGATTACGGCAAGCGCTTCCTCCAGCCAGGCCTCTTCCTGAAGAATCCCCTCGACCAGATATCATTGGGCCTCGCCTGGGTCCTAGGAGCCGCAGGCCTCCCCCATATCATGATGCGCTTCTTTACGGTGCCCAACGCCAAGGAAGCCCGCAAGTCGATCCGGATCTCGGTTTTCCTCATGGGCGCCTTCTTCATCATGACCACGTTCCTCGGCTTCGGCGCCGCCATCCACATCACCCCCCAGAAGGTTGCGGCCATGGACAAGGGGGGGAACATGGCGACCCTCATGCTTGCCCAGTACCTGGGCGGGGGTGAAGGCTCCATAGGCGGCGACATGTTCCTGGCCTTCGTCTGCGCCGTGGCCTTCGCCACCATCCTGGCCGTCGTCTCGGGGCTGGTGCTCGCCGCATCCGCCGCCATCGCCCACGACATTTACGTCAACATCATCAAGAACGGCAAGGCCAACCAGAAGGAACAGGTCAGGACTGCCCGGCTTACCTCCCTGGTGGTGGGCGCCGCCGCCATCGTGATGGGGATCGCCGCCGAGAAGGAGAATATCGTCGCCCTGGTGGCCCTTGCCTTTGCCGTGGCCGCATCGGGTAACTTCCCGGTCATCATCCTCTCCCTCTTCTGGCGCAAGTTCAACACAGCGGGGATCGTCTCGGGCATTGTGGTAGGCACCATTGCCGCCATTGGCCTCGTGCTGGTCTCCCCCAACATGACCTACCCGAAAAAAATCGCGGCCGATGCCAAGAAAGTGATTGATACCCTGGAGAAAAAGCAGGCGGCCGGCGAGATCCTAGCGGAAAAGGATCTGAACGCCCTGAACAAGGCACGAACCGACTACACCAAGAACAAGGACGGCAAGTCGATCATGGGGCTGGACAATCCGCTCTTCCCGCTGAAGAACCCCGGCATCGTCTCTGTCCCCCTCGGCTTCCTGGCCGCCATCATCGGCTGCCTGGCCTTCAGGGATCGCCGTGCCGAAGAGATGTTCGACGAAATCTATGTGAGGCAAAATACCGGAATTGGCATTGCCGAGGCAATAGAACACTAATTATGTAGCAGAATATTTATAATATGTCATAGCCATAACATTAAATTCACACTGCACATGCGGGCACACTGATAATTATCTGTGTGCTCTTTTTTTGTCATATTAATTTTTCCAATATGCATCAGTGTTATCTATTTGTTCCATGCTATGTCTACTTTTGTAGACTCTGTAAATTTCGGTAAAACTGTTTGTTAACTGCATAATAATTGAAGGTTTTTTGCACAACTGGCAAAACCTGCAAAAACATTGTTTACCTTTATTTACACTGCAACCATTACCACCAACACCCACCCCCGCTAGCTCATTTTTTATTTATCAAATATTTACAGACTGTTACAAGTATAAGCGCTCAAACAATTGCCTGCAAACAGTGTTTGGCATTGCCATTGCTTTACCTTTGCGTAAATAGCACACACACGGAAATCAGGCATGCAACTCTCTTCTCTCATAAGAGGGTGCCATTTCCGAAAAAAACACAGGAGGAAGCAACGATGAAAGCATATCCAACGCTTAATTTCGATCTCGGCGAGACCAGCAGCATCCTCAGGGAAACGGTAAAGGAGTTTGCGGCGGCGGAGATCGCGCCACGGGCCACCGACATCGATCGGGACAACCACTTCCCCATGGACCTCTGGCCCAAGATGGGGAAACTGGGGCTCCTGGGGGTCACTGTTTCCGAGGAGTACGGCGGCGCCGCAATGGGGTACCTGGAGCACGTCATCGCCATGGAGGAACTCTCCCGGGCTTCGGCCTCGGTGGGTCTGGCCTACGGCGCCCACTCAAACCTCTGCGTCAATCAGATCTTCCGTAACGGCAACGAGTCCCAAAAGCGGAAGTACCTCCCCAAGCTCATCAGCGGCGAGCACGTGGGCGCCCTGGCAATGAGCGAGCCCGGCGCCGGCTCCGACGTGGTCAGCATGCGCCTGCGGGCCGACAAAAAGGGAGACCACTTCATTCTTAACGGCAACAAGATGTGGATCACCAACGGCCCCCACGCCGACACCCTGGTGGTCTACGCCAAGACCGACATGAACGCGGGCCCCCGCGGCATTACCGCCTTCCTCATCGAGAAGGGATTCAAGGGGTTCTCCACGGCCCAGAAGCTGGACAAGCTCGGGATGAGGGGCTCCGACACATGCGAGCTGGTCTTCGAAAACTGTGAGGTACCCGAAGAAAACATCCTCGGCGGCGTGGGCCGGGGGGTCAACGTACTCATGAGCGGCCTCGACTACGAGCGGACGGTCCTGGCCTCCGGTCCGCTGGGGATCATGCAGGCCTGCATGGACGTGGTCGTCCCCTACCTCCACGAGCGGAAGCAGTTCGACCAGCCCATCGGCCAGTTCCAACTCATGCAGGGGAAGATCGCCGACATGTACACCACCCTGAACGCCTCCCGGGCCTACGTCTACGCCGTCGCCAACGCCTGCACCCGCGGCGAAACAAGCCGCAAGGACTGCGCCGGCGCCATCCTCTACGCAGCGGAAAAGGCCACCTGGATGGCCCTGGAGGCGATCCAGTGCCTCGGCGGCAACGGTTACATCAATGAGTACCCCACCGGCCGCCTCCTGCGGGACGCCAAGCTCTACGAGATCGGCGCCGGCACCAGCGAAATCCGCAGAATGCTCATCGGCCGCGAACTGTTCGAGGAAACGGCCCACGCCTGAGGAAGCGGCGGCAGACGCCTGAACACGCAGAAACGACGAGGAGACCAACCCGCCATGAGCGTACTGAAAAGTTCCATCAACACAACTACCGAAGAGTTCCGCACCAATGCCGACGTGATGAGGGGGCTGGTGGCCGACCTGGAGGACAAGGTCGCCCAGATCAAGCTGGGTGGCGGCGAAAAGGCTCGCGCCAAGCACGTTGAGCGGGGAAAGCTCCTTCCGCGGGAGCGGATCCGTCAACTCCTGGACGTGGGTTCCCCCTTCCTGGAGCTGTCACAGCTGGCTGCCTGGGGAATGTACAGTGGTGACGTCGCCTCCGGCGGCGTCATCACCGGCATCGGCCGAGTCTCGGGCCGGGAGTGCATGATCGTTGCCAATGACGCCACGGTCAAGGGGGGGAGTTACTTTCCCAGCACGGTCAAAAAACACCTGCGGGCCCAGGAGATTGCCGAGGCGAACCACCTCCCCTGCATCTACCTGGTGGATTCCGGCGGAGCCAACCTCCCGCAGCAGGACGAGGTCTTCCCCGACCGGGATCACTTCGGCCGGATCTTTTACAACCAGGCGAACATGTCGGGAAAAGGAATTCCCCAGATTGCCGTGGTGATGGGCTCCTGCACCGCCGGCGGGGCCTATGTCCCGGCCATGTCCGACGAGAGCGTCATCGTCCGGTGCCAGGGGACCATCTTTCTGGGCGGCCCCCCCCTGGTAAAGGCGGCCACCGGCGAAGTAGTGAGCGCCGAGGACCTGGGAGGCGCCGACGTCCACTGCCGCACCTCCGGCGTCACCGACCACTATGCCGCTAACGACGGCCACGCCCTGGAGGTGGCCCGCCGGATCGTATCAAACCTGAACCGCGTCAAGCGCCCCGAGCTCGCCCTCCGGGAGCCGTCAGACCCTCTCTACAACCCGGCTGAGCTCTACGGCGTCATCCCCACCGACACCCGCAAGCCCTATGACGTGCGGGAGGTTATCGCCCGCATCGTGGACGGCTCGGAGTTCGACGAATTCAAGCAACTCTATGGCACCACGCTCGTCTGCGGCTTCGCCCACATCTTTGGCTACCCGGTGGGGATCGTGGCCAACAACGGAATTCTCTTCTCCGAGTCGGCCCTCAAAGGGGCCCATTTCGTCGAGCTCTGCAGCCAGCGAGGGATCCCCCTCATCTTCCTCCAGAACATCACCGGCTTCATGGTGGGAAGCAAGTACGAATCGGGAGGAATCGCCAAGGACGGGGCCAAAATGGTGACCGCCGTGGCCTGCGCCAAGGTCCCCAAGTTCACGATCATCATCGGCGGAAGCTATGGAGCCGGCAACTATGGCATGTGCGGCCGGGCCTACTCGCCGCGCTTCCTCTGGATGTGGCCCAACGCCCGGATCTCAGTCATGGGGGGAGAACAGGCGGCCAGCGTCCTGGCCCAGGTAAAGCGAGACGGAATAGAGGCCCAGGGGAAAACCTGGCCCGCCGGCGAGGAAGAGGAATTCAGGAGACCCATACGAGAGCAGTACGAGACCCAGGGGCACCCCTACTACGCCAGCGCCCGGCTCTGGGACGACGGGATCATCGACCCGGCCGACACCCGGATGGTGTTGGGGCTCGGCATCTCGGCGACCCTCAACGCACCGCCCATGAAGACCGATTTCGGCGTCTTCCGGATGTAAGTGAACGCGGCTTTTCCGCAATCTCTGCGTTTATCTTCGGAATTTGCTTGTGCGACGTAGCGCTGCTACGCCTCCGCGCAATTCCTAGATCGCCTTGACCTTGCGAAAAATCCACGTTCACCGGAAGACCAAAGGACACAGAACAATGACCACTGAAACCATCCTGACCCAGATCAACGACCGGGGCGTAGCGACCCTCACCATGAACCGGCCCGAGCTCCACAACGCCTTCGACGATCTCCTCATCACCGCCCTCACCGCCGAACTCCGGCGACTGGAAGCGGACGACAGCGTCCGGGTCGTGATCCTCGCCGCCTCGGGCCGAAGCTTCTCCGCCGGGGCGGACCTCTCCTGGATGCGCCGCATGGCCGACTACACCCGGGAGGAAAACCTTACCGACGCCCAGGTGCTGGCCGAGCTGATGCGGACCCTAGCCACCCTGAAGAAGCCGACTATCGCCCAGGTCCAGGGGGCCGCCTTTGGCGGGGGGGTGGGGCTTGTGGCCTGCTGCGACGTGGCCATCGCCAGCCGGCGGGCCACCTTCTGCCTCTCGGAGGTGAAACTGGGGCTCATCCCGGCGGTCATCTCCCCCTACGTGGTGGAGGCACTAGGTCCCCGGGCCGCGCGCCGCTACTTCCAGAGCGCCGAGATATTCGACGCCGCCGAGGCCCGCGGCCTCGGTCTCGTCCACGAGGTGACGACGGAGGAGGAGCTTCCCGCCGCCGTGGAACGCCTTGCTGCAACTCTTCTCCTCAACGGTCCCCGGGCCATGGCCGCCGCCAAGGAGCTCGTGGCCCGGGTCGCCTCCGGCCCCATCGACGAGGCGATGATACGCGACACCGCCGAACGGATCGCCGACACCCGCGCCTCCGCCGAGGGGAAAGAGGGGCTCTCCGCCTTCCTGGAAAAAAGAAAACCTCGCTGGGTGAAAGGATAGAGACCATGTTCGATACGATTCTCATTGCAAACCGGGGCGAAATTGCCTGCCGCGTCATCAGCACCGCCCGCCGCCTCGGCATCCGCACCGTGGCCGTCTACTCCGACACCGACGCCGACGCCCTTCACGTGACCATGGCCGACGAGGCGTACCACATTGGCCCGGCCCCTGCCCGGGAAAGCTACCTGAGAGGTGACATCATCCTGAAGGTGGCGGCCAGGAGCGGCGCCCAAGCCATCCACCCCGGCTATGGCTTCCTTTCCGAAAACGCCGAATTTGCAGAAGCCTGCGCCAAGACCGGTGTCGTATTCATCGGCCCCCCCACCGGGGCGATTCGCGCCATGGGCTCCAAGAGCGCCGCCAAGGAGATCATGGAGAAAGCCGGCGTCCCCCTGGTTCCCGGCTACCACGGCGAGAACCAGGATCCGGAGTTTCTGGGGCAGGAAGCGAAGCGGATCGGTTTCCCGGTCCTCATCAAGGCAAGTGCCGGCGGTGGCGGCAAAGGGATGCGGGCCGTGCGGGAGGCAGCGGAGTTTCCCGATGCCCTCGCCTCGGCCAAGCGGGAGGCCCAGGCCTCCTTCGGCGATGACCGGGTGCTCCTCGAAAAGTACCTCACCAAGCCCCGCCACGTGGAGATCCAGGTCTTTGCCGATACCCACGGCAACGCGGTGCACCTCTTCGAACGCGACTGCTCCATCCAGCGCCGCCACCAGAAGGTGCTGGAAGAGGCACCGGCCCCCGGCATGAAGCCTGCCCTCCGCAAGAAGATGGGAGAGGCGGCGGTAGCCGCGGCCAGCGCCATCGGCTACGTGGGGGCGGGAACCGTGGAGTTTCTTCTGGACGAAGACGGCTCCTTCTACTTCATGGAGATGAACACCCGCCTCCAGGTTGAGCACCCCGTGACCGAGATGATCACCGGCCAGGACCTGGTGGAGTGGCAGCTCCTGGTGGCGGCCGGCGCCCCCCTCCCCTGCAGGCAGAAGGATCTCGCCATCGGCGGCCACGCCATCGAGGCCCGCATCTACGCCGAAGACCCGGCCAGGGAGTTTCTCCCCTCCATCGGCCGGCTGGCCCATCTCCGCACCCCCGCCGAAAGCGCCAACGTCCGGATCGACACCGGCGTGGGCCAGGGGGGGGAGGTGAGCATCTACTATGACCCCATGATTGCCAAACTAATCGTCTGGGACACCGACCGGGCCGGGGCGCTGCGCCGACTTCAGAAGGCCTTGGCCGACTATCAGGTGGTGGGGGTTACCACCAACATCGGCTTCCTCGGGAGCGTAGCGGCACACCCCGCCTTTGCCGCCGCAGACCTGGACACCGGCTTCATCGAGCGGCACCGGACCGATCTCTTCCCCGACCCTCACCCGGCATCGGACCGGACCCTGGCCCTCGCCTCCCTCGACGTACTCCTGCGCCGGACCGTCGAGGCGAAGCGGACGGCCCTCGCCTCCGCCGATCCCTATTCCCCGTGGCATCAGACCAGCGGCTGGCGCCTCAACTTCGACAACCACCACGACCTCCACTTCCTGGACGGGGAAAAGGTCGTGACGATCACGGTCCACTACCGCGCAGAGGGGTATCTCCTTGCCCTGCCGGGGGGAGATCTCC
Organism: Geobacter grbiciae; assembly: GCF_018531165.1. NCBI lineage: Bacteria > Pseudomonadati > Thermodesulfobacteriota > Desulfuromonadia > Geobacterales > Geobacteraceae > Geobacter > Geobacter grbiciae. Next base: position 609,382 of record NZ_JAHDIW010000001.1, on the reverse strand, counting down.
TTGTCCGGGGCGAGCTGGATGCAGCCGGAGATATTCTGGCCGATCTGGGTGGGGCACGGGTTAAGGCCACCGTGGTCCGCCACGGCGCCACCCTCACCATCATGAAGGGAGGGCGGAGCCATCCTCTGGCCATCCACAACCCCTACGCCCTCTCCGGCGACGAGGAGGGTGCCGGCGGCAGACTCACCGCCCCAATGCCGGGAAAAGTTGTGGCGGTCATGGTGGAACCGGGGGAGCGGGTGGGAAAGGGGCGCCCCCTCATGATCCTGGAGGCAATGAAGATGGAGCACACCATCGCCGCCCCCCGGGACGGCCTCGTGGCCCGGCTCAACTTCACCGTCGGCTCCCTGGTGAGCGATGGGGCGGAACTTCTGGCCCTTGCCGACGAGGAAGGGGTCTGAGATGCCGATGCCGACGCGGGTGAAGATGGTGGAGGTGGGGCCCCGGGATGGTCTCCAGAACGAGAAGACGATCATCCCGGCCGAGGTAAAGATCTCCCTTATCGATAAGCTGTCGAAGGCGGGGCTTCCGGCGATCGAGGTCACGAGCTTCGTCTCTCCCACCTGGGTCCCCCAGATGGCCGACAACGCCCAGGTCATGACCGGAATCGCCCGGAGGGAGGGTGTCGCCTATCCGGTTCTCGTCCCTAACCGAAAGGGGTTGGACGCGGCCATTGCCGCTGGCGCGGCTGAAATCGCCATATTCGCCGCCGCCTCGGAGTCCTTCTCCCGAAAGAACATCAACTGCTCCATTGCCGAGAGTCTGGAACGCTTCGCCGAGGTCATCACTGTGGCCAGGGGCCAGGGGTTGCAGGTGCGGGGGTATGTCTCCTGCGTCCTCGGCTGCCCCTACGAGGGTGAGGTGAGTTTCGACGTGGTGGCAGGGGTGGCTGGGCAGCTTCTGCAGCTCGGCTGCTATGAGATATCTCTTGGCGACACCATCGGCGTGGGCACCCCCGGCCGGGCGCAGACCATGGTGGATGTGGTGTCGAGGCTGGTGCCGCGGGAGAGACTGGCCGTCCATTTCCACGACACCTACGGCCAGGCCCTGGCCAACATCCTGGCGGTCCTCGAACGGGGCATCGCCATTGTCGACAGCTCGGTGGCCGGCCTCGGCGGCTGTCCTTACGCCGCCGGCGCCTCGGGCAACGTTGCCAGCGAGGATCTTCTTTACATGCTGAACGGCCTCGGCATCGAGACCGGGGTCGACCTGGAACAACTCATGGCCGCCGGAAACTACATCTCCGGCCACTTGGGCCGCTCGTCGGGCTCCCGGGTGGCTCGGGCCATGGGGTGCTCTCCACACCAGATAACGGCGGCGGCAAACGCCTGAACTAAAACAATACAGGAGGATTGACCATGAATAATGCAGCATTGGCCGTATCCCGATACGAACAGGAATATCAGCAGAAGCTCTCCACCGCCGAAGAAGTGGCGGCCACCGTCAAATCGGGCGACCATCTCTGCTTCCCCATCTGCGCCGGGGAGCCGACTCTCTTCGTCAAGGCCCTTGCAGCCCGCAAACATGAGCTCGAAAGGGTGGTGGTGAACCAGCAGCACCACCTCTGCCCCGACTACCTCACCGAGGAGTCCGCTCCCCATATCCGGGTCAACTCCTGGTTCACGAGCCACGTCTCCCGCAAGGCGGTCCAGAACGGCTGGGCCGACTTCGTCCCCAACTACTTCCACGAGGTGCCCAAGCTCCTGCGGGAATACTGGCCCGTCGATATCGCGGGAACAGTGGTCTCCCCCATGGACGAGCACGGCTTCTTCACCTGCAGCCTCTCGGTGGCCTACACCATGGAGGCGGTCAAGAAGGCAAACCGGGTGGTGGTGCAGGTGAATCCCAATGCCCCCCGCACCCACGGCAACTGCCACATCCACATATCCGACGTGGACTTCATCATCGAAACCGACGACCCCATCGTCGAACTGGCCATTCCTCCCATCACCCCCATCGAGGAGGCGATCGGCGGCTACATCGCCGAACTCATCGAGGACGGCTCCACCCTGCAGCTCGGCATCGGCGGCATTCCAAACGCAGTCTGCAAGGCGCTCCTGAGAAAGCGGGATCTGGGAATTCACACCGAGATGATCACCGACGGCATGGTGGACCTCATGTTCAGCGGAGCGGTGAACAACTCTAAAAAGAACCTCCTGGCGGGGAAGACCCTCGGCACCTTCGCCCTGGGGACCAAGCGGCTCTACGAGTTCATGAACGAGAACCCCATGATTGAGATGCACCCCGTGGACTTCACCAACAACCCCTACAACATCGGCCAGAACGACAAGGTGGTGGCCATCAACGCCACTATTGAGGTGGACCTCCTGGGACAGTGCTGCTCCGAATCCCTGGGCCACGTCCAGTGGAGCGGCACCGGCGGCCAAGCCGACTTCGTCCGGGGGGCCAACATCTCTCGCGGAGGGAAAAGCTTCATCACCACCGCCGCCACCGCCAAGAACGGAACGGTATCGAGCATCGTACCGACCCTCAAGCCGGGAGCGGCGGTCACCACCAACAAGAACGACGTCGATTACGTGGTGACCGAGTTCGGGGTGGCGAAGCTTCGCGGCCAGACCGCCCGGCAGCGTGCCCTCAACCTTATCAATATCGCCCACCCCGACTTCCGTGAGGAACTGACGGCTGAAGCCCGGCGGATGAACCGAATTTAAAGAAATGGCCCGGGACCCGGCAGGGATTCGGAAGATACGCCGAGGAATATTCCGAGTCCCAAGGCCTGGGACCGCACCGCGCGCCGGGAGGGGCGCCTCCTTCGCCCGGCGCGCGGTGCCACCTTTACCAAAGGAGAGAGACATGTCCGACACCTGTTGCGCACCCGGCTTCATGCCCCCGAAAAGCATAATCCTCGACGAGGGGGTGCGCCTCCTCTACGACCTGAACAAGGACCAATTGGTCGACATCATCGTCGACAGCGCCAAAAACTGGCTGGCCCACGACGGCCTCTGGTTCCAGGCCATCGAAGCTACCCATGGCATGGACGCGGCCATGGACGCCGACCGCGAGGCGTGGCGGAAGTTCACCGTCATCGAGGCCCAGAGGATCATGGCGCGCCTCGGCATCGAACCGGGGGGAGGAATTCCCGCTTTGGTCGAGTGCCTGAAGCACCGTCTCTACGCCCGCCTGAACCTCCAGCAGATGGATGAAGCGACCGACACCCGTGCCGTCTTCATGATGGTGGACTGCCGGGTCCAGTCGGCCCGCAAGCGGAAGGGGCTTCCGGACTTCCCCTGCAAGTCGGTGGGAATCGTGGAATACGCCGAATTCGCCCGGACCGTGGACCCCAGGATCGAAACCCGCTGCATCGCCTGCCCCCCCGACCCGCACCCCGACTATTTCTGGTGTGCCTGGGAATTTACCCTGCGGGAGTCATAACGAAGTCCTCCGGGAGAAAGGGAGAACGTGCAATGAAAGTTCAATCGTCCATAGAAAAGGCCCTGGAGGGGATCCAGGACGGGGCAACCCTCATGGTCGGCGGGTTCGGCCTGGTGGGAATCCCCGAGAAGCTGATCCTCGGGCTCCGGGAAAAGGGGGTGAAGAATTTGACCGTCATCTCCAACAACTGCGGGGTGGATGACTTCGGCTTGGGAATTCTGCTCCAGAACCGGCAAATCAGGAAGATGGTCTCCTCCTACGTGGGGGAAAACAAGGAATTCGAGCGCCAGTTCCTCTCCGGCGAGCTGGAGGTGGAGCTTACCCCCCAGGGGACTCTAGCGGAACGGATCAGGGCCGGCGGCGCGGGAATCCCGGCTTTCTACACCCCGGCCGGCGTCGGCACCCCCCTGGCCGAGGGGCGCGAGGTGCGGAGCTTCAACGGCCGGGAGTACCTCCTGGAGACAGGCCTTGTGGCCGACTTCGCCCTGGTGAAGGCGTGGAAGGGGGACTGGATGGGGAACCTCATCTACAACAAGACCTCCCGCAACTTCAATCCCATGATGGCCACGGCGGCAAAGGTCACCATCGCCGAGGTTGAGGATCTTCTGGACCCCGGAGAGTTGGACCCGGCTTTCATTCACACACCCGGCGTCTATGTGCAGCGAATCGTGCTGTGTGGCAACTACGAGAAGCGGATCGAGCGGCGGACTGTCCGGGCTTGATTGAAAGGAGAGAAACAATGGCTTTGACACGGGAACAGCTGGCCCAGCGGGCAGCACAGGAGGTTGAAGACGGCTTTTACGTGAACCTGGGGATCGGCATCCCCACCATGGTTGCGAACTACATCCCCCCTGCCTGTCACGTGGTCCTGCAGTCGGAGAACGGCCTCTTGGGGATCGGCCCGTCCCCCCGCGAGGACGAGGTGGACCCGGAGCTGATCAACGCCGGCAAGGAGACCATCACCATGATTCCCGGCGCCTGCATCTTCAGCAGTTCCGACTCCTTCGCCATGATCCGGGGTGGGCACATCGACCTGGCCATCCTCGGGGGGATGGAGGTTTCGGACTCCGGCGACCTGGCGAACTGGATGATCCCCGGAAAGATGGTGAAGGGCATGGGGGGGGCCATGGACCTGGTCCACGGGGCGAAGAAGATCGTGGTGGTCATGGAGCACTGCAGCAGGGGGGGGCAGTCCAAAATCCTGAAGCAGTGCACCCTCCCCCTCACCGGCAAGGGAGTAGTGAACCGGATCATCACCGATCTGGCAGTGATGGATGTCACTGGCGACGGCCTCATCCTCCGGGAACTGGCACCGGGGGCGAGCGTCGACGATGTGGTCCGGGCAACGGAGGCGTCGTTTGCCGTGCCCGCCGACGTAGGAACGATGGCCCTGTAACCGCGCAATCCCCGACGGGAAAGGAGCAACTCAATGAAAGCATGTCCCCTGGCCGTAATCCTTGTCCTCCTTCTCCTCGCGGGGTGCGCGGGAAGCCGTCCCGTTCCCGCCCCAACCGAGGAGTACGTGGAGGTCGACAACCCGGCCGCCACCATGTCTCCCTCCGCCCCTGCCACCATCTGGGTCCCGAAGCGCTATGTGGATAACGGCATTCCCCGTGGAGGGGAACTGGTTAAGAAAGGGTATGAAGCGGCGACACGGGGTTCCGGTGAGATTTCTTCGCCGCCGGCGAGAGCGGAAGAAAGCCGATCCTATGCCAGATACAACCGGGTGGTCTCAGTGGAAAAGGAGAGAGTCTGCTTTAACACCGACCGGAACGCCGGCATCAAGCCGGGAGTGAAGCTGCGGCTGTATCGCGGCGGGAGTGTCGTTGAAGGGATCGGCTTTGTGCCGGGCAACGTGGTGGGGACGGTGACGATTACCGATCCGGTCGGCTCCGGCGCCTGCGGAACCCTCGATCAGGGAGGAGAGGCGCGGGTGAACGACTTGGTGAGGGTGGAATGAAACGCGGCTTTCGGCGGTGACAAGATCCGCTGACTCTCCGGAGGAGCGGGGAAGAGGAGGTGCGCTGCGGGCTACGGGTAACGGTGGCTGGAGGGTTGTTGTCAATTTTTTCTGGGAATTGTGAAGGAGGAATTAATGATCAAGAAAACATCTGTTTCGGTTGCAGCAGTAATGATGTTGGCCGCGCCGGCCCTAGCCCAGGAGGTGCCCCAGGCCACCACACCGGCCTATAACTGCGATTTCGAGCCCTCGTGCGAGGTGGCCCCGGGCATCTACGGCAAGATGGCGTCGCCGGTCACCAGCAAATTCAATCTCTCCATCGGCGGTTTTGTCAAGCTCGATTACGCCTACAACTCGGTGAACCTGGGGTCCAACGGCGCCCTGGGGACCCTCCAGAACGGCATCCCCAAAAGCAGCTCCGCCGCCGGCCGGCAGGATCAGTCCATCTTCACCGCCCGCCAGTCCCGCTTCTGGCTCAAGGTCGCCGGACCGAACTTCCTCGGCGCCAAAACCAACGCCATCATCGAGGCGGACTTCTACGGCGGAGGGGGCTCCTCCAACGAAAGTCCCAACATGCGGCTGCGGCTCGCCAACGCCACCCTCGACTGGGCCAACACCCAGGTGCTGGTGGGCCAGGCCTATGACATCTTCGGACCGGCCATCTCCTCCACGGTCGACTTCGGGTCCGGCAACAAGACCGGCGCCCCCAACAACCCCCGTGTCCCCCAGGTCAGGGTAACCCAGAAGGTGAACCTGAACTCCGACAACGCTCTGCGGCTGGTCCTCGGGGTGCAGAACCCGGTGCAGGATGCCAACGCCCAGACCGGCACCAACAGCGATTCGTGGGGAGGAAAGCTGAACGTGGCCGGCCAGGCGATGCTGATCAGCAAGGCCTTCGGGGTCGCCCCCGGCTACTACGGGCTCTCCATGAACTCCCTGACCGCCGGCGTCTTCGGCCTCTACGGCAACCAGAGCGTGGGGGATAACAGCAAGACCGTCGACACGTGGGGGTATGGCTTCTACACCTTCGTGCCGCTCTTGTCCTCCAAGGACGGCAGGAATCGGGCGATGACCGCCTCCTTCGAAGGACAGCTCTACATGGCGGCCAACCAGAGCGTGAACGGCGCCACTGCGGGGACCGTGATCGGCCCCGCCGGCAGCAAGACCGCCGCCAAGGGGTACGGCTTCTACGGCCAGCTCATCTTCTATCCCACCCAGGACCTCGGAATAACCGCCGGCTACGGGCGGAGAAACGCCTATAACTACGCCAGCTACAGCGGCATCAACAACTTCGAGAAATCCAACTCCAATATCTACGCCAACATCGCCTACGACCTGAACGCAGCAGTACGGGTCGCCGTGGAATACCAGAACCTCAACACCCAGTACGGTAACGTCACCAACGGCACCGGCAACCTGGCGGGATTGGCGACCAGCGGGACCGCCAACATTGCGCGGTTTGCGGCATTCTACTTCTTCTGATCAGCGGCGGCGTGCCCCTTCCGCCGGGGGGCACGCCGCAACCGCGGAACAGGCTTAACGCTCTTCACCTAGGAGGTCAGCATGAAGATACTGGTCTGCATCAAACAGGTACCCGACATGGAGTCCCGCTTCAGGGTAAGCAGCTCCGGAAACTGGCTCGAAGAATCCGATCTGGCCTTCCGGCTTAACGAGTACGACGAGTACGCCGTGGAGCAGGCGGTCCAGCTCAAGGAACAGCTGGGGGACATCCCCGAGATCACGGTCCTCTCCATTGGCCCGGACCGGGTCGGCGAGTCCATAAGGAAGGCACTGGCCATGGGATGCGACCGGGGAGTCCACATCCGGGACCCCGAATCGTCCCGCAAGGACCCGTGGCAGATCGCCTCCCTCATCGCCTCCTTCGCCGGGGACAAGGAATTTGACCTCATTCTCACCGGGATGCAATCCCAGGACCGGGGCTCCGCCCAGGTGGGAATCATGGTGTCCGAAATCCTCGGCTATCCCTGCGCCTCCACCCTGGTCGGTTTCTCCTACGACAACGGCATCATCAGCGCCAGGCGGGAACTGGAAGGAGGAACCAAGGCAGTCGTGCGACTCCGGACGCCGGCGGTCGTCACCTGCCAGCTGGGGCTCAACGTGCCGCGCTACCCTACCCTTCCCAATATCATGAAGGCCAAAAAAAAGGAAATTCTGTCGGTGCCGGTGGCGGATTTCTCTGTCGTGGACGGACATGCAACAACCCTGCGACTCTATCAGCCGACGAAGAAGGGAGGCGGGCTCGTCATCGAGGGAGAAGTGAACGATCTTGCCGACAGGCTCGTGGGGATACTGAAGCAGAAAACCATGGTTCTGAGGTAGTGACAACATGCCGGCCGTGATCAACAGTTCCGCGGCCCGCCTATGAAGGAGGTTCTATGAAGGTTCTTCTGGTAGGAGAATACCGCGAAGGCAAGCTCCGCGAGGAAAGTTACGATCTAGTAGCCTTTGCCGACTCCCTTGGTGCCCAGCGCTCCATGGTTCTCGTGGCGCCGGCGGGGACGGTGCCAACCGTGGACGGGACCCTCTACATTGCCGACGCGGCGCAGTGCGGCGAGTACAACCCGGAGCACCACAAGAGAATAATCCTCGCTGCCGTAGAGCGGGAAGACCCTGACTGCATCGCTTTTGTCCACTCGTCCTACGGCTGGGATCTGGCCCCGCGGTTGGCGGTTGCACTCGGGGCTGCACAGGTGTCGGAAGTGGTTGCGGTTGCCGGCGACGGCGCCTACGAGGTGAACTGCTGCAACGCCAAACTACGCCGCGCCGTGACGCCAAAAACACCCAGGACCATACTCACCATCCAGGCCGGGGCATTCAGCCTTGAGAGAGAACCTGCGGGAATGCCGGCAATAGTCCCCCTCGACGTCCCCCTTGAACCGGACCGGATTCAATTCGACGGCTACGAGGCTGCGGAGAAAAAGGGGGTTGATCTCGGCCGGGCAGAAATAGTCGTCAGTGCCGGCAGGGGTGTCGGAAAGAAGGAAAACGTGGGGGTCATTGCCGAGCTTGCCAAGGTGCTTGGCGGAGAGTTGGGGGCAAGTCGGCCGGTGGTCGATGCCAAATGGGTTGACCATAGCCACCAGGTGGGAACCACTGGCCAGGTGGTCAGCCCCAAGCTCTATGTGGCCTGTGGTATCTCCGGTGCCATCCAGCATGTTGCAGGAATGAAAAAGGCTGACTTTGTGGTGGCCATCAACAAGGACCGGGATGCCCCCATCGGAGAGGTTGCCGACGTCCTGGTGGTGGCCGATGTCATGCAGTTCGTGCCGGCCCTGACAGCACGGGTCATGCGGTGACAAACGGCATATCTTCTACAAAAGTGCCACAGACTATCGGGAGGCTTCGATGAATGAAATATTTGTGGTTGATGCCCTAAGAACACCGTTTGGTTCATTTTCCGGCATGCTGGCCGACGTGGATGCCCCAAAGCTGGCCGCCACCGTCATGAAAGAGCTTCTGGCAAAGGCCGGCCTCGCCCCCGACACGGTGAATGAAGTCATCGTGGGGCAGGTCCTCTCCGGCGGCTGCGGCCAGGCCCCGGCCCGCCAGGCCATGCGCGGGGCGGGAATCCCTGACTCGGCCCATGCCCTGACCATCAACAAGGTCTGCGGCAGCGGCCTGAAGGCAATCATGCTCGGCGCCGACAGCATTCGTCTCGGTGAGTCCCAAATTGTCATCGCCGGCGGCATGGAGAACATGTCCCTGGCGCCCTTTTTCCTCAAGAAGGCCCGCGCCGGCTACCGCATGGGGCACGGTGAACTGTTGGATCTGCTGATCTACGATGGTCTTCAGGATCCCTATACGGGCCGCCATATGGGAGAGATCGGTGAGGCGAGCGCGGAGCGCGGCGGCCTCACCCGCGAGGAGCAGGACGCGTTCGCCCGGCGCTCCAACGAACTGGCCCAGGCGGCGGTGACCGGCGGCATCTTTGCCGACGAGATCGTGCCGGTGGTAAAGAAGGGGAAAAAGGGTGACGAAACCCTCGCCACGGACGAAGAGCCCTTCAAGGGTGATCCGAGCAAGCTGCCATCTCTGCGGGCCGCCTTCAAAAAGGACGGCACCATCACCGCCGGCAACGCCTCTACTATCAACGACGGCGCGGCCCTGGCCCTACTGACCGATGCCGACGGCCTGAAGAAGTACAACCTCACCCCCAAGGCCCGGATCGTTGCCTCGGCCACGGAAAGCCGTCATCCCGACAACTTCCCCGAGGCGCCCATCGGCGCCATCGAGAAGGCCTGCGCCAAGGCCGGCCTGACTGTGTCCGACATCGACCTCTTCGAGATCAACGAGGCCTTTGCCTCGGTGGCCCTCCTGGCCATCAAGGGTCTCGGCCTCCCCTTGGACAAGGTGAACGTCAACGGCGGCGCCTGCGCCATCGGCCACCCCATCGGCGCCAGCGGCGGCCGGCTTGCAGCCACGGTCATCCGGGAACTCCATCGGCGGCAGCAACGCTACGGCCTCGCCACCCTCTGCATCGGCGGCGGCGAGGCGGTGGCGGTCATCTTCGAGCGGGTTTGATATTGAAAATCCACCACGGAGACAGGGTGGCACGGAAAAAGGCAAAGAAATGGGGTTCGTTCCCAGGTTATCTCAACGCCTCCGTCTCTCAGTGGTTGCAAAGACCCCCTCTGAGGAAACAATTTGGCCGTAAATCTTTCTGATCCGCCGCTGCCCGACGCCTCCGGCAACCGGGAGTGTCCGTCGTGAAGGTGGAGCCGACAGCCAGTCTGTTATCGGGGCGCCTCACGGGTAACTTCCGGCGCAACTCGATTGCGGGAACCTGAACATTCTAGAAGAAATAGATCATCGAGAAACGGAACACGTTCGCCTTCCCGAAATCAGAAGTGCCTGCGGTAACGTTGCCATACCGGGTGCTCACATATTGATACTCGGTTGCAACCCTGACGGCGGCGTTGAGGTCGTAGGCGATATTGGCAAAGGCCTGGGAATTTGATTTCTGGAAGTCCTTGATGCCGCTCCGGGTATAATCCGTGAAGTTTTCCGCCCCCCTCATGCCATACCCGGCGGTGATGCCCAGATTCTGGGCCGGATAGAATATCATCTGCCCGAACAGGCCGTACCCCTTGGCGCCGGTCTTGTCCCCCTGCGGACCAATTAACGGGCTGACGGTTGCGTAGTTGAACGACATGTTGGCGGCCCGGTACGCCTGCCCTTCGAAGGAGGCGGTCATGGCCCTGCTTTTGCCATCCGCGGACCTCAGAACCGGCACGAACGCGTACAAGCCATATCCCCACGAATCAACCGTTCCCCCGTTGCCCGCTATCTCCTGATTGCCGTAGAGGCCGAACAGCCCAAGCGTAAACTGGTTCATGGGGAGCCCCCAGAATCCGGGCGCAGCGCCAAGGGCCTTGCTGACAAGCATCGCCTGTCCCGCGATATTGGGCCTGGCTCCCCAGGATTCCCCCACCGTGCCGTTTGCGGTATTGCTGTTCTGTATCGGATTCTGCAGTGCCGCTATGAGTTTGAGAGAGTTCTGTTCGCTCAGCTTCACTTTCTGTGACACCCGTAACTGGGGAACGCGGGGGGTGGTCGGGTTGCCGGCGGTCTGCCCCTGGCCGAAGTCGACAGTGGATGCTGCCGCCGGCCCGAAGAGATCCCAGGACTGTCCGAAGAGGATTTGCGTGTTTGCCCAGTCGAGGGTGCCGTAAGCAAGCCTGATCCGCATGGTGGCGGTTTCATTGCTGCTGCCGCCGGAGCCGAAGAAATCGGTCTCGATTAGCGCGCCCGTCCTGGCGCCCAGAAATGTCGGCCCCTCGGCCTTGAACCAGATGCGGCTCTGTCGGGCGGAGAAGAGGGATTGATCCTGTTTCGCCGCAGGTGAACTGGTTTTGGGAATGCCGTTGGGCTGCAGCGTTGCCACGAGGCCGATACCGTTTGCAGAGCCCAGATTGACGGAGTTGTACACGTAATCGAGCTTTACAAAACCGCCGATCGACAGTTTGAATTTACTCGTGACGGGTGACGCCATATTTCCATAGATGCCGGGGCTCACCTCGCAGGCCGGCTCAAAATCGCAATTATACGCAGGCGGAGACTGCTGTGGAACATCCTGGGCCGATACCGGCACCGCAAGCATTACCAAAGCCGCTGCACAATACATCAATGTAAATCTCATCACGTACCCCTCCCAAACCGGTTGCGGGACAGTACTGCCGACAGGCTCTAAATGCGGTTCATCCTTCTGGCTGCCTCGGTGAGTTCGCCCCGGAAATCGGGGTGTGCGATGTTGATCAGGTTGATGGCCCGTTGCCGGGCAGTCTGCCCCCGGAGCTTGGCCACCCCGAATTCGGTGACCACATAATCCACATCGTTCTTTCCGGTGGTGACGGATGCCCCCGGCGCCAAGGTCGGAACGATGCGTGATATGGTTCCGTTTTTTGCGGTGGACGCCGTGGTGATGAAGCCTTTACCGCCGTTGGAGATATTCGAACCCCGGACGAAATCGGCCTGGCCGCCGGTTCCGCTGTACTGCAGATGCCCGAACGACTCGGAACAGCACTGGCCGAGCAGGTCCACCTCAAGCGTGGCGTTGATCGACACCACGTTGTCGTTTTTGCCGATGTTGTGGGGATAGTTGACGTAATCCACCGGGTGCATCTCTATCCGCGGATTTTCGTTCATGAACTCATAGAGCCGGCTGGTGCCGAGGGCGAACGTGGCGACGGTCTTGCCGGTATGGGTTTGCTTGCGGGAGTTGTTGACCGCCCCTGAAAGCATCAGGTCCACCATGCCGTCGGAAAGGAGCTCGGTGTGTATCCCCAGATCCTTCTTATGCAGCAGTGCCTTGCAGACCGAGTTCGGTATGCCGCCCCAGCCGAGCTGCAGGCATGAACCGTCTTCCACAAGTTCCGAAATATAGCCGCCGATAGCCTCTTCAACTGGCGTGATGGGAGGGATGGTCAAGGATGCCAGGGGCTCGTCACACTCGATGATGTGGTCCACCTCGGAGATGTGAATATGGCAGTTGCCGTGGGTCCGGGGGGCCTGGGGGTTCACCTGCACCACCACTTTCTTTGCCTTCTTGACCGCCTCCATGGTGTAGGCAACGGAGAGGCTGCAGGTGAAGTAGCCATGCTCATCCATGGGGGAAACCACGGCCCCGGCCACGTCAACGGGCCAGTATTCCCGCAGGAGCTTGGGAACCTCATGGAAATAGTTGGGAACGAAATCCGCCCACCCCTTCTGGACCGCCTCGCGGGAAACGTGGCTCGTGAACCATGCGTTGACTTTTATGTGCGGAGCCGAATCCTCCGTGAAGTAATCGGGGCAGAGATGATGCTGCTGGTTGATGACGACCCCTTCCAACTCGTGCTTGCGGGCCGCCAACGCCCTCACGAAGAGCGTCGGTTCCCCGACGCTGATGGGGAAGCAGAGATAATCCCCCGACTTGACGGCTGCCGCGGCTTCTTCCGGCGAGCAGACTTTCTGCCGGTACTCCTTTTCATAGCTGCGCTTGGCATTTATTACGCTTTCCATAAACGATACCCCCGTTGGATGGTTTCATTGGTTCGGCACACCTGCCGGCACGTTATGCCCCTGATGACATCTCGGATCATCGTGACGACCGGAAGCATCAAATTTCGATCAACTCCTCGGCCCAGGGCGTTCCCTTGGCCAGCTGACGGCGAAGCTTGACGAAGTCGATCTCGCGCCCCGTCTCCTTGGTTCCTCCATTGAACGCCCGGAAGCCGATGCGGGCCTCGTTCATCATGTTGAGCGCCAGCCACGCGCGGGAGTTTTCCTTGTTCAGGTTCCACGCCTGGAGCTTCGGCTTGCGCAGTTCCTCCAGGCTCTTGGTCATGCACTCGGGGAAGGTCTCCAGGAGCTTGGCGCAGAGCTCTTCCACCTTCTGGTCCAGGAGGCTGAGATCGACCTCCCCTTCCTTGATCCGGGCCTGTCCCGCCTTGAAGTCGGCTTCGGTCTTGAATTCGCCGTGGACGAGACGGCCGTACTCGTCGAGCATCCGGTCGGTGACAACGGTGGGGTTGGCGACGAATTTGCCGCCGATCTTGAGGGCCGGAACCACATCGGCGATGATGCCGAGCCGTGCCGCCTTGTGGGCCGAGAAGGGCTCGCAGAGGGTGCCGGACACCATGGCCTGCTCGCAGCCGATCATCAGCGGAAGGAAGTCGGTTGCCCCGCCGATGGCGGCTGAGCCGTGCTTGGGGCCTGCCTGGCCGAAGTTTGCCAGATCCTGGGCGATGGAGAAGTCGCAGGCCATGCCGATCTCCTGGCCGCCGCCGATCCGCATGCCGTTGACGCGGCAGATGACCGGCTTGTCGCAGCCGAGGATGGCGGAGACCATGTCGTTGAACAGCCGCATGTACTGCCGGTACTCCTGGGGATTGCCGGCGTAGTATTCCGCGTACTCCTTGGTGTTGCCGCCGGTGCAGAACGCCTTGTCCCCCACGCCGGTGAACACCACGGCATTCACCTCGCGATCAACGGAGGCCCGCCGGAACGCAAGGATGGTGGCCTTGACCATCTCGGTCGTGTAGGAGTTGTACTGCCTGGGGTTGTCGAAGATGATCCAGGCGTTGTAGAGCCCTTCCGCCACCGACCCGTCACGGCGCCTGGCCGGCCGTTTCTCGTACCGGACCATGCCGTTGCAGAGGCTCTCCACCTCACAGTCGATCAGGTTGTGGTCGACCAGATATTCCGGAAAGGTCTCGGCGATCATAACATTTGTCCTAGCCATTCTCTTTCTCCGCTCTTAAGGCTATCTGCCTGATGTCACGATACATTCCTGTTGTTACCCGTTACGGGAACAACAGGGCCCTCCCCGTCACCATGCGGGTTATCTGATTGGTGCCGGTGTAGATCTGGGTCAGCTTGGCGTCCCGCATCATCCGCTCCACGCCGTTTTCCTTCATGTAGCCGGAGCCGCCGAGCACCTGCACGGCATCGGTGGTCACCCGCATGGCAGTGTCGCTCGCCATGGTCTTGGCCATACTGCCGTAGAGCACCGCCTTCTTGTCCCCATCATCGAGCAGTTCCGCCGCCTTCCGGGTCAACAGCCGCGAGGCTTCCACGGCCGTCGCCATGTCGGCGATCATGAACTGAACCGGCGCGAGGTGGGCGATGGGCTTGCTGAACTGCACCCGGTCCTGGGTGTGCCTGACGGCTATGTCCAGCGCACCCTGGGCGATGCCGACGGCCTGGGCCGCGCAGAAGACTCGGTTGGTGGAGAGGGTCTGCATGAGGTTGGCAAAGCCGGTCCCTTCAGCGCCGATGATGTTTTCCGCCGGGATCTCCATGTTCTCGAAAAAGAGCTCGGAGTTGATGGAGCCCCGCATCCCCATCTTCGATTCGTTGCGGCCGTAGACGAGTCCCGGGGTCCCCTTCTCCACGACAAAGGCGCTGATACCCTTGGACCCCTTCTCCGGATCGGTGTAGGCATACACGACGATGACGTCGGCCACGGAGCCGTTGGTGATGAAGCACTTCTGGCCGTTGATGACATACTTGTCTCCCTGGCGCACTGCCCGGGTCTTCATGGCAAGGAGGTCTGAACCGGCGGCCGGCTCGGTGGCGGCCAGGGCCGTCAACAGGGTGGATTCACCCGCGAAGCGGCGCAGATAGCGTTCTTTGAGCTCAGGACTCCCCCCGTGGATGATCGGGAGCATGCCGTCGGTCTGGGCGATGAGGAGGAGGGCGGTTGATGCGCAGACGCGGCCCAGTTCCTCGAGAATCAGGGCCAGGGTCAGGACTCCCATCTCCGTGCCCCCGTATGCAGCGGGGAGGAGCGGGTTGAGGAGACCCAGCTTGGCAAAGAGGTCACGGGCGTACTCCGGAAAGAGCGATTTCTCGTCGAGTTCCAGCGCCCGGGGCGCGATCTCGCGGGTCGCCACGTCGCGCACCATGTCCAGCGTCAGTTTCTGTTCTTCGGTAAGATGTTTCATGGGGATATCTCCTTTTATCAGTGCGAAAATTCACGCTTTCCGGGGTTCAGACGGCCTCTTTCAGGATCTCCCGGGCGATGACCAGCCGCTGAATCTGGTTGGCCCCCTCGAATATCTGGGTCAGCTTGGCGTCCCGGAACATCCGCTCCACCGGGTAGTCCTGCATGTAGCCATAGCCGCCGAAGACCTGAATGGCGTCGGTGGTGATCTGCATGGCGGCGTCGGAGGCGAAGAGCTTCCCCATGGAGGCGAGCTTGGTGTTGCGCTTGCCCTGGTCGTAGAGGGCCGCGGCCCGGTAGATGAGGCCGCGCGCCGCTTCTATCTTGGTGGCGCTGTCGGCGATGATCTGCTGGATCATCTGGTGCTCGCAGAGCGGTTGCCCAAAGGTCTTCCGCTCCCGGGAATGCTTCAGCATCTGGTCAAAGGCCCCTTCGGCAATGCCGAGGGCCTGGGCGCCGATGGCGGGACGGGACATGTCGAAATCCTTCATGGCAAGGAGGAACCCCTTGTCCTCTTCACCAAGGAGGTTGCCGGCGGGAACGCGCACTTCATCGAGATACATCTCGGAGGTCTTGGAGCCGCGCTGGCCAAGCTTCTTCTCGATCTTCCCCACCTTGAGCCCCGGCGCATCGCCATCCACCAGGAAAAAGCTGAGGCCGTTACGCCCGTTCTCGGAGGTGCGCGCCAGGACGGTGTAGTAGGATGCCACCGGTCCGTTGGTGGAGAAGCATTTGGTGCCGGAGATGACGTACTCTTTGCCATCCCTGACCGCCGTGGTGCGGATAGAGCCGACATCGGACCCGGCACCCGGCTCGGAGACCAGATAGGCGGCCAACTCCCGCCTTTCCACAATCCGGGGGAGCACCCGCTCCAGGAGTTCCCGGCTGCCGCCGTGCAGCAGCGGAAAACTGCCTACAGCCTGGATGATCAGCATCAAGGAGGATGAGGCGCAGTGGCGCGCGATCTCTTCCACTGCCGTACAGAGCAGCGTCCCCTGGCTCTGTTCCGCGCCGCCGAACTCCGGCGGGAACACCAGAGTCATGAGCCCCAGATCCCACAGCAGCGACAACACCTCGCTGTCGAGCTCACCGGTCGCGTCGACGGATGCGGCCGCCGGTGCAATCCGTTCCCGTGCCGCCTGGCGTATGGTTTCAGTCACAATGCGTACTTCTTCGCTGGTATTAAACATTCGTCCCTCCTCATGCCGACACAGGCATATTTATTTTTTATAACGCCTTTATATCCAACACCCGTGCCAACAAAGACAACAACTGCGACAACATCGTAACACACTAATATGTAATGATATTTTTAATGTATACATCTAGAAAACGATTTGTTATATTTTAACGCGTGTAGACATATGGATACACACATCGCCCACCACCTCCGAAGAGATGGCGGTTTTGCAGCTATGAACCCAAAAGGAGACATGTCGACCAATGGATACATCCACCCCCGCTTCGCTGTTCCTTAAAGCAGACTATTGCAGATGCGGTATTGTCCTCCTCGACGAATCAGGCCGCGTTACCGCCCTGAACCGGCAGTTTTTCGACACGACAGGCCTGGAGTTCAGAGAGGGTGATCTCCCTCCCGACGAGTTGCGGGGGCTGAAGAAAGGAGAGTGGATTTTCTGGGGGAGGAAGTGGTTCGTGCAAGCGGAGGGGCGGCAGGGGGTGGAGCTGCTGGCAATCCGGCGCGTTCGGGCTGCGGACCATATACTGGGGCCGTACGGAGAGAACTGCCTGAATGAAGAGATGGTGAAAATGGTCCTCGACAACCCCTACGAGGGACTGACGGTCGTCGACGCTACGGGGAAGGTCACCCTGCTCAGCCCGTCCAACGAGCAGTGGCTGGGGCTGGACGTCGGAGGGGGACTGGGCCTCGACCTGTCGGCCATTGCGCCGGCCAGCCATTTGTCGGAGGTGGCCCGCACCGGCGTGGCCGAACACGCCCAGGTTGTCGACCTGCACGGCAAGACCAAGGTCACGGTGAACCTTCCCATCCGGCGGGACAACAAGGTGATGGGGGCTTTCGGGAGAATCCTCTTCAAGAGCACGGAACAAGTGGAGAAGCTGGTTACCAAGGTGCGGACCATGGAACTCCAGGTGGAGCGTTTCGAGACCCTGCTGGATGAAATGCGGGGGAAACGCTACTCCTTCCGCAGCATCCTCACCAAAAACAAAGAAATGCTGATGCTCATCGAACAGGCACGACGCGTGGCCGACTCCGGCGCGACCGTGCTCATCCTGGGAGAAAGCGGGACCGGCAAGGAGTTGTTCGCCCAGGCGCTCCACGAAGCTTCGAGGAGGAACAAGGGGCCTTTCATTGCCGTAAACTGCGGCGCAATCCCCCGCGACCTGATCGAATCGGAACTGTTCGGCTACGAAGAAGGGGCCTTCAGCGGCGCCAGGAAAAAGGGGAAGCCCGGCAAGTTCGAACTGGCGTGCGGCGGCACCCTTTTTCTCGATGAGATCGGTGAACTCCCCCTCGAAAGCCAGGCCAAGCTGCTGCGGGTGCTTGAGGAGCGTAAGATAGACCGCCTGGGAGGCACGGCGCCGCTCCCCGTCGACTTTCGCCTGGTGGCCGCCACAAACCGCGATCTCATGACGAACGTCAACAAAGGGAGATTCCGCGCCGATCTCTACTATCGCATCAACGAGTTCCCCCTCGAGATTCCCCCCCTCAGGTCCAGGCCGGAAGACATTCCGCTACTGGCGAAGCATTTCCTGGCGGAAGTGTCACGCCGCGAAGAGCTGCCGATGCTCAAGATTTCCGCCGGGGCCACCGAGGCGCTCATGACCCACGACTGGCCCGGCAATGTGCGGGAACTGCGCGGGGTCATGCGCCAGATGGCCTGGAAATCCCAGGCATTGACCATAGAGCCCCACCACCTGCCGCCGGCGCTCAACAAGGGACAGACCATCGGGGTCGCCGGCACCCTGGAGGAACAGACAGCCAGGGCGGAGCGGGCCGCCATCGAATCGGCCCTGCAGGCTGCGGATGGGAACCGGGCGCTGACCGCACGCATGCTTGGAATCCATCGCACCGCCTTATACAAAAAGATGCACCGACTGGGGATGGAATAGCGACTATAGCTCCCCCAAACTTCCCAAAAGCTTGTATGGATTGGTTGCGTACGAGAAACAGGCAACGGTTCCCGAATAGTCAAGAAGCGCCCTGAGCCGGTCCCGCGTCACGGGATGAGCAATCAGCTCCACCCCTTCGCACTCGTTAAACCACCCCAGTTCCGGCGTTTCATCGCTGGGAGCCAGTTCACCCTCCGCATAGTCCGCCAGAAAAGTGAGGATTAGCGACGCAGGGGGTGAAACCTTGGACCAGACGGCAGCAAGGGGTCCCGGTTTGATCTCGACCCCCGTCTCCTCTCTCACCTCCCGGCGAAGCGCGTCGACAATCCCCTCCCCCGCCTCGACACGCCCCTGCGGGATTTCCCAGCCACGTTTATGGTGCCGGATCAACAGGATCTCTCCGAGCCCGTTTCGAATCAAACACCCTACGACAACGATGTGAACAGGGGAATCATGGGTACTCATGGCCACCTCTCCGGCATCAAATAGATACGCCTGTCAACTTTAGCAAAGTCTCTACTTTTTTCACGCCGTCAGATCACAATTCTGCCCCTTGGCCTTCGCTGCGCCGCCAGCAATGACACGGCAGTGCTCCGTTGCTTCTTTCAGTGCCTTGCCACACGTTGACGCAAGCTGATTGACATACATACATGAAAAATGATAATAAGAATTTCTTTATTTTTGGCAAACTTAGGAATATTTCATTTCCCCCCACCCGTCTGTCCTATCTCTTGCCGACGACACCATCCATAGGGAGAAGCCCATGAAGCGTCGAGCCGCTTTGCTGCTCTATGTATCCGCCATAGCATCGCTATGTTCCTGCACCTCCACTCCGAAGGCAACGCCTCCGCTGGATTGGGGCTACGAAAAGGAAGCGATCTCCGTCACCCTGAAGGGGGACCCGCAGCTGAATCTCTTCCAGAAGAGTCCCCACGCTCTCGTGGCCTGCCTCTACCAGCTCCGGGACCCCAATGCCTTCAACCAGTTCCGCACCGAGCCCGACGGCCTGATCAAGCTTCTGGAGTGCGGCCGCTTCGATCCGGGAGTAGCGACGGCGAAACGCCTCGTGGTCCAGCCGGGACAGGAACTGAACGAGGCCCTGGACCGGGCCGAAGGTGCCCGCTACGTGGGGTTCGTTGCCGGCTACTACCGCCTTGACAAGGATCGCTCGGCCCGCCTCATATCCATCCCCGCCGTGGAGGAAACGAAGGGCTTCATTCGCCGGACCAAGCTCGTGAAACCGGGACGGCTTGACATGAAACTCCTCCTGGGGCCCCAGGAGATCCAGGACGTGACTGAGGAGACCGAAAAACCATGACCGCCCACCCCCCACTCCACTGGCACCAGGGGCTCTTTCTCCAGCCCCAGCACTTCCAGCTTCTTGACCTGTCAATCCAGGGGCGCTTCGCCCCCCTCTTCAGCTATCTCCACCCCCATTTCTGGGGGGCCGGGGAGTTGGATATCGAGGAGAGCGCCCTCGGCACCGGGATTTTCAGCATCCTCTCGGGGGAATTTCTCTTCCCCGACGGCACCTGGGCGGTCCTGGGCGAAAACGCCCTATGCGAGCCCCGCTCCTTCGACGGTGCCTGGCTTGAGGGGGATAAACCCCTCATGGTCTCCGTCGGTATCCGCAAGTGGCAGGAAGCGGGGGAAAACGTGACGACGGTGGAGCGTCTGGAGGGGCTTTCGGCCGTCTCCACCCGTTTCGCGGCCCCCATGGACCCCGAGGAGGCACGGGATCTCCACGCCGGTGGTCCCCCGGGTCAGGTGAAGCGGCTGCGGCATGTGCTCAAGATCTTCTGGGACAGCGAGCGGGAGCAGCTGGGGGACTGGCACCTGATTCCCGTGGCCAGGCTGGAGCGCTTCGGGGCCGAGGTGCGCCTCTCCCGGCGATTCATCCCCCCGTCCCTGGCCCTGGAAGCCAGCGAACCACTCTTCCGCATCATCCGGGAAATCCGGGACCAGGTGGCGGCCCGGGGGCGGCAACTGGAGGAGCACAAGAAGCAGCGGGGGATTCAGAACGCCGAGTTCGGCTCCCGGGACCTGGTCTACCTCCTGGCGCTCCGCTCCCTGAACCGCCACGTGCCGTACCTCTTCCACCTGACCGAGGCCAGGCGGGTCCACCCCTGGGACGCCTACGGTGCCCTGCGCCAGCTCATCGGCGAGCTGGCCTCCTTCTCGGAGCGGGTCTCAGCCCTGGGAGAGCTGGACGACGGAGTCCGCCTCCTTCCCCCTTACGACCACCGGGCCCTGGGAGAGTGCTTCGCCGAGGCCCGGGACCTGATCGCCCAACTCCTGGACGAGATCACCGCCGGCCCCGACTACGTAATCCGGCTTCTCCACGACGGCACCTTCTTCAGCGCCGAGCTGAAACCTGCGGTATTCGATGGCGGCAGCCGCTACTACCTGGCCCTGCGCACCAAGGAAGAGCCGTCCACCTTCCTCCCCTCCCTGGAAACCTCCGCCAAGCTCAGCGCCCGGGAGCACCTGCCGGTCTTGGCGTCACGGGCACTCCCCGGCATCGAATTGGCCCACCTGCCGGTTCCGCCCCAAGAGCTGCCGCGCCGTTCCGACACCCACTACTTCGCCGTGGACGCCGCCAGCGACCAGTGGCCCCTGGTGGAGCGGGAGCACACCCTGGCCCTCTACTGGACCAACGCCCCCGCCGACCTGGAGGTAGAGCTGATGGTGGTGGCGCGAGACTAACCCATGCGCGACGAACGTCTTCTGGAGCGGATCCGTTCCTTCGAGCGGGACCCGGCCCGGCGCGGCCGCCCCGACCACGGGCGGCTGGTGGAGTCGGTCCTGGCTCACCTGCGCCAGATTCTCAACACTCGCCAGGGGAGCGCCCCCATTGCCCCCGACTACGGGGTCCCCGATTTTCTCGACTTCCTCCAGACCTACCCCGACTCGGTGCGGGAGATCGAGCGGAGCATCCGCGTCGCCATCCAGACCTACGAGCCCCGCCTCGACGGGGTGAGAGTCGCCTTCATCCCCCAGGAAGACGACGTCCTGGCGCTCCGGTTCCAGATCACCGCCCGGATCACCGATGACGATGGGGGTACGGTCCGATTCGAAACCGTGGTGGACACCGACGGCAAAATTGCCGTCAAGCGATAGAGGTTTGCAATGATCACCCGTCACTATCAGGAAGAGCTGGCCCGCCTCAAGGAACTGGGGGGCGAATTCGCCCAGCGGCACCCGGCCTTGGCGCCGATGCTCGGGGGCACCTCGACCGACCCGGACGTGGAACGGCTCCTGGAGGGAGTAGCCTTCCAGACGGCGCTCCTGCGCCGGAAGCTGGATGACGATTTCCCCGAATTGGTCCACGACATGGTGCGGCTCGTGGCCCCCCACTACCTGCGTCCCATTCCCGCCACCACCATTGTTGCATTCGAGCCGAAGCCCTCCCTGGTCCAGCCCCAGACGGTGGCGGCCGGTATGCAGCTCGCCTCGGTGCCGGTGGAGGGGACCCGCTGCCACTTCCGAACCACGAGCCCCGTGGAGGTGCACCCCCTCACCCTCCAGGACGCCTCCTTCGACCAGCCTGCCGGCCGCCCCCCGGCCGTGACCCTCCGACTGGCCCTCACGGGGCTCACCCTCGACCAGTGGGCGCCCCAATCCCTGCGGCTCTTCCTGGCGGCCGGGGAGGCCGAGGCGGCCGAGCTCTACCTCCTCCTCGCCCGCTCCGTTTCCCGCATCGTCATCGCCCCCGCCGAGGGGGGAACGGGGACCGTCCTGCCGGCCAACTGCCTCAGGCCCGCGGGGCTCAACGGAGATGAGCCCCTCATCCCCTACCCCGCCCACGCCTTCCCCGGCTACCGGCTCCTCCAGGAGTACCTGACGGCCCCCCGCCGCTTCTTCTTCCTGGAGCTGACCGGCTGGGACCAGTGGTGGGGCCGGGGCAACGGCACCCGGTTCAGCGTCACCTTCGAACTGCTGAACGCGCCGGCCCAGGCGCCCCGAGTCAGCCGGGAGAGCATCGCCCTCTTCGCCACCCCGGCCGTCAACCTCTTCGCCCACGATGCCGACCCGATTCCCCTGGATCACCGGAAGGAGCGCCACCTCCTGCGGCCGGCCGAACTGCCCCCCGGTCACGCCGAGGTCTTTTCCGTGGACCGGGTCACCGCCTTCGAGCGGGGCACTTCCCGGGAGTACCCCCTAGCCCCCTTCGAGGCATTCCGGACTCCGGCCGACGGACGCCCCAGCTACCACACCTCCATCGCGCAATCCCCCTTCAAGGACGGCTGCGACGTCCGCCTCGCCCTCGCCTACCCGCCTGGCACGGTACCCCCGGAGGGGACGACCCTGTCGGTGGGGCTCACCTGCACCAACGGGCGGCTCCCCGAAAGCCTCCGGGTCGGCGACGTGGCGGAACCCACCCGGGATGCGCCGGCCTTTGCCACGTTCCGCAACATCACCCCCGTCACCCCGTCGGCCCCGCCCCCCCTGGGGCCGAACCTCCTCTGGCGGCTCCTCTCGGCCATTCCCCTGAGCCGCCTCTCCGTGGCCCATGCCGACAACCTGCGGGAGTGCCTCGGCCTCTACCTCTTTCCCGGTTTCGACCGGACCCTCCTTGCGGCCAACCGACGCCGTATCGAGGGGATCGATCGGGTCACGACCCGGCAGACGGACCGCATCGTGCGGGGCGCCCCCATGCGGGGGGTGGAGATCGCCATCGATATCCGGGGCGATCATTTCGCGGGGCCGGGGGATCTGTTCCTCTTCGGGTCGGTCCTGGACGAATTCCTGGCGGGGAGCGCCACCCTCAACACCTTCACGCGCCTGACCATCCGCGAAACCGTGCGGGGAGAGGAGTTCCAGTGGCCGCCGCGAGCCGGATACCAGCCGCTCCTTTAGAGCAGGAACTCCTCCTCCGGGGGCACGAATTCTCCTTCCTCCAGGTGCTCCGGATCCTGGAGCTTTTCGGAGAGCGCGACGGGGCCAAACGGCCCGTGGAGGTGATCCCCCGGCTATCCCTGGGTTTTCCGGCCGCGGACGTGGCCGGGGTGGAGCGGGCCGGCGACGGCTATCGTGTCATTGCCACGTTCCTGGGGCTCTACGGCCAGGCGACCCCGCTTCCCGCCTTCTACACCGAGGAGCTTCTCGACGAGGAAGCCACCGACAGCAGTGCCAGCCGGGATTTCCTCGACATCGTCAACCGGCACCTCTACGGCATCTTCGCAGACATTGCCAGGAAATACCGGCTCTTTCTCCAGGTGGACGAGCAGCGCAGCGACGCCGTCACGGAGCGGCTCCACGCCCTCGGGGGGCACGGCGAAGAAACGCTTCGGGCCCAACTCCCCGATCCCCGGTCGCTCCTGCGCTACACGGGGCTCTTCGCCCAGCACCCCCGGTCGGCCCTGGGGCTGCGAACGCTGCTGACTGATGCCCTCGACGAGCCAGTGGAGGTCATCTCCGCCGTCCCCCGCACCGTGACGGTGCCGCCGGATGAGCGCTCACGCCTCGGCACCATCGGCACCCTCGGCGAGGACGCCTTTGTGGGCTCCGAGATCCCCGACCGCTCCGGCATGTTCCGCATCGAGGTGGGCCCCCTACGCCGCGACCGGTTCGCCGAACTCCTCCCCGGCACCCCGGAGCGCAAGCGCCTCGACCTCCTCGTCGCCCTCTACATCACCGACCCCCTCGCCTACGAAATCGAACTGATCCTCGCCCCCGGCGAGGCCCCGCCGGCCATGCTCGGCGGCGGCATCCGGCTCGGATGGGATGTGTGGATGACGTCGGGGGCGGATGTGGGGCAGGTGTCGGTGAGCTTTCCCGGCGGAGGTGAGCCCCTCGCGGCACCTCGTTAACCGAACAAACCCAAGGAGAATCGACCATTCATGCTGACCGTTGACCTTAAAGCCCTCATATCCCGCCCCAATCCCCACTGTTCCGGCGCCCTGGAAGGGGCGGCGGGGCTCTGTGTGGCCCGGGGCCACTACGAGGTGACCGTGGAACACCTCCTGGCCCGGCTGCTGGAGGAACCGGTCGGAGATCTCCCTCTCATACTCCGGGCCTTCGAAGTAGACACCGCAGCGGTGAAGTCCGGCATCACCCGGGTTCTGGACGAGCTTCCGGCCGGCAACTCGGGGAAGCCGGTATTCTCGCCGGTGCTTCTGGAGTGGCTACAGGCGGCGTGGCTCATCACCTCCCTCGACCTGGGCGAAGAGCGGATCCGCTCCGGGGCGCTTCTTCTGGCGCTTCTGGGCCGGCCCCTCCAGCTCACGGCGGGGCGCTACGTGGACCTTCTAATGGCCGTGGGGAGGGAAACGCTCCTTGCCCGTTTCGGCACGGCCACAGCGGGTTCGGTGGAAAATGCACCGACCAACGCACGCCCCGCAACCAGCGACGAGGCCCCGAAGGGAACCACCTCCCTTGACCGCTTCTGCACCGATTTCACCCGCCAGGCGGCGGAAGGGAAGATTGACCCGGTCTTCGGCAGGGACCGGGAGATCGGCCAGATGGTCGATATCCTGGCCCGCCGGCGGAAGAACAACCCCATCATCGTGGGGGAGGCGGGGGTTGGGAAGACGGCCGTGGCCGAGGGGCTGGCGCTTCGCATCGTGGAGGGGGACGTGCCGGAGGCCCTCCGGGAGGTCCGTCTCCTGGGGCTCGATCTGGGGCTTCTCCAGGCGGGGGCCGGGGTAAAGGGGGAGTTCGAGAACCGCCTGAAAGGGGTCATCGAAGAGGTGAAGGGGTCGCCGCGCCCCATCATTCTCTTCATCGACGAGGCCCATACCATCATCGGCGCCGGGGGGCAGACCGGCGGGGGGGACGCCGCCAACCTCCTGAAACCGGCCCTGGCCCGGGGGGAACTGCGGACCATCGCGGCCACCACCTGGAGCGAGTACAAGAAATATTTCGAGAAGGACGCGGCCCTGGCCCGGCGCTTCCAGCCGGTGAAGCTGGACGAGCCGGACGTGGAAACGGCAGTGCTCATCCTCAGGGGGCTCAAGGAGAAGTACGAGTCTGCCCACGGGGTCACCATCCGGGATGACGGCATCCGTGCCGCGGCGGAGCTCTCCTCCCGCTACCTGTCGGGGCGTCAGCTCCCGGACAAGGCGGTGGATCTCCTGGACACGGCGGCGGCCCGGGTGAAGCTCCTCCTCACCGGGAAGCCAGGGGCCGTGGAGGAGAAAGAGCGCCGAATCCAGGCCCTGGAGCGGGAAGAGGCGGCCATGGCCCGGGACCGGCTCCACGGCCGCTCCGTTGACGACGAGCGTCTGGATCTCCTGACGGCGGAGCTGGTAACCCTGCGGGAGGAACTGGCCACCGTCACGGAGCGGTGGCACCGGGAACAGGAGCTGGCCGAGGCGGTGGTGGCCCTGCGGAAGGAGCTGGCCACGGAGGCGGCGGAAGACGCGGAACGCCGCGAAGAGCTGCAACATCAGGTGGCGGAGGCAACGGAGCGGCTGGCGGAATTCCAGGGAGACACGCCCCTTGTGCGGATCGAAGTGGACCCGGAGGTCGTTGCCCGGGTGGTGGCCGACTGGACCGGCATCCCCCTGGGAAGCCTCCAGAAGGACCGGGCCGCCGGAGTCCTCACCCTGGAGGAGGATCTCCGCCGGCGCATCAAGGGGCAGGAGCCGGCTCTCTCGGCGGTGGCCGAGGTGCTCCGCTCCTCGGCAGCGGGGCTCAAGGACCCGCGCCAGCCCCTGGGGGTCTTTCTCCTCGTTGGCCCCTCCGGAGTCGGTAAGACCGAGACAGCTTTGGCTGTGGCCGATCTCCTCTTTGGCGGCGAGCGGTTCCTCACGGTCATCAACATGAGCGAGTTCCAGGAACGCCACACCACGAGCCGCCTCATAGGCTCGCCGCCCGGGTACGTGGGGTACGGCGAGGGGGGGGTCCTCACCGAGGCGGTCCGGCGCCAGCCCTACTCGGTGGTCCTCTTGGACGAGGTGGAGAAGGCCCACCCCGACGTCATGAACCTCTTCTACCAGGTCTTCGACAAGGGGATGCTGGCCGACGGCGAGGGGCGGGTCATCGACTTCGCCAATACAGTCATCTTCCTCACGAGCAACCTGGCCTCGGAAGTGATCACCGATCTCTGTGGCGGGGATCAGGCACCAACGGCGGAAGAGTTGACAGCAGCCATCCGTCCCCACCTCTCCCGGCACTTCAAGCCGGCGCTCCTGGCCCGGATGTCAGTGGTCCCCTACCTGACCCTGTCCCCGGAGTACCTGGGGGAGATCGTTACCCTCAAGCTGGGACGGGTGGCGGAGCGGCTCCGGGAGAACGGCCGGAGGTCGCTCACGTGGACCCCGGCGGTCACGGCCCGCATCGCGGCCCGCTGCACCGAGGTGGAGAGCGGCGCCCGGACCATCGACCATATCCTACGGAGCACGCTGCTGCCGCTTCTCTCCCGGAAAATTCTCACCCGGCTCGGCACCGGCGAGACGCCGGAGGCTATCAGGCTCGACACGACGGCCGACGGCGACTTTGCCGTCACCTTTGATACCAGTGGAGGTATGGAACAATGAATCAGCATCAGACAGCAATGGGTATCGCCAGGATGGCGTTTCTCCTCTCCCTTTCGCTCACGGCAGCGTGTGCCACCGTGAATACCGCTCCCGTCGAGGAGAAGGCCGGCCCCCAGGCGCCGGAGGCAGGCATGGGAGCCGAGCCGCCCGCTCCCGTATCGGCGCCGGCCGCCCCCCCGGCAGTGGCGCCGGTGACCCCTCAGGCATCGGTCACCGTAACAACGATCCCTCTGGTCCCCGGGAAAATAACTCCCCGGCAGAAGTACGTGAACGTCCGCCCGGAGCCCTCCACCGGCAAGAAACCTGTCGCCGTGCTCTCGGGAGGAAAGTACGTGGAGGTGCTCGGCCGGGAGGGAACATGGGTGAAGATTCGCTGGACCCGGGGAAAGAAAGCCCATGAAGGATGGGTGGCCGGGAAATTCGTGGACACCGTTACTCCCTGAACCCTCGCAACGGGGGCCGACCGTCGGCCCCCTCCCTTTTTCCCTTACGGCTCGCCCTCTCCTCTCCTCAACCGCTGTTTCCTTCTCCCCGCTCCATATGTTCACATTTATTTATTATTTCTCAAAAAAACGCCTAAAGTTTCCCCATTCCCTACCGATAAGCCATACTACCTGCCCGGCAATTTCACCGCCATGACACACGAAGTCAAACTGCATTGCAGATGCGTTACCGTACCCGCCTTACGCCAAAAGACGTTTTACGAAGCCACACACAAAAAAACCGAGGAGTAAAAGGCCGACCCATGACATCGTTGTCAACTCTTGCCAAGGGGAGATCCGCTGTAGGGAAGCCCCTCCACCTGGTCGGCTTCCGGGTGGGGAATGAGGAATACTGCTTCGAGATCCTCACGGTACAGGAGATCATCCGGATAGTACCCATCACTGCCGTTCCCGACGCTCCCGAGCATGTGGAGGGGATCATCAACCTCCGCGGCAAGATCGTCCCCATCATCGACTTCCGCCGGCGGTTCCGCATAACCGGCGAACGCACCGTCGACGAGGCGGACAGGGTCATCGTCGTGACCGGCACGGGGAACGCGATCGTCGGCTTCATCGTCGATTGCGTGAGCCAGGTCATGAAGCTGCCGGCCGAGGATCTGTCGCCGGCGCCGGCGGGAGGCGCGGGGTGCGACGCCGAGGCCATCCGGGGGGTAGGCAACGTGGGCGACCGGCTCGTCATCGTTCTCGATCTGGACAAGATGTTTTCCGCCGATGAACTAACCACTTTGACAGGAGTGAGCTGACCATGTCCGACCTCATGACCACCCGCGCGGCTCTCCAGGAGACCATGACCTTCCTCGGCGCCATCGCCAGCGGCATCGAAGAGGCCATCGGCGAATCCGCCAACAGCATCACCTACCTGGCTGGCAAACGGCTCGGCATGCAGCTTTCCGCCAACATCCAGAAGACCGACGATGTGGAAGAGGCCCTGGAGGCAGTCCACAAGGTGCTCCTCGACAACAACTGCCTCTGGCACTTCGAGACCTTCAAGACCCACGACCGGCCGGCCCTGGTCCAGGCCACCGACAGCGGCGACGAGGATCTCCAGCTCGTTTTCCGGGACTGCATGATCCGCCAGTCCCTCTTCCGCTTCGGTCACCACCAGAAGGGGTCCCTCTGCACCATGATGTTCGGCTTTTTCTCCGGGGCGCTCCTGAACGTCATGGGGGTCGATTCCACCCTGGAGATCCTCCATGCGGGAGAAAACGCCTGCCTCAAGCGGCTGGTGATCCACAGGAAGAAGGGGGACGATCAGTGAGCTCCATACCCATAAACCTGGAATGGCTGAGCGACTGCTCCGGTTGCCATGTGGCCATCGTCGACCTGCACGAAAAGATCCTCGCGGTCCTGGAATCGGTCACCATCCAGCGCTGCCCGGTACTGACTGACGTGAAGGACTACCCGAAGGCGAAACTGGGGCTTGTCTCCGGCGCCATCCGGACCGAGCACGACCGCCACGCGGCCATTGAGATGCGCAAGAGCTGCGACCTGATCATCGCCTGGGGCTCCTGCGCCGTTTACGGCGGCATCGCCGGGGCCGGCAACGTCCATTCCTGCGCGGAGATCATCGACGCGGTCTACATCGGCAACAAGACCACCGCTACCCACGCTCCGCCAACGAAGGAGGTTTCGGCCCTGGAGCCGTCCGTCTCCCCTCTGGACAGCGTCATCGACGTGGACCTCTACCTCCCTGGCTGCGCACCGCACCCGGCCTTTGTTTTCGATGCCCTCCTGGCCCTGCTGGAAGGGCGTTCCCCCCGCACCGCCACCGGTGAATCGGTCTGCGCCCGGTGCCGGAGGAAGATGGAGAAGACGGAGGTTGACCGGATCCGGAAGAATTCGGAGGGGGTCCCCGACCCGGACCGCTGCTTCCTGAGCCAGGGATACCTCTGCATGGGATCGGTGACCCTGGACCGCTGCATGTCCCCCTGCCCCCTGAACGGGATACCGTGCAGCGGCTGCGCCGGCGCCACCATGCAGGTGCTGGCCGAGCCCAACCGCGACATCCGCACCGAGATCGCCGAGCGGATGTCGCGCCTGACCGAGATCCCCCGGGAAGCCATCGTCCGGGAAATCGAGAGGACGGCCAAGACCCACTACTCCTACACCATGGCGACCCCCATGATCGGCGAGAAGCCCACCTTCCTGATCCAGAAATGGACCGACGAGGAACGAGACGACTATGAACAAGACCATAACCATTGATCCCGTCACCCGCATCGAGGGGCACGCGCGGGTCTTCATCGACCTGGACGATGCGGGGGGGCTCAAGTCTGCCGGACTCGTGGTGAACGAGCTGCGGGGGTTCGAGAAGATTCTGACCGGCATGGATGCGGACCGGATGCCCCTCGTCACGGCCCGCATCTGCGGCGTCTGCCCCACGGCCCACCACCTGGCCGCCACCAACGCCTTGGACAATGCCGCGGGGGTGGAGCCTCCGCCGGCCGCGCGACTGTTGCGGGAGCTCATGTACATGGGGCACCTGATCCACTCCCACTGCCTCTCCCTCTTCGTGCTCCAGGGGCCCGACCTGGTCCTGGGGCTCGACGCCGACCCCGCCATCCGCAACGTGGTGGGGGTGGTGCAGGCGGTCCCCGACATCGCCAGAAAGGCCCTCCAGTGCCGCTCCATCGGCCAGAAGATCAACGAGCTGGTGGGGGGACGGGGAACCCACCCCGTCACCTCGGTGGCCGGGGGGATCGCCTTTGTGCTCGACGCCGACCGGGAGCGCCAGCTGAACGCCTGGATCACGGAGGCCCACGGGCTCGTGCTGGAACTGGCGCCAGTGGTGAAGCAGCTCCTCATGAAGATGCTCGACACCCACCCGGCCATGCTGGAGCAGTGGATCATCCCGGCCTGGAGCGTGGGCACCGTCAAGGCCGACGGCACCATCGCCCTGGTGAACGGCGAGATCCGGGCCGTGGACGAGAACGGGGCCCGGAAGGCCCAGTTCCCCACCGCCGACTACGACACCCACCTCTCCGAAGCGGCGGTGGAGTTCTCCTACATGAAGCAGGTTGCCTTTGTGGAGGATGACAGCCGCCACGACTACCGGGTCGGCCCCCTGGCGCGCCTCAACATCTCCGACCGGTACGGCACCCCCCTGGCAGACCAGGAGCGGGAAGAATTCATCCGGACCATGGGCCGCCCCTGCCACGCCAACGCCCTCCAGCCCTACGCCCGACTGATCGAGCTCCTCTACTGCACCGAGCGGGCAAAGGAGATCATGGCATCGTCGGAGATCCACGGCGAAACCCGGGTGCCGGTCAAATTTTCCGGCGGCCGGGGAGTGGGGCACGTGGAGGCTCCCCGGGGAACCCTGATCCACGATTACGAGATCGACGAGAACGGCATCGTCCGCGCGGCGAACCTCATCGTGGCGACCCAGCAGAACTACGCCCTCATCAACACCATGATCGCCCAGGCCGCCACCTCCCACGTCATCAACCGCCCCGACGACCAGGCCCTGCTCAACGCGGTGGAGTTCGGCATCCGCTGCTACGACCCCTGCCTTTCTTGCGCCACCCATGCCCTGGGGGCCATGCCCCTGGAAATCGTCGTGAACCGTGCCGCAAAACCCCATGTCATCAGGAGGAACTGCTGATGGTCGAGATCAAGCTCCATGAAGAGGCGTGTCGCGGCTGCAGGATGTGCGTGGACATCTGCCCCACCAAGG
The DNA here is from genome assembly GCF_018531165.1 of Geobacter grbiciae. NCBI lineage: Bacteria > Pseudomonadati > Thermodesulfobacteriota > Desulfuromonadia > Geobacterales > Geobacteraceae > Geobacter > Geobacter grbiciae. Next base: position 578,331 of record NZ_JAHDIW010000001.1, on the reverse strand, counting down.
TCTTTGCCTTCGACGAGGAGAAGCGGCTTTGCGTAGTGGAGCACCGGGACGACTGCATCGCCTGCCTGAGCTGCGCCTGCCTCTGCCCCTCGGGGGCGCTGCGCCACGAGGATTATCACGTTGTGAAAAACTTCTACCGGGACCTGGCCTTCTGCGCCAAGATGGAGAAATTCATATGAGCACCGCGACCACGGAACAGGTCACCCTTGAGGACCACGTCAACGCCGCCACGGAGGTGGCCTTCCTCCTGGATATCTTCGCCGCCACCGTCGACACCATCATGGGGGGAGCCACGGCGTCGGTGGGGAGGATCGCAGGGCGGGAGATGGCGCGCAAGCTGCCGGTCCACCTGACGAACCCCACCCTGGAAGAGGTCGTGGAGATCCTCGCCTCACGAATGAAGGCGGGGTACCAGTTCCGGCTGGAGGGGGAAGGGACGGAGCGCACCCTCCTCTTCGACCACTGCGTCCTGCGGGAGGTCTGCGCCAAGCGGGGGCTCACCATGGGGACGGCCCTCTGCCGCCTCTTTCACGCCTACCTGGACGGGATTCTGAACGAGCTTATCTGCCGTCCGGTGAAATCGGAGGTCATCTCATGCGGGGATCAGTGTCGCTTGAGCCTCAGGACTCAGTAACGTCCGGCAGGGTCGTAGTGGTCTGTGTGGGCAACGACCTGGTGGCCGACGACGCTGTGGGGTTCGAGGTCTACCGGAGGCTGACGGAATCACCCCTGCCGCCGGGAGTAACGCTCCACTACGCGGCCGTGGCGGGGATTGATCTCTTGGACTACCTGACCGGCAAAGAGTCTGCCATGATCGTTGTGGACGCGGTCCAGTTCGGCGCGCCAACGGGAACCATCCACAACCTCCGGTGGGATGAGCTTCCCGATTTCGGCGCCGGGGCCATATCGGCCCATTTCATCGGCCTGAAGGAAACCATAGACATCGGGAGGTTCCTCTACCCGGAGCTGATCCCGACAACGGTTTTGCTGGTGGGGATCGAGGGGCGCCGCTTCAACCAGACCCGCGACGCTATGTCGTCGGAGGTGGCCGCCGCCATCGAACCCGCCACCGCCTCCATCCGGAACCATCTTCACACTCTCCGCCAAGGAAACTGACATGAAGAAACCAGTTGCCACCCCAAACGCCGAAGAGACAAAGCCGACGCTCCACAGCGAGATCCAGAGGCTCGCCGAAGCCATGATGAACGGAAGCCTCGACGAACGGGGCGACCCGGCCCAATTTGCCGGTGACGACGCTGCCCTGGTCCTCACGGTCAACCGAATGCTGGACACCCTCGTGACCCCGCTGCGCCTGGCCGCCGGCGCCATCGACGAGATCGCCCACGGCAGGATCCCACCCTTCGTCATCGACGACTATGCCGGGGAGTACAACACCCTCAAGCGCAACCTCAACACCCTCCTGGCAACGCTGTACGGCCTCGACAGCGAGACCCGGCACCTCATCGGCAACATCGGCGAGGGACGACTCCAAACCCGGGGCAACGATTGGGATTTCGAGGGGATCTGGCGGGACCTCATCAGGGGGGTGAACGGCACCCTCGACGCGGTAATCGACCCGGTGAACGAAGCCGGAACCGTCCTGCAGCGCCTGGCCCAATACGATCTGAGCGCCCGGATGCGGGGGAAGTACCACGGTGAGCATGCCACCATCAAGAAGGCCATGAACGCCACGGCGGAATCCCTCCACTCCGCCGTGACCCAGATGGCGGAGACGGTGGACCTGGTCTCCGCCGTCGGCGAGCAGATCGCCGCCAGCAGCCAGACCGTCACCGCGGGAACCCGGGAGCAGGAGACGCAACTCACCGAGGCGGCCAGCGTCCTCAATCACATCGCCGACACCTCCCAGAAGAGCGCCAAAAACACCGCCGACGCCCGGCAGGTGGCCCAGCAGGCCGCCGAGTCCATCGGCACCGCCAAGACCGTCATGGACCAGATGCTCCACGCCATGGGGGAGATCCGCGGCTCCGCCGACAACACCGTCGGCATCGTCCAGCAGATTGACGCCATCGCCAAGGAGACCGACAAGCTCTCCTCCAACGCCACCAGCAAGGCGGCCTTGATCCGCTCCTCGGCCAACGGCTTCAGCGTGGTCGCCTCCGAGGTGCGGAACCTGTCGAAGCGGTGCGAGGAGGCGGTCTCCCGGCTCCACGACTTCCGGCGCCGGGTCACCTTCACCCCGAACGCGGGCACCGACGGCACCACCGATCAGTTGGTGAGTGAGTATCTCGACCTCATCCACGACCTGAAGAGCGTCGCCTCCAACTCCGGGCTCCTGGGAGTGAACGCGGCCATCTCGGCGGCCCACGTGGAGGGGGCCGGCAACGACTTCCAGGTCCTGACCGAAGAGATCCGAGAACTGGCCAAGCGCTCCACCGACGCGGCCAAGCAGACCGACACCCTCATCAGGACATCGGTGGACCAGGCCCGCAAGGGAGAGGACCTTTCCCGGGCAATCGACGGCCACCTCACCACGGCGGTGACCGGGGCATCCACCATCAACTCCCTCACCGACGAAATCTCCCAGAGCAGCCAGGAGCAGGCCAGCGCCATCGAGGAGATCAGCTGCTCCGTCACCCACATCAACGAGGTCACCCGACAGAACGCCGCCTGCGCCCTCTCGTCGTCCGAAGTGGCCCAGGGGCTGGGGCAGCAGGTGACGAAGTTGTCGAAGATGGTGAGCAAGTTCCGGCTGGCGAGGGCGGGGGGTTAATAGACGTTCGACATATAAAGGGAAAAGGGGGAGCCGACTGTTAGCTCCCCCTTCTTTGTTACTCGCAGGCCCCGTAAATCGGGCGTCATGCAATAATGTGTTTTCTTAACTTCTTCCCGCCCCTCCTTTGGAGATATCTTTTAATATTGCCCATCAGTCAGTCAACACATCAAGGGGGACATCGAGGGAACGAGCTAGTGCCGAAAGCGTCTCAACCGTACCCTGGCGCTTGCCGGTTTCGATTTGCGACAGATACGGCTTGCTGATTCCCGCCCGATTCGCAAGCTCCTGCTGCGTCAAGCCGCGATGTTCACGCCACAGTTTTATCGGTGATTCTCCCGCCAATTCGCGACGCACAATATCGTCAGGCACCAGAAACTCACGGCCGGCGGCATAGGCTTCATGGAATTCGGCGACAGCATGGGCATCGGCTTCGTCTTCGAGCAGTTCCAGGAAATGCTGGTAATCCGCATAGGGAATCACCGCGAATTCAGGACGACCATTTTTTTCGATAATCTGTGCTTTCATTGGTATACATCTCCCCGGGGCGCGATTCTGACCACTGCTATCAAGAGGGCATTTTCGTGGACAAGGTACACGACCCGCCAATCCCCTACCCGCAACCGATACCCCGGATGGTTCGTGAGTTTTTTCACGTTATTGTTGGGCGCCATCGGGGCAATTGCCAATGCCTCGACCTTTTCCATGATGAGCCGGGCCGTATTGCGCGGCATGGCCTTCAGTGCTTTTCGGGCGGCCTTGGAATATTCGATCGAGAACATGGCATTATGTTAACATAATGCTAACAAGTCAGCAAACTTTTTTCAACGTAAAAGGGGGAGCTGGCTACCAACTCCCCCTTTTACGTTGCTACCGTTCATTGCGACGCCCTTCAGGACTTCAGATACTCCGCAATTTTCTTCGCCAGGGTCTGGTAGATCCGGAGACACTCGGCCTCGTCCTTCTCCAGGAGGGTCACCCGGAATCCTTGCAGCGGCGTATTGAAGGAGGAGAGGGGGACGATGCAGATGCCGGTGCTGGCCAGGATGTAGTAGACGAACCGCTTGTCCGGGGAGACGCCGGGGGCGTTCACAAGCCCTTCAACCAGCTCCCGCACCTCGGCGTTCGCGATGGGGAGGGATTGGCGGTTGGTGAGGAGGCCGTCCCGGAAGGCCACCGACATGTAGAAGGCGCCGTTGGTCCGGTTCACCATGAGTTCGGAAACTTCCCTGAGGCAGTCGAAGGTGATGGTGCTCATCTTCTCATAGCGCCTGATCCGCTCCTGGAGGTAGGTCTGGTACTCAGGGTGTTTCATGATGGCCGGGATGCACTTCTGCGGCAGAGTGGTGGAGCAGACCTCGTTCATCTTGGCGGAGAGGATGGAGTTGATGTACTTGCGGAACTGGTCATCCTTCGCGCCGTTGTAGACCTCGATCCAGCCGCAGCGGGAGCCGGGCCAGGGTATCTCCTTGGAGATCCCCTTCATGGCGATGGCCGGCACGTCGCCGATGACGTCGGAGATGGGGACGGTGGTCTGGCCGTTGTAGGTGATGTTGTTGTAGACCTCGTCGGCGATGATGAAGAGCTCGTATTTCCGGGCGATAGCGACGATCTTCTCCAGGGTCTCCCTGGAGAAGACCATGCCGGTGGGGTTGTCGGGGTTGATGAGGAGGATCCCGGAAATCTGCGGGTTGTACCGGACGTGATTCTCCATGTCCTCCAGATCGGGGAACCAGTTGTTGGCCGGGTCAAGCCGGTAGCAGACCGGCGAGGCCTGGGCGTGGGCCGCCTCGCCGATGGAGTGGGTGGTGTAGGTGGGCGACGGCATGAGGATGCGGCTTTCGTGGCGGAGGTTGCCGTAGACCGTGGAGATGGCGTCCCCCAGGCCGTTGAAGAAGATGATGTCGTCGGGGGTGATCCGGGCGCCGCCCCGGTTGTTGGTGAGGCCGCAGATGAACTCCCGGGTCTCCAGGACCCCCCGGGTATGGCAGTAGCCCCAGGTGTCGTTCTCCATCACCTCCTGGGCCACGATCTCCTTCATCCAGCGGGGAATCTCCTCCCCCTTGACGATCGGGTCGCCGATGTTCTCCCAGTTGATCTTCACCCCGTGCTTCTGGAGCTTCTCCGCCACGTTGACGATGTTGCGGATCTCGTAGGTCAGTTCGCCCGCTCCGGGCGTCACCAGTTCGTTTCTCACGTCATCTCCCTCTTTTCTCTCTGTTGGTGATGGTCCTGAAAATGGTAAAGGCCGTGGGAGGTACCCACGGCCTTTGATGATACACGAAGCGTTACGACGCCTCCTCACACGGCAGCGGGTTCCCCTGCGGCGACGGACGCCGCGGCGATGATAGCTCGTGCTGCGATGGCGATGGAAACGGTGTTTTTCTTCATAGGGGTCTCGAATAACACAGAAAGTCGCGGGGCGTCAACGATTTTTTGCCGCCCCCGTCACTCCAGAGCGATGAGGAGCCGGCCATCCTCGTCCCGCCACCGCAACCATCCCACGACAGCCAGATCCAGAAGCACCTGGATCCGATCCCCGTCCACGGAGATGATCCTGAAGCTCCGCTCGGGGGTGAGGGGTTCCAGATCCGGCACCGTATCCCCCCCGCTTCCCCAGAGAAGGTACAAGGGTTTCTTGAGTCCCCGCAAGAGCCGCGCCTCCCTTCCCTTGAGCAGCTCATCCCACGAAACGAAGGGCCACGCCCGACGGGGCTTCAGCCATGCCGCGCGCCCGGCGTCATCGTAAATGACCTTCAGCCACCCTCCCTTGCGGGCGGTGACCACAAGGGGAAACTCACCGGACGGAATCTTGTGGGGAATTGCCAGATGGGGCAACGACGCAGCGCTCTTTTCGGCGACCCGGCCGATCCCCGGCTCCCCGTAGAGGATGAGCTGAGGGGGAGATGGTTCACCGGGAATGGCACCAACCAGAAGAACGCCTATCCCCGTGTCGGGGCGGGGAGGAGGCGCCGCACCGGATACCACTACGAAGAGAGCAACACAGATGACCGGCAGGATCGTACGGATGAAGGCCATGGTCAGCAAAAGAGTGCCACAAGTGACGCGTGGTAGGTGCCGGCTCCCCCGTCCCCCTCGGCAGGAGCCCAGGAGGCCTTTTCCCCGTCGGCAAGGGGGAGGTACGGTCCGGCCTTGGCCTCGAAGAAGACCGTGCCGGCTTCAAGGCTCACGACGGTGTGAAACTCCCCGTGGGGGATGTCGACAGCCACCGCATCGCGGGGTTGGAGGAGACGGGTGCCGGTCACTGCCCCCGCCACGTCGAAGGAGACGACGCCGAGCCGCCCCCGCAGGATCACCATCGACTCGTCCTTGTTGGGGTCCAGGTGCCGGTGAGGCTGAATATAGGAGCCGGGCTCCATGGCGTTCAGAAGCCGGTGGCAGCAGAAATCGTCGCTGGGGTGGAGGTTGTGGTTCTTCCGGAGACGGGCGCTGCCACGGGCCTCGCCGGTAACCTGATCGAGAAGCTCCCGGGTGATGATCTTCACGGGAGGCCTACCGGTCCGCGAGGGCAAAGAGGTTGCCGTCGGGATCGGCCACCACCGCCATCTTCCCCCAGGGGCTCTGTTCCAGGGGCTGTTCAAACCGGACGCCCGTATCGGTCAGCTCGCGGCAGAAGTCGTCGATATCCTTCACCCGCAGGGTGATGCCGGTGTGGCGCCCTGCCAGGGCCGCGGCCTCGTCGGTGAGGGCCATGGCCACCCCGAGGGTCGCGCCGCCGGAGAAAAACTCCATCATCGTCACCCCCTCCTGGGCCAGGGGGAGCTTCAACTGCTCCTTGTAGAACCGTTTCGCCGCCTCGAAATCGCGGACAAAGACCACCACGTTCTTCATCGCTTCAACCATGGGAGACCTCTCTGAATGATGTTTCGCGTACCGTCCGAACATAGCAGAGAGGGGCGTTCGCGGCAAGGGGGAACCGCCGGGCCCCCAACGGGAAGGGGCGCCCGCACCTGCAACGGTCCGGACGCCCCTTCACCTCATGAAAACGTCAGCATGAATAACACAGAGCAACTGAGAATTTATCAAAAACAGTCTGAAAGGTTTTTCCCAGATTTTGCTCAGTTGCTCTGTTGCTCAGTGTTTCGAGTGCATTTTTCAGGATCAAGCGGCTCGGGAACCACTCCCCACAGGGCAAGCTCCGCGAGGACCTTATCCACAAGATGGTCCACCTGCGCCGCCACCGCCGGCGTGAGCTCCATCCCCAGTTCCACCGACTCCGGCTGCACCCCCCACAGGACCATCTCGACGGGACAGCTCCCCTGGAACTCGGCCACGGCCAAAAGATCCTGGAGCCCCATCTGGTGGGGCGAAAGCTTGGTCCGGAAGGCCACGGGAATCTCCTCCCCTGCCAGCCTTACCACCGTCCCCGGTGGCCCGCCGGTCTCCACGGCATCCACCAGGAGGAGCCGCTCCACGCCGTCCAGGTAAGGGAGCAGGTCGAGGCCGAGGGTGCCGCCGTCCATGACCGTCACTCCTTCGGGGAAGCGGCACCCGTCCATGAGCCGCTGCGCCACTCGCACGCCGGCGCCGTCGTCGGTCATGATCAGGTTCCCGATGCCGAGCACGAGAATCGACACCCTACTCCCCCCGCTTCACCGGCTTGTAGCCGCCGAAGATGCTCGACATGACCCCGCCCCGTTCCTTCACGTCCATGAGCCAGGCGCTGTAGATGTGATGGATGGAAAAGGCGATGAGAAGCCACATGCCCATGTGGTGGGTGAGCCGCATCCCCTGGTTGCTGAAGAGGGCGTAGAGCGGCGTGAGGAGAACTCTCATCATCCCGCCTGGCGCGTGCTCGGCATCGAGGGCGAATCCGGTGCCGGCCATCACCAGATAGAGGACAAAGACGAGAAGGTAGGTGGCTCCGGCCAGGGCGTTGTGGCCGGTGGGATGGGGAACCTTCCGGGAGAGAAAGACGTAGTAGAGGAACATCCGCCCCATGTCGCGCCGCCCTTCGGGATAGATGAACGGGACAAACTCCCGCCACCCGGCGTAGCGGTTCCCCGCGAAGGCCCACCAGATGCGGCTCGCGATACTCACGGCAAAGGCATACCCTGCCGTAAGATGCACCACCCGCACCCAACCCATGACAAAGTCGGCGGGAACGAGCCCCAGGGTCCTGGGGGAGCCGATGTAGAAGCCGGTGACCGAGAGGACGATGATGGCGATCACGTTGACCCAGTGGGTCAGCCGCACCGGGACCTCCCAGACGTACTTTTCGTAAAGACAGCTCCGGTTCCGTGCCATGGCGACCTCCTACAGGACCTTGACGCTCACCAGCTCGCCGCCGCGGGGATCGACCACGTGGACGGCGCAGGCGAGGCACGGATCGAAGGAGTGGATGGTGCGGAGGATCTCCAGGGGCTTGTTGGGATCGGCCATGGGGGTGCCGACCAGGGCCGCCTCGTAGGGGCCCCGCTGCCCCTTTTCATCCCGAGGTGACGCGTTCCAGGTGGAGGGGACCACCGCCTGGTAATTCTCGATTTTCTGGTCCCTGATCCTGATCCAGTGACCGAGGGCCCCCCGGGGGGCGTTGTGCCAGCCGTACCCCGCCGTCTCCCGGGGCCAGGTGGCGGGGTCCCACTTCTCGCCGTTGTGAATCGCCAGATCGCCGCCGGCCACGTTGGCCACGAGCATGTCGAGCCACTTGGGAAGTTCCTGCGCCACCAGCAGGGTCTCGATCCCCCGGGCCGCGGTCCGGCCGAGCGTCGAGAAGAGCGCCTCCGGGCCGACCCCCAGCTTGCCGAGGACCAGCTCCACCGCCCCTTTCGCCCCCTGGTGCCCCGCGGCGTAGGCCACGAGGATGGTGGCCAGGGGGCCGGTCTCCATCGGCTTGCCGTCGTAGCGGGGGGATTTCACCCATGAGTACTTCTTGTCCGTGTCGATCATGTCGTAGGGGGGCGTGGGGCCGGTGTACCGCGCCTCGGTCTGCCCGTCCCACGGATGGACCCCGGCGTCCCCCCCCTCGTACCAGGAGTGGGCCACGCTCTCGGTGATCTTTTGCTGGTCGATGGGATAGACCCGGGAGAGGTCCTTGCCCAGGATGATCCCCTGGGGAAACCAGAGCTTTTCCGGCTTGCCGCTGTTGTCCAGCGGGTATTCGCCGTAGGAGATGTAGTTCCCCACCCCCCCGCCGATTCCGGCCCACTCCTTGTAGAAGGAGGCCACCGCCAGGAGATCAGGTATGTAGACCTTCTCCACGAACGCCTTGGCCTTTTTGAGGAGCTGGGCAATCTCGGCGATCTTGTCGGCGTTGAGGGCGTTCTGGGAGTTGGGGTCCACGGGGATCGCCATGCCACCGACGAGGAATGTCTGGGGGTGGGGGTTTTTGGAACCGAGGATGGCGTGGATCTTGATGACCTCCCGCTGCCAGTCCAGGGCCTCCAGGTAGTGGGCCGTGGCCATGAGGTTCGCCTCCGGCGGCAGCTTGTAGGCCGGGTGCCCCCAGTAGGCGTTGCCGAAGGGGCCAAGGCGCCCCTTTTTCACGAAGGCGGCCACCTTGTCCTGCACCGACTTGTAGTAGGTGGGGGAGTTGAGGGGCCAGTCGGAGAGGGAGGCGGCCAGGGCCGCGGTCTTTGTGGGGTCGGCCTTGAGAGCTGAGACCACGTCCACCCAGTCGAGGGCGTGTAGGTGGTAGAAGTGGATCACGTGGTCCTGCACCACCTGGATGCCGATGATGAGGTTCCTGATCAGCTCCGCGTTCAGGGGGACGCGAATATTCAGGGCGTTCTCCACGGCCCGGATGGAGGCGATGGAGTGGACCGTGGTGCAGACGCCGCAGAGGCGCTGGGTGAAGTACCAGGCGTCCCGGGGATCGCGCCCTTTGAGGATCTTCTCGATCCCCCGGAACATGGTGCTGGAGCTCCAGGCATCGGTTATCTGCCCCCCGTTCACCTCGGCCTGGATGCGGAGGTGCCCCTCTATTCTCGTAATCGGGTCAACGACGATCCTGGCCATGGTCTACCCCTCCTTCCCCGTCGGATTCATCTCCCTTGCGCAGCGCGCTCACCACCCCGTGGATGCCGAAGGCCGCCGCCGTGGCCGCAGCGACGCCGAGGCCGATCTTGTCGGCCGTGGCCTCGATGCCGAAGCCGGGAACGTTGGGAAGCCGCCGGTAGAAGGGGGTCATGGTGTCCCAGAAGTGGGGCTCGGAACAGCCGGCACAGCCATGGCCGGATCCCACCGGCCAGCTCGTCTTCTCGTTGTAACGCTGGGTCGGGCAGTTGTGGAAGGTTTCGGGGCCCTTGCACCCCATCTTGTAGAGACAGTGGCCGGCACGGTGGGCCTGGTCGCCCCATTGCTCCACGTACTGGCCGGCGTCGAAGTGGGGGCGGCGTTCGCAGTTGTCGTGAATCCGCTTGCCGTAGGCGAAAAGGGGGCGTCCCTTGCTGTCGGTGGCCGGGAGCTTGCCGAAGGTGAGGATGTGGACCACGGTGGCCACCAGATTGTCGGTGTTGACGGGGCAGCCGGGAAGGTTGATGACCGTGGCGCCGGGGACCGCGTCCTTCACCCCCACGGCGCCGGTGGGGTTGGGGGATGCAGCCGGGATGCCGCCGTAGGAGGCGCAGGTGCCGACGGTGATGGTGGCCATGGCGCCGCCGCAGACCTCCCGGGCGATGTCCACGGCCGATCTCCCGCCGACGCAGCAGTAGACGCCGTTGTCCTTCATGGGGATCGCCCCCTCGACGACGGCGATGTACTTGCCGCTTCGCTCCTTGAGGGTCTTGAGACGCGCTTCCTCGGCCTGGTTGCCGGCGGCGGCCATGATGGTCTCGGCATAATCAATGGAGAGGACGTCGAGGACGATCTCGCCCACCGTGGGGTTGGCGGCCCGCAGGAGCGCCTCGGTGTCGCCGGTGCAGCTCTGGAACTCCAGCCAGATCACCGACGGCCGGCTGTCGCTCTCCAGCGCCTCGGCAATGCGCGGCGCCAGGGAGACCGGCAGGGCCAGGGCCGCCGACATGGCGGTGCAGAACTTCAGGAAGTCGCGCCGGGATACCCCCCGCTCCTCCCAGGGCCCCGACGTGCCGGAACAATACTGCTTCATCTCGTCATGCTCATCACCATTCTTCGCCATGGACATTCCTCCCCGGACAGAATACAGCGTGACATCACCACAACGAACGGCAGACCGCATACATCGACTTTATAACGATATTCTCTTATGTCAAATCACTCCAACCCCTATATTTGTCAAGTTAATTTTATATAATACTCCGCAATTCAAGTAGGCTTATGAGAAGACCATTCACGATACCATAACGATATTTCCTTGACTGCGGACATGCCTCTTCTTGAGGCCGTCGGTCTAGCGCCCCGGCGGAGCCAGTGCAACCGTGGTGACGAATACAGCCGAGGCGCCGGCATCCTTGAGCACCCGGGCGCATTCCGCCACCGTGCTGCCGGTAGTGACAACGTCATCCATGAGGAGGACACGCCTTCCCGCGATGCCGGCGGAACCGGAAACGGCGAAGGCCCCACGGACGTTGGCCCGACGCTCCCGGGCGGAAAGGGTCACCTGGGCAACGGTGGGACGGACACGGTGGAGGGTGTGCCGCAGGAGCGGCAGGCGCCACTCGCGGGACAGAACGGCACCCATGAGAACCGCCTGGTTGAACCCCCTCTCCCGCAGACGCGTACGGTGGAGGGGGACGGGAATGATTACATCGGGGGCAACGGATTGGACAAAGGGGGTGAGATGCCGAATGGCGAGGAGGGCCAGGGGGCGGCGCAGGTGGACCTTGTGGCCGTACTTGTGGCGGTGGATCAACTCCTGGAGAGGACCGTCGAAGAGGAGCGCTCCCCTGGCCCCATCGAAGGGGGGCGGGGTGAGCATACAGGAGCCGCAGAGGTGGTCGATCCCCCCCTCGGTCCGGTGAGGTACGCCGCAGACCGGGCAGAGGGGGGAGGTGATGGGGGTCATGGCCCCGAGGCAGGCATCGCAGAGATGGAGCGGGCCTGCCCCGGGCACCGGTGCCTTGCACAGGTGGCAGAGGGGCGGGAAGAGGACGTCGAGAAACGCCCGGAGGAGCTCCACTAGAACCCCATCTCCTCGTTCACCACCAGCACCCGCAGGTCGGTGAGGCGGGGCTTGCGGTCGATGACCGTGGTGATGCGGCAGATCCGGTCGGGGGAGTTGCAGTCGGAGCAGAAGCCGGTGGTGCCACAGGGGGTCTTGTAGTTGAGGCGCCGGGCGTTGGGAGGGGAGGCCCACTTCTTGATCCGGTCGATGGCCTCCTGGACGCCGCCGTCCACGATCTTGTTCCGGCCGGCCACGACGATCACCTTCCTGGGCCCGAAGAGCATGGAGCCGACCCGGTTGCCGGTGGCGTCGATGTTCACGAGCCACCCGGAGAGGGTAAGGGCGTTGGTGCCGGTAAGGAAGAGGTCGCAGGTGAGCTGGCGCCGCATGATGGCCACCCGCTCCTCCAGGGAGAGCCCCGGCGCCCCGTGGATGAGGAGTTCCTTCCCCATCTCCTGGATTCGTTCGATCACCTTCAGGTCGGCAACCGACATGGAGCCGCCAAAGCCGACGCTCTCCGCCTCGGCCGCCTCGGCCACGATGTAGTCGAGGGCCTCCTGACCGGTGCCGCAGTAGACGGCGGTAAAGCCGTTCTTCTCCAGGGATGCCACCGCCTTGCGGCATTTCTGCTCATGGGTCCAGCTGACAAGTTCTGTGGTGAGTGACATGGGTGAAACTCCTTTCAGTAATCCTGGAAAACGGCATTTAGAATAACACGGAGCAACGGAGCAACAGAGAAATCAACACCTTAACCCAACTCTTTTTGGACTGTGCATAAAAACGTATTGAAAAGTTTTTCCTCGAATTTTTCTCCGTTGCTCAGTTGCTCTGTGTTTCAAATGCTTTTTCCTGGCTGATTCATGGCCCCAGAAGCCGCATATACTCGGCATAGGGTATCTGCGACGTCCAGTTCCCCGAGGCACGCCCCACTACCGATCCACCTGCAACAATGAGCACCACCAGCACCGCGAAAAGGATGGCGTTCACCGCCACCTTGCGGCCGGTCAGCTTCATCTCCAGGGCTCCCATGGCCCGGCAGTGGCTCACGCAGCGCCAGCAGCCGATACACTCCTCGGACATGACCCGCTCCTTGCTCATCACCGGGATGTAGGAGGGGCAGACCTGGGTGCAGACCCCGCAGGAGACGCAGGTCTTTTTCTCCCGGGTCACCTTCACCGGCGAGAGGACCGACACGAGCCCCAGAAGCGCCCCGTAGGGGCAGAGGTAGCGGCAGAAGGGATTCCGCACCGGGAGCGACAGGACCAGGAGCACCACGATCACCGCGAGGGGAATCCCCGACAGGTGGAGGAAGAAGTCCAGGAGCCGCACATCGGCCACCTTGTTGTAGTCGGAATGGATGAAGGCCGTGGCCGCCTCCGGTGTCATGGCCCAGAGGATGGAGTAGAGGAAGAAGAGGAGGAGCAGATACTTGATCCCCCGCAGCGCCACGTCCAGCCACCGGGGGGGGCGGATATTACGCCTGAAGAGCACGAATCCCCGCTTCCAGAAAAGCTCCGACAGGGTCCCCACCGGGCAGATCCAGGAGCAGAAGGAGCGCTTGAGCAGCAGCGACACTGCCACCACGGTGACGAAGATCACCACCGACGCCGGATGGATCGGATTGATGACGCCGCTCTCGACCCAGTCCTTCACCCCCAGGAGACCGGCGATGGGGAGGAACCCCTCGACCCCGTCGGCCCGGGGAACGAAGGGGGCAGCCCCGCCGGTGCGAAAGTGGCTCACGAAGAGGAAAAGCCTGACGCCCAGATAGACCATGAAGAGGAGAAATCCCCACTGGATGGCAATCCTGAGGGGCTGCACGTAGCGCTTGCTCACGCCGTTGCTCCTTGAGACATATTGTGTCGCATAACTGCGGTATCCTGTCACCATCGAACCAAAGGAGGATACCATGGAACCCATCGTTGTCTTCGGCGTCGGCCTCGTGGCCTGGGGCGCCTATATCTGCATCGTGGACATGATCCGGGACCGGGCACCGGCCCGCAGCGCCAAGCGGGAGACGGCCCGGGCAAAGGCTGTCGTCAGGGGACCTCGCAGACCCGCTGCAGCTCCCGGTCGAGGAGGTGCCGCGGCTGCACGTTGGCCAGTGCCCGCAGAAGGCTCCGCTTGACGGCGGGATTCTCCCGCTCCAACTCCTTCAGAAGCTCCTTCATCCGCTTGCGCTGGATGTCGGCCTTGCCGCAGACCGGGCAGCAGCAGCAAACCACGGGAAAGCGGTTCTCCCGGGCAAAGGGGATGATCTCCCGCTCCTCCACGTAGACCAGGGGGCGGATCACCGTGGTCGCGCCGTTGTCGGCCAGCATTCGCGGCGCCATGGCCTTGAGGGTCCCCACGAAGAACTGGTTGAGGAGGAGGGTCTCCACGAAGTCGTCCAGATGGTGCCCCAGGGCCAGCTTGTTGCAGCCGTGCTGCTGAGCCAGGGTGTAGAGGACGCCCCGCTTGAGCCGGGCGCAGATGGAACAGTAGGAGGAGCCGGGGCGCCGCTTTTCCTTGATGATGTCGTAGTGGGTGGTGGCCTCCACGTGGTGGCTGAAGCCATGCTCCTTGAGATGGGCAGCGATGACGTCGCTGCGGAAGCCGGGGTACCCAGAGTCGATGGTAAACGCCACCAGATCATACTTCACCGGCGCCCGGCGCCGGAGCGCCTCCAGGATATGGAGGAGAGTGTAGGAATCCTTCCCCCCCGAGACCGCCACCGCAATCCGGTCCCCTTCCTCGATGAGGTTGAAGTCGGCGACGGCCCGGCCGACCCCGTTCTTTATTTTCCGATACCGCTTTTCGTCCACAAACTCCACGGATTCCTTCTCCTTCCACAATTCGGCTACGGTACCCCACCGGCCTTGCCCAAGTCAAGACAGTGTGCCCCTCCCTTTCCCTTGTTCCCCCGGGACCGTCCTGCTATTATTCCCGTAACGCCACCAGCATCGGATCCCATGAACCATTCCACGACGGACATCATTGAGGTTGCCATCCCGCTCCCCCTTGACACCACCTTCCACTACCGGGTGCCGGAAGGGCTTATGCCGCGCATTGTCGCGGGCAAACGAGTCCTGGTCCCCTTCGGCCGGCGGAAGGTGACCGGCTATGTCCTCGGCTTCGTGACCGGCGAGGAACGGGAACTGCGGGAGGTGGCAGACGTCCTGGATGACGCTCCCCTCTTCACGCCTCGGGAACTGGAGATCTACCGCTGGGCCGCGTCTTACTATCTCCATCCCCTGGGGGAAGTGATCAAGGCGGCTCTTCCTGCCGGAATCAATGTCCAGAGCCGGCGGGGCACCTCCACCGACGGCGATGCCATGACCGGAGGAAGGAGAGTGCTGACGGAGACCGTCTACCGCCCTATAACGCCTCCTCCCGATGTGGACGTGCCGCGGGGAAAGGCATCCTCCATCCTCTCCCATATCCAGCAGGAAGGGAAAGCCACGGCGGCGGAACTGCGCGGCATCTTCGCCGACTGCGCCCCCCAGCTACGCCGGCTCCGGGAGCTTGGCCTCGTGGTGACGGAGGAGCGAGAGGTCTACCGGGACCCGTTCCGGGAGGAGTCCGTCACCCCCGACGCCCCCCTTCCCCTGAACCCTGGTCAAACCGAGGCCCGAGACCGCATCGTCGCAGCCATCGATACGGGGCGCTTTGCCCCCTTCCTCCTCCACGGCGTCACCGGCAGCGGCAAGACGGAGGTCTATCTCCAGACCATCGCCCACCTCCTGGATGCCGGGAGGACCGCCCTGGTCCTCGTTCCGGAGATCGCCCTCACCCCCCAGCTCGTGAACCGCTTCCGGCGCCGGTTCCGGTGCGGCATCGCGGTGCTCCACAGCGGCCTCTCCGACGGAGAGCGCTACGACGAGTGGCGGCGGATCAGGCGAGGTGAAGTGGCCATCGTCATCGGTGCCCGTTCGGCCATCTTTGCCCCCCTGGAGCGGATCGGCATGATCGTGGTGGATGAGGAGCATGAGTCCTCTTACAAGCAGTCGGAGGGGTTCCGCTACAACGCCCGGGATCTGGCCCTCGTACGGGGAAAGATGGAGAAAGCCTGCGTGGTCCTTGGGTCCGCCACCCCCCAGGTTACCACGTGGCATGCCGCCGTGACCGGGAAACTCACCCTCCTCTCCCTTCCCGAACGGGTGAATGGTCTTCCGGTCCCCCATGCCGAGATTATCGATGCCCGGGGGAAAAAAGCCGATGCCATCCTCCCACTGCTGGCCGATGCCACGGCCGCCAACCTGGCCAACGGCGGACAGACTTTGGTCTTTCTGAACCGCCGCGGCTTTGCCACCTGGCTCACCTGCGAGGAGTGCGGCCACGTGCTCCGCTGCCCCAACTGCGCCGTCACCCTCACTTATCACCAGCGCAAGAACCGCCACGTCTGCCACTACTGCGACTACGCCATCCCGGCCCCTTCTGTCTGCCCCGACTGCGGAAGCACCCGGGTCACGCACCTCGGCCTTGGTACCGAACAGGTGGAAGAGCTGGTGCGGGAACGCTTTCCCGAAGCCCGTGTGGACCGGATGGACCGGGACACCACGCGGGGGAAAGGGGGTCACGCGCGGATTTTGCGCAAGGTGGCCGAGCGGAAGACCGACATCCTCATTGGCACCCAGATGGTTGCCAAGGGGCACGACTTCCCCGGCATCACCCTCGTGGGGATCGTGTCGGTGGAGTCAACTCTCAACATCCCCGACTACCGGAGCGCCGAACGGACCTATCAGCTGGTGACACAACTCATGGGGCGGGCCGGACGGGGCGAGGATGCGGGGAGAGTCATCATCCAGACCCTCAATCCCGACCACTACGCTCTCATCCACGCCGGAACCGCATCCATGGAGGAGTTTTACACGACTGAGCTTGCCTTTCGTCAGGAAACCGGCTATCCACCATTCGTTCACCTGGGGGCCATCTACCTGACCGGCACTGCTGCATCGGCCGTGGAACAGGAGAGCAGGCGCCTTGCCGGGCAAATCCGCACCCTGCGCCGTGAAGCGGGTGGACATGTCGAGATACTCGGCCCCTCCCCCGCCCCCCTGCTGAAACTGCGGGGGAGGTACCGGTGGCAGTTCCTCCTCAAGGCACCGGTACGTTCGGCGCTCCACCGCCTCCTGGCCCGTCTGCGGAGAACTTATACCCCTCCTTCCGGTATACGGATCCTGATCGATGTTGACCCGGTGGATCTCATGTGACTTCGCCGTCCCGTCAGGAAGGGTTTGATTTTTTCGCCCTATCTCTCTATATTCATACGAATAACTATCGTTGAAGGTGCATGAACCATGGTACGGACAATTCTTACTTATCCCAACCCGATCCTCAAAAAGAAGGCGGTGCCGGTTGCGGTCATCAACGACGCGACCCGTGAACTGGTCCGCGACATGGCGGAAACCATGTATGACGCCCAGGGGGTCGGCCTGGCCGCCCCGCAGATCGGCGTAAGCCAGCGGGTCATCGTCATCGATGTCTCTCAGCGCGAAGAAAGGCCGGAGCTGATTGTCTGCATCAACCCGGTGTTCGTCCATACCGAAGGGGAATCATACGAGGAAGAGGGTTGCCTCTCTGTCCCCAAGTACTCCGCCAATGTGCACCGGCACGCCAAGGTTGTCGTTAAGGCGCTCAATCTCGATGGAGAGGAAGTGACCTATAGGGCGGAAGGGCTTCTGGCCATCGCTTTCCAGCACGAGATAGACCACCTGGAAGGGATCCTCTTCGTGGATCACCTTTCTCCCCTGAAGCGGGAGATGTTCAAGAAAAAATACCGCCGCATGGTTGAGGAAGGGTAGGATTACTGCATGGCCGGACTCAGCATCATCTTCATGGGAACCCCTGATTTCGCCTGTCCCACGCTCACGAGACTCATCGAGCGAGGCGAGGATGTAATTGCCGTCGTGACCCAACCTGACCGCCCCAAGGGTCGTGGCCAGAAACTGGTGCCGCCTCCCGTGAAGGTCATTGCCGAGGAGCATGGCATTCCGGTCCTGCAACCCCAGAAAGTCCGTGCGCCCGAGGTTATCGCACAGATCAGGGAACTGAATCCTGACCTGATTGTGGTGGTCGCCTTCGGCCAGATTCTCCCCCAGAGCCTCCTCGACATCCCTCGGCATGGCTGCATCAACATTCACGCCTCACTCCTTCCACGCTATCGGGGGGCCGCTCCCATTAACTGGTGCCTCATCAACGGCGAGACCGAGACCGGCATAACCACCATGCAGATGGACGCGGGTCTCGACACGGGGGATATGCTTGTCAAACGGTCCATCTCAATTGGCCCGGACGAGGACGCCCAGTCGCTCCACGACCGCCTCTCTCTCCTTGGGGCTGAAACCATCGACGAGACCCTGGACAGACTCCAGGTAGGCACCCTTACCCGCGAAAAGCAGGATGACGCTCTTACCTGCTACGCTCCGATGCTGAAGAAGGAAGACGGCCTTATCGACTGGAAGCAGGAGCCGCAGCAAATTAAAAACCTCGTTCGCGGCTTCACTCCGTGGCCCGGAGCGTATACCACGCTGGACGGCAAGACACTGAAGCTGTACAAGGTGTCGGTGGCCACTGAATGCGGCAAGCCCGGAGATATCATGGCTGTCGGGAAAGACGGGATCATCGTCGGCTGCGGGTCATGTAGCCTCCGAATCGAGGAACTGCAACTGGAAGGAAGGAAACGGCTTTCGGCTTCAGATTTCCTAGCAGGTTGCCGTCTGGAGCCAGGGATTCGGCTCGGTCATTAAAATGCCTGACAATACTCCTAAAAAACGTCTTTTCATTGTACTCATGGGGGTCACTTGTCTCCTGATCGTCGGCGCAATCTACCTTCTCTGGTGGATTCCCACGACCGGCTTGGCGAACATCCACCCAAGCCTCCCTCGCATCGCCGGCATAGTTTTTGGTGGCCTGTCCCTACTAGCCCTCCTTGGCACCCTTGTGCTCGTGCTGACATCGGCGCTCGGCAAGGATATCCTTTTCACCCGTTTTCTACGCGGTGTTGTCATCAAGTTCCTCCTTCCGGCCATTGAACTGATCGGTCGCACGTTCGGCATCTCCATTGACACCATCCGCCAGTCGTTCATTGCCATGAATAACAGTCTGGTTCTCTCCCAGCGTCGCCGGGTAAAGCCCGACCGAGTCTTGATACTCCTGCCTCACTGTCTCCAGCTTTTCGAATGCGAGATCAAGGTGACCGGCAACATCAACAAATGCGTCCGGTGCGGCCGCTGCGATATCATGGGACTGGCAGAACTGGCCGAAAAATACTCAATAGATATCTCCGTGGCCACGGGGGGAACTCTGGCACGGAAGGTCATCATAGAGAAACGTCCCAAACTCGTTCTGGCAGTTGCCTGCGAGCGTGACCTGACTTCCGGTATCAAAGACTGCTACCCCCTTCCGGTCATCGGAGTTTTGAACGACCGCCCCTTCGGACCTTGCTTCAACACCAAGGTTGACATAGAGAAGATCGACGAAGCCCTACAGACAGTAATTGGCTAGAACCCTCGCGCGGCGTCCTTGTCCGAGTTTCCTCTCCCGTTCCATTTCTTTCCGCGAGAGCCTGAAACTACCCTCCGACGAGATGTTTCCCACCCGAGATGTCCATAACAGTAACAAGCAGCAAATCCATTCACAACTGCTGGCCACAAGACACCAGCCGCCAGGAGGCTGCGGTCGGCTGGAACCATGCTCAACCAGTGGTTGGCGCTCCTCCGCAAAAAACTTGATTTTGTGCCTCAATAAAACCGTCAAGGTTTGCTCTGTCGGTATTTCGGCAGCAAACTGACTAGCGTTGTCTGGAGGGGTTCATAAGTCTCATTTCGGCGCGTGAGGCCAAGACTTGCGGCTATCGCACCCCACGGACCCTTGATCGCAAGGCCTGTAGCATCGTGGGTAAGCGTAACTTCCAGGCGCGAAATCGTCACGTCGAACACCCAGTTATTCCGTGCCATGCCGAATCTTCTTACAAAATACAAAAGGGCTCCTTCATATAAAGGAGCCCTGAGGGAAAAGCCTATTACTTACTTCTAGTTAAAGGAGAACTGCCTGCTGTGCAAGGTTGAGGAGAAACGCTGGAACAACTCCTGGCAACAGGACACCAACAACAGCAATAATAATGCAGATGGCAACTGCCGGAGTAAGCTTCATCCAGTCAAACTCTTCAACAGGATCCTTCATATACATATAAACCATCACACGGAGATAGTAATATACTGACGCGGCACTATTCAGTACCCCGATGATGGCAAGCCATACATACCCAGCCTTAATGGCGCCAGAGAAGAGATAGAACTTACCGATAAAACCAGCAGTCGGCGGTATGCCAGCCAGAGAGAAGAGGAAGACTGCCATTGCCAGGGCCAGCACCGGGTGCTTAGTTCCGAACCCTGCGTAATCCATAACATTACTGTTTGCTTCGCCCTTCTTGCCAACAAGAACGATAATGGCAAAGGCCCCTATATTCATAAAAGCATAGGAAAGCATGTAGAAGAGAATACCTGCCGTCCCCTCTGCATTTCCGGCGGCAAAACCGACCAGGGCATACCCAGCGTGCGCAATCGATGAGTATGCGAGCATCCTCTTGATATTGTCCTGATTGAGAGCAATCAGGTTACCAATGGTCATGGTAAGAACGGCAAGAACCCAGAGGAGATCGGACCAGTCAGCCTTAAGGGAAGGGAAAGCAATAATAACAACGCGCATAAATGCTGCGAAACCGGCTGCCTTCGGCCCCGCTGACATGAAAGCGGTCATTGGTGTCGGAGCACCCTCGTAGACATCCGGAGTCCACATATGGAACGGAGCAGCGGCGATCTTGAAGGAAAAGCCTACCGCCATCAGCAGCATTCCGATCACAAACATAGGATTCTGCGCCACGACTCCGTTTTGCGACACATACTCAGCAATCTTCACTACGCGCGTAGTGCCGGTAGCGCCGTAGGTGAGGGCCATTCCGTACAGGAGGAATCCAGTTGAAAACGCGCCAAGAAGAAAGTACTTGAGGCCAGCTTCATTCGACTTAACATTGGCCCTGTTAAAGCCTGCCAAAATATACAGAGATACGGAGAGCACTTCGAGACCAAGAAAAATAGTCATCAAATCCGTACCGGACGCCATAAGCATCATACCAACCGTGGCAAAGAGAAGCAGTGGGTAAAGTTCCCCGAGATTGCATTCTTCACGCTTGAAATATTGATCCGAGATAAGAATGCTCATCGCAACCGTGAGGAGGAAAATGCCCTTGAAAAATATAGAGAAGTTATCCTGAACAACAGAATCATTGAACGCTGAGAGAGGTACTCCCCATCCACCAATGAGCGTGAATCCGGCGACAATGACGCCTACGAGACTCAAATATCCCAGATAGGCCTTGTGCTCACTCGGAACGAATACGTTTACAAGGAGCAGCACCATCGCAAAGATCGAAAGTATGACCTCTGGCATTATTGGTGCGAAGTTAATGGCAGGAATTGCAATTGTTTCCATCTAGGTTCCCTCCGGTGGCTTTTCTGAAACCGATTACTTGTGCTCAACAGGCAGCACGGCGGCAGGAAGAGCCTGCGGTGCCGGGATCTGAGGAATCTGTGCCTTGGCGGTCTGCTTCGACTTGACGTGAACGATCAATTTCTCAAGCGACGGGCTCATTTTGTCGATGAAGGGGGTAGGATACACGCCCATAACGAAGATCAACACGAGCAACGGCAGCATAATCACCACTTCGCGTGCATTCAAATCTGCAAGCGTCTGGTTCTTGGGGTTATTCAGCTCACCAAACATGACACGCTGGAACATCCAGAGCATATAAACTGCGGAAAGAATCACGCCGCTCGTCCCGATTACAGCATACCAACGCAGTTCACTTTCATACGCACCGATGAGAATAAGGAACTCTCCAACAAAGCCGTTGGTTCCCGGAAGACCGATGGAAGAAAGGGTGACAATCATGAAAATTGTAGCAAAAACCGGCATCTGCTTGGCCAATCCGCCGAAATCAGTTATGAGACGAGTGTGACGGCGCTCGTAGATGAAACCAACTATAAGGAACAGTGCGCCAGTGGAAACACCGTGATTGAGCATCTGAATCATTCCGCCCGAGAGTCCTTGCTGGTTGAGCGCAAACACGCCGAGCATAACATAGCCAAGGTGTGCAACTGAGGAGTAGGCAACAAGTTTTTTTACGTCCTCCTGAACCATAGCCACAAGGGCAGCATACACAATACCTATCACTGAAAGGACTGCAATGAGAGGAGTAAACTGAGCTGTAGCGTCCGGGAAAAGCGGCATGGCGAAGCGTACAAAACCATAGGTTCCCATCTTAAGGAGAACGGCAGCCAGAATTACGGAACCAGCGGTCGGGGCTTCGGTATGTGCATCCGGCAACCACGTATGCAGCGGGAACATCGGTACTTTAATGGCAAAGGCCAAAGCGAACGCAAGGAACAACCAGGTCTGGGTCGCAGGATCGAGAGCGAGATCATAGAAACGAAGCACACTGAAGTCGCCGGCTCCGCCCTTAAAGTAAAGGACGACAAGAGCGACCAGCATCAGGAGCGAACCGACCATTGTATAGATAAAGAACTTGAGCGCAGCGTATATCTTGTTTTTCCCACCCCATATACCGATGATGAAGTACATTGGAATGAGCATGACCTCCCAAAATATGTAGAAGAGGAACAGGTCAAGTGAAACGAAAGCGCCAAGCATCCCGACCTCAAGGAGGAGGAGACAGATCATGTATTCCTTCACCTTGTTCTCAACGGCTGTCCAGGTTGAAAGAATGGCGATTGGCACGATGAAGGTTGTCAGAATCACGAGCCAGAGACTGATTCCATCGATGGCAACGTGATAATTCATCTGGTACGGGCCGGCAGCAATCCAGGGTACCTTCTCCACAAACTGGAACTCAGCGTTGCTCTGGAAGCCGGTAACAAGCGGAAGTGATACGACAAACGTCGCAAGAGCCACCAGAAGTGCAAGCCCCCGCTGTGCAGAATGGCTCTGCTTGGGAACGAAGAAGAGCAGTACGACCCCTAGAAGTGGTAGAAAGGTCATCACGCTGATTAAGGGAAACTGACTCATGAATCTGCTCCTTTAGTCCTATTGGTAATTCAGAGTTAGCGGAAGAGATAGAAGGCAACGATAACTACAACACCGAGTGACATGCCAAGGGCATAGTTGTGCACATACCCTGTCTGAATGTTTCTGAGCGCGCCACCGAAACCCTTGACGATTGCCGCAACACCGTTGACAACACCATCTACCACCACGACGTCAAAACCTTTCCAGAGACCATTACCGAGCGCCTTGCAGGGGTTGACGAAGAGAAAATCGTAGAGTTCGTCAACATACCACTTGTTATAAACTGCCCGGTGGAGCGCCGGGAAGGCAGCTGTGAATTTTGCAGGAATGGACGGTGACACCACATAGAGGAAGAAGGCAATGGAGATACCGATCAGCGCGATCACAACAGACGTGCCCATGAGTCCCCACTCAAGTGCAGGGTTATGGTGAGCCGCACCATGAGCAAGCTGCTGAGCCATGAACTCTTCGGATCCCTTGAATACTGGCTCAAGATAGTGCTCAAGATAATTCGGAATGCCCCCAAAAAGCTCGCCAATCAGCTTCGGTATGCCAACGTAACCGCCTACGACAGCCAGCAAACCAAGCACCATCAGCGGAAAAGTAATGACAAGGGGAGATTCATGGAGGTGGCTCTTTGCCTTTTCCACGATGCGACACTCACCGAAGAAGGTCATAAACACAAGTCTGAACATATAGAACGCCGTGAAACCTGCGGCTATAGCGCCAGTTGCCCAGAGAATAATATTCAGGTCTCCATGGAGCGGGTTGGCAAAGGCCTGCCAGAGAATCTCATCTTTGGAGAAAAACCCGGAGAAACCTGGGATACCGGCGATAGCAATAGTTGACACAAGGAATGTCAGGAAGGTTATCGGCATCTGCTTCTTCAGACCACCCATGTTACGCATGTCCTGCGGGTCATCATGGGAATGGGCATGATGCAAGGCATGGTGCATTGAATGAATGACTGAACCAGACCCTAGGAAGAGGCAGGCCTTGAAGAACGCGTGAGTCATAAGGTGAAAAATACCCGCAGTAAAGGCGCCAACACCCATGGCGAGGAACATGAAACCAAGCTGCGATACTGTTGAATAGGCAAGGACGCGTTTGATATCGTTTTGAGCAGTACCAATAGTCGCGGCAAAAATGGCTGTAGCCGCACCAACTATGGCAACAATCATCATCGTCTCATGCGAACGAATATATACGAAATTCAAACGACCGATCATATATACGCCAGCTGTGACCATTGTTGCCGCATGGATGAGTGCGGATACTGGCGTCGGGCCTTCCATGGCATCAGGAAGCCATGTATAGAGTGGAAGCTGTGCTGACTTGCCGGTAGCACCCAGAAAGAAACAGAGGGCAATTACTGTAACTGCGCCACCAACAGGAAGAAGATGGGCATTTGCTGCCAATTGACGGAAATTGATGGTCCAGACATTATGGTTTTGTCCGAGATACCAGTAGAGCGTGAAGATACCCAGCAGAAAACCGAAGTCACCTACCCGGTTCATTACGAATGCCTTCTTGCCGGCGTCTCCCGCTGATTTCTTGTGGAAATAGTAACCAATAAGGAGATAAGAGCAGAGACCGACTCCTTCCCAACCAACAAACATAAGCAGGAGGTTGTTCCCGAGCACCAAAAGGAGCATAGAGAATGTGAAAAGGTTCAAGTAGGTAAAATACCGATAGAAGCCCTCTTCACCGTGCATATAACCGATGGAGTAAACATGAATCAGGAAACCAACACCCGTCACGACCATGATCATCAGCGCGGAAAGCGGATCGATAAGAAAACCGATCTCAGCGTTGAAGTTACCGGATTTAATCCACGTAAAGAGCACCTTCTCAAAGACGCGCTCTTCCGCAGATCTCGAGAGAAGCTCGATCAGGATGCCGCATGACACAAGAAACGAACCGAACACCATGAGTGATCCTATTCCACCGATCACGGTCTCGTTCTTGATCTTCTTCCCAAGAAGGCCGTTTATGACGACGCCGATCAGAGGGAACAGTGGTATCAGCCATACGTACTCGAACATTCCTGACTCCTTTATTATCGCGAGTAATTCAGAATTTCGTAAGTTCTGTCAGAACTGCTACAGTCTCATGAGCTTGACATCTTCAACGTCAATAGACTCACGATTCTTATAAAATGCAATCATAAGCGCCAGGCCCACGGCGGCTTCTGCTGCGGCAACCGTCATAACAAAGAAAACAAATATCTGTCCGTCAACATTTCCAAGATGCTTAGACAACGCGATGAAGGTAAGATTGACCGAATTTAGCATCATTTCGACGCACATAAAGATGACGATGGCATTTCTTCTGATGAGGACACCAATGGTCCCGATGGAAAATAGTATTGCGCTGAGTATCAAGTAACTGTGCAAAGAGACCATGAGCTTAACCCCTGTCAGTTAGATTTTCTTCTTCGTGAGAACGACCGCGCCGATGATGGCCACCAGGAGAAGAATGGAGGTCACCTCGAAGGGGAGAAGGAAGTCAGTGTACAACGCTTTGCCGATCAACTCGGTATGGCCAACCTTGTTTATAAGAGCTGAATCAATTGCTCCCTTCTGCCCTGTGAGCGAACTTCTATTAAACAGGTAGAACAGCTGGAACAAGGTAAATAGTCCGATCAGACTGCCAAACAGTACACTGTGCGAGCTTCTCCGACCCGACTCTGTCCGTACGTTGAGAAGCATGATTACGAACACAATCAAGACCATGATTGCGCCTGCATAGACAATCACCTGTATGGCGGCCATGAACGGAGCATCAAGCGTCACGTACAGAGTTGCCAAGCAGAAGAAAGTCAGAATGAGAGAGAGCGCACTGTTGATCGGGTTCTTGCAGGTAATGACCAGAATACTGGCCAGGACAGCTACTGCTGCCACGATCATGAAGAAGAACGTTTCCATTGCTGCTCCTTTATTACTTTTCTAATAGTCGCTCTTTGACGAATACAAAATCTTCGCGCTTATAATTTGCCAATTCGAATTCACCAGTCATCTTAAGGGCATCGACAGGGCAAGCCTCAACACAATAGCCGCAGAAAATGCACCGAAGCATATCAATCTCGTACCGTTCAGCATATTTATTGTGTTCCTGATCCTCACCAGCCTCAACGGTAATGCATTTTGCTGGACACACTGTAGGACAGAGATAACAGCAAACACACTTGGCTTTACTGTGAGAAACCTTTAGAGCATGCAATCCACGAAAATTGGGTGAAGGAGTCGGCCGCTCATCAGGATACTGCAGCGTAACCGGCTTCATGAACATATGCTTCAGGGTGATCTTGAGACCATTAATCAATGGCATTATCATGGCGTGTAACCTCGTAATAGGTTCAGACTAGAGTGATACGATAATTCCCGTAACTACGATATTGATCAGCGTCAGAGGCAAGAACACCTTCCAGCCCAGACGCATCAGCTGGTCATAACGGTAGCGGGGATAGGTTGCGCGAATCCACATGCAGGTGAAGATCAAAAAGTAGACCTTTGCAATGAACCAGAACCAGCCAGGCAAGAAGCTAGGCCCATGCCATCCACCAAGGAACAGAGTGGTAGTTACCGCACAGACTGTCACCATGTTTGCATACTCTGCCATAAAGAACATGGCGTACTTCATACTCGAATACTCAGTACAGAAACCAGAGACAAGTTCTGTTTCAGCCTCAGGAAGGTCAAAGGGAGTGCGGTTAATTTCCGCAATTGAGCAGATGAAGAAGAGGATGAACGCCAACGGCTGCTTGAATGCATACCACGCGCCATTCGCTTGATCTGCCACGATCTTCTGGAGCGAAAGGGATTCCGAAAGCATGAAGACCGAAACAATGGCGAGACCAGCGGCTAGTTCGTAGGATATCATCTGAGCAGAGGAGCGCAGTCCCCCCAGAAGTGAATATTTGCTGTTAGAAGACCACCCCGCCAAAACTATACCGTACACGCCTATCGAGGCCAATGCGAGTATGTAAAGCACGCCGACATTGAGATCAACGACTTGGCCAGACGCAGTGTCGTAATATGCGGCAATTTGCAGCGGTATTTTGTAGCCGCCCACTTCAATTGTTTCACCGAAAGGTATGACCGCGAATCCAATAAAAGCCGGTACGAGTGCGATAACCGGAGCTATCAGAAACGCAAACTTGTCCGCTTGAGAAGGAATAATCTCTTCTTTGAAAAAAAGCTTAACGCCATCTGCAATTGGTTGCAGCAGACCATGCCAACCGGTGCGCATCGGCCCAAGCCGGACCTGCATGTGGCCAATGATCTTACGCTCAGCATAGGTGGCGTACGCCACGGTAAGCAGTACGAAGACGAACACCACGAGAACTTTGAGTACCATGGCGATGTAGTATGCCATCGGCAATCCCAATATTTCGTATCCCATTTGCACTCTTCCCCTCTTGATGTGATGGTGTTGTGAGTGGACTTTACATCCAAGTATGCTACTTGCTTATTGTAACCCACGTAACAGGTGCACCGTTGGTGATACTGTTAATGGACATTTCGGAAAAATGATACGGTGCGAACACAACACCTTCAGGCATGCGCATACTTACTTTGGCCTTCAGCTTGACTTCTCCAACAGACGATTTCACTGTTAACGTCTGGTCATTTTCAACGCCAAGTTTTTTAGCATCGCCACTATTCAACTCTACATATCCTTCTGGGCAGACATACATGGGGCCTTCCCCATGCAGCGACAATGTACCGCAATGATTGAGAGCACTGCCCGTAATGAGAGCCATCGCACCAGCTGCCGACTCCTGGCCATCCGCAACCGATGAAACGAACCGCAGCTTGTTGGCAACTGAATAGACTGAACCGTTCTCGTCCAAACCATCGAAAGTAAGCCCACTGTACGAAGGAACCACAGACGCAATCTCGGCAAAAGCTTCCGACAATCCTTTAAAGGAGTCACACCCAAGGGTTGAATACAAAGAGTTAAATATATCAAAGTCACTGCGGGCCATGCCGATAGTATCTATTGCTTTGCGAACCCTTTGAATGGCCTTACCGGCGCTGGTAAAGGTACCATTCTTCTCAGCAAAGGAGCATGCCGGGAGAACGACATCTGCTTTACTAGCCGTCTCGGTCATAAACAGATCCTGAACCACAAGGAACTCGACAGCATCGAGAGCAGCTTCGACCTTTTTACGGTTCGGGTAAGAGATAACGGGATTCTCACCAACAACGTACAGTGTCTTGATGGCGCCTGATGCACAGCCGTCTAGAATTGCCATGGCATCACGACCACCTGCAACCGGATGAATCCTAAGATCAGCAGCCCCCTGGCTGTTGTTCTTCTCGCCCATTATGAGAACGCCACACCCTTCTTTGCCAATCTTTCCCGTAAGCAACGCAAGGTTGATGGTGGCTTGGGCAAGCGCCTTCCCATGCCCCGGATAGGCAAGACCGATGGGCAGCATGATGAGTGCCTTCTCGGCTTTTGCATAGTCGCGTGCAAGGGTTGTAATATCTTCAATTGGCATACCACTTTGGGCTGCGACAATAGCCGGAGCACATGCCCCGAGATTCTTAACGAAATCGTCATAACCAGGGAGAGATGAGGCTGAGCTGTCAGCAAGGCCCTCATCGACGATGACTTTTGCAAGGGCATTAAAGAGGAGGACTTCACTTGCGGGCTTATGAACATATGTAATAGCGTTCGGAAGTTTAGAAAGCTTACCTTTCTTGTCCGACACAATTCGGAGATTAACGCCTTTGCGCTTCACTCCGAGATTTACCTCAAAACCAAGGACAGGGTGCGTTTCGTAAGCATCCGTCTTCACAACCAACAACAGATTCGTTGTCTGAATATCCGAAATAGAGGCTGGCGAGGCGGGATACCCAAGACTCTCAGCCGCGCCTGCTGTCAATGCGTCGTGGGCGTAGCCTGCCGAGTGATCAATGTTATCGGACCCAATTCCTTTATTGAAAAGCTGCTTGAAGAGATAGAGCTCTTCATTGGTAAGACGGGGCGTTACCAGTCCGGCAACAGATGATGCACCAACGCTTTTTGCATCAGCAAGTCTCTGGTGTACCAGTCCGAGAGCTTCTTCCCAGCTGGCCTCCTCAAGCTTACCGTTCTTCTTGACCAGTGGTGTCTTGAGACGCTTATCACTGTTTACGAATTGATATCCAAATCTACCACGAGTACAAAGCTGACCATTATGGAAACCCTGATTCTCGTCATAGACCGTGGTAAGTACTTTGTTATCCTTTACCCCAAGAGTTAGCTGGCACCCCGTTCCGCAGTAAGAACAAACCGTCTTCACTTTATTCAATGACCACCAGCGGGCCTTGAATTTGAACGGCCTACTCACGAGAGCGCCAACGGGGCAAACTGATACACATGATCCACAAAACTCGCAATTAAGCGGTCCATCGAACTCTGTACCGATTTTTGCTTCAAGACCCCGATTGATAAAAGTATAGGCGCCGAATGAAACTATTTCATCACAGATTCGAGCACACTTGCCGCAGTGAACACAACGATTCATATCTCGTTCAATTAGCGGGTTTTGGTAGTCGATCTGATGCTGAAATTTTTCATCCTGGAACCGATTTGAATTCACCTGGTATTCGTAGGTGAGATTCTGGAGGTCGCAGTCGCCAGCGGCGTCGCAAACAGGACAGTCGATGGGATGCTTCAGCAACAGTAGTTCAAGAA
This sequence comes from Geobacter grbiciae, assembly GCF_018531165.1. Taxonomy (NCBI): domain Bacteria; kingdom Pseudomonadati; phylum Thermodesulfobacteriota; class Desulfuromonadia; order Geobacterales; family Geobacteraceae; genus Geobacter; species Geobacter grbiciae. Next base: position 548,803 of record NZ_JAHDIW010000001.1, on the reverse strand, counting down.
CGAGCTTACGGGCCTGAATAATCTCAGGAGTCATGGTGTTGACTATCATACCCTCAGTTACAGGGGTCGTACACGCCGGAATCTGGCGCCCTTTCATCTGTTCGACCTCGACGAGACACATACGGCAACCGCCGAAGGGATGGAGCTTCTTGTCGTGACAGAGAATGGGTATCCTGATGCCAGCTGATTTTGCAGCATCGTAAATGGTAGCGTCCTTGGGTACCGTTACCTGTTTTCCGTCAATCGTGAGATTTACCATCTTGACCTCTGTATAACCTCGGATAGTTAGCTCGTCGAGCTGTTACTCAATCGCCATGAACCGACAGGCGTCATAACACGACTTACATTTTGTACACTTTGCCTTGTCCAGATAGGCAACCTGTCCCTTTTCCCAGACAATTGCGTCTACCGGACACGCTTTGAAACACGCACCGCACTTAACACACTTTTCCTCTATCACCTGCCACAGGAGTAGTTCCTTGCAGCAGTTTGACGGGCAGCGTTTATCGATGATGTGGGCTTCGTACTCTTCCCGGAAATAGCGAATGGTAGAGAGAATAGGGTTCGGCGCTGTTTGGCCGAGGCCACATAAGGAAGCCTTCTTGATGGTACTGCCCATCTCCAGAAGAGTCTCAATATCGCCCGCCTGGCCGCGGCCTGAGGTAATTCTCTCCAGAATGTCAAGCATAACCTTGAGGCCAATCCGGCAGGGGACACATTTCCCGCAAGACTCCATTCTGGTGAACGAAAGGAAGAAGCGGGCAACGTCGACCATACAGGTTGTCTCGTCCATGACGACCAGACCACCCGAACCCATCATGGCTCCGGCCTTAATCAATGAATCGTAGTCAACGGGAGTATCAAGCACTTCAGGAGGGATACAGCCACCAGAGGGCCCACCCGCCTGTACCGCCTTGAATTTGCGATTATTCGCAATCCCACCGCAGACATTATAGATAACATCGCGAACTGTCATGCCTGCAGGGACCTCAACAAGGCCCGTGTGTTTTACCTTGCCAGTGACGGCAAAAATTTTGGTCCCCTTGGTCGTGTCAGTTCCGAGGGAGGCATACCACTCAGCCCCCTTGTTGATTATGTGACGGACGTTGGCAAACGTCTCAACGTTATTGATGTTGGTCGGCTTGGCCCACAAGCCCTTGACCGCAGGGAACGGTGGCCGGGGGCGCGGCATGCCTCGTTCACCTTCGATGGAAGCCATGAGCGCAGTCTCTTCACCGCAAACGAAGGCACCGGCACCCTTCTTGATAATCAGGTCAAAGTCAAAGCCCCAACCTTGTATGTTGTGCCCGAGATAGCCTTTTTCACGACAGACATCGAGGGCCTTTTGGAGGCGCTCAATCGCCAGCGGATACTCTGCGCGTACGTAAACGTACCCCTTAGAGCAACCAATCGCATACGCCGCAATCATCATCCCTTCGATGATGCAGTAGGGGTCACCCTCAAGGATCGAACGGTCCATAAAGGCCCCGGGATCCCCTTCGTCAGCATTACAGATCAGATATTTGAGCTTCCCGGGTGTAGCAGCACAAAAGGACCACTTCATGCCTGTGGGAAAGCCCCCTCCCCCACGGCCGCGCAGACCCGACTTCTTGACCTCGTCAATAACTGCAGCCGGAGTCATCTCTTTCACACATTTTTCAATGGCCTTGAATCCCTCTTCTTCCAGATAGGCGTCAAGACTTTCGGGATCAATCTGACCGCAGCCGGTCATAACAATCCGCATTTGTTGATCGACGAATGTATTGTAATAAGGTTTTGCCTTTCGCTTTTCCAAAGGCGTGCGCTTGATGATGTGTTCATCAACGAGCTGCGCTACTTCTTCTGGCTGCACAAAATCATAGGTGACCCGTCCAAGCTCAGGATCCACGATATCGACGAGAACATCGTTTGCACAGAGTCCGCGGCAGCCAGTCTTGATAATGTCGCAACGCTTGCCAACAACGGCGTTGACGCCTCTTTCGGAAATTATCCGGTTAAATTCGGCCTCGACCTTTTTTGCACCGGCCGATACACCGCCTGTCCCCTGACAAATCAGAATCTTTATCGCTTCGCCCATAACGCTCTATCCTCTGATGTGAATGGTTGGATCGATCCTACTTCATCGGCCGCTGATTATACTCAGCGATAATCTCTTCAACCTTTTGCACTGTCATTTTCCCAAAGGTGTCGTCGTTGACCATCGCCAAAGGAGCCATCCCGCAGGCACCGAGGCAAGCAACCTTCTCAAAGGTGTACCGAAGGTCGGGTGAGGTTTCGGCATGACCAATCCCAAGCTTGTCGAAAAAGGTTTCAACAATTCGGGGAGCCCCCTGAACGTGACACGCGGTTCCCACACAGACCCGGATAATGTAGCGTCCACGAGGTTTGAGATGGAACTGGGCATAAAATGTCAGCACTCCGAATATCTGGCTGGGATAGACATTGAGACGCTCTGCCACCAGATCGATGGTCGGCTTTGGCACATAGCCATACTCATCCTGAATCCCCTGTAGCACCGGCATAAGATTGCCCGGAAGGGTCAAGTATTTGTCAATGATATGGTTCGCCGGTCCGAGATCTATTTCCTCTACTGGCGTTTCCTCAACATTTGTCGCTTCGGCCGGAGCGTTGCTCATTACTCCCTCTCCTTTATCGCAGTGGCATTACCGGTCGATTTCACCAAGCACGATATCCAACGTACCGATAACGGCAACAAGGTCAGCAATCATGGAACCCTTTGCCATTTTCTCTATGGCCCCAAGGTTGACGAATGAGGGGGGGCGTATGCGCATGCGGTACGGCTTGTTGCCACCGTCGCTGACGATGTAGTAGCCAAGCTCTCCCTTGGGGTTCTCCACTCCCTGGTATACTTCACCTTCCGGAACAGGGAATCCTTCGCTGGCTATCTTGAAATGATGGATAAGTCCCTCAATCGTATTGTAAACATTTTCCTTGGGCGGATAAGTCGCTTGAGGCGCATCAGCTAAGACGGGACCAGGCTTAAGGGAGTCGAGAGCCTGACGGATGATATTGACCGCTTCGCGCATTTCGACGAGCCTGACTTTATAACGGTCGAAGGTGTCACACTTCTCCCCCACTGGAACCTTGAACTGGTACTTCTCGTACCCGCTGTAGGGGTTGTCGCGGCGAAGATCCCAATCAACACCCGAGCCACGCAGCGCAGGCCCGGTAATGCCGTAATCAATTGCATCTTCAGCAGATATCACGCCATTGCCGACCGTGCGGTTAAGCCAAATGGTGTTCTTGGTGAGAAGCCCCTCATACGTATCAAAATGACCGGGGAACGTGTCAATAATTTCCCTCACGTCTTTTTCGAATGCGTCATATACGTCCGACGAGAGACCTCCTACCCGGAAATAACTGCTTGTCATCCGGGCACCGGAAATCTTCTCATAAAGGCTCATCACCATCTCACGCTCGCGGAAAGCATAGATGAACACGGTCATGGCACCGATATCAAGGGCATGGCACGCAATCCAGACAAGGTGAGACTTGAGCCTGGTCAACTCAGCCAAGATCACACGTATGGTCTGAGCACGTTCAGGAACCTCAATTCCCAAGAGCTTCTCAACTGCCAACACATAGCCGAGGTTATTGTGCATCGGTGCAAGGTAATCAAGACGGTCGGTCAGAGGGATCGTCTGGTGGTACGTGCGGTGTTCCGAGAGCTTCTCAACGCCACGGTGCAGATACCCGATATGCGGCGTAATCTTTTGGATGATTTCGCCGTCCAGTTCGACGACCAACCGCAAAACGCCGTGGGTACTTGGATGCTGCGGCCCCATGTTGACTGTCATAATCTCAGTACTAGCCATTGCGCGCCTCTGTATTCTTCTCTCTAAAGTAGGTTAATTTCGCTATAAATAATCCGTATCGCTACGACAACCGCCCTTTGTAAGGCTCACGACCAGGCCCCTGCAGCGGATAATCCTTACGGAGCGGATGGCCAACCCAGTCATCAGTCATCAGTATCCGACGAAGATCTGGGTGGTTATTGAAGACCACACCCATCAAATCGTAAACTTCACGCTCCAACCAATTGGCCGCGCTCCAGACGCAGGAAACCGTATCAATGGAGCAGTCAGCCTCCGGAACCCCCGCCTTAACCCTGAGCCGGTCTTTATTCGGAATCGAATAAAGGTTGTAAACTACCATAAAGCGTGGCTCTTGCTTCCCCCAATAGTCCACCGCGGTTACGTCTGTACAGAGATTATAGGCAAGCGACGACTTGAGGAAATTACAAATTTCAACAATGTCCTCACGCTTCACCGTAACCGTCACCTCTCCGCGGAACTCTTTCACATCAAGCACGGAAGCGGAAAATTTTTCCCTGAGCTTTATTACTGCGCGATTAGTTTCAGCCATAACCGTTGGCTCCCTTACCTAGTTGATATGGTCACGCCGCCGACTCGAGTCGCTGGCCAAGACCGATAGTAGAACCAAAGGAGTTCTTGTCCTTCATGATTTTATCCTGAAGCTTGATAAGACCATAAAGCAATGCCTCCGGCCGGGGAGGGCAACCGGGGATATACACATCTACCGGAAGCGCCTCATCAATCCCCTGCACGACACTATACGTATCAAAAACCCCACCCGAACAGGCACAGGCCCCCATAGCGACCACCCACTTCGGCTCAGGCATTTGCTCGTAAACGGTCTGGATTATGGGCAGCATCTTTTTGGTGACCGTTCCAGCAATAATGATGCAGTCGGACTGCCTTGGCGAAGCACGGAAAATAATACCAAAACGGTCAAGGTCATTATGGGCCGCACCCGTTGCCATCATCTCGATGGCACAGCAGGCAAGACCGAAGGTCATCGGCCAAATGGAGGACTTCCTCGCCCAGTTGACGAGACCGTCCAAGGACGCTGTAATGAAGCTATCTCCCAACGGCTGATCTACTCCCATTCCAAGGCTCCTTTTTTCCATACATAGATGTAACCAACAAAGAGAATGACGATAAAGACGCCCATCTCCATCACGCCGAACATCCCCAACCTCTTAAAGAGAACCGACCACGGATAGAGAAAAACCGCTTCAATATCGAACAGGATAAAGAGCATGGCGATTATATAAAATTTTACCGAAAACCTCTCGCGAGCAGACCCCACTGGTTCACAGCCACACTCATAAGGGGCATTCTTAACAGCGCTTGGCTTCTTCTGCCCAATCAGAGACGAAAAACACAAAGCACCGAGACCAAATACGGCAGCTATTGCCACCAAGAAAATTATCGGAAGATAGGCGCCAAGCATATGTCTTACCTCCAAACCAAAGTTATTGCTTCAATTTTATTTTTACACTTATCCGGCGACCCTGATTGCGCCTAAAACTACGTTTGCTGCATGCGTATACTGTATACAATTTGGAGGAAACTTATGTCATTTGAAAAACTTTGTCAAGGAAAAAAAGCTCTAATCTTTCCCGCTTAATTTGCTGAATTCCTGCCAAATTTCAGCCTCTCCAGCACCCCCTAGCCGCAACCTTTTGCCCCTTGACACTTGACTTGCCACATGCTAATAACATATTAATTTTCCAGCTAAATTAGACATAATAAGGGGCCACACGACAATGAACACATCCCATTCCAAAGAACTTTTTGCCAAGGCACAGGAAATTATCCCCGGTGGTGTTAACAGCCCAGTACGAGCCTTCAAATCAGTAGGAGCAGAGCCGATTTTCATTAAAAAGGCATCAGGCTCTACCATTATAGATGCAGATGATAATACCTATATAGATTATGTTGGTTCCTGGGGGCCGATGATTCTCGGTCATTGTCACCCCCGGATCGTTGCTGCCGTTCAGCGCGCCACGGAGAACGGCAGCAGCTTTGGCGCGCCGACCGAACTCGAAATCACTTTGGCGGAGATGGTGGTTGCAGCAGTCCCGTCTATCGAAATGGTCCGCATGGTAAGCTCCGGCACAGAAGCAACCATGAGCGCCATCCGTCTGGCACGCGGCTATACAGGACGCGACAAGATCATCAAATTTTCAGGATGTTACCATGGCCACGCCGACTCCCTCCTCGTCAAGGCAGGTTCCGGCGCGGCGACTTTTGGCGTTCCCGACTCACCTGGCGTTCCAAAGGACTTTGCTCAACATACCCTCACTGCAACCTTCAATGACCTTGAATCGGTCAAAGAACTCATTTGCGCCCATTCCAGAGATGTCGCGTGCATTATTGTCGAGCCAATTGCCGGCAATATGGGTACCGTCCCTCCCCGCGCGGGATTTCTTGAAGGGCTCCGAGAGATCTGCACCAACGAGGGAATTATCCTCATCTTCGACGAAGTCATGACGGGTTTCCGCGTTGCATACGGCGGCGCCCAGGAACGCTATGGCATAACACCCGACATGACCACCTTGGGGAAAATTATCGGCGGGGGCCTTCCTGTCGGAGCATTTGGTGGCAAAAGAGAGATCATGCAACAACTTTCGCCCTCGGGCGGGGTTTATCAGGCAGGAACTCTTTCTGGCAATCCACTTGCCATGACCGCGGGCATAGAAACACTCAAGCTACTCCAGGAAGACGGCTTCTACGGTCGCCTTGAGGAAAAGAGTCGTGCGCTGGCCGAAGGGATTGCAGACGCAGCTCGTCGTGCAGGCTATCCAATCTACTCGACACGGGTCGGCAGCATGTTTTGCGCTTTCTTCACAAACGGCGAAGTGCACGACTGGACGTCGGCGGCCATGTGCGACACCAAGTCTTTCGCCACCTTCTTCCGATCGATGCTCGAAGAAGGTATCTACCTGGCACCATCGCAGTTTGAAACCGCTTTTGTCTCCATTGCCCACTCCAGTGAAGACATCGAAAAGACCATTGCAGCGGCATTCTCATGTTTCAAAAAACTCTAGCCGTTAATTGTCATTGACACCGTTATGGATGCTGTGGTAAGTAGCTGAGGTTTCCGTGCCACATTCCACTATACGTTGCCCCATGGACGAAGAAAAACGAAACCTCATAAAGACCGTCGGTCTCGTTTCGAGCATGGGCATTTCGATGGCGCTGGCTATCATAATTGGCGTTGTCATCGGAAGACAACTCGACAAGTGGTTCGGCACGCACCCTTGGTTCTTCTTCATATTTCTGTTTTTTGGCATCGCGGCCGGCTTCAGGAATATATATATAATTGCCGGCAGGGAAATACGAAAAGATGGGGAGGACAATAAGCGAGGATAGGCTCTTTGCCGTCGTCACAATTGGTGGCCTAGTTCTTCTTGCTGTTCTCTGCCTGACCGGCTATGTGTTCTGGTCTGGCAGATTTGCTGTTAGTATCCTTGCTGGCGGAATTCTTGCCCTCTTCAATTTTTACTGGATGCGAAACACCCTGAAACGTGTCCTGAATCTTCATCCTCGGCAGGCTGGCAGTTTCGCCCAGTTCCGCTATTTGCTCCGGCTTGCCTTTGTTGCCCTTATACTTTATGTGCTCATTGTCCACGCTGGAATCGACGTCATAGGCCTTATCCTCGGCTTGTCGATATTCGTGGTCGTAATCATAGGACTTTCGATTTATATGTTGCTTGATAAAGGAGAGTAACTCATGGTTCATCCGCTGCTGTTCCTGCAGTTCTTCAGAAAGCTCCTCGAACCGCTCCACATTTCGGAAGCGGGAGCTGACGCCATTGCATACACATGGCTCATTATCGTATTTTTGCTAATCGTTTCGCTTATTGCCACCAAAGCGCTCAAAGCCGTTCCCACAGGAATGCAAAACTTCATGGAAGTGGTGGTCGGCGGCATCGAGAATATGGTGGAAGAAACCATGGGAGAAAAGGGACGGCCCTACTTTCCGCTCATAGCCACTCTTGCCCTCTTCGTTCTCGTATCGAACCTCATTGGCCTCATTCCCGGGTTCTTCCCACCAACTGCAAACCTGAATACGACCGCGGCGTGCGCAATTATCGTGTTCCTTTCGACCCACGTGGTCGGGATCAAGAAACACGGATTCCATTACCTTCAGCACTTCATGGGCCCCATCTGGTGGCTGGCACCGCTCATGTTCTTCATCGAGATCATCGGCCACCTGAGCCGTCCCCTTTCTCTCTCACTGCGTCTTTTCGGCAACATGAACGGCCACGAACTCGTTCTCATGATCTTCTTCGCCTTGGCGCCGTTCCTCGTGCCGCTGCCGATGATGCTGATGGGGGTTCTCGTATCCTTTATCCAGGCGTTCGTATTCATGCTTCTCGCCATGATTTATATTCAGGGCTCTCTCGAAGAGGCTCACTAAATACTCAAATCCTATACTGTTTAGGAGACAACACCCAAAGGGAGGTAGTAAAAGATGGATTTTCTTACGATGTGCATGCTCGCAGCTGGTTTCGGTATGGCTATCGGTGCGTTCGGTACCGGTATCGGCCAAGGTCTCGCGGTAAAGAGCGCCGTTGAAGGCGTTTCCCGCAATCCGGGTGCTTCCGGCAAGATCCTGACCACCATGATGATCGGTCTGGCCATGATCGAGTCTCTGGCTATCTACGTTCTCGTCGTGTGCCTCATCATCCTGTTCGCCAACCCCTACAAGGACGTTGCGATTAAGCTTGCCGAGACCGTCGCGAAGTAATCGGTTTCAAATCTCTTAAAGAGCAAAAAGGGGTGTGTCCCAGTGGGCACACCCCTTTTTGTCTCTATCCAACCGTCAATCCGAATTTCAGCCAAAGGTTCTCTGCAGATATTCCACCAGGAGCCTCACGCCGACACCGGTCGCCCCCTTGGGGAGATAAGGCTTCCCCTTCTCCTCCCACGCGGTGCCCGCGATGTCGAGGTGGGCCCATTTCGCCTTCCCCACATAGCGTTGGAGAAACCATGCCGCGGAGATGGTGCCGGCATGGGGTCCCCCGGCATTTTTCATGTCGGCGATGTCGCTTTTCATGAGTTCTCCGTACTCGTCCCAGAGGGGAAGCTCCCAGAGCCGCTCCCCCGTGGCTTCGCCTGAAGCCGTAAGCGCGCGGATGAGCGTCAAATCGTTTCCCATGACCGCTGTTGCGACAGTGCCAAGGGCCACGAGACAGGCCCCCGTGAGGGTAGCCAGGTCGATGAGAGCGGCGGGACGATAGCGTTGCGCGTAATAAAGGGCGTCACAGAGGAGCATCCTACCCTCCGCATCTGTGTTGACAATCTCCACCGTTTGACCTGACATCGTACGCACCACATCGCCAGGCCTATAGGCGCCACCGCCGGGCATATTTTCCGCTACAGGGATGAGGCCGACAACGTTGACCGGCATCCGGAGCCCGGACACAGCACTGATGGTACCCATTACCGCCGCGGCTCCCGCCATGTCGTCCTTCATCCTCTCCATCCCCTCCCGCGGCTTGAGGGATATCCCCCCCGAGTCGAACGTCACTCCTTTCCCGACGAGAACAACGGGACGTTTCTTGGGGTCTCCCGCCAGATATTCGAGAATGATGAACCGGGGTGAGTGGTGGGATCCCTTGGCCACGGACAGGATTCCCTCCATGGAAAGCCGCTCCATATCCTCGCGCTCGAGCACGCGACAGGCGACGCCGAGTCGCCCTGCCATTTCGATGGCTCGGTCGGCGAGATATGCGGGGGTCGCCACGTTGCAGGGATAGGAAACCAGATCGCGGACAAAGCTTACCGCATCACAGACCGTCGTGCGCTCGCTCACCGCACGCTCGGTCGATGCTAGTTCGCCTTCCTCGTCCACAAGGACGGCCATCTCCTCAACGGCGCCTTGGTCATTTTTTGTAGTCTTGTAGATATCGAAACCGTAACCGCCAAGAAGATAACCTTCCAGTGAGGCTTCCAGTGATCCAGGCACGGAATCAGCCGAACGGTGCAAGATGGTAGCGAAGCGCACCACACCGGTGGCACGGACTGCCTTCACCGCACTCCCCGCCGCCTGGCGAACCCGCTCGGGAGTGACAGCATCCCGCTGGCCCAGCCCGACAAGGAGAAGCCGTTCCGCAGGGAGACGGCCAAGGGTGTGTATGAGCTTGGTCTTGTTGAGTTTACCGGTAAATTCTCCAGCCTCACGGATGGCAGACAGACCTCGCCCCAATGCATCGTCAACGGAACCCAGAAGAGTGTTCTCACTGAATCGGTCTTCGTAGCAGCCCAGAACAAGCAGCGGACAGGGGTAGAGCAGGGCATCATGCAAAACAACCCGAGCATTCATAACAGTTCCTCCTGAATAAAAACGGGGTGCGTTCAGTTCAGCCTGCACCCCGTGAAAATCTATTCTATTCGCAAAGCCAGATAGTAGTTGGAGTCTCCACGACGCAACAGGAAGCGGACAACATCACCCTTTCCGTATTCCTTGATCAACTTCTCGTAATCCAGAACAGTCGCAACCGCCTTGCCGCCAATCTCGAGTATTATGTCCCCTGACTGGAAGCCTCCGAGCTCGGCAATGCTCCCCTGCTTCACACCGGTAACGACCACTCCCCGGGACTCCTTCAGCCCCAACCGTGCAGCGAGATCCTTGGTCAGTTCCCGGACAGAGAGGCCGAACGCATCACCGGCGGTCTTCTGGTTGTTCTCGTCGCCCGACTCGGCAAGCCGGCCGACAGAAACGGTGAATTCCCGGGGTTTCCTCTCCCGGAGAACCTTGATTTTGACAGCCTTGCCAATGGGCTCGGCAGCCACCAGCCGCGGCAGCTCGCTCATCTCATTGATCTTTTTCCCATCGAACTCCAGAATTATGTCGCCGCTCCTGAGCCCCGCGTTGGCCGCCGGCCCGTCTTTGACAACATCCGTGACGAGGGCTCCTTTTTCACCTTCGAGGCCGAACGACTTGGCCAACTCCGGTGACATTGGCTGCATGGTAACGCCAAGCCATCCCCTCGTCACCTTCCCTTTCTCTTCGAGCTGGGGAAGGACATCTTTGGCCATATTGACCGGAATGGCAAAACCGATCCCCTGCCCGCCAGCCACAATGGCGGTGTTGATCCCTATGACCTTCCCTTCGGCGTTGAAGAGTGGCCCACCGGAATTTCCCGGATTGATGGAGGCATCAGTCTGGATGAAGTCGTCATAGGGGCCGCTGCCGATGACGCGCCCCGTCGCGCTGACAATCCCTGCGGTAACAGTCTGAGCCAGGCCGAAGGGGTTGCCGATGGCCATGACCCATTCCCCCACCCTAATCTGGGCACTGTCCCCCAGCTCGGCAACGGGGAGATTCTCTTTGGCATCGATCTTGATAAGAGCCAAATCGAGCTTCTCATCGGAGCCTTTGACCTCCGCCTTGAATTCCCGGCCGTCGGAGAGGCGGACCTTGATCTCGTCAGCCCCGGCAATGACGTGATTATTGGTAATGATGAACCCCTGCTTGCTGATGATGAAGCCCGATCCGAGACTCCGCTCACGCTGGGGGCGGCGGGGCATTTCCTCGAAAAAATGCTCGAAAAAGTCCTGAAACGGGTCGGGGAATGGAGATGGCTGGCGCCGCATTCGGAACTGGGGCGTTAACGTCTTCGTGGTACTGATGTTGACGACCGTAGGCTTGAGCTTCTCGGCGAGATCGACGAAATCGGGCGTCAATACCTTTGCAGGGGATTCTCCCACCGCAAGCACTGCGAGACAGGCAGCGAGGACAATCTCTTTAAAAAACCGCAGTGAAAACAGTTTCATGGCTACCTCCGACAATGGATTTAACCTGACAACTGTAATAAGGGGGTAGCGGTTTGTCAACATGGGGGCCTCCCGTTGATGGCGCTCTGGTGGTGTTTTCTCTTGCCAGCCCTGAACATCTTGATTAGTATGAACCTCACTTTCAGCAGCGCTAAGTAGGCATTATGAAAAAGATTTATTTCATAACCGCTCTTCTCCTCATTCTGAACTCACTGGCACTCGCTCGGATTGCGGCGGCCCTGGTGGGCTATCGCCTGTCCCATACCCTTCCGAGCACCGTCAATCGTACCCACAACACCATGAAACCGGCCCAATCAGAGGCGCTGTCAGCGTATGCGCCCATTGTCGAAAAGGGGCTCTTCGGGCGTGCTGCACAGGGGAAATTGACACTCCTCACAGCGACAGCACCAGTTGCCAAGGGAAGCAGCCCGCCATCCGCCCAGGGGAACCTTGTCCTCGTCGGCACAGTACGGGGCTCATTCCGGGAGACCTTTGCCCTGATCAGGCGTACCACGCCGCCCGAGGAGCGGGTTTTCAGGCTCGGCGAGCAGGTTTTCGACCGGGGCCCCCTCGTGAGCGTCCAAAAGGAGAGTGTCGAGATTCTGTCCGGCGGAAAGCGGGTCAAATTGCTGACGCCTCAGGCAACACCGTCTGAATCACCGGCATCTCCTTCCCCCCAGGGACCTGCCGTGACAGGCGGGGCAACCCAAACCGGATCGGGGACCTTCATCGTCGACCAACGGCTCCTGAATGCGGCCCTCGACAACATCGGCCAGGCCATGACCGACGCCCGGCTCCTCCCCAGCGTCAAGGACGGCAAAGTGGAGGGGTTCCGCGTTTCGGAGGTGAAACCGTCAGGGGTCTTTGCCATGGTAGGCATCAAAAACGGCGATGTGCTGCACAAAATAAACGATCTCCCCGTTGACTCCCCTGAACGGGCTATCCAGTCCCTCGCCTCCCTCAAGGGGCAGAACCGGATCAAGCTCGATCTGGTACGGGACGGGCAACCGTCAACGTTCAGTTACGACATACGCTAATCCAGGTCCGGGCCATCCCGAACCAGCAGACGCTTCACCCGGAGGCATTCGTGATCATACGCTTCTCAGCAGGGCTCGCCTCGGCGGCACTTCTCCTCTCTCTCCTGGCCCCCGTGCCGGCCATGGCCAAGGGGGTGATTCTCAACTTCAGCGATGTGGATATCGCCACCATGGTGAAGTTCATCAGCGACCTCACCGGTAAGAACTTCGTCATGGACGAGCGGGTAAAGGGGAAGATCTCGGTCTATTCCCCTTCGAAGCTCTCGTCCGACGAAGCATTCAACGTCTTCACATCAGTGCTGGAACTGAAGGGATTCACCATCGTCCCGGCAGGAAGGGTTTACAAGATCATCCCGACGTCCCAGGCGAAGCAGTCGGGGATGAAGCTCCTCACGGAGAAGGACCGGGGACCGGTCAGCGACGCCTACGTGGCCAGAATTATTCCCCTCGAAAGAATCTCGGCCCAGGAGGCGGTGACCTTTCTCCAGCCCATCGTTTCCAAGGATGGCTACATCGCCGCCTTCGGCGCCAACAACATGCTCATGGTGGTGGATTCGGCCCTGAACATCCAGAAGCTGACCGGCATCCTCGCCCAGGTTGATTCGCTCCAGAAGCGCGAGGGAACCGAAACCGTCTTCCTCAAGAACGCCTCGGCGGAAAGCGTGGCAACGGTAATCCGCGAATGGCTCGGCGGCAAGGGGAGCCGGCCGGCCGCCGCTGGTCAGGGCGGGCAACAGACCACCTCCGCCGCCGGCGTGCTCGTCATTCCCGACAACCGGCTCAACGCCCTCGTCATCTCCGGCAACGACCGCGACAAGGAAGACATCAAGAAGCTGGTCGCCCTGATAGACGTCGTTCCCCCCACTTCGAGCAGCAAGATCAACGTCTACTACCTGGAGAACGCCGATGCCACCGAGGTGGGCAAGGTCCTCGACGGCATCATCAAAGGTGTCCCTCTCCCGGGCCAGCAGGGGGGAGCGCCCGCAACGGCCCCTGCCCAGTCCCCCTTCGAGGGGGGCAAGATTTCCGTCACCCCCGACAAGGCCACCAACTCCCTGGTGATCATGGCCTCGCCGGTCGACTACCAGAACCTCCTCCAGGTGATCCAGAAACTGGACAAGCGACGCCGTCAGGTATTCGTACAGGCGGTCATTGCCGAAGTCTCCCTCGACAAGGCGAAGGAACTGGGCCTCCAGTTGGCCGTGAGCGGCGGCGGGGCAGCCGGCAACACGGCCGGAGCCGGGGTCTTCGATCCCTTCAACTTCGTGGGGGGTGCTTCTCCGCAACAGGCAGCAATCCTCAACGTACTCACCGGATTTGCCGGCTCAAGCAACCTGCAACTGGGAGGGGTCCTCAAGGCTCTCATCTCCAACGGCGCCGTGAACGTCCTCTCCACACCCAACATTCTGACCTCCGACAACAAGGAAGCCGAGATCTTCGTGGGCGAGAACGTGCCGTTTCTCACCCAGACAAACCTCACATCCACGGGCCTTTCCCAGCAGTCCATCGAGCGGAAGGACACCGGCATCACGCTCCGGATCACCCCCCAGATCAGCGAGGGGGAATTCGTGAAGCTCGACATCTACCAGGAGATCTCGGCCGTCAAGGATAGCGTCGGCCAGGCCAAGGACCTGGTCACCACCAAGCGTTCGGCCAAGACCGCCGTGGTGGTGAAGGACAAGGACACCGTGGTCATCGGCGGGCTCATCCAGGATCGCGACACCGAAACAATCAACAAGATCCCGATTCTCGGCGACATCCCGCTCCTGGGGTGGTTTTTCAAGACCAAATCGGCCCGGCGGGAAAAGACCAATCTGATGATCGTCCTCACCCCGCGGATTATCCGCGGTGCCCAGGAAATGGCTGAGGTGTCGAACCTTCAGAAGGGAACGTTCGACAACGCGGTAAGGATGGATATTCCCTTCACCCTCGACCGGGAAGAACTGAAGACGAAGCAATGACCGATACCCACGACGTGGAACGCATAGCCGAAAGGCTCGGGATTCCTTTCACGGCCGAAATCGAGGAAGGGGAAGCCGACCTGACGCTCCTGGCCCGGCTTCCCCTCGCTTTCGCCCGGGGGCGGCTCGTCCTGCCCTTGCGGGAGCGAGACGGGAGACTGATGGTGGTGGCCGGGAACCCGGCCGACCTGGCCGCCGTTGACGAGGTGCGCGGGGTCTACGGCCTGCCGGTGGAGCTGGCGGCGGCGCCGCAAAAGACGGTCCTCGACGCGGTGAACCGCCTCTATGGCCGCCTCGGGAGCACGGCCCAGGAGGTGGTGGAGGAACTGGTGGGGGAAGACCTTTCGGTCATCGCCACCGAACTCTCGGAACCCAAGGATCTCCTGGACCTGACCGACGAGGCCCCGGTCATCCGGCTTCTCAACTCAATCCTCTCCGAGGCGGTGAAGGAGCGGGCCAGCGACATCCACATCGAGCCCTACGAGCGGGAGTTGGAGGTCCGGTTCCGCATCGACGGCATCCTCTACAAAAAGCTCGCCCCCCCCAAGGTGGTACAGGAGGCCCTTGCCTCCCGGGTGAAGATCATGGCCGGCCTCAACATCGCCGAGAAACGCCTCCCCCAGGACGGCCGCATCCGGGTCATCGTGGCAGGGCGCGACGTGGACATCCGGGTCTCCATCATCCCCACCTTTTTCGGCGAGCGGACCGTGCTCCGGCTCCTGGACAAGCAGAAGGGGATCATCTCCCTGGCCGACATCGGCATGGAAGAGCGGGGGGTCGCAGCCATGGAGCGGCTCCTTGGGCGCACCAGCGGCATTATCCTCGTCACCGGCCCCACGGGGAGCGGTAAGTCCACCACCCTCTACGCGGCCCTCAACCGCCTCAACTCCCCCGAGAAGAACATTATCACCATTGAGGATCCCATCGAGTACCAGATCAAGGGGATCGGCCAGATCCAGGTGAACCCCAAGATCGATCTCACCTTTGCCCAGGGACTTCGGGCCATCCTCCGCCAGGACCCGGACATCGTCATGGTGGGGGAGATCCGGGACGCGGAGACGGCGGAGATCGCCATGCAGGCCTCCCTCACGGGGCACCTGGTCCTCTCCACCCTCCACACCAACGATTCGGCCACGGCCATTGCCCGGCTCGTGGACATGGGGATCGAGCCGTTCATGGTGGCGTCGTCCCTTTCAGCGGTCCTTGCCCAGCGCCTCGTGCGCCGCATCTGCCCCCACTGCCGGGAGCCCTATACGCCCGAGCGCCAGTACGCCGGCATCACCCTCCCCGCCACCCTCTACCGGGGACGGGGATGCGAGAAGTGCTACGGACTCGGCACCTGGGGACGGGTCGGCATTTATGAACTCCTCCCCGTGGACGGGGAGATCTGTTCCATGATCATCCGGCGGGAACCGGCGGGAACCATCAAGGAGTACGCCGTCTCCCGCGGCATGCGGACCCTGCGGGATGATGGCCTCGCCAAGGCGGCGGCCGGCATCACCACCATCGAGGAGGTCCTGCGGGTGACCCAGGAGGAGTATGCCGACCTTCCGGTATAGCGCCTATACGGCCGAAGGCCGCGACACCGCCGGCACCCTGGAGGCGGAAAACCTCAAGGAGGCCCGCCAGCGGCTCAAGCGGGACGGCCTCTTCCCCCGAGAGCTCTCACCAGCCGAAGATGAGGGAGCGGCACCGGGACGCCGCCTCTTCGGGGGGCGCACCGGCCTTGCGGAAATCGCCCTCATGACACGGCGGCTGGCAACCCTCGTGGGCTCCCAGGTGCCGATCTTCGAGGCGGTCACCACCCTCGGTGAGCAGGAGGAGCCGGGAGAGCTGAAAAAGGCCCTGGGGCGCATCCGGGAGCG
The DNA here is from genome assembly GCF_018531165.1 of Geobacter grbiciae. Lineage (NCBI taxonomy): Bacteria > Pseudomonadati > Thermodesulfobacteriota > Desulfuromonadia > Geobacterales > Geobacteraceae > Geobacter > Geobacter grbiciae. Next base: position 532,325 of record NZ_JAHDIW010000001.1, on the reverse strand, counting down.
GCTGGCCGAGGGTGCGAGCTTGGCCAAGGCTCTCTCCCTGGAGCCGGGGCTCTTCAGCGAGAGCTACGTGGCCATGGTGGCGGCGGGCGAGGCAAGCGGCTCCCTCGAAACGGTGCTGGAAAAACTCGCCCTCTTTCTGGAGGAGCAGCGGGCCATCCGGAGCAAGGTGACGGCCTCCCTGGCCTACCCGCTCCTCATGATCGTCGTGGGTGGGGGGGTGATGCTTTTCCTCCTGACCTTCGTCATCCCCAAGATCGTCACCATCTTCGAGGACAACAAGGCTGCACTCCCCCTTATCACCATTGCGCTCATCAAAACGAGTGCCTTCCTGCGCCACTTCTGGTGGGCACTTCTGGGGCTCGCCGCCGGCGGGGTATTCCTCTACCGCCGCCTCGCGGCCCAGGAAGGGTTCAGGCTCCGGCGGGACCGGTGGCTCCTGCGGCTCCCCGTGGTGGGGGGGCTCATCCGGCACCTGATCCTCTCCCGCTTCGCCAAGGTCCTGGGGCTTCTGCTGGCCAGCGGCGTGCCGGTCATCAAGGCCCTGGAGATCACCGCCCAGGTCCTGGTGAACCGGGTCTACCGTGGATCTCTCCACACTATCGCGGCGGAACTGGCCGAGGGGGGGAACCTCTCGGGGGCGCTACGCAAAGGAACGCTCTTTCCGCCACTCCTGATCCACATGGTGGCGGTGGGAGAAAAGGGGGGAGAGCTGGAAGAGATGCTGGCCAAGGCGGGGAATGCCTTCGAGCGGGAGTTCGACACCGCCGTTTCGGGGCTCATGGCGCTGCTGGAGCCGCTCCTGGTCCTCGCCATGGGGCTTGCCGTGGGGCTCGTGGTCCTGGCAGTGCTCCTCCCCATATTCGAATTGAACCAACTGGTCCGATAATCCTGACAGGAGGTCTTCCCCAATGAACCGGAAACCCATGAACAACCGCGGCTTCACCCTCATCGAAATCATGGTGGTCATCGCCATCCTGGCGCTCCTGGCGGCCCTCGTGGCGCCGAAGATCATCGGCCGCTCCGACGACGCCAAGATTGCCGACGCCAAGGTGCAGATCAAAAACATGGAAACGGCCCTCAAGCTCTACAAGCTGGACAACGGCGTCTTCCCCTCCACGGAGCAGGGACTGGCGGCCCTGGTGGCGAAGCCCGCGGTGGGGCAAATCCCCAAGAACTACAAGGCCGAAGGGTATCTGGAAAGCAAGAAGGTTCCCAAGGATCCCTGGGGGAACGATTTCGCCTATCTCTCCCCGGGGGAGCACGGCGACTACGACCTCTACTCCCTCGGCGCCGACGGCGTGAAGGGGGGCGAAGGAAAGAATGCCGACATCGAGAGCTGGAACCTCCAGTAACCGGCGACCCTCATGCCGGGGCTTCACCCTCATGGAACTCCTGGTGGTGATCGCCCTCCTCGGACTGGTGGCGGCGATCGCCCTCCCCCGGCTCACCGTCAGCCATGCCCTGGAGCTTAACCGCTCGGCCCGGCAGTTGGCGGCCACGATCCGCTATGTGCAGGACCGGGCCATTACGGGGAAGACCCCCCACCGGATCCGCCTTGAGCCCGGCACCGGCACGGTCCGGGTCACCCGCCTCCTCTCCGATGGCACGGAAGGTTCGACGGGGGAAAGCTTCCTCGATCGGCCGTTTCCGGCCGAAGGGGTCACCGTGGCCGACGTGACGACTCCCCGTGGGGGGAAGGTGACGACCGGCGAGGTAGTGCTCCGGTTCGACATGGCCGGTCTCGGCGACTTCACAGCAATCCACCTGAGGGGAGAGGACGATGCCGCCATGACGGTCATGGCCTACCCCTCCGGGAAGGTGACGGTTTCCGAGGGATACGTGGAGGAACCCCAGTAATGCGGCGACCCACCCTGTTGTGCGGCGATGCGGGGGGATTCACCCTCCTGGAGGTCATGGTCGCCCTTGCCATCATGGCCGGCGTCGTCTTCACCGTCATCGGTGCGGTGAACTACCACCTCTCCATCGTGGAGCGGGACCGCCGGGAAACCGTGGCCGTCCTCCTGGCGCGGCAAAAGCTGTCCGATCTGGAAGAGGAAAAGGATATCCCGGAAAAAAAGGAAGGGACTTTCGCCCCCACGCGCCCGGAATACAGCTGGGAGATGACTGCGACACCCACGGAGGTGGAAAGCCTGCGCCGGATGACCCTTGTCGTGTCGTGGGACAACAAGAAGCGGAGCGTTGCCCTTGTCCGGTACCTGGCCCCCTAGAATGACTCGAACCGAACGCGGAAACGGCGGTTTCACCCTCCTGGAAGTGCTGGTGGCGATGCTCCTCCTCGTCATCATAGCCGGCGCCCTCTACTCCAGCTACTTCACCGTGCTGCGGGCCAGGGAGCGGGCGGAGGAAGGGGGGGAGCAGCGCCGGGAACTGCGGGGAACCCTCGACCTCCTCCGGCGGGAGATCGATGGGGCCTTCTACCGGACCAGCGATAAACGCCTCCGCTTCGTGGTAAACGACCGGGACATCTTCGGCAAGCCTGCCTCCACCCTGGAGCTGGTGACTGTGGCTCCGCCATCGGCGGAGGAGCGCCCCGCCTCGGACCTCGTTCTGGTGAAATACGAGGTAAAGGAGAAGGAGAAGCGGCTCAGCCTCAACCGGGAGGCCACTGACCTCTTCGGGAGCATGAAGCCGATCCCCTATCCCCAGATGGACGAGATCGAGGGGTTCCTCGTGGAGTGCTACGACAGCGGCAAGTGGGTGCGGACCTGGAACACGGAGCTTTCCCCCAAGCTCCCGGAGCAGGTGCGGATCACCCTCACCGTCAGGGACGGGGAGAAGACCGCCGACTACTCCGTCACGGCCAAGCCGAGGCTGCGATGAGAGCACTTCGCCAAGAACAGGGATTCGCCCTCGTCCTGACCTTGGTGGTGACCGCCCTGCTGGTGGCGGTGGCCGTCGAATTCATCCACGGGGTCTACGTGGATACGTCCCTGCAGCGCAACTTCGTGAACCTCCAGCAGGCAAGCCTCATGGCCGATAGTGGAGTAAAGGGAGGAATCGCCCTCATTCGAAGCCTGCGGCAGAGTGGGGACAACACGGCCCTGCTCCAGGTCCTGGAAATACCACAGGAACTGGAAGACGAAAAGGGGAAGGTCTCCGTTACCATCGAGGAGGAGAACGGCAAGCTCAACCTGAACGCCGTCTCCGAATTCCACGACCAAGCCAGGCGGCGTCTGCTGCGGCTCCAGGGGCTTCCTGAAGGTATCAGCGACGCCGTGGCGGACTGGGTGGATGCGGATCAGGACCCGCGCCCCGACGGGGCCGAGACTCCCTACTACCAGGCGCTGTCCGCTCCGTATCTTCCCCGCAACGGTCCCATGCAAACCTTCGGGGAACTGGGGCTCGTCCGGGGCTTCACGCCGGCCATCGTTCAGAAATTGAGCCCCTATGCCACCGTCTACGGCGCCGACTGGGCCATCGACATCAACACCGCCCCGCTCCTGGTCCTCATGGCGCTCCACGACGACATGACCAAAGAGCTTGCCCGGGCCATCATCGAGCGGCGCCGCCAGACCCCCTTTGCCAGCACCGGAGAACTCACCGCGGTGCCGGGGATGGACCGGATCGCCAACTCACCCGGCATGCAGCTGGGTGTGAGGGGTTCCACCTTCCGGCTCGTCTCGCGGGCCACGGTGGGCGAGGCGGTCCGGATCGTCGAGGCGGTGGTGGGCCTCGAAGGAATGCAGCCGCAGTATCTCTACTGGAGAGAGTATTGATGACCTACCTGATTCTCGAATGGACCGGCGCCGAGCTGGTGGCAAGCCGGTTCCTGCAGCGCCGCGGCGAAATCCTCTTCCAGGGGGCCGACAGCCGTTCCGCGGCAACCGAAACCGAGCTGACCGATGCCCTGCGGGAGCTGCCCCCTGCCGGCAACGACTCCCGGATCGCCCTTTCCCTCCCCCTGGCCCGCCTCTTCATGCGGGAGATGGGTCTCCCCATCCGGGACCGGAAGAAACTGCGGGAGGTGCTCCCCTTGGAACTCAGGGGAGAAACGGCCCTGGAGACCGACGAGTTGGCCTTTGCCGGACTCCCCCTTGCCGGGGGAGCGGTCCTCGCCCTCTGGGGGAGGAAACAGGAGCTTGCCGCCTGCATCTCGGCCACGGCAGCGGCCGGTGTCGAACCGGAGGTTCTCTCCGCGGCCCCCCTCCACTGGGGAGAACTCCTCCCATCGGGAGACCATGGGACCGTGGCCCTCACCGACGGGTCGGCCCTGGCCCTCTTCCGGGACAGGGAACCCCTCTTTTTCCGGGCCTTGACCGAAGGGGAGGATTGCGCCCGCACCCTGGCGCTCCTGGAAATAAGCAAGGGGATCACCGTGGACCGGACCTGTCGCCTTGGCGCATCAGCCACGGCGGAGGGCACCCCCCTTCCGGTTGAGGGGAGCCTTGCCGCAGCCTTTGGCTGCGATGAAGGGGCGGCTCGCCGCCATGGTTCCGCCTGGGCTCTGGCCACGGCCATGGCCCGGGGGGATGCGGTCGATTTCCGCGCCGGGGATCTGGCCTGGACAAAGGGGAAAGAAAAAGCGCTGCGCCGCCTCCGCCTCCCCCTCGCCCTGGCGGCACTCCTCCTTCTCCTCCTGGGGGCCGACGCCGGCATCCGCTATCTCCTCGTGAAGCGCGACCTGGCATCCCTTGACGCCTCCATCGGCGCCATCTATCGCGAGGTCTTCCCCGGGCGGAAAAAGGGGGTGGACGAGGCGGCGGAGATGCGGACCGAAATCCGCAAGCTGGGCGCATCCGGCGGGAAAAGCCAGGTGCTGGAAACCCTGAACCGCCTCGCTACGGCCAAGGGCGATGACATCCTCGGCCTCTACGAGGTGGAGATCGACGGAGGCCAGGTGCGACTCAAGGGTGACGCCCGCTCGACCCAGGCGGTCAACGACTTCAAGAACCGCCTGGCCGCCATGCTCTCTCCCGCTGATGTGGGCCAGATAACCTCGAAGCCGGACGGCACCGTCACGTTCACCCTCCGGGGCACCATGAAGGAGGGAGGCCAATGACCGCATTAAACCGCATCCGCGACGCCTATGGGGCCATGGACAGCCAGACCCGCCTCCGCTGCGGGTACGCCCTCATTGCGCTGCTGGCCCTGGCCGTGGCTTTTTCAGCCATCTACGACCGGATCGCACTTTTGGAGAAGAAACGGATCCGTCGCGAGGCCGACCTGGTGGAGATGATGGGGCTCAAGAATAACATTCACGACGTAAGGGCGGTCTCCCAGCGGTTCACCAACCGCCTTGCGGCCACCCGCGGCGACGAGACCCCGGCGAAGATCGTGGAGGAGACCGGTATCAAGGGAAAATCGACCCGAGTCACTCCCATGAAGGGGGAGGAGCGGGGAGGCTTCCTGGAAGACGCCGCCGAGGTGAAGATCGAAGGGCTCACCGCCAACGAGGCAGTGAACCTCCTCCACCGGCTCGAAAAGGGCACTAGGCCGGTCATCGTGAAAAAGGCCCTCCTCCGGACCCGCTTCGACGACCCCTCCCGCCTCGACCTGACCCTCACCGTGGCGCTCCTGCGGCAGGCCCCGGGGGCCCGATGACCCTCAGCCGTCCCCTCCGCTGGGGTGCCGCCATCGTGGCAGGCATCCTCATGACCGTCGCCTTCACGGTGATCCTCATCCCCTCCCGGGAGCTGGAAGGGATCGTGTCTCGGCTTCTGGCGCGGGAGGGGTACACCTTCCACGCCGGCCGCTTCGGCAAGGCCTTCCCCCTGGGGATCTCGGCCAAAGGTGTCACCATTGCCACCGATGAGGGGCCGGTCTTGCGCTTCGATCGGGTCGCGGCGCGGCTCGCCCTCCTCCCCCTCCTGACCGGAAAAGCGGTCGTCACCATGGACGCCACCGTGGGGCCAGGCCGTGTGAGCGGTTCCTACCGTCCCTCCAATGGCGGAAAGGGAACCCTGGAAGCGCGGGATGTCCGGCTGGAGGATATCCCCTTCTTCAAGACTGTTGCCGGCGCCGAGATAAAGGGGCTCCTGACTGTGGCTGCATCCTTCACGGGGGCGGGGCACCGGATCGCCGGGCAACTCCGCCTGGAGGTCAAGGGGGCCGATATCCGCGGGGTGGCCATCGGCGGCACCCCTCTTCCCGATGCCGCCTACGACACGGTCCGGGGAATGGTCCGAGTGGCTTCGGGTCGGGCCACCCTCGACAGCTTCACCCTCCAGGGGGCGGACCTCTATATCCGCCTCAAGGGAGATAGTCCCCTCGCCACCCCTCTCGGCGCATCTCCCCTTAACCTGACCCTAGAGTTGATGCCTCAGCCGGCCTTTCTCGACCGCCAGAAGCTGGTCTTCGTTCTCCTCTCCAAGTACCTTGTAACCCCCGGCCACTACCAGCTGCCGGTGCGGGGGACACTGGCGAAACCACTCCTCCTGTAGCCACCCGATAAGACAGAGAGACGGGGGTTACTCTGTTACCTCCACCGTCTTCAGTCGCGGGATGAGCACCGGGTCCAGTTCCCCCATTTTCTCCTTGCCGAGCCGTTCCAGTGCAGAGATCACTCGGTCAGCTTGGGCGATGAGCCCTGCCACATCAACCCACAGGCAGACCTCCGGCACACGGAGCAAATAGCCTCTGCCGCCGGCCAAGAGGCTCAGTGACCCGCCAAGGTTGCCGTTTCGCCAGTGATGAAGCGCGATGGCAATCTGGATGATCCCCTGGTAAAAATTCCGCACGTCTCCCCTTTCCTTGAGCCAGAGGGCTTCTAGAGTCTCATGGCACTCAAACCACTCCTCCCTGTTGAACTGGCGGATGCCCAGCAGCAATTGTCCCGACGGCGAGCCTTCACAGGCACGGCTGGTTTCTGGCATCTTTTCCATGGATATCATTGCCTCATCAGGTCGCACCGAGAGGGAATGACTGCTTCAGGGACAAGCAGCCATCCCCTCTCTTCTTTTAACCCGGCCATCTCCCCGTTATCGGATCATGTTCGGGAACTGCTTCGCGAGTCCGCCGGCCAAGGCATCGGCAATGACGTACATGTGGTCTTTCATGTCATCCCAGACCTTGGCTTCTTGTGCGAAGTCCTTCCCGGCCAGAGCGTCAAGCTGCGCCATGTGGTGGCCGCCGTGGGCGTACAGGAGCGTCTTGAGCGTCTCCCTAGGAAGATACGGGTTTGCTCCGCTCAGGAAGGCCGCGATTTCATCGGCATTCTTGACCAGCTTGTCCTTTGCCGCCTCCTTGCCCGCCTTGTCGCCCGCATAGGACGCTGTCATATACGCTTTTACCGCGCCGTAGTGCCCCGCCAGCAGGCCGAACAGCTTGTCGGACGCCGGCTTGCCGTAAAACGGCTCGATGGAGGCTGCAATGGCCTTCGCATTTTCAACGACCTTTCCTTCGGCTATTGCCGCAGCCGTACTGTCCCCATATTTTGTCGTCAATGCGACGTTCCTCACCCAGAACACATGGCCGATCCACAGATCTCGCAACCCCGCCTGCAAATCAGCCCGCGCCGTCACCGTTGTTGCTCCCTTATCCGCACCGGCATGGGAATGCTCGGCAGCATACGCCGTTGTTCCCATCGGAGCCAAGGCTGTCACAGCCATGGCCAGCAGAATCAATAGTATCTTTTTCATGGCTTACTACCTCCTTTGTGCCCTACCTACCTTTGACATCATTATACTCTTTCTTCTGAAATCGGAACATGCAAAATACTGAATATATCTACACCTTCTCCCTCCCCAACTTACCATCATCCCCCACACCGATTAGTCCAAGGGATACCTTGACAACCGTCATGGAGCTGATAACAGATACCGAAGAGGCTATTCGCCGGAGATCGAACGGTGCGTGCCAAACAATGGGGGAGGTACGACAATGGAACAACGAGACAGAGAGGAGGCGGCAAAACACCGGGAGACCAAAGGCGTACCGACTGTCGCCGACCGGTTTCGGGGGGCGGTCTGGGGACAGTTCGTGGGGGACGCGGCCTGCCTCGGAAGCCACTGGATCTACGAGCTGGCGGAATTGGAACGACGGTTTCAGGGGGGAGTAGTCGGGTTCGAGACGCCGGCAGACGGCCATTACCACACGGGCAAACACTCCGGCGAACTTACCCACTACGGTGACGGAGCCCTGGTAATGCTGCGGTCTGTGGCTGAAAGGGGCCATTTCGATCCCCAGGATTTCGGCCGCCGCTTCGTGGAACTGTTTGGTTCCGATTCGTACCGGGGGTACCTCGACCACGCCACCAGGGATACCCTTACCCACTGGCGGGCATTCACCGAAACGCACCCCGGCGACCCCTATAATTTCCAGGACGGGGCCGATGACGACCAGCCGGCCACCGCCACACGGCTAGTCCCGGTGGTGATCGCCCATTGGCGTGACGCATCACTCCTCCGGGTGGTGGAAACCGCTACGCGCGTCTGCCAGAATAACGACCGGGCAGTGGACTACATGAAGTGCCACGCTCTGATCCTGCGGGAGCTTTTCAACGGAACCGACCTGCACGAGGCTTTTCACCGGGCCGCGACGGAAATGGAGCGTGGATCCGGCTTCGGCACGGAGGTGGCTAACGGCATCCGGAAAGCCTGTGCATCACTCACCCTGAGCGTACGGGACGCAACCCTCGCCTTTGGCCAGTCATGTCCCCTCTCTTCCAGTTTCCCGGCAGCGGTGCACTGTGCGTTGCGGCATTCGGTCGATTTCGCCGCCGCTGTTCTCGATACGGCCAATGCCGGAGGTGACAGCGCGGGACGGGCAGCGTTGATCGGGTCATGGCTCGGGGCGTTCCACGGCATTGCAGGGATAACGGCGGGGTGGCGCCACCGCCTTGCCGCCCGTTATGAAATTGAGAGGCACCTCGAAGAACTCGTGCAAAAGGCCCAATGACAGGGCGATCCGCGACGCCGCCGGCGCACGCCATGACATACCGGAATTATTGCGTCGAGAAATCAGTTTACAACTGTAATTTCAGTCAGGTAAGCTGAAACCATCTTATACTTCGAAAGCACGATAATGCCCGTTACCGATTGGACGCCGCACCGGCGACTCCCCGCAACATACGGATTCTTATTCCTCCTGGCCTTCCTGATCCTCACCACCGTCGGATGTGCCACGGCACCGAAGCCCCGGGAACCCTTCATCCCCGGCGCCACGGTTGAGACCCTGGCGTCGGGAATCTCCCTTTCGGTCACAAGCCCCGAGGGGAGCACCGGCGGCACCGGCTACCTCCTCTACCGACGTCCCGACAGCTTCCACGTGGTCATGCTCACCCCCTTCGGCACCACGGCCCTGGAGTTCTTTGCCAAGGACGACCGGGTAACGGTCCTTGTCCCTTCCAAGGGGATAGCCTACGTAGGCTCCTTCGGGGACCTTCCGGCAAAGGGAGGGCTTCAGGGATGGCGGATGATGCGGTGGGTGGTGGAAGGGGATCCTCTCTTCGCCCCCGGCACCACGGGAACCGTCGAACGAACCGATGCGGAGGGGCGCACGACCGTTGCCCGCTACGATGGAGAAGGACTCCTGCAAGGCAAGACATCGGTAGGGAGTGAGGCGGTCTACCGCGACTACCAGTCAGTGGGAGGGGTCCCGTTCCCCGCGACCATTGAGCTCACTGATCACCAGGGGGTTCAGGTGAAAATATCCTTCGATGAACCGGAGGTAAACGCTCCGGTGGACGACGGAGCGCTCACCCCGAAGCTGGAGGGTGTGACCATTCTGCCGCTGGCACGCCTGGCAGAGGCGTATAGCTCCCGGTAACCGGGTGAGGGAGATTTAAAACGAGAAAAGGGTCGGCATGGTGCCGACCCTTTTCTACTGTTCGCCCAAATGTTGTTTTTCAGGATACTGCTTCGTCGAGGGTGATAATCCGTACTACCGTTGTTCCCCTGCCGAGGAAGCCGAGTTTCCTGGCCGCGGCCCGGGAAAGGTCGATGAAATGCGACACTTTCTTCCGGCAGCGATCGGTTATGGTGACCGTCACCTCCCGGTTGTTGGCCACGTTAACTACCTTGACCTTGGTTCCGAGAGGGAGGGTGGGGTGTGCGGCGGTCAGCTCCTGCGGATTGTACCGCTTCCCCGATGTCATTCTTCTTCCGTTATACCGCTTTGCATAGTATGAGGCGGTCCCTATGACCCCCTCATCCGCTTTCGTGGTCGCTGATGCGACCCCCTCCGTTGTTGCCTTTGCTGCAATTTCATCTGCTTGCAAGGACAGTGTCTGGATCTGGAAGAACGCCTGGCAAAGAATAATCAGGGTGGCCAGACGCCCCTTCCGGTAAACAGATACCAATAGGCACCTCCTTCTGGGCGAGGCGCTTTAATAGCACAGACGGGGAAGCCAGGTCAAGAAAAAAGAGTGCCACCCAGAGGCAATATACTGATATTTCAATAAGTTATCAGACCTCGAAAAGGAGTGCCGTGGAACGGGGAATGACCCCTGAAGCCTCGGCCCTTTGGAGGAGCGTGGCCACGGCCCCCTCCCCTTCGGGACCGAGTTGGAGGGAAAAATCATTCACATAGAGATCGATGTGGGCAGCACAGACCTCGTCGCTCATCTCCTGGGAGTGGGCCCGGATGTAACCGGCAGCAGCGCCGGGATTGGTCCGGGCATGGACCACACTCGCCCGAAGAGCCCTGTCGATGGCGGCAACGGCCTCCCGGCCGAGGGAGCGGCGGGCCACGATCCCTCCCAGGGGGATGGGGCAGCCGGTTTCCACCTCCCACCACTCCCCCAGGTCGAGAAGCTTCGTGAGGCCGTACTCCGGAAAGGTGAAGCGGGATTCGTGGATGATGACCCCGGCGGCCACCTCGCCCCTGGCCACGGCCCCCATGATCTCGTGGAACGGGAGATAAACGAGGTTGTCGAGGGATGGGTCGAAGAGGCGGAGCAGGAGCACGGCGGTGGTGTAGCGCCCGGGAACGGCGATGGGCTTGCCGCGCAGTTCTGCCATGGAAGCTGCCCCTCGTGTCACGACCAGGGGTCCGCACCCCCGCCCCAGGGCCCCCCCTGACCGCAGGAGCACATACTCGTCCCGGAGAAATCCGAGGGCATGGTAGGAGACCTTGCTCACGTCCAGGGCCCCTTCCAGGGCGAGGCGGTTCAGGGTTTCCACGTCCTCGAGCCGCTCCCGGAAGGCGAGCCCTCCCGTGTCGACCAGGCCGTGGACCAGGGCGTGAAAGATGTAGGTGTCGTTGGGGCAGGGTGAAAAGCCGAGGGTAAGGGGAACGGTGTCAGTCGTCATTGCAGGTTTCCAGAAATTTGAGTATGAAGCGCTGGGCCCTCTCCACCGCCAGGGGAATGTTCCAGCCGGAGAGGTCCCGGTCTTCCACCATGTTGCTGATGCCACGGAGCTCCAGGCAGTCGATCCCGTACCTGAGCGCCAGGTGGGCCGCCACGGCTCCTTCCATGTTCTCGCAGATGGCGTTGAAGCGGCGGGCCATCTCGCCCCCCCGGGCGGCGGTGCCGCTACAGGTAGATACGGTGACAAACCTTCCGCGCCGCACCGGCACCCCCAGCGCGGCGCCAAGCTGCACGGCCCGCTCCGCCGGCAAAAGAGCCAGGGGGAACTCGTTGAAAAAACGGCGTCCTCCCCGCTCCAGCTGCGGGATGCCGATGAGCTCAAGGGATTCCCAACCGGCCGGCGTCAGGATCCCCTCGTCGCCATAGACCTCAGTCGAGGCCACGGCCAGGTCTCCCACCGCCAGGCCGCTCCCCCCGTAGGCTCCGGCACAGCCGGTATCGATGAGGAGCCGTGGAGTGTACCGCTCCAGAAGCGCGGTGAGCGCCGATGCGGTATTCGCCTTGCCGATCCCCGTCACGGCCAGAAGCACCGTGGTGCCGCCGACCTTCCCCCGGTAGGTATCGCGAAAACCTTTTTTTCTCCTGACCTCCCGGGCACCGATGCTCCGGACGAGGAGGGAAAGCTCCAGACTGGTTGCCGCGGCAATGATAATGGAATCCATGGGGGAGTGCGCTCCGTCAGACCGTACCCTGAAGGGGGAGATACACCGTAAAGACGCTCCCCTTCCCCACCTCACTCACCACGTCGATCTTTCCGCCATGGGCCTCCGTGATAGTGCGAACCAGAGAGAGACCGAGACCACAGCCACCGTCGGCCCGGTTACGGGCCTTGTCGACCCGGTAAAATCGCTCGAAGATGTGGGGGAGGTCATCGGCCGGGATGCCGACGCCGCTGTCGATGACGGTCACCCGGGCAAATCCGCCGCTGGCGTCGAGGACCACCGACACCTCTCCGCCGGCAGGGGTATAGGTGACGGCGTTGTCGAGGAGGTTCATGAATACCTGACGCAGCCGGAGCCAGTCCCCCGTGACAGTTACCGGCGTCACGGCCGAGAAGGCAATCTTGAGTCCCTTTTCCGGGTCAATGAGGCGGGACTGCTGGACCAGCTCTCCCAGGAGGTCCTCCAGTTCAATGGGGACACGCTCCAGCTTGAGCCCTCCCTCTTCGGCACGGGATAACTCCAGGAGCGCCTCGATGATCTTCGACATCCGGTTGATCTCTTCCAGGTTGCTCCGGAAAAGCTCCCGGAACTCCTCCGGCTCCCGAGCCCAGCGCAGCCCTACCTCGGTCTCTCCCCGGAGGATGGTGAGGGGGGTCCGAAGCTCATGAGAGACGTCGCCGGTGAACTGCTTCACCCGCCTGAAGGCGTCCTCAAGGCGCTCGAGGGTGTCGTTGAAGGTTATCGCGAGACGCCCGATTTCGTCTTGGGGATTGACCACTTCAAGCCGCAGCCCCAGGTTTTCGGCCGTGATCTTCTGGGCGCTGCGGGTGATGAAATCGACCGGTTTCAGCGCCCGTCCCGCCAGGAACCATCCCCCGACGCTCCAGAGGATAAGCGCCAAGGGAATGGAAACGGCAAAGACGACGAGAACCTTGTCGAGGGTTTCGGCAGCGGCCCGCATGGAGGTGCCGACCTGGACGATCTGCAGCAGCCTGCCGTTATCCATGATCGGATAGGTAATGGTGCGGACCGGATAGAGATCAAGGCTGACCTTGGTTTCGTAGGTCACCTTACCGGCCCACGCCCGGCGGGAAGCTCCCTTGCCAAGGGGAGTCCGGAGCCCCTCGGCCCCCTTGGACGACGCAGTGATCCGCCCACCCCCGTCGAGGACCTGGACGAACTTACCGGTCAGACGGGTGCCGATGAAGTCCTCCAGAACCTGGTCGAAGACCGACGGGCCCGCACGCCGGAAGGGCTCCAGCGTCGGGCTCGCCACGGCCTCGGCAACGGTCAGAAGTTCCCGGTCGATCTCCTTGGTGAGCTGGTTCTGCAGGATAAGGTAGATGAACGAGCTGAACAGAACGAGGATGACCGCCAGGGTGACCGCATACCAGAGGGTAAGGGAAAAGCGGATCGACCGGAAAAACAACGGGTCACTCCTCTTCCTTCAGGATGTAGCCCACGCCCCGTACCGTGTGGATCAGCTTCTTGTCGGCCTCGCGGTCGATCTTCTTCCGCAGGTAGTTCACATACACATCGATGATGTTGGTGAAACTGTCGAAGGTGTAGTCCCAGACGTGCTCGGCGATCATGGTCCGAGTCAGGACCTGGTTCGGGTTCCGCATGAAGTATTCCAGCAGCGAGTACTCCTTGGCGGTCAGGTCGATCTCCTTGTCCTTGCGCCACACCTTGTGGGTGACCGGATCAAGCCGCAGGTCGGCGAAGCGGATCTCGGCGCCCCGGTCCTGCTCGCTGCGCCGCACAAGCGCCCGCACCCGGGCCAGGAGCTCGGCAAAGGCGAAAGGTTTCGTCAGGTAGTCGTCGGAACCGGAATCGAGCCCTGCCACGATGTCCTCAACGGAATCCTTGGCGGTCAGCATGAGAACCGGCGTTGCGTTTTTCCTCTCCCGCAGTTCCCGCACCACGCTCAGTCCGTCCTTCTTGGGGAGCATGACATCGAGGATAATCAGATCAAACCCTTTCTCCAGGGCCATCTTGAGACCATCCTCGCCGTTGAAGGCGGCCTCAACCTCGTACCGCTCCTCCTCAAGACCGCGCTTTATGAAGCTCGAAACCTTCTTTTCGTCCTCTACCACGAGAATCTTCATTGTCTGCACCTCCCTTTCTCTGTTTTCCGATGCTGCGGACTCATGGTTTCTAGCTGCAGAGTTTCTGTATGATCTCCGCCGCCGACTCTTCCACCGATCGTTTCGTCACGTCGATAATGAGCCACTGGGGGTTGCGCCGGTAAAGCTGGCGACAGAAGTTGAGTTCTTCCTCGATCTTTTCGTAGTCGGCATAGCTTCCCCTAGACATCTGCCCCAGGTTCTTGAGCCGCGCCGACCGTATCTCCAGAAGCCGGTGGGGATCGATGACAAGCCCCACGATCTTGTTCTGATCCACCTTGAAGAGCTCGGGAGGGGGATCGATCCCCTTTACCAGGGGGACGTTGGCCACCTTGTACCCCTTGTGGGCCAGATACATGGAGAGGGGGGTCTTGGAGGAACGGGAGACCCCCACCAGCACGAAATCGGCCTTGCTGAGCCCCCGGGGATCCTGGCCATCGTCGTGCTTCACCGTGAAGTCGACGGCCTCGACCCGCTTGTGGTACTCGGAGTTGAGCTCGTACAGGAGTCCCGGCTCATTCTGGGGGGCAACGCCGAAAAAGGCCGACAATTTGAAGAGAAGCGAGCTGATGAGGTCCAGGGCGTCCAGACCGTGGGCCTCGGCCTCGTCCCGAAGCAGTTGCGCCAGCTCTGTGTCAACGAGGGTATAGATCACGATCCCCGGCTCCTTGAGCACCTCCTCCAGGGCGGCGAGGACATCTTCCCGGGTCCTGATCTTGCTCATCCGGTGGATGCGGGCCTCCACGTCGCGGAACTGGGAGAGGGCGGCGCGCAGCACCCGCTCCACGGTTTCCCCCGTGGCGTCGGAAAAGAGGTAAATATGCCGCATTGATCCGTTCATGGCCGTCCTATTCGAGTCGCCAGCATTTTCATTAAATACTATATACCATGTATTCGCACCATGGCAATGGCAGAATTCTCATGAGCGAAATTCCCGCCAGATTTCCTCACGGATATCCGGCCGAGCGGCCAGCTCCGCCGCGGTCAGCGCCAGGGCCGTGGCCCCCTCCGCCACGGCGGCCTTTCCCTTCCCGGAGACCGTGGCACGGGCGAATGCCTCACTGTGGATATTGATGCCGTCGCCAATGGGGACATGGGGATGGATGGTCGGCACGATCTGGGAGACGTTGCCGATGTCCGACGACCCCTTGTTCTTATCGGGCTGGTTCTCTGATTCCTGAAGCCCCAAATACGCCAGCTGTGCCGAGTAGAGGTCAGAGAAGATCCGATTCACCTTGAGGGGGGCCATGATCCGGGGATCCGCGTCCACCTGGAGCCGGCACCCGGTGGCCAGGGCGGCCCCTTCTGCGCATGCCAGAACCCGTGCCTTCGCCCGCTCCAACTCCTCCAGATCGTCGGCCCGGACATAGAAATGGGCCGAGGCCCGCTCCGGAATGATGTTGGGGGCAACGCCCCCCTCGGTGATGATCCCGTGGACCCGCACGTCCTGGCGGAGCTGCTGGCGCAGGGCGCTGATCCCGTTGAAGGTCTGGATGACACCATCGAGGGCGTTGATCCCCTCTTCCGGGTAGGCGGCGGCATGGGCCGGCTTGCCGAAAAAGGTGAAGCGAACCCGGGCGAGCCCCAGGTAGTGCTTGATCACGTACCGCCGCGAAGATGGATGCACCATCAGGGCGAACTCGACCCCGTCAAAGGCGCCGTTGGCGATCATATCCACCTTCCCGATTCCCATCTCCTCGGCAGGGGTGCCGAGGACGACAATCCGGGCCGCATCCGGAGGAAGAATGGAGCGCAGTGCCGTGGCAGCCCCGACGGCCGCGGCGGCGATCACGTTGTGGCCGCAGGCATGGCCCATGACCGGGAGGGCGTCCATCTCGGCCATGAGGGCAATGACCGGCCCACCCTCACCCGTCTCGGCCCGGAACGCCGTGAGAAGCCCAGCAATACCCCGCTCCACCCGGAACCCCTCCCGCTCCAGGAAATCGGCCAGGAGGGCCGAACTCCGCACCTCGTTCAGGCCGATTTCGGGATGGAGATAGAGATCCTCCGCAATAGCAGCAAATTCGCTCTTCCGCCCCTCAACAAAAGCGACGATCTCCCCCTTGATTCGATCCAGATCCATCACGGCCACTCCGAATTTATTTTAATGAAATTCAACCCCAGAGGCGGGTATTTGTCAAGGTTTTTATTGTCAAAGCCCTTTAGTTTTGCTACGTTGGCCCACCTTGACTGAATCAATCCAAACGCAACTCCGAGGAGCATCCATGGACAAAACCTGGGCCGAAGTCACCTGCGAGATCCCCGCGGCAATGGTCGACCTTCTGGCCGACTTCCTCGTGGAACTCTCCGGCAACGGAGTGAGCATCGACAACCTGGAGCTGGACACCTTCTCCCTCGACACCATGGACGAGGCGCCGGTGAAGACCGTGCGGGCCTACTTCACCCCCGACGACGAACTGGAGGGGAAGCTGGCCGCCCTGAACCGGTTCATCCAGGAGCACGCACCCGCCTGCGGCGACGCCGCACCAGCCCCGCCCACCGTCACCACCCTCAGGGAGGAGGACTGGGCCACGGGGTGGCGCCAGCACTTCGCACCGACCCGCATCGGCCAGAAACTCGTAATCAAGCCCACCTGGGAGCCGTTCTCGCCGGAGCCCGGCGATCTTGTCATCGAGCTGGACCCGGGGATGGCCTTTGGCACCGGCACCCATCCCACCACCCGCCTCTGCCTGGAGGCCCTGGAAAAACTCGGCACCGCCGGCGATGTCCTCGATGTGGGGACCGGCTCGGGAATCCTGGCCATGGCCGCCGTCAAGCTGGGGGCGCAACGCGTCGTGGGAACCGACATCGACCCTGACGCCGTGGCAGTGGCCCGGGAAAACTGCGCCCTGAACGGGGTCATCGCCGAACTGGTCACCACACCCCTGGCGGATATCCCGGGGCAATTCACCGTGGTCCTCGCCAACATCCTTGCCGAGGACTTGGTGAGGATGGCAGCCGACCTGACGGCAAAGGTCGCCTCCGGCGGCTTCCTGATCCTGTCCGGGATTCTCGTGGAGCGCGAGTCCTACGTCATTGACGGCTTTGCCTCCACCGGCCTTACCCTTGCCGAAACCACCCGCGAGGGGGAATGGAGCTGCCTCCTCTATCGGGCCGGACAATGAGCGTCCGCCGCTTCATGGCCCCCAGCGCCGACCTCGCCGGAGAGTCGGTGCGGATCGAGGGGGACCTTTTCCGTCACATGGTGAAGGTCCTGCGCCTGAAAATTGACACCCGCGTCAGGCTGGCGGATGGTCGGGGCGTCGAATGCGCGGGAATCATTCGGGAGATCGGCCGCGACCATCTCACCGTAGCCGTGGAGGAGCGCCATGCTGTGGCCCCCGCCGGCGGGTCACTGCGAATCACCCTTATCCAGGGGCTCCCCAAGGGGGAGAAGATGGAACTCATCTTGCAAAAAGGGACTGAACTCGGGGTAAGCGAGGTGGTCCCCTTCCAGGCGGACCGGTCGGTTTCCCGCATCCCGGCCGACCGGCAGAATGAACGGCTGCGGCGCTGGCAGCGGATAGCCGCCGAAGCGTCCCGCCAGGCGGGACGTCCCGACATCCCGACGGTGCGGCTGGC
Organism: Geobacter grbiciae; assembly: GCF_018531165.1. Classification (NCBI taxonomy): domain Bacteria; kingdom Pseudomonadati; phylum Thermodesulfobacteriota; class Desulfuromonadia; order Geobacterales; family Geobacteraceae; genus Geobacter; species Geobacter grbiciae. The sequence continues at coordinate 514,686 of NZ_JAHDIW010000001.1, read as the reverse complement.
CCAGGGGATGGATGAAGCTGTCCGGGATACGGACCACGACCTGAAGTTCCTCCTCTGGGAAGAGGAGCGGGCAACGACCCTGCAGGGGGCCATTAACGTCCGGCCCCGGCCCACAAGCATCGCCTTCATCGTCGGGCCCGAGGGAGGGCTCACGACGGAGGAGGCGGAAACGGCCCGTCGGGCGGGCTTCATCCCCGTGACCCTCGGCAGGCGCATCCTCCGAACCGAAACCGCGGGAATCGCCCTCTTGGCAATTCTGCAGTATCTCTACGGCGACCTGGGAGAGGGAGAAAATCCCGAAGAGAGCCCCGGATCGTCACTCACGTCATAGCGGCCAGCCACCAGCGTGTTGTGCCGCACAAGGAGCAGCAACCATGAAGTGTCCCAAGTGCGGGTACAACAGTTTCGAATTTCTCGACACCTGCAAGAAGTGCAAGAACGATCTGAGCGGCTTCAAGCAGACCCACGGCATCCACTCCCCGATGATTTCCCTCGCTGCCGCTGCAGCAGCACCGGCCGTTGCGGCGACGACGGTCGCAGCAGCCGTAGCCGCTCCCCCGGCAGCCGCCGATGAGAACTTCACCTGGGACGAACCGGCCGCCACGGCAACTCCTGTTCCCTCTTCAATCAAGCAGGGAGACGACATCTTCCCCTCCATGGACCTGGACTTCGCCACTCCGCCGCCGGCGGCACCGGCGTCGCCCCCGCCCGTTTCCTTCGACCTGGAACCCACCAGCGCAGCTGCTCCGTCGGTTCCCCCAACCGCGCAAGAGGCAGACCTCCCCGATTTTTCCTTCGATGAACCAGCTACCGACACCTCGGCGACCCCACCGTCCCTTTTCGGTTCTGCGCCGGCTGATGACGACGCGTTTGCGTCCCTCCTGGAGACCGGCGACAGCAGCGAAGAGACCGCGGCGGCAGCGATCCCGGATGCCACACCTGAACTGGAGTCCGCCTGGGAGACCCCTGCCAACGTATTTGGCGGCTTCGGCGAGGGGGGAAACGAGGCTCCCCCCGCTCCCCAGGAAGCCGGCGGGCTCGACCTGGAAAGCTTCAACCCATCCCCTCCGACCAAGGGCCCTCAGGTGGAGCTGGATGGATTCTCCCCCGCCGAGTTCGACTCCCTCTTCGGAGAGCCGGACAAACCGTAATAGCGGCGTCACGACACACATAAGAAAACGGCACGGCGGAGTAGGAATTATCCTCTCCGCCGTGCCGTTTTCTTTTTCTGCAGCCCACTGCTCTTAACAGGCTGTTGAAAAACGTCGTGAGGAGGCCGGGATGCTAGGCGCAAGCAAGCGAAAAAGCGAGGCGTACCCGTTTGGTACGTTGAGCTTTTGAGCGAGCGGAAACAACGCAGACCGGCCCCGCAATAGTTTTTCAACAGCCTGGCTAGCGCCTAGCCTGGAGGGCCGCCACCATCTCGGCCCCGAACTCCCGCCGCTGCCACGGACGAAGACCGGCGATCCCCTCCAGTTCCACCTCCGACCGGGGAAAGACCAGGGCAATCTGCTCCAAAAGGGCGTTATTGGCCAGGAAGCCGGGCTCCACGGCGAACCGCCGGGCCTTATCCTCACGCCACCCTTTGAGGGCCTTGATGCGCCGCTCCTCGTCCCCCCCCACCTTCCGCCGCTCCTCCCGGGGAAAGAAGGGAAGCTCCTGCTCCGGCACCGCCAGCCCCTTCTCCACGGCTCGCGCTATCCCCTCGCCGCACCGCTCCACGACCCGCTCCGTGATGCCCGTAATGCCAGTCAACTCGGCAAGGGATCGGGGCTTTTTCTCGGCCAGTTCCCGGACCGTTTCCGTGCCCAGCACTTTGAAGGGAGGGACGTCCATCTGTTGCGCCCGCCGATCCCGGAAGCGAAGGATTTCTTCCAGCACCGCCAGGGACCGGGAAGCCATCCGCGAGGCTCCCTTGAAGCGGAGGAACATCGGCTCGGCATCGGAGCGCTGGGCCACCCGCACCCGCGCCAGGAGGGCACACTCCTCCTCCACCCAGCCGATACGCCCCTTCTCCCGGAGTTCCGCCTCCAGCCGCCCGCAGAGTTCGATGAGGAGCGTCGTATCCTTCACCGCATACTCGATCATCCCCGCCGTCAAGGGGCGCCGGCTCCAGTCGGCCCGCTGGTACTGCTTGTCCAGCTCCACCCCGAAACGCTTCCTGAGCACCGCCGCGAGGCCGAACTCCCGCTCCCCCAGAAACTGGCACGCAATCATGGTGTCGAAGAGGTTGTTCACCTCGATACCGAAGTCCCGGTGCAGGGACCGGATGTCGTAGTCGGCCCCATGGAATACCTTGCGGATGGAGGGGTTGGCAAAGACCGGCGCCAAGGGGGCCAGGTCGGCAACCGCCAGGGGGTCGACGATGGCGGCAAGACCCGGCACCGTGAACTGGATCAGACAGACCTTCTCCTGGTAGTGGTGCATGGAGTCGGCCTCCAGATCGCAGGCCACATAGGGCTCCCGGGAGAGGCGATCGGCAAGGCGGCGGACCCCGTCGGGGGCGGTTATGATCTCGGGTGAAACGGGTTGAACGGGCAAGGAAATCTCCAGTCGTGAGAATTGTCGGGAGGGGAAAATACTCTAAAATTCCCGAATTATTTTATAAAGCGTCGTTCTCTGGGCAGGCCTGAAGCCGGCTTCGCGGATCAGCTCCACCATCTCATCGAGGCTCATGCGGAAGGTGCAGCCGGCTGCGGCCACCACATTCTCCTCCAGCATGGTCCCCCCCAGGTCGTTGGCGCCGAAGAAGAGGGCCACCTGGGCCATCTGCCCCCCCTGGGTCACCCAGCTGGCCTGGATATTCGGCACGTTATGGAGGACGATCCGGGAGAGGGCCAGGACCTTCAGGTACTCGACCCCGCTGGCGGTGTCGCCACCCAGTTCGGTGTTCCCCGGCTGGTAGGTCCAGGGGATGAAGGCGGTGAATGAGCCGCCGGAGGCCTGGAGCTCCCGGACCCGGAAGAGGTGCTCCACGATATCCTCGGGTTTCTCGGTGCTGCCGAACATCATGGTGGCCGTGGTGGCCATCCCCTGCCGGGCCGCCTCCCCCATCACCGCGGCCCACCCCTCCCAGCCGATCTTCTTGGGGGATATCTCCTTCCGGACCCGGTCCACGAGGATCTCGGCCCCACCGCCGGGGATGGAGTCGAGCCCCGCCTCCCGCAGCCGCCGCACCGTTTCCGGGATAGCGAGCTTCGAGACCGCGGCGATCTGGGTGATCTCCGCCGGGGAGAGGGAGTGGTTCTGGACCTGGGGGAACCGGGCCTTGATCCCCCGGAAAAGCTCCTCGAACCACTCGATCCCCAGATGGGGGTGGAGCCCTCCCTGCATGAGGAGCTGGGTCCCGCCGTGCTCCACCAGCTCGGCGATCTTGGCGTAGATGGCCTCCTCGGCCAGGAGGTAGGCGTCGGGGGCACCCTCCTCCCGGTAGAAGGCGCAGAATTTACACCTGGACTCGCAGACGTTGGTGTAGTTCACGTTGCGGTCCACCACGAAGGTGACCACCTCCTCGGGGTGGAGCCGCCGGCGGATGCCGTCGGCCAAGCGCCCAAGGGTGAGGAGATCGGCCTTGAGAAGAAGCTTCAGGGCCTCGGCCCGGTCGATGGCCTCGCCCCGTTCGATTTTTCCGATAACGGTATCCATGGTCAGTACACCCTCAGCTCGTTATAGAGCGTATCCCGCTCCACCGGCACCCGCCCCGCCTTGCGGATCAGCGTGACGATCTCGTCGCGCCCCATGGTCTGGGGGGTGGCGGCGCCGGCGTCGTGGCCGATCTTCTCCTCCACCACGGTGCCGTCCAGGTCGTTCACCCCGAAGGAGAGGGCCACCTGGGCCGTCTTCAGCCCGAGCATCACCCAGTAGGCCTTGATGTTGGCGAAGTTGTCCAGGTAGATGCGGCCGACGGCCAGGGTCTTCAGGGCGTCGACCCCGCCGGGGCCGGGGCGCTTCAGGTGCCCCAGGGGGTTGTTCTCCTTCTGGAAGGCCAGGGGGATGAAGACCTGGAACCCTCCGGTCCGGTCCTGGAGCTCCCGCAGCCGGCGCATGTGATCGACCCGGTCGGCGTAGCTCTCGATGTGACCGAAGAGCATGGTGGCGTTGGACTTCAAGCCCGCCCGGTGGACCTCCTCCATGACCGCCAGCCACCGCTCGCCGCTGATCTTCTCGGGGCAGAGCCGGTTGCGCACGTCAGGGGCGAAGATCTCGGCCCCGCCGCCGGGGAGGGAGCCGAGCCCCGCCTGCTTCAAGACCGCCAGGGTATCGGCCACGGAAAGGCCTGCCAGCCTCGATAGGTACTCGATCTCCACGGCGGTGAAGGCCTTCACGTGGAGGTGGGGGGAGACCTCTTTCACGGTCCGGAGCATCTCCAGGTAGAAGTCGAAGGGAAGGTCCGGGTGGAGGCCGCCGACGATGTGGATCTCCGTGGCCCCCTGGGCATGGGCCTCCGTGGCGCGGTTGCGGATCTCATCCAGGTCGTAGAGGTAGGCCCCCGGCTGGTCGGCGGTGCGGTAGAAGGCGCAGAAGGAGCAGCGGTTCACACAGATGTTCGTGTGGTTGATGTGGCGGTTCACGTTGAAGAAGACCCGGTCGCCGTTGCGGCGCCGGTTCGCGGTTGCGGCCAGCTCACCCACGGCGATGAGATCCCGGCACTCGAAGAGGAAGAGGGCCTCCTCGTCGGTGATTCGCTCGCCGGCGTGAACCTTCTCGGCTATGGAAGAAAGAGATGTCATGGTGCCTCGCTCTATGAAAAAATCAGTTGCTGGTCCCCGGTCCCTAATCCCTGGTCCCGGCCTTTACTCCCCAACGGGCGAAGAGCTCATGGTGAACGCCGAGGGTGTCGAGCACCTTGCCCACCACGAAATCCACCAGGTCATCCAGGGTTTTGGGGCGATGGTAGAAGGCGGGCATGGCCGGCACAACACGCACCCCGAGCCGGGCCAGCTTCAGCATGTTCTCCAGGTGAATGGCTGACAGGGGGGTCTCCCGGGGGACGATCACCAGAGGACGTCCCTCCTTGACCATGACATCGGCGCACCGCTCCAGGAGCGTCGAGGAAAGGCCGGTAGCGATGCGGGCCAGGGTTCCCATGCTGCACGGGGCCACCACCATGGCGTCGGGGGCCGCCGAGCCGCTGGCCGGGGGAGCGAAGAGGTTATCGGCGCCATAAAAGGAGAGCTGTTCCGGCGAAGCGCCGAAGAGCTCCCGCAGTCGGGCCGCCGCGTCCTCCTCCCCAGCCGAAAGGTCAAGATTGGTCTCCTCCCGCACCACGCCGATGCCGGCGCCGCTGGCGGTGACCACCACCCGCTTTCCCGCCCTGAGGAGTTCCTCGCAGAGCCGCAGCCCGTAGACGGAGCCGGAGGCCCCGGTGATCCCCACGAGAACCGTACCGCTCATGCCCCCCCCTTCCGCGCCAGGACATCCACGAAGGTGGCCACGAAGAGGGTAATGCTGATGTAGCCGTTCATGGCGAAAAAGGCGGCATCCAGACGGGAGAGATCCCCTCCTCGGAGGAGCCAGTGCTCGTAGAGGAGCATGGTGACGCAGAGCCCGAGCCCCGCCAGGTACCAGACACCGAGTCCGGCGCTGACGTACAGCCCCGCCAGGAGCGCCGCCATGACCACATGGAAGAGGCGGGCGGTCCAGAGGGACCCGTTCACCCCGAGCCGGGACGGAATCGAGTGGAGCCCTGCCCCCTTGTCGAACTCCAGGTCCTGGAGGGCGTAGAGGATGTCGAAGCCGGCCACCCAGAAGAGGACCGCAAGCCCCAGGAGCACCGCAGGGAGCTCCACCGCCCCCCGGATGGCGATCCAGGCCCCCAGGGGGGCAGCGGCCAGGCAGATGCCGAGAACCACGTGGGCCAGTGCCGTGAAGCGTTTGCAGTAGGAGTAGAGGACCAGGAAAAAGAGGGCCACGGGCGACAGGTAGAGGCAGAGGGGGTTCAGCCGGTAAGCCGCGTAGAGCATGAGGAGGATCGAAATAACGATGAAGGCGACGGCGGTTCCCTTGCCAATGAGTCCCGCCGGGATGGCGCGGCCGGCGGTGCGGGGGTTGCGGGCATCAATCTCCGCGTCGATGACCCGATTCATCCCCATTGCGGCCGTCCGGGCCCCCACCATTGCCATGAGGATCCAGAACACCTGGTACGCCGTCGGCACTCCCCGGGCGGCCAGCACCGCTCCCGTAAAGGCGAAGGGGAGGGCAAAGACCGTGTGGGAGAACTTGATCATCTCCAGAAACACCTTAATCTTCCCGAACATCCCCATGGCCATCCTTTCCTCACTTACCATTTGCTCCCCCTTCCCCGAGGGTACTCTCCAGATATCTCCTCATGCGGCCCATCTCGACGCTTACCGTGGAAAGGTCGAACATGCTGGGGTAGTGGTCGTAGGGATAGCGTTTCATGAAGGAGAGCACCTTCCCCCCCTCCTCATAGACATAGCGGGAGCGGATCTCCAGGTCCCTCGATTCCAGCTCCACCGCGGCGCCCTCCTCGCCACCGTCCACGGCGACCCGGAGCCGGTGGTAGTAAAGGCGCCCTCCCTCCGGAAGGGTCACACCACCGGCACGGGTCGAAATGTGGCGCAATTCCGTCAGGAGGAGATGATTCTTCGGGTCCTCCTCGGCAATCACGTAGCCGTCCTTCATAAGGAGGTTCTTCACCAGGGCAAAGACCTCGTCCGCCGGCCGTACCGTCACAATCCGCGACTTCTGCAGAGGCTCGGCCGCCAGTCTGAAGTAGTAACACCCGGGCGTCACCAGAAAGCAGAGCAGCAGGATCCATCCCCACAACCAACGTCTCGCCGTCAAAATCCGTACTCCCTCCACCGTTCTTCGATCATTCGCCCGGCAGCCTCCCGAACCGTTCGACAAAACCTTAGTTTTGTAGCATTTCCGGTCGGATGGTGACAATCATTTTCTCCGGAGCCGTTTCACGAAGAAGTTTTTTGGCAACAAAGTAAGGAACCTTCATAATGGAACTTCCATTGTGCGATTTTCCGTTTACACTACAACTGGATTTGCAAAAAACGACGAAGGAGCGCGACGAAATGATGATCCTCAAAAATAGTTCCCTCCTGAAGCAACAATGTTACCTTGATGGGCACTGGTGCGGCGCCGATGGCGGCGCAACCATTGATGTAACCAATCCGGCCACCGGCGAGATACTGGGCGTTGTCCCCAAAATGGGGACCCGGGAAACACGGCGCGCCATAGAGGCCGCCAACGGGGCGCTGGACGGCTGGAAAGCGAGGACCGCGAAGGAGCGGAGCGCGATCCTCCGCCGGTGGTTCGAGCTGATCATGGAGAACCAGGAGGATCTGGCCGTCATCATGACCGCCGAACAGGGGAAGCCTCTGGCGGAATCCAGGGGTGAGATCGCCTATGCCGCCTCGTTCATCGAGTGGTTTGCCGAGGAAGGAAAACGGATCTACGGCGACACCATCCCCTCCTATGCCCGGGACAAGCGGATCGTGGTAATCAAGGAGCCCATCGGCGTCTGCGCCGCCATAACCCCCTGGAACTTCCCGGCCGCCATGATCACCCGCAAGGCCGGCCCGGCCCTGGCCGCCGGCTGCACCATGGTGGTCAAGCCGGCCACCGCCACCCCCTTTTCGGCCCTGGCCCTGGCCCTCCTCGGCGAGCAGGCCGGCATTCCGGCGGGGGTCTTCAGCGTCATCACCGGCTCGTCCAAGGAGATCGGTGACGAGATGACCGGCAACCCCATTGTCCGCAAGCTGACTTTCACCGGCTCCACTGAGGTCGGCAAGCAGCTGACGGCCCAGTGCGCCGGCACCATGAAAAAGGTCTCCATGGAGCTGGGGGGGAATGCCCCCTTCATCGTCTTTGACGACGCCGATCTCGATGCCGCCGTGGAGGGGGCCATCGCCTCCAAGTACCGCAACACCGGCCAGACCTGTGTCTGCACGAACCGCATCCTCGTCCAGGAATCGGTCTACGAAGCCTTTTCCGAGAAGCTGATCGCCGCCGTCTCGAAAATGACCGTGGGCGACGGCCTCAAGGGAGAGGTGCAGCAGGGGCCCCTCATCGACATGACTGCCCTGGAGAAGGTGGAGGAGCACATTGCCGACGCCGTTGCCAAGGGGGCCCGCGTCGTCCTCGGGGGGAAGCGCCATGCCCTAGGGGGGACCTTCTTCGAGCCCACCATCATCACCGATGTGACCCCCGGGATGCTGGTCGCCCGGGAAGAGACCTTCGGCCCCCTGGCCCCCCTGTTCAAATTCAGCACCGACGAGGAAGCGATCCGCATGGCCAACGATACCGAATTCGGCCTGGCATCCTATTTCTACAGCCGGGACATCCGGCGGGTATGGAAAGTGTCCGAGGCCCTGGAATATGGCATGGTCGGGGTCAATACCGGCCTGATCTCCTCCGAAGTGGCGCCCTTTGGCGGCGTGAAGGAGTCGGGGGTGGGCCGGGAGGGGTCCAAGTACGGCATCGAGGAGTTTGTGGAGGTGAAATACCTCTGCATGGGGGGAATCTGATTTCTTCAAGGGAGTGCGGAGTTTTCACCTTCGCTGAGCAAAAAAGAAAGGGGTTGCGGCATCTGCCGTAACCCCTTGATCTTTTTTTGGTCGGGGCGAGAAGATTCGAACTTCCGACCCCCTGCTCCCGAAGCAGGTGCGCTACCAGGCTGCGCTACGCCCCGACAAAGAAGGAATTTTCTATATCACGCGATGTGGCGTTGTGGCAAGGCTTTTTTCTGTTTTGTCATGTTTCTCTCACCTTTTTCCGCCCCCTCGACATCCACCTCAAAATACGCTAATGTCCTTTGCCGACTCTGTTTTTGCCATGCAATGACCTCTGGGGGACTCCATGCCCGAAGCACCCGCAACCTCCGCCGCCGTCGCCGACTTCCTCCGCCGCTGGGAGGCTTCCGGCGCGGCCGAGCGCGCCAACTACCAGCTCTTCCTCTCCGAACTGTGCGACCTCCTGGAAGTCCCGCGCCCCGAACCGGCCCAGCCCGACGACCGGAACAACGCCTACGTCTTCGAGCGGGCCGTCACCTTCCGCCACGGCACCGGCCTCACCAGCACCGGCCGGATCGACCTCTACAAGCGGGGGTGCTTCGTCCTGGAGGCCAAGCAGGGGAGCGACCGCCCCGGCGAGAGCCAGCCGCTCCTCGTTAAAGAGGAGGAGACGCCGTGGCTCTCCGGTCGCCGGGGAACCGCCGTGCGGGGCACCCGGGGGTGGGACGTGGCCATGCTCAAGGCCAAGGGGCAGGCGGAGCAGTACGCCCGCGCCCTCCCCGTGGAAGAGGGGTGGCCGCCGTTTCTTGTGGTGGTGGACGTGGGGCACGCCATCGAGCTCTACAGCGAGTTCTCCTGCTCCGGCAAGGCATACCTCCCCTTCCCCGACCCCAGCTCCTACCGCATCCTCCTGGCGGACCTGGAGGCTCCTGAGGTCCGGGAGCGCCTGCGCCTCGCCTGGACCGAGCCCCACCGCCTGGATCCGGCACGGCAGAGCGCCAAAGCAACACGGGAGGTGGCCGACCGGCTGGCGCTCCTGGCCAAGTCCCTGGAGCAGGCGGGGCACCAGCCGGAAAAGGTTGGGAACTTCCTCAAGCGCTGCCTCTTCACCATGTTCGCCGAGGATGTGGGGCTGATCCCCCACGAGAGCTTCACCGGCCTGCTGGAGAGCCTCAAGGGTGAGGCGGATAAGTTCGCCCCCATGGCCGAATCCCTCTGGGCCACCATGAAGGACGGCGGTTTCTCCCCGGTCCTGCGGGAGAAACTCCTGCGCTTCAACGGCGGACTTTTCGAGGAGGCCGAGGCGCTCCCCATCGGCGAGGAGCAGCTGGCTCTCCTGATCCGGGCCTCAAAGGCCGACTGGCGGGACGTGGAGCCGGCCATCTTCGGCACGCTGCTGGAGCGGGCCTTGGACCCGGAGGAGCGGCACCACCTGGGCGCCCACTACACCCCCCGCGAGTACGTGGAGCGGCTGGTCCTCCCCGCCGTGGTGGAGCCGCTCCGCTCCGACTGGGAGGCGGTCCTGGCCGCCGCCGTCACCCTGGACCGGCAGGGGGACCGGAGCGGCGCCGCGTCACTGGTCAAGGAGTTCCACCGGACCCTTTGCGCCCTTCGCATCCTCGACCCCGCCTGCGGCAGCGGCAACTTCCTCTACGTCACCTTCGAACACCTGAAACGGCTGGAGGGGGAGGTGCTGAACGCCCTGGCTGGATTCGGCGAGAGCCAGGCCCTTCTCGATCTGGCCGGCACCACCGTGGACCCCCACCAGCTCCTGGGGATCGAGGTCAATCCCCGGGCCGCCGCCATCACCGACATGGTGCTCTGGATCGGGTACCTCCAGTGGCACTTCCGCACCAGGGGGCACGTCCTGCCGCCGGAGCCGGTCATCAAGAAGTTCCGCAACATTGAGTGCCGCGACGCCGTGCTGGCCTGGGACGCCGTGGAGCCGGCGGTGGACGAACAAGGAGAGCCGGTCACGCGATGGGACGGCCGCACCACCAAGGCCCACCCGGTCACCGGGGAGCAGGTGCCCGACGAGACGGCCCGTGCGCCGCTTTTCCGCTACCTGAACCCGCGCCCGGCGGAGTGGCCCGAGGCCGATTTCGTGGTGGGGAATCCGCCGTTCCTGGGGGCCGCCACCATGCGCCGCTCCCTGGGGGACGGCTACGTGGAGGCGCTCCGGGCGGCCTGGAAGGAGGTGCCCGACTCCGCCGATTTCGTCATGTACTGGTGGCAGCAGGCGGCCGGACTGACCCGCCGGGGGAAGCTCCGCCGCTTCGGCTTCATCACCACCAACAGCATCCGGCAGGCCTTCAACCGGCGGGTGATCGAGCAGCATTTGGCGGGGACTCCGCCCCTCTCCCTCGCCTTCGCCATCCCCGACCACCCGTGGGTGGACTCCGCCGACGGGGCGGCCGTCCGCATTGCCATGACCGTGGGGAGAGCGAACTCCCTCACCTCCGGCCCCTCTCCCGAAGGGCGAGGGGAGCACGGCAAACCCTCGCCCTTTGGGAGAGGGTGGCGCGAAGCGACGGGTGAGGGGACACTCTGCACCGTGGTTGCCGAAGTGTCCGGGGACGGCGAAGGGGTAGAGGTGGAGCTGGCTGCGCGACAGGGGGTGCTGCACGCAGATTTGACCATCGGGGCCAATGTGGCCGGGGCTGGGCCGTTACTGGCTAACGGTGACCTCAGTTGTCCCGGCGTCAAACTGCACGGTGCGGGATTCATCGTAACGCCCGAAGAAGCTGCCGGTCTGGGGCTTGGCAGGGTGCCCTGCCTGGAAAACCACATCCGCCCCTACCGCAACGGCCGCGACCTGACCGCCACCCCGCGCGGCGTGCTGGTGATCGACCTGTTCGGCCTCACCGCCGAAGAGGTGCGCGAGCGGTTTCCCGAGGTCTACCAGTGGGTCGCCGAGCGGGTCAAGCCGGAGCGGGATGCAAAAGCACATAGCAAGGACGGAGCCGGTTACGCAAAACTTTGGTGGCTGTTCGGCAAGCCGAGACAGGAACTGCGCAAGGGCTTTGCTGGCCTCCCCCGCTACATCGCCACCGTGGAGACCGCCAAACACCGAACGTTTGTCTTTCTCGACCAGAGCATCCTCCCCGACAACAAGCTGATTGCCATCGCCAGCGACGACCCCTTCGTCCTGGGAGTCCTCTCCAGCCGCATCCACGTCACCTGGTCACTGGCTGCCGGCGGAAGGCTTGGGGTTGGCAATGATCCTGTCTACGCCAAGTCCCGCTGCTTCGAGCCCTTCCCCTTCCCGGACTGCGATGAGACAAGAAAAGAACGCATCCGCCTCCTTGCCGAGCAACTGGATGCGCACCGCAAGCGGCAGCAGGCCCTCCACCCCGGCCTGACCCTGACCGGCATGTACAACGTACTGGAGAAGCTGCGGAGCGGCGAACCCCTGACGGCGAAGGAGAAGATCATCCACGAGCAGGGGCTGGTGGCGGTGATGCGGCAGCTCCACGACGACCTGGACGCCGCCGTGGCCTCGGCCTACGGCTGGCCGGCAGACCTCTCCGGCGAGGAGATACTGGATCGGCTGGTGGCCCTGAACCGGGAGCGGGCCAGGGAAGAGGAGCAGGGGCTGGTGCGCTGGCTGCGGCCCGAGTACCAGCAGCCACAGGAATTCGCGCACCAGCTGGAAATCCCCTCCCCCCTGGCGGGGGAGGGTAAGGGTGGGGGGGAAGCCCCGCAATCCGCCACTACCGGCAATGCCGCCATCACCCACCCCCCGGCCCCCTCCCGTCAAGGGAGGGGGGAAAAACTCCCCTGGCCCAAAACCCTCCCCGAACAGGTCCAGGCGGTCCGGGCCGCCCTGGCCGATGCCGGCGGCCCCGCCACCGCCGACACCATCGCCCGCACTTTCCAGCGGGCCCGCACCGACAAGGTGGCGGAACTGCTGGCCACCCTCGCCGCCATCGGTCAGGCCCGGGAAGTGGAGCCGGGGACGTACAGCGGCTGACGCATCCTGAAGCCACATCACCCACAAGGAGGACTGATTCCCATGCCGCACCTGAACCTTGGCGAGGACAGACAAATCTATTACGAACTCATCGACGGAGACCACAACCGCCCCCATCTGGTCTTTCTCCATGAAGGGCTGGGCTCCACGGCCATGTGGAAGAAGTTTCCTCAGCTCCTCTGTGCGCAAACCGGTTGCCCCGGCATCGTCTATGACCGTCTCGGCTACGGCAATTCCTCGCCGCTCCCCGGCCCCCTGACCCTCCATTATCTGCATAGCTATGCGCTGCTTGAGTTGCCGAACGTCATTACACGGCTGATTCCGGAGAGGGATTACATCCTGATCGGCCATTCGGACGGCGGAAGTGTCGGCCTTATTGCCGCGGCGGAAAAACCCCCGCGGCTCAAGGGGTTCATCGGCGAGGCACCCCATGTTTTTGTGGAAAAGGAGACTTTGGCCGGCGTCCGGGCCGCGACGGATGTCTTCAACGCGGGAGGATTGCGCGGGCTCTTCAAGTATCACGGAGAAAAGACGGAAGGGCTCTTCAAGGCATGGTCCGACAGCTGGCTCAGCGAGGGGTTCCAACACTGGAATATCGAGTACGCGCTGCCGTCCATAGAATGTCCGGTTCTGCTGGTGCAGGGCACGGAGGACAACTACGGCACGGTTGCCCAGGTGGATACGATCGCGGCCAAGACGGCGAATGTCCGCAAGGCGATGCTGGAAGAGTGCGCCCACGTTCCGCACCATGAAAAGACCGATGTTGTTCTGCAGCTCATGGCGGAGTTCGTGGAGCGTCTATAGCTCGCACCGGCCCCCAGTGAACGGGGCCGGCGTGAAGAAAACTCTCTACTGCCCCGGCTTCTCCGCCAGGTACTGCTCAAACTGCTTTTTGTCCTGTGCGCAGCGGTAGGCCTCTTCGGCGGTGACCCGCTTGGTCTTGAAGAGGTCCAGGAGGTGCTGGTCCATGAGCTGCATCCCGTCCCGCTTGGCGGTCTGGATGATGGAGGGGATCTGGAAGGTTTTTCCCTCCCGGATCAGGTTGCCGATGGCCGGAGTGCCGAGCATGATCTCCAGGGCCGCCACCCGCCCCTTGCCGTCGGCGGTCTTCAAGAGCTGCTGGCAGACGACCCCCTTGAGGGATTCGGAGAGCATGGCCCGGGTCTGCTCCTGCTGGTCGGTGGGGAAGACGTCGATGATCCGGTCGATGGTCTTGGACGCCGAGTTGGTGTGGAGGGTCCCGAAGACCAGGTGGCCGGTCTCGGCGGCGCTCATGGCGAGGCCGATGGTCTCCAGGTCCCGCATCTCCCCCACGAGGATCACGTCGGGGTCTTCCCGAAGCGCGGCCCTGAGGGCGGCGGTGAAGGTCATGGAGTGCTCCCCGATCTGCCGCTGGTTCAGGAGCGACATCTTGTTCTCGTGGATGAATTCGAGGGGGTCCTCCAGGGTGAGGATGTGCTCCTTGCGGGTGGCGTTGATGAGGTCGATCATGGCGGCCAGGGTCGTGGACTTCCCCGAGCCGGTGGGGCCGGTGACGAGCACGAGCCCCTTCTTGAACAGGGTCATGCGCCGGACCCCGTCGGGGAGGCTGAGATCGTCGGCCGAGAGGATCTTGCTGGGGATGATCCGGAAGACCGCGGCGATCCCCCGGTGGGTCAGCATGTAGTTCCCCCGGAACCGGGCCAGCCCCGGGATGGCGTAGGCGAAGTCGAGGTCGTGACGCTCCTCGAAGTCGGCCTTCTGCTTCTCGGTGAGGATCTCGTAGAGGATGGCCTTCAGCTCGTCATGGGAGAGGGGCTTGAAGTTCTGGCGGGCCATCTCGCCGTGGAGCCGGAAGATGGGAGGGGACCCGGAGGAGAGGTGGAGGTCGGAAGCCCCATGTTCCTTGAGCATTTTAAAGAGTGTGTCGATGCGTGCCATATGGTTTCTCCGTCAGCCGAGTAGGGAGGCCGTGAAATCCTCCCGGGAGATTACTCCCTGCGCAACCAGCGCCCGTCCGTCCTCGGCGATCCCCCGCCAGCCATGTTCCCGCAAATGCCCGAGCACGTCGCCGCTGTCGCGGGCCGTCTCGAAGAGCTCCCGCACCCGCTGGTCGAAGGCGATGATGTCCATGAGGAAGCGGGTACCCGCGTAGCCGGTCTGGCCGCAAGCCGGGCACCCCGCCGACCGGAAGGAGGGCTCCGTCTCGTCGGGAGGCGACGGCACGGCCGCACGGCAGTCGGGGCAGAGGGTGCGGACCCCGGCACAGACGATGATCCCCCGCAGATGGGCCGGGGTGAGGAGGTGCCGGTCCCGGAAAGTGATGAGCTGCTGCAGGGCGCCGGCCCCGTCGCCGCAGGAGAGGCCCGCGACCACGAGGGTCCCCCGCTGGGCGGCCCGGCAGGCGGCCGCAAAGACCTTGCCGTCGGCCACATCCTCCAGGATCAGGATGTCGGGGTCGTGTTCCAGGGCTGCCATGACCACGGCTCCCACTTCGGTGCCGGCCGGCACCGGCACCCGGGGAAAGCGACGCCCCCCTTGGGGCGGCCCGCTCCCCACCATGATGACGGTCTTGCCGGCGGTGTCGCACTCCTGAAGGTAGAGCTCCATGAGCCGTCCCCGCATCTCCTCTTCCCGGGCGCCCACGACCACCATCCCCCGCCCCGCCGCGGCCAGTTCCGCAAAGCGGGCCGTGGTGGCCTCCGGAAGCCCCATGTCGGCCACGGAGTCGGGGAAGGCAGCGTCGACCCGCATCCTGAAGGTGAGGTAATCGCCCCCCTCCCCCCGCAGGAGCGCCACCTGGAACGGGATCATCCGCCCCTTCCACCCAAAGGCGAAGGCCCCCTTGGCGGTGAATTCGCCTCCTGCAAGCTTGGCCAGCTTTTTCACCCGCATGACCACCTCGGGATAATGGGTTGGGGAGAGGCGCCCCGCTTCGCGTCCGACTCCGCCCCGGCGGCAGACCACCACGATCCCGTCCCCCAGGGGTTGCAGGGAGAGGGAGGAGAGTTTCTGCTGGACCACGAAGAGGAGGAGGTAATCGACGAACTTCGCGCCGGTCAGGTCGTGGTTGATGGCGCTGAGGACGCTGGCCGGGAAGGCGGCCGACTCGAAGCCGAGGATGTCGGTCTCCTCCGGCGGCCCGTAGAATATCTCCTGCATCTCGCGGATCTCCCGCAGGAGCCCCACCGACACCGATACGGGGCAGCCGGCAGCCTTCTCCACCGCCGCCAGGGCCGCGGTGTTGAGGGGATCGGCGATGGCGATGCTGATCTCGTCCCCGGTGACGATGAGGGGGATGAGGTTGTGCTGGCGCGCCAGTGCCGCCGGGATCAGGGCCACGGCCTCTGTGTCCACCATGGTCGGTTTGAGCCGCACGTAGGGGATGTTGAGCTGGTTGGAGAGGGCCCAGTCGATGTCCTCCTGGGCCACGACCCCCAGTTTCACCAGGGCCTCGCCGAAGCGGCACCCCGTCGTCTGCTGCTCGTCGAGGGCGGCGCGGATATCGTTCTCGCTGATGATCTGGCACCGGAAGAGTATGTCCCCCAGAGACCCAGGCCGTACGATGCTTTCCATGGTAATCCTCCCTTTTGACTACATCGGTCGGGTCAGCTCAATTCTTGAGGAATATTTTCGGCTTGCCCCGCTTCTCATCCTTTACACAACAGACGGCCCTGTGCTAGGCTCATGAAAAATTTTCGGTTCCGTGACTGGCCCCGCGTCTGCTGACGCCCGTCATGGCGCCCCAGGAGCGTTCACATGAAAAGAAAAGCCCTCGCCCTCCTCTCCGGGGGGCTCGACTCTACCCTTGCGGTCAAGGTGATGCTTGAGCAGGGGATCGAAGTCGAAGCCCTCAACTTCACCTCCCCCTTCTGTACCTGTACCGGAAAAAACGCGGGATGCAAATCGGAAGCGATCCGGGTGGCCGAAGAGTTCGGCATCCCCATCAAGGTGATGCACAAGGGCGTGGACTACCTGGAAGTGGTCCGCAAGCCCAAACACGGCTACGGCAAGGGGATGAACCCCTGCATCGACTGCCGGATTTTCCTCTTGCGCAAGGCCAGCGAGTACATGGCCGAGAGCGGCGCCGACTTCGTCATCACTGGCGAGGTGCTGGGCCAGCGCCCCATGAGCCAGCGCCGCCACACCCTCGACATCATCGAGCGGGAGAGCGGCCTGGCGGGACGGCTGCTGCGCCCCCTGTCGGCCAAGCACTTCAAGCCGACCCTCCCCGAGCAGGAAGGGTGGGTGGACCGTGAGAAGCTCCTGGCCATCCAGGGACGCTCCCGCAAGGAGCAGATGCAGCTGGCCGAAGAGCTGGACGTGAAAAACTACCCCTGCCCCGCCGGCGGCTGCCTCCTGACCGAGGTCTCCTTCGTTTCCAAGGTACGGGACGTGTTCGACCACTCGGACCAGCTGAACCTGCGGGATTTCCGCCTTCTGAAGGTGGCGCGCCACTTCCGGGTCGGTCCCCGGACCAAGGCCCTCATCGGCCGCAACGAGGCGGAGAACGAGCTTCTCTCCCACAACATCCAGCCGGGGGAAGCGACGCTCCGCTGGCTCGACGGATCGAGCCCCCTGGGGGTCCTCATGGGGGTCGTGAACGACGCGCTTCTGGAGACCGCCGCAAAGATACTCCTGCGCTACACCCGGGCCGAGGCGGGGGCTGAGTGCCGGGTAAAGGTGGTAATCGACGACAACGAGTGGATCATTGCGATCCCCAACGAGTTCTCGGACCCGGCCATCGAGAGTTACCGCGTGTAGAATGAAATCGTTATTAATAACTCGGAGACACAGAGAGCACGGAGGAAAGACAATAGCTCCAGCCTGCAAGGCGGGGGGATACCAAAGTTCATTGTTGCCGACCGCTTGGCGTTGCTCCGTGTCCTCCGTATCTCCTTGTTATTCTGATGGATTTCAGGTTTTCTTACTAATCGAGTTCGCGCAAAAAGGGCGGGGAAATCCCCGCCCTTTCCTATTTCTGCTCCTCCTGAACGGGTGGCGCTCCCCCCTTTCCCTCTTCCGCAGGTGTCGTACCGGCCGGTTCCGCAGGCGGTAGTGCAGCAGGCGCTTCCTTGACGGTGCCTTCTCCCTCGGACGCCGGCACCGGCACCGGCTCCTGGGGCCCGGCACTACCCGTGAAGTTCTGGAACGTCGCCTCCACCTTCTCGATGCTGGCATCCACCTTCCGCTGGAGTCCGGCGATGTTGGGCTCCTGCCCCAGGGCCTGCTGGTACTCGCCAGCCGAGAGGACCCCCTTGTTCCGCAGCAGCCGCAGGATCATGCTGGAGCGCTTCAGCACCTTGTCCAGATTCTTGTAGGGATTGTAGGCCACCCGGGGCCCCGGCAGCATGGCGGCCAGGAAGGCGCACTCCCGGGGGGTCATGGCTGACGCGGGCTTGCCGAAGTAGTACCGGGCGCCGTGGCCGATGCCGTAGACCATGGGGCCAAGCTCCACAACGTTCAAGTAGAGCTCGATGATCCGCCCCTTGGTCAGCTCCTCCTCCATCCGCTTGGCAAGGACGACCTCCTTCACCTTGCGGGAGATGGTCTTCTCCCGGGAGAGGAAGAGGTTCTTGGCCACCTGCTGGGTGATGGTGGAGGCCCCCCGGGCGAAGCTCTTCTTTTCGAGGTCGTACTTGATGGCGTTCTTGATGGCCTTCACGTCGATCCCCTCATGCTTGTAGAAGTTGGAGTCCTCCGCCAGGATCACCGCCCACTTCATCTCCGCCGGGATGCTCCCCGACGGGGTCCAGTAGCGGTTTTTGGGCCCCACGGTGAAGGGGTGGTAGTCACCGTGCCAGTCCTTCACCTGGATGGTCATGTTCGTGCGGCGGTTCTTGAGATCCTCCACCGACGGAAGGAACATGAGGGATATGGCAATGTAGGCCCCATAGGCCACCACGGCCCCGATGGCCAGATAGAGCATCTTTTTCATGGTCACGGCGTTCCACCCCCCGATCCCTGCACCCGTGCCATCTCCGCCGCCATGAGGATGGCCGCCTTCATGCTCTCGGCCGAGGCCCTGCCGGTTCCGGCCAGATCGTAGGCGGTGCCGTGATCCACGGAGGTGCGGATGATGGGGAGCCCCAGGGTCACGTTGACCCCGTCGTCGAAGTGGAGGAGCTTCAGGGGAATGAGTCCCTGGTCGTGGTACATGCAGACCGCCGCGTCGTAGTTCCCCTGGACGGCGAAGTGGAAAAGCGTATCGGCCGAGAGGGGGCCGATCGCATCGATCCCCTCCTGCCGGGCTGCCGCCACGGCCGGGGCAATAATCCGCGCCTCCTCGTCCCCGAACATCCCCCCTTCGCCGCAGTGGGGATTGAGGGCCAGGACCGCGATGCGGGGATTCCTTTTGAAATAGCGGTGCAGGTCCCGGTGGGTGATACGGATCGTCTCCAGAACCCGCTCGAAGGTCACCAGACGCGGCACGTCAGACAAGGCCTCGTGGATGGTGACGAGGGTAACCCGGAGCCGGGAGCCGGCCAGCATCATGACGACTCGCTCCGCCCCCGCCAGCTCTGCCAGGAGTTCCGTATGCCCGGGATACCGGTGCCCGGCCCGGTTCAAGGCCTCCTTGCTGATGGGAGCAGTCGCCATGGCGTCAGCATTTCCTTCAAGGCAGAGCCGCGCGGCTTCGCAGATGGCCCGGTACATGGCGTCGCCACTGTCAACGGTGGGGCAGCCATACTGCATGTCCGCTTCGGTGAGGGACGAAATCTCCCAAAGGGGGAGCACCCCTTCTTTGCTTTCTTCCCAGTTCAGGGTATCGGTCCGCTCTACCCTGAGCGCGGCGCCCGTAACGGCGATTCCCCTGGCCATGGCCGCGCTGTCGCCGATGACGAGGAAGCGGCAGCATTGACGCACCTCTGGATCGGCCAGGGCTGCGGCGATGATCTCGGGGCCGACCCCGGTGGGGTCCCCCATGGTTATGACAATACGTGGTTTAGTGTTTGGCATGGTCGGATCATAGCAGGATTCAGGGCCTGCATCAGTGAAAAAAAAAGAGCGGCTAGGCCGCTCTTCTTGGTACGTGGTGATTTTTCGCTACTTCCGGGTGGACTTGCCTGCCACCTGCATACGGATCAGGGCCCGCTCCAGGGCTGCCTCCTGGGTCTTGTAGCTCTTGTCTTCAGGGGAGAGACCCTTGAGGGCCGCTTCGGCACGACCAAGAGCAGCCTTTGCGCGCTCAAGATCGATCTCGTCTGCCCGCTCCGCGGTTTCAACGAGCACCGTGACCTTGTCGTCCTCCACTTCGAAATAGCCCCAGTTGACGGCCAGATGGAAGAACTGCCCGCCCTTCTTGTAGGTGAGCTCACCGATCTTCAGGGATGTGAGGAACGGCGCGTGGCCCGGAAGAACGCCGAACTCGCCGAGGGCACCGGTGGCCGTGATCTCATCGACCTCTTCGGACAGAATCTTTTTATAGGGTGTTACCAGATCGACTTTCAGTTTTTCAGCCATCTATCTTCATCCTTTTGGCAGGGAAGCCGCAACGGCCTCCCTGCGACGAGGTCATGTGAATCTTAGGCAGCAAGCTTCTTCGCTTTTTCCAGGGCCTCTTCGATGGTGCCGACCATGTAGAAGGCCTGCTCAGGGATGTCGTCGTGCTTGCCGGCAACGATCTCCTGGAAGCCCTTGATGGTGTCCTTCAGTTCAACGTACTTGCCGGGGCTGCCGGTGAAGGCTTCGGCCACGTGGAAGGGCTGGGAGAGGAAGCGCTGGATCTTCCGGGCACGGGCAACAACCAGCTTGTCCTCTTCGGAGAGCTCGTCCATACCGAGAATGGCGATGATGTCCTGGAGGTCCTTGTACTTCTGGAGAACGTACTGAACCTGGCGGGCGATGGCGTAGTGCTCCTCGCCAATTACCTGGGGGTCGAGAATCCGCGACGTGGAGTCGAGGGGGTCAACGGCCGGGTAGATGCCGAGCTCGGCGATCTGACGGGAAAGAACGGTCGTTGCATCCAGGTGGGCGAAGGCCGTTGCCGGAGCCGGGTCGGTAAGGTCGTCGGCCGGAACGTAGATGGCCTGAACCGAGGTAATGGAACCCTTGGTGGTGGAGGTGATCCGCTCCTGGAGCTCACCCATCTCAGTGGCCAGCGTGGGCTGGTAACCAACGGCGGAAGGAATCCGGCCAAGAAGCGCAGAAACCTCGGAACCCGCCTGGGTGAAACGGAAGATGTTATCAATGAAGAGGAGAACGTTCTGCCCTTCCTCGTCCCGGAAGTACTCGGCGATGGAGAGGGCGGAAAGGGCAACCCGGGCGCGGGCTCCCGGCGGCTCGTTCATCTGGCCGTAGACGAGGGCGGCTTTATCGAGAACGCCGGACTCCTTCATCTCCATCCAGAGGTCGTTCCCTTCACGGGTACGCTCGCCAACGCCGGCGAACACGGAGAAACCGCCGTGCTGCTTGGCGATGTTGTTGATGAGTTCCATGATGAGAACGGTCTTGCCGACGCCGGCGCCGCCGAAGAGGCCGATCTTGCCCCCCCGTGCATAGGGAGCGAGGAGGTCGACGACCTTGATGCCGGTGGTGAAGGCCTCGACCTTGGTGGACTGGTCCACGAAGGAAGGGGCTTCACGGTGGATGCCGTACTCCTTCTCGGCATTGACCGGACCCATCTCGTCCACCGGCTCGCCGATGACGTTGAGGATGCGGCCCAGGGTCTTGCGGCCGACCGGTACGGAGATCTGCTTACCGGTGTCGAGGGCAACCTGGCCCCGGACGAGACCGTCGGTGGAGTCCATGGCGATGGTCCGGACGGAATTCTCGCCCAGGTGCTGGGCAACTTCGAGCACCAGGTTGTATTCTTTATCGTCAATGGCCGGGTTGGTGACCCGGAGGGCGTTGTAGATGGGAGGCAGTTTGCCCGGCTCGAACTCGACGTCGATAACCGCGCCGATAACCTGCGAAATTTTACCAAAGTTCTGACTCATGGTGCCTCTTCCTCCTGCGGCCCGTGCCGGGCCTCTATTTTATAATCGTGAGATTAACTTATCCCTTGATCGACTCGGCACCGGAGATGATCTCCATGAGCTCGGTCGTGATTGCTGCCTGGCGGGCCCGGTTGTACTGAAGGGTCAGCTTGCCGATCATCTCGGTGGCGTTCTTGGACGCGCTGTCCATGGCGGTCATCCGGGCGCCGTGCTCCGATGCCACCGACTCCAGCAGCGCCTTGAACACCTGCACCTCGATGTGCTTGGGAAGGAGTTCGTCAAGGAGCTCCCCTTTGGAGGGCTCGTAGATGTACTCGGGAACGTACTCCTCTTCGGCTGTCTCCTCGGGAACAATCGGGAGGAGCTGCTGGAGGGTGATGTCCTGGGACATGACACTCCGGAACGCGTTGAAGAGGAGATAGACCTCGTCGTATTCCTCCGTCACGTATCCCTCAATCACTTCCTGGGCCAGAAGCGCAGCAGTAGGATAGCTGAGGTTCGAGAGGACGTTGCCGTAGTTCTTGTGGATCTTCTGCCGGTTCTTGAGGAACTCGAAGCCCTTGCGGCCGACGGTGGTCACGGAGATTTCGGCGAATTCAGCCTTCTTCTCCCTGATGAAGCGCTCCGCGGCCTTGCAGATGTTGGCGTTGAAGCCACCGCAGAGACCCCGGTCAGAGGTAACCACCACGAGGAGGGCCTTCTGGCTGATGCGCTTCTGCAGCAGGGGGCTTCCGCTTTCGTCCTGACTCTTGGCCAGGCGGCCCAGAACCTCCCCCAGCTTCTTCGCGTAGGGGCGGGCGGCAACCACGTTTTCCTGGGCACGGCGCAGCTTCGCTGCCGAGACCATCTTCATGGCCTTGGTTATCTGCCTGGTGTTCTTGACCGAGACAATACGTTTTTTAATGCTTTTCAGGCTTGCCATATCTGGAGGACCGTCCTTAGATTACGCGGTAAATTCCTTCTTGAATTCGTCAAGGGCGGCAACGATCTTGCCCTTGAGGTCGTCATCGATCGCCTTCTTGTCGCGCAGTTCGGCGAGGATATCAGCCTTCCTTCCGTCGAAGAAGGAATAGAGCTCGCTCTCGTAACGGCGCAGGGAGGCAACGGGGTAGTCATCGACATAGCCGTTGTTGGCGGCGAAGATGATGAGGACCTGCTTCTCGTTGGGAATCGGACGGTACTGGGGCTGCTTGAGAATCTCGACGAGGCGCTCGCCGCGGGCCAGCTGCATCTGGGTCGCCTTGTCCAGGTCGGAACCGAACTGGGCAAAGGCTGCCATCTCGCGGTACTGGGCGAGGTTCAGACGGAGCGTACCGGCAACCTGCTTCATGGCCTTCACCTGGGCGGAACCACCGACCCGGGAGACCGAGAGGCCGACGTTAATGGCCGGGCGGACGCCGGAGTAGAACAGGTCGCTCTCCAGGTAGATCTGGCCGTCAGTGATGGAGATGACGTTGGTCGGAATGTACGCGGAAACGTCGCCGGCCTGGGTCTCGATGATCGGGAGCGCGGTGAGGGAGCCGGCGCCGCAGTCGTCGGAGAGCTTCGCAGCACGCTCAAGGAGACGGCTGTGGAGGTAGAAAACGTCGCCCGGATACGCTTCACGCCCCGGCGGACGACGAAGGAGCAGGGAGAGCTGACGATAGGCAACGGCCTGCTTGGAGAGGTCATCGTAGATGATCAGGGCATGCTTGCCGTTGTCCCGGAAGTACTCGCCCATGGTGACGCCGGTGTAGGGGGCGATGAACTGGAGCGGTGCAGGCTCGGAGGCGGAGGCGGAAACGACGATGGTGTAATCCATGGCGCCGTGCTCCTGGAGCTTGCTCACCACCTGGGCAACGGTGGAACGCTTCTGGCCGATGGCGACATAGATACAGATGAGGTCGCCACCCTTCTGGTTGATGATGGTGTCGATGGCAACGGCGGTCTTGCCGGTCTGGCGGTCGCCGATGATGAGCTCCCGCTGGCCGCGGCCAACCGGAACCATGGCGTCGATGGCCTTGAGGCCGGTCTGCATCGGCTGGTGGACCGACTTCCGCTTGACGATGCCGGGGGCCTTCACCTCGACCTTACCGAAGGTGGAGGTGTTGATCGGGCCCTTGCCGTCGATGGCCTGGCCGATGGCGTTGACAACGCGGCCGATGAGGGCCTCGCCTACGGGAACCTCGACGATCCTGCCGGTCCGCTTGACGGTGGTCCCTTCCTTGATGTTCTCGTTGTCTTCACCGAGGATCGCCGCACCGACGTTGTCCTCTTCGAGGTTGAGAACCATGCCGGAGACCCCGCCGGGGAACTCCAGGAGCTCGCCGGCCATGGCCTTGTCCAGGCCGTGGATGCGGGCGATACCGTCACCGACGGAGATGATGGTGCCGGTCTCGGCCACCTCGACCTCCTTGCCGTACTCCTTGATCTGCTTGCGGATAATTTCGCTGATTTCTTCGGCTCTGATTTCCATGGAACCTCTCACCCCTTCTGTAATATATCCTGAATCCTGTTCAACTGGGTCCGTACGCTGCCGTCAAAAACCTTGTCGCCGATCTTGGTGATCACCCCGCCGATGAGCGAGGGCTCCACCTGGACCGACAGCTGCACCTTCTTCCCCGTTGCCTTGACCAGCGCGCCCTTCATGCTCTCCACCTGGGCATCCTCAAGAGGGAAAGCCGAAGTGAGCACCGGGCGAATGACGCCGGAAAGCTCGTCGGCGAATGCGGCATAGCTGTGGGCAATCTGGGGAAGAAAACTGATTCTCCCCCGGTCGAGGAGAACCTGGAGAAAGTTGGAGACCGTGCCGGAGAGGCTCAACTTCGCAAGAACGTCCTTGAGAATTTCCCTCTTGGCTTCAATGCGGTACGCAGGGCTTTTCAAGACGGAATCGATGTCGGCGTTTCCTTCAAGCAGGGCTGCGAACTGCCCCAACTCGGCACCGAACCGGTCGACCGCGCCTTCCTCGGCCCCGAGCTGCACCAGCGCCTTGGCGTAGCGACGTGCAATAGCGTTCGAGATCAATGTAAGTTCTCCACCTTCGTAAGATAGTCGTTAACCAGCCGATCCTGGTCGTCTTTCTTGATGTTCTCGCGCAGTGACTGTTCAGCCATCTGAACGGCAAGTCGCGCAGCCTCCCCGCGGAGTTCTGCCTTGGCCTTGAGAACCTCCTGAGAGGCAGTGGCGGCGGCCTGCTCGCGAATCTTGTCGGCGGTCAGCTTCGCCTCCGCGATGATCCGCTCCTTCTCCAACTCGGCTTCCTTGCGGATTGCGGCGTAGATATCGTCGATTTCCAGGTTCGCCTTTTCCAGCTTCCCGCTATACTCGGCAAACTTCTTCTCGGCAGCTGCCCGGGCCTCCTCGGCTTCACGGAGGGCCTTCTCGATGTTGGCGGTGCGGTCTGCCAGGGCACCCTTGGCATTGGCCTTCTTGAGGGCCCAGATGATGACACCGAGAAGGGCGGCAAAGTCGATGACCCTCCACATGAAATCCTTCATCTGCTTGCCGGTGTCAACGTGGTGGGCACCCTCGCCCCCCTCGGCGGCAAACCCGAGGGCTGAAAGGCCGATCACGGCGGCACAGACCGCCGCAGGCATCATCACGGACTTCAGGAGCCCTTTCTTCTTGCATGCGTTTGCCATGTTACAGACTCCTCCCAAGGACTTTCTCGCTGATTTCAAGGGACAGGGCACGGGCTTGTTCCGCCAGGAGCTGCTTGGCAGCAGCGGCTTCTTGCGCCACCCTGTTCTTGATGGAGGAGAGAGAATCGGCAGCCTCCTTGCGGGCCTTCTCGATGACAGCGGCCTCTTCCTGAAGCGCGCCGTTGCGAAGGGTCTCACGCTCGGCATTGGCCTTCGCCTTAATTTCGCGCAGGCGGGCTTCGTAGAGTGCCATTTTTTCCTGCACGTCCTTGTCAACCGCCGCGGCCCGCTCTTTTGCGCCGTCAATCTGCGCCTTCCGGTCCGCCATGATTTTTCTGATCGGCTTGTAGAGGAAGATGTTCAGAACCAGGAGGAGAACCAGGAAGTTTACGAACTGAATCACAAAGGCAAGATCTAAACTTATCACGCTACCGCTCCGTAAAATCCACCACTTGTAGTTTGTATTCCGTATACGGGGTACTGTATCAAAAAAATATGCGGTCGTAAGGCCGCAAAACAGACGTTAGCTATCACACGCATTGGCACTTGTCAACATATTTATCCAAAAAACGATACGGCGTGCATGCGCCCGACCGTGTCGCACGCCCTTTAACCAAGCAGAAGATCGACGATTCTTGCAAGTTCGTCGCGGCTGCCGTAGGCAATCTCGATTTTGCCCCCTTTGCCGCTCTTGCGAACCGCAATTTTTGTCATGAAGCGACGCTGCAACTGCTCCACGAGGTCAGCGGCATGGACCTCCACGGTTGCAACCTTAGGCTTGGGCTTCTGCTCCCCCTTCAGGCGCTTCACAAGGCTTTCCGCCTCGCGCACGGTGAGGTTTCCCTTGACAACAGCATCGCGGGCTTCCCGCATCTGGAGGTCGGTATCGAGGGCAAGAATCGCCCGCGCATGGCCCATGGCCAAGCGCTCTTCGACGATGTCCTTCTTCAGTTCGGCGGGAAGCTTCAGGAGCCGCAGGGAGTTGGCCACGGTGGATCGATCCTTCCCCACCCTCTTCGCGAGCTCGTCCTGGGTCAGGCTGAAGTTCTCCATGAGGGCGTGGTAGGCCTCGGCCTCCTCCACGGCGTTCAAGTCCTCCCGCTGGATATTCTCGATGAGGGCCATCTCCAGGGCGGTATCCTCGGAGACGTCCTGGATGACCACCGGCACCTCGCGGAGTCCGGCCTTCTGGGCGGCCCGCCAGCGGCGCTCGCCGGCGATGAGCTCGTAGTGGTCTCCCTTTTTCCGCACCACGAGGGGCTGGATTATCCCCTTCTCGCGGATGGATGCGGCAAGCTCTTCCAGCCTGTCGGGGGTGAAGGTCTTGCGGGGCTGGTTCCGGTTGGGACGAATCTCTTCGATGGGGCAGGAGAAGTAGCGTTTCCCCTCCTCCTCCACGACCGGGAGAAGGGCCGCCATCCCCTTGCCGAGTCCGGTCTTCCTAACCATGGTGCACCTCCCTTTCCATGAGTTCCTTGGCCAGTTCCATATAGGTGACGGCCCCCTTGGAGGTTATGTCGTACAGGATGATGGGACGGCCGTGGCTCGGGGCCTCGGAGAGTCTCACGTTGCGGGGGACCACGGTCTGAAAGGCAAGGGAGCCGAAGTGGGTCCGGATCTCCTCGCTTACCTGGCGGGAAAGGTTGATGCGGCCGTCGTACATGGTGAGAAGGATCCCTTCAATAGCGAGCTTCGGGTTGAGCCCCTTCTGAACCAGCTTGATAGTCTTGATGATCTGTGAAAGCCCTTCCATGGCGTAGTACTCGCACTGGAGCGGGATAAGGACCGAGTCGGCGGCGGTCATGGCGTTGACGGTGAGAAGCCCTAAGGACGGGGGACAGTCGATGATGATGTAGTCATACCGGTCATCAAGGTGTGCCAGGGCCTCCTTGAGCTTCCATTCCCGCGCCATGGCGGAAACGAGTTCCAACTCGGCGCCGGCCAGGTCGGTGGTGGCGGGAAGGAGGTCGAGACAGGCGAGGTCGGTCCTGACTATGAGCGTTGCCGGATCGGCGTCGTTGATGATGGCGTCGTAGACCGACTCCGTCAGGCTCCCCTTGTCGATGCCGACGCCGCTTCCGGCGTTCCCCTGGGGGTCCATGTCCACCAGGAGCGTCCGCTTTTCCGCCGCCGCAAGGGAAGCGGCAAGGTTGACGGCGGTGGTGGTCTTGCCGACCCCACCCTTCTGATTCGCTATGCAGATCTTCTTTGCCATCACAGGTAACCGTCGCGGGAAAAAGTGAGAAGGGAAAGCAGCTGGAAAGTCGTATCAATTACCACATTACCCCCGACTTGTGAAGGTATTTTTACCCGATGGGGCGTGGAATGAGGGTCGTCGGCCCCCCACGGGGCAGGGCGCGTCAAGAGGGGTGTATATCGAAGAGGCCGGCCTTCTCCAGGATGCCAACTATCTCTTTCCCATCCACCGGCTTGGTCAGGCAGCTGAGGACGGCCAACTCCCGGCAGCATTTCAGGTCGGTCTCCTCCCGGGACGAACTGATGACGATGACCGGAACCCGCTTGGTCCTCTCGTTGCCGCGAAGGGCGGTGAGAACCTCGATACCGTTTATTTTCGGCAGTTTCAGGTCGAGCAGGATAAACGCCGGTTCGAGAAACTCCCCTCCACCCCCCGGAGAACCGGGGCCCAGAAGACGGGCAAGGGCCTCTTCCCCATCGTGGGCAACGACAACGTTGTCGATTCCCTGCTTGCGCAAGGCGCGCAGCGCGAGAAATTCATCGTCCGGATTATCCTCCACCAGAAGAACCTGAAACTTCTCCATCGGCACTCTCCTCTCTGCGTCCCGCTTTCCCAAAACTGGCCGTTAAATAGTACGCCATAATGAAACTCTTGCAATGCTCCAGCGTGCAAACCTCTACCCCTTACGCAGAATCCGCTTGTCGCCAACCCGGATGGTGATTTTCTCCTGATCGAAAAACTCAAGGAGAGGGATCATGAATTTACGGGAGAGGCCGGTAAGCTCCCGAAACTCCGGTGGGGTGATCTCCCCCTTCTCCCGAAGGCGGGCGACGAGTTTCTCCCGGATCTCTCCGACAGGGCCGGGGGGGTAGAACACGTCGCTCTTGAGCTTCACGGCCCGCCCCTGCCGGGCAAGGATGTTCAGGTGCTCCAGAAGCTCCTTCTCGCCGCAGCGGAGCTGGTCGCACAGTTCCTTCACGGTGGGAGGCTCAAAGCCCCCCCGCAGAAGAGCTGCCTCGATCCGCCCCTGGAGGCCGGACTGGTCCACGGTCGGCTCCCCCTTGCGGCCGGGGAGCTTCACCAGTTCCCGCTCCACCACCACCTTCCCCTCCTTTTCGAGGGAAGTCAGCAGTGGCGTGAAGAAACGGGGATCACTCCGCTTCGGAAGGCGGGTCTTCAACTCCTCCTTGCCGATCCCCTCTTTCAGCGAGTTATCCCGCAGATACCCTTCCACCTCCCCCAGAAGATGGGACTTGAGGGAGCCGAACGCGTCCCGGGAGAGGAGGATCCGGGGTTCTCGGACCACCTGCACCACCTCGCCGGCCGACAGGAGCGAGGCCAGGGCAGCCTCGGCCCTGCGGGGAGAGAGGCCGCTGCGGAGCGATATTTCCTCGAAGGCAACACCGGAGAGGAGACTTCCGGCCACCAGGAGTCTGACGGTGTCCGCCTCGGCGTGCTCCCCCAAGGCATGAAGAAGCGCCAGCGCCTCATCGGAGCGCCGCCGGCGACGGGGGGGCATCGGGTCCAGAACCCGGCCACCGCCCACGGTGACCTGGGGGGAGTAGGAGCGGAGCACGAAGGGGTCGCCGGGGAGAAGGAGCACCGGATGCTTCAGGCGAAGCTGGACAAAGGCGGATTCCCCCGGCGCCAGGACGTCCCGGTCCAGGAGGATCACCTGGGCCGGCACCTCGTAGGTGGCTGAATGGAGCCGGAGCGTGGCCCGGTGCCGAAGCTCCTTGGGGGCCGTTGGTAGGAGGTCGAGGCGGACATCCACGGCACGGGTGGTCCGAAAAACACCCCGGGGCACCACGATGTCCCCCCGCACCACTTCCGTGTGCTCGACCCCCTGGAGGTTCACCGCCACCCGCTGCCCGGCGCCGGCCGCATCTCCCTTCCGGCCGTGGGTCTGCACGCCCCGCACCCGAGCCTCCCTGCCCGTGGGGAGCAGCTCCACCTCGTCCCCCACCCGGATCTCGCCGGCCAGGAGCGTTCCGGTCACCACCGTGCCGAAGCCGGTGACGGTGAAAACCCGGTCCACAGGGAGGCGGAACGGGCCTTCGCTCCGCTTTTCCTCCACCTGGGCGGCAAGGCGGGCCAGTTCCCCCTTGAGATCATCGATCCCCGCGCCGGTCCGGGACGAGACCGGCACCACCGGCGCCTCCTCCAAGAAGCTCCCTGCCAGGTACTCCCGCACCTCTTCGGCCACGAGACCAAGCCACTCGGGGTCCACCATGTCGCTCTTGGTGAGGGCCACGAGCCCCTTCTTCACCCCCAGGAGCTGACAGATCTCCAGGTGCTCCCGGGTCTGGGGCATGACCCCCTCGTCGGCGGCGATGACGAGCATCACGAGATCCATCCCCCCTACACCGGCAACCATGGTCCGGACGAAACGCTCGTGCCCCGGCACGTCCACGATGCCGAACCGGAGACCGCCCGGCAGTTCAAGGTGGGCGAAGCCGAGCTCGATGGTGATCCCGCGCTTCTTCTCCTCGGGGAGGCGGTCGGTGTCAATGCCGGTGAGTGCCCGGACGAGGGAGGTCTTGCCGTGGTCGATATGGCCGGCGGTGCCGAGGATGAGATGTTTCATCGTGTGTCCTGTTCCCTGAACTGAAGCTGGTAAAGCCGCGCGTAGACTCCTCCGGCGGCCAGGAGTTCCCGGTGGGTCCCCTCCTCCACCTTTTCACCCCGGCGGATGACGACGATCCGGTCGGCATCCTGAACCGTGGAGAGGCGGTGGGCCACCACCAGAGACGTCCTCCCGGCCATGAGCGCCCGGAGCCCCTCCTGGATGAGCCGCTCAGACTCGCTGTCGACGCTGGAGGTGGCCTCGTCGAGGACAAGGATCTCCGGGTCGAAAGCCACGGCACGGGCAAAGGAGATGAGCTGCCGCTCGCCGGCGGAGAGGTTCACCCCCCGCTCCCGCACCTCCTCGTCGTACTTATTGGGAAGCGCCTCGATGAACCGGGCGGCCCCCACAAGCCGTGCCGCCTCCTCCATCCTGGCAGCGGCCCCCTCGTCTCCCAGGGAGATATTGAACCCGATGGTGCCGGTGAAAAGATACGGTTCCTGGAGGACCACGCCGATCCGGCGCCGGAGGTCGGGAAGGGGCAGCTCCCGGATGTCGGTGCCGTCAAAGCTGATGCTCCCCCTGCTCACGTCGTAGAAGCGGGAGAGGAGCCGGGTCACCGTCGTCTTGCCGCCGCCCGTCTCCCCCACGAGAGCCACCTTCTCCCCCCGCCGGATGGCGAGGTCAATCCCCCGGAGGACGTACTCCTCGCCTTTGTAAGCGAACCAGACATCCTTGAAGACGATGGTGTTGACTGCCCCCTCATCCCCGGCCCCCCTCCTGGAGGGAGAGGGTGGCCGAAGGCCGGGTGAGGGGTATCCATCCTTCTCGGTGTCCAGCAGGTTGAAAATCCGCTCCAGGGCCGCCATGGCTCCCTGCATGATGGAGTACTTGGCCGAAAGATCCCGGATGGGGCCGAAAAATTTTTCGGTGTACTGGATGAAGGCCACCAGCGCCCCGAAGGTAAGGGCGCCGCTGACGATCTCCCCCCCGCCGTACCAGATGATGAGCCCCACGGCGATGGAGGAGAGGGTCTCCACCAGGGCATAGAGGGAGGCGTCCCAGGTGATGACCGGGAGGTTGGCGTCCCGGTAAGCGGCGTTGAGCCGCGAAAACTCCCGCCGCTCGGTTTCTTGCCGGTTGAAGAGCTGAACCACCGCCATGCCGCCGATGGTCTCGGCCAGAAAGGTGTTGAGGTTCGCCAGCCGGGCACGTACCTCCCGGAAGGCCTTGCGCATCCTGACCCGAAACGTAAAGGCGACCCAGATGAGCACCGGCAGGACCGCGAAGGTGACCAGGGAGAGCTTCAGGTTCATCCAGAGCATCACCCCGACGATCCCGGTCAGGAAGAGGATGTCCCCCACCACCGTAATGATCCCTGCGGCGAACATCTCGCCGAGGACTTCCACGTCGCTGGTGAGCCTCGTCACGAGGCTCCCGGTGGGAGTCCGGTCGAAAAAGGCGACCGGAAGCCGCTGGACGTGGCTGAAGAGCTCCATGCGGAGATCGAACATCACCCTCTGCCCCAGGTACTGGAGGAGCCAGACCTCAAAGAACGTCAGGAGCGACTCGGCAAGGATCAGGGCGAGAAATCCGGCCGCAACCAGCGGCAGACCCTCCATCCGGCCGGTGATAATGTGCTCATCGATGGCCACCTTCATGATCCACGGCTGGGCCAGCCGGGCCGCCGCCGAGAGGGGAAGGAGGCAGAGGGCTGCCACGGCGAGCCACCGGTAGGGAAGCACGTAGCGGACAAACCGCGCCATGAGCCTCCCGTCATAGGCCTTGCCAACTATCTCGTCTTCGTAGGCACCACCGAAATGCATCGTCCCCCGCCTGAAAGCCCGTCCTTCGGCTTCTAACCGTCGGTGGCCGCCATTCTACGTCATTTTACCGGCAGGCAAAACAAAAAAGGCCCATGGCATTGCCATGGGCCGCAAACGTGGGATCGATTCACGCGCTGAGGCTTCAGCGCCCTTTCTTGAGGTCAATGAGGATCAGCTTGGCGACCGCCTTCAGGGTCTCGAAAACCCCTTCGCCGGTGGAGGCGCAGGCCTCGAACTCGGGAACCCCCGTGGGGTTCAGTTCTCGCCGGAGCTCTTCCACGGACAGGACTTCCGGCAGATCCCGCTTGTTGTACTGAATTACGTAGGGAAGCTTGTCCAGATCGTACCCCTGTTCCTTGAGGTTGAAACGGAGGTTGTCCAGTGACTCGATATTGGCGTCCATCCGCTCCTCCTGGGAATCGGCCACGAAAACCACGCCGTCCACCCCCTTGAGGATCAGCTTGCGGGAGGCATCGTAGAAAACCTGGCCGGGGACGGTGTAGAGGTGGAACCGGGTCTTGAAGCCGCGGATCTCGCCCAGGGCCAGGGGGAGGAAATCGAAAAAGAGAGTCCGCTCCGTCTCCGTGGCGAGACTGATCATCTTCCCCTTCGCCTCGGGAGCGGTCTTCTGGTAGACATGCTGGAGGTTGGTGGTCTTGCCGCAGAGGCCCGGCCCGTAGTAGACAATCTTGCAGTTTATCTCGCGCGATGCGTAGTTGATGAAGGACATCCGCCGTACCCCCGGGCCGTCAGTTGAAGAGATTGTCGATGTCGTCGTCGGTGATCTCGGCGAAGGGGAACTCCTGGATACCGCTCCGCTCCTTCTCCTCGGCCTTTTTCATGAGCCGGTCGAAGATGGCGGTCAACTCCTCGGAGGCCTTCTTGACCCGGAGCCTGACCAGCCCCAGGGAGGAGCGGGTGTCGAAGAGGACCACGAGAATCACCCGCCCGCCAACGATGGAGATATGGAGGTTGTCCTTTTCCCCCTCGTGGAACAGGATGGAAAATTCCTTCTCGCCGATCAGCTTGGCAAGACCGCCGGTGGCGGCGATGTTTCCCGCGGTGAGCGATGCCAGCGACGTGGTGTCGAACCGCTCGGTCTCGCCGCAGCCGGCGATGAGCTGGCCGTTTTTGTCGACCAGGAAGATCACCTTGGCGTTGGCCTCCCGGAGCAGCTTCTCGATCGCAAGATTGATCAGCCTGAACTCCTCGTCGTACATCACCATCTGAGGATCTGCCATGTATGCACCCCTTCACCGGGCTGAAAATTTGCACCGATACGGATGGGTTATAACAAAAATTTGACACTCGTTCAAGGAGAGAAAACAGCGTCAGTGCGGAACCTGCCGTCACAGCCGCCGCTAGTCCTTCCGCAACTAGCCGACATTTCTGCAAAATCAAGGCCAGCGTATCAATGCCACCGGATGACACTTTCAGTATTCGTCCCTGGCACTTCGTGCAACAAAAAACCCCGGCAAGATCCTTGCCGGGGTTTTTTGTTGGTACGGGCAGACGTTACTTCTCGCAGGTCTCTTCGAAGTTGAGGGCCGCCAGCTTCTGGTAGTAGCCGAAGTGGGCCTTGGACCAGGCAGCCGCCTTCCGCATCAGCTCCTCGTACCCCTTCGGGTTGTTCTTTCTGAGGACGCGGTAGCGGTTCTCGCTGTTCACGTACTCTTCGAAGGCGATGGTCGGGGCTTTGCTGTCCAGCTGTAGCGGGTTCTTGCACTCGGCAGCAAGCGCCGGGTTGTAACGGTACAGCGGCCAGTAACCGGAGTTAACCGCCCGCTTCTGGCAATCCACGGCCTTGGTCATGTCGATGCCGTGGGCAATGCAGTGGGCATAAGCGATGATGAGGGACGGACCGTCATAGGCTTCCGCCTCCAGCATGGCCTTGATGCACTGGGCCGGATTGGCCAGCGACACGGCCGCCACATACACCGAGCCGTAGGACATGGCCATCATGCCGAGGTCCTTCTTGGAAACCGCCTTGCCGCCGGCGGCAAACTGGGCGACAGCCCCCAGCGGGGTCGACTTGGAGGCCTGGCCGCCGGTGTTGGAGTAAACCTCGGTGTCGAGAACCAGCAGGTTGATGTTCTTGCCGCTGGCGATGACGTGGTCGAGGCCGCCGTAGCCGATGTCGTAGGCCCAGCCGTCGCCACCGATGCACCAGATCGACTTCTTGACCAGGTAGTCGGCCACGGTGAGGAGACGCTTGGCCTCCGCCTCGGGGCAGCCGGCCAGGGCTTTCTTCAGCTCCGCCACCCGACCGCGCTGGGCCTCGATGCCGGCCTGGGTCGACTGGTCGGCACCCTTGATCTCGTTCATGAGGGGTACCGCGCTTGTGCAGGAAGAGCAGGAGCAGGAGGAGGAAAGCTTGTCGATCAGCTCAAGGGCCATGGCGTTGAACTTGTCCACGGCCAACCGCATGCCGTAGCCGAACTCGGCGTTGTCCTCGAACAGGGAGTTTGACCAGGCCGGACCAAGACCGTCGGCCCGCTTGGCATAGGGGGTGGTCGGGAGGTTGCCGCCGTAGATGGAGGAGCAGCCGGTGGCGTTGGCGATAAGGGTCCGATCGCCGAAGAGCTGGGTCAGAAGCTTCAGGTACGGGGTCTCGCCGCAGCCGGCGCAGGCGCCGGAGAACTCGAACAGCGGGCGGACCAACTGGGAGCCGCGGACGGTATCCAGCTTGGCCACGGTCGGATCAACATCGGGAATGGTGAGGAAGAAATCCCAGTTCGCCACTTCCTGTGCTCTGAGCGGGGCCTGGAAGGCCATGTTGATGGCCTTGTGGTTCGGGTCTTCCTTGCTCTTGGCAGGGCAGTTGTGGACGCAGGCGCCGCAGCCGGTGCAGTCTTCCGGAGCCACCTGGACGGTCAGCTTCTGCCCCTTGAACTCGGGGACCTTGCAGTCCACCGACTTGAAGGTGGCCGGAGCGCCGGCAAGGGCCGAGGCATCATAGGCCTTCATCCGGATGGTGGCGTGGGGGCAGACGAAGGAGCAGATGCCGCACTGGATGCAAAGCTGCTCGTCCCATACCGGGATATCCACGGCAATGTTACGCTTCTCGAACTGGGCGGTCGCCGTCGGGAAAGTGCCGTCGGCCGGCATCTTGGAAACCGGAAGGTCGTCGCCGAGGCCGGCGATCATGGGAGCGGTGGTCTCCTGAACGAACTGGGGCGCCTTGGGGCTGACGACCGGCGGCTTCGTGATGGTGCTGGTGGCCTTCTCAGGCACCGTCACCTCGTAGAAGTTGTTGAGGCCGGCGTCCACCGCCTTGTTGTTCATGGCGACAACGGCTTCGCCCGCCTTGCCGTAGGACTTCTTGATGGCGTCCTTGATCTCGGCAACGGCCTGATCCAGCGGGATGATGTTGGAGATCTTGAAGAACGCGGTCTGCATGATGACGTTGATCCGGGGTCCGAGGCCGATCTCGTTGCCGAGCCGCACGCCGTCGATCACGTAGAACTTGAGCTTCTTGTCGATGATCTGCTGCTGCACGTCGGTGGGGAGCTTGTCCCAGATCTCGTTATGGTCGAAGGGGGCATTCAGGAGGAACGTGGCCCCCTGCTTGGCCTTGGCCAGCATGTCGTACTTCTCCACGAAGGCGAAGTTGTGGCAGGCCACGAAGTCGGCCTCCTGCACCAGATACGGCGCCCGGATATACTTCTTGCCGAAGCGCAGGTGCGACGTGGTCATGGAGCCGGCCTTCTTGGAGTCGTAGACGAAGTAGGCCTGGGCGTTGTTGTCGGTCATCTCGCCGATGATCTTGATGGAGTTCTTGTTGGCGCCCACGGTGCCGTCGGAGCCGAGGCCGAAGAACATGGCCTGGTAGGCCCCTTCCATCGGGTTGAAGAAGGCCGGATCGCAGGGGAGGCTGCTGTTGGTCACGTCCTCGGTGATACCGACCACGAAGTTCCTCTTCGGCTTGTCGGTGGCGAGGCTATCGAACACCGCCTTGGCCTGGGCCGGGGTGAACTCCTTGGATCCGAGGCCGTAGCGGCCGCCGACGATAACCGGGTAGCCGTCGAACTGGCACTTGCCGTCGGCCATGGCCTCGCCGATGGCAGTGCGGACATCCATGTAGAGGGGCTCGCCCAGGGCGCCGGGCTCCTTGGTCCGGTCGAGGACGGCGATCTTCTTTACGGTCTTCGGCAGAGCGGCGATGAAGGCGTCGATGGGGAACGGCCGGTAGAGGTGGACTTTCACCACGCCGATTTTCTCACCCTTGGCGGAGAGGTTCTCAACCGTCTCCTGCGCCGTGTCGGCGCCGGAGCCCATGATCACGATGACGCGGTCGGCGTCGGGGGCGCCCACGTAGTCCACCAGCTTGTACTGGCGGCCCGTGATCTTGGCGAACTTGTTCATCTCCTCTTCGACGATCTCGATGCACTTCGGGTAGTAGGAGTTTACCGTCTCGCGCCCCTGGAAGTAAACGTCGGGGTTCTGGGCGGTGCCGCGCATGAAGGGGTGATCCGGGGAGAGTCCGCGGGCCTTGTGGGCGGCGATCAGCTCGTCGTCCAGCATGGCGCGCATGTCGTCGAAGGTCAGCTCTTCCACCTTCAAGACCTCGTGGGAGGTACGGAATCCGTCGAAGAAGTGGAGGAACGGCACCCGGGCGCGGAGCGTGGCGGCCTGGGAGATCAGGGCGAAGTCCATGACCTCCTGGGCGTTGTTGGAGCAGAGCATGGCCCAGCCGGTGGAGCGGCAGGACATGACGTCGGAGTGGTCGCCGAAGATGGAGAGAGCCTGGGCAGCGATGGCGCGGGCCGAGACGTGGAAGACCGTGGAGGTCAGCTCGCCGGCGATCTTGAACATGTTCGGGATCATCAGGAGCAGGCCCTGGCTGGCGGTGAAGGTGGTGGTCAGCGCCCCTGCCTGGAGCGCGCCGTGGACGGCACCGGAGGCGCCCCCCTCGGACTGCATCTCGACGACCGACGGAATGGTCCCCCAGATGTTCTTCTCACCCATGGCGCTCTTCATGTCCGAGATCTCTCCCATGACCGAAGACGGGGTGATGGGGTAGATGGCAATCACCTCGTTTGTGGCGTGGGCCACGTGGGCGGCCGCTGTGTTGCCGTCGATGGTAACCATGTTGCGACTCATGCTCTCCTCCTCTGTGATAAATACGAAACAGCGTTAAACTGTCGTCGTTCCTGAGTTGAGGCTCATGCAAAACTATTGCGTGGCCGGTTTGCGTTGTTGCCGTTCACTCGAAAGCTCAACGTACCGAGGGGTACGCCTCACTTCCTCGTTCTCTTGCGCCAGCATCCCGGCCTCCCAATCACGTTTTGCACGTGCCTCATTTGTCCTACAATTCGCTCCGTCCCTCAAGGGCCCGCTGCACCGTGGCCGCGTCCACATACTCCAGATCGCTCCCCAGGGGGATGCCGTGGGCAAGCCGCGTGACCCTGATGCCAAGGGGCTTGATCTGCCGCGCAAGATAGAGGGCCGTCGTTTCCCCCTCAACGGAGAAGTTGGTGGCAATGACCACCTCCCGCACCGTACCCTCTTCGAGCCGCCGCATCAGTTCGGCGATCCGGAGCCGGTCGGGAGTGACCCCGTTCAACGGCGACAGGGCCCCCTGAAGGACGTGGTAACGTCCCCGGAAGGCCCGGGTCCTCTCCACCGCCAGGAGGTCCTGGGGTTCCTCGACAACACAAAGGGACGTCTCGTCGCGGTCGCTGCTGCAGAGCCGGCAGGGATCTTCCTCGGTGATGCCGAAGCAGACGGAACAAAATTTCACCCGGCTCAGCACCTCGCCGAGGCTCTCAGCAAGGGCTGCGGTATTCTCCGGGTATTTAAGCAGGTGAAACGCGAGCCGCAACGCGGTTTTCTCACCAACACCCGGCAATTTCTGCAGCTCCGCAAGGAGCCGCGCAAACGAGTTTGAGGACTGTAGCATAGTTCCCGCCAAAGATAAAACAATTTTTTATTAAAACGAAAATAAAACTTTTTACTTACGGTAAAGTTTCACCGCTTTTTGCGATTTGCACTAAAGATTTTTTAGTTATAGTAAAAATTACTACTTTAATGCTGCACCAGGGAACCCGCCACCACCCCCAAAATCAAGCAGAGTTTTCATTTTCGCGTCAGATACAAAGAAGGGGCGACAGCCTTCCAGCTACCGCCCCAAAACCGGCTGCAACCGGGACAATGCCCGGACAGACCCATGCCAGACTCAGAAAAGGCCGGGAATATTGAGGCCGCCCGTAATCTTGCCCATCTCCTCGGAAAACTTGGACTGAACCTTTTTGAGGGCCTCATTCACAGCGGCAACGATGAGATCCTGGAGCATTTCCACATCGTTGGGGTCAACCGCTTCCGGCTTGATTGTCAGGGAAACGAGCTGGTTCTTGCCGGTCACCACGGCAGTCACCGCACCGCCCCCTGCCGTCGCCTCGGCGGTCTGCTGCGCCGCCTCTTCCTGCAGTTTCGCCATCTTCTGCTGCATCATCTGGGCCTGCTTCATGATACCTGCCAAACCTTTGGACATCTGTTCCTCCGTGGTTTCGTGAGATGAGATTTACTCTTGATTAAAGAGTTTTGTTGAAATTAAAACATTGTTAGCGGGACTCTTTCCGCTCCAGGGGCTCAACCTCCGCAAGGGTGCCGCCGAAGACATCGAGCGCGTCGGCAACCGCGGGATGAGAGGTGGCGGCCTGCTTCAGGACGGTCTGTTGCTGTTCCTTCTCAACCCTTTTTTTTTCCAGAAGATTGGGAGGAGCTTCCGCCGCGTCAGGAGCAAGGGGACGCATGACGAGAACGGGTTCGGCCAAGAAGAACTGGCGAGCCAGCTCCTTCAAGGCAGCCTGGGAGTCGCTGTCCCTGAGGCTGGCCAGGGCGAAGGCGCCTTCCGGGAAACCGATTTCCAGCCGGTCTGCCGAGACAACAAGCGGACTCCCCTGTTCGAGCATCGAACCGAGTCGCGGCTTGGCACCCTTGACAAGAGCGACGAAATCAGCCCAGGAATCGCCGGTCCGGCGAGGCTCCGAAACGGGCTTCGCCTCCTCGCGGCGCGGCGCGGGAGCAGAGGGTGCAGCCTGCCGCTCGGCCGGCCGTGGTGGTGGAGTGGCGGCGGTGCGTTCAGGTGCCCTGGCCGGAGTGGGAGAACCGGCAGGCGCCGGGGGCGTTGCACGCCACTGGGCACGAGCGTCGGCAACGCCGCCCCCGCTCCCTTCTTCAATCTTGTTCAGACGCTCCAAGAGCTGATCCACCGGCACCGCCGGTGCCAGAGTCGCCATTTTGACCAGGGCCATCTCCAGCACGAGCCGGGGGAAGGATGTGTGGCCGAGTTCCCCGTCAGCCCGCAACAGCACCGTCAAGTGCCGCTGGAGGTCATCAAGCGGAACGCTCTCCGCCTGCTGCCGCAGGGTCGCCAGTTCCGCCTCGGAAAGGTCAAGGAGGTCGGTGCCATCCCCCACCGCCTTGAGGATCAGGAGGTTGCGAAGGTGGTCGATGAGCTCTCCGCAGAATTGTCGCATATTGTAGCCGAACTCGTCCACCCGCGCCACGATGTCGAGGACCGTGCGGGTATCCCGGCCAAAGACCGCCGCCGTGGCATCGAGAAGAAGCCGTCGGTCCACCACCCCCAGGAGGCTCACCACCTCCTCGTCCCGCACCTGGTCGCCACAGAAAGCGAGGACCTGGTCGAGCACCGACAGGGAGTCGCGCATGCTCCCGTCCCCCTTGCGAGCCACCATGGTGAGAGACGCGTCACTGATGGCGATCCCCTCCTGGTCCACGATGTGGCGCAGACGCCCCACCACCTTGCCGAGCGGTATCCGCCGGAAGTCGAACCGCTGACAGCGGGAGAGAATGGTGATCGGCACCTTGTGGGGCTCGGTGGTGGCGAAGATGAACTTGACGTGGGGAGGGGGCTCTTCCAGGGTCTTCAGCAGAGCGTTGAAGGCATTCGTGGAGAGCATGTGGACTTCGTCGATGATGAAGATCTTGTAGCGGAGCCGGGACGGGAGGTACTTGACGTTTTCCCGCAGCTCCCGGATGTCGTCGACGCCGGTGTTGGAGGCGCCGTCGATCTCGAGGACGTCCACGGCGGTGCCGGCGGTGATCTCCGTACAGGCGGGACAGACATTGCACGGCTCGGGGCTCATCCCCTGCTCGCAGGTCAGGGCCTTGGCCAGAATACGGGCGGACGAGGTCTTCCCCACCCCACGGGCGCCGGTGAAAAGGAACGCATGGGCGATGCGGCCGGAATCGATGGCGTTCTGAAGGGTCTGGCTGACATGCTCCTGGCCGGTCAGGTCGCTGAAGGTCTGGGGGCGCCACTTTCGTGCGAGAACGAGATAGGACAAGGGATCAACACCTCACGACGCGGTCGGATGCTTGCGTGCTCGGAAAGGGGGGAGGGTGTAACGGGGGCGTTGCGGGCACAACTGATAGCTGGGCTTCCCCGCGGCACACGGTGTCAGTTACTGCCGTTGCTTCCTTCCGGACCTGGCGGGGTTCATAACCTACCGTTGCGCGGGACCCAGCTATCAGCTCTGCCCGCAAAAGACGCTCGGCCCGGAACGGAGTCCGGGCCTCGGTGCTATTATCACACAAGCCACGGTGGACTTGTCGATTTCCATTATGGCGGAGAGAGAGGGATTCGAACCCTCGGTACCTTGCAGTACACACGATTTCCAGTCGTGCTCCTTCGACCTCTCGGACATCTCTCCGGAACCATGGACTATAGTATAAGCCCCCCGGTTTGTAAAGCCACTTTTTTCTCCCGCTTTTCTCACTGCAGAAGAGCATACCGGACAACTCAGAGGCTCGCAAGCTCCCGGCGGATCTGCTGCTCACGCCACATGGCGCAGTAGAGCCCGTCACGGGCCACCAGGTCGTCATGACTCCCCTGCTCGGCGATGACGCCATCCTTCAGCACGATGATCCGGTCGCACTCCCGCACGGCCGAGAGGCGGTGGGAGACAACGATGACGGTCCGGTCGCCCCAATAACCCGAAAGCCCCTCGAGTATCGCCTCTTCGGTCTGGGCGTCCACGGCCGACAGGGGGTCGTCGAGGATCAGAATTGCCGGATTCTTGAGAAGTGCCCGGGCAATAGCGGCGCGCTGTTTCTGGCCACCGGAAAGGGTCACCCCCCGCTCCCCCACCAGAGTATCGTAGCCGTCGGCGAAACGGAGCACATCCCCTTCCAGACTGGCAAGGCGCACCACCGCCGCGATCTCCTCCACGGTCGCCCCCTCCCTGCCGTAGGCGATGTTTTCGCGGATGGTGCGGGAAAAGAGAAAGCTCTCCTGGGGAACGAACCCGATGGCGCTCCGGAGCTGGGCCAACGGGATCCTGTTTATGTCGACCCCGTCCAGGAATATCTGGCCATCCGTAACCGGATAGAGTCGGGCCAGCAGGCGAACCAGAGTCGATTTACCGCTCCCCACGGCCCCGACGATGCCCAGGCGGGAACCGGCGGGAATAGTGAGTGAAATTCCGTCGAGAATCTGCGACAACGCCTCCCCCATGCCGTTGTATGAGAATCTCACCCCCCGTAGCGTGATCTCACCCCGAGGAGGACCGGCATCGGCCGGCTCCGCCGGTTCCGTGACGATGGGAATGGCGTCGAGCACCTCGTTAAGGCGGGCCATGGACGCGCCCCCCCGCTGGACCAGGTTGAGAATCCAGCCAAAAACGATCGTGGGCCAGACCAGCATGGCCAGATAGCCGTTGAAGGCTACGAAATCCCCCAGAGTCATGACGCCGTCAATGACCCGCTGCCCTCCAAGGAAGAGGACAACGAGGGTGCCGAAGGCCGAGGCGGCCGCCATGATGGGCAGCAGGATCCCCCGCAGCCGCGCCATGGTCATATTGCGGGCCAGGTAGCGACGGCCGGTTTCCTCGAAGGCGGCCACCGTCGCCTCTTCGCGGCAGTAGGAGCGCACCACCACGGCTGCGGCGATGCTCTCTTCCGCCTGACTGGTGAGGCGTGCCAGTTCCTCCTGGGCCCGCCTGGAATGATGGAACATCCGGCGGGTAATCCCCTTGGCGGCGACAATCATGAGAGGGAAGGGGATGACGGCCCAGAGGGTGAGGGAGGGGTTGATGCTCGCCATGAGAACTATGGCGGAAACATAGACCAGGGCGGTATTGATGACGTTCAGGATGCCGAAGCCGAGGAGCATCCGGACGTTGGTCAGGTCGTTGGCGAAGCGGGACATGAGGTCGCCGGTCCGCTCCCCGGCAAAATAGGGCATGTCGAGGGTGAGGAGCTTTCCAAAGAGGTCTTCGCGGATGGCATACTCGATTCGCCGGGCAGCATGGAGGAGCGTCGTGCGGGAAAAGATCCGGATCACGCCGTGGAGAAGGGCCGCGACCATGATAACCCCACCGTACCAGGCGGCGGAACGGGAGGCAGGGCCCGGATTCCGGAGGCTTTCCACCGCCAGCTTCAGGAGCCACGGGATCAGGAGAGAAAAGGCGTTGGTCCCGAGCAGGCAGATGGCGCCAAGGACATACGTCCCGCGACGTTCCCGCATGTAACCGTAGAGTCGTCTGAGTTCGCCGATGGGTCGCCTCCCTGGGGAATGGTTGCTCCGGACCTTGTAATCCATTTCCGGCTCGTTGTCAAAATCAGGTCCAGCACTCATCCCTTCATGCCAACAGTTCCAGTTTTGAAACCGACTGGCGGCAACGGGCCGATTGAACAACGCATATTTCAGCAATAGTGCGCACCCACAAAGTCACACACCGTTTTACTTTGGCATTGACAAGGCGTTGTACCCTGTGGTACCACAATTTAATAAAACTAAAAACTACCCCCATACAACCCCGTCAAACAACGACTAATAGAATATTTGTTTTAGTAAAAGTAAAACCGTCATTTGCTTTTTCATAAATTACGCGACGGAGCACTAATTCCTCCCCCTTCCCCATGTCGCTCCGCACTTCGATTTCCGCCCCCCTTTCTTCCTTCGGCCACCCCAGCCCAGGAGGTCGTATGAAGCACTCCACAATGCGTCTCTCCACCGAGACGATGAATCTTGACTTCGTGAAGAAGGTCGAAGCCCTGTCGGGCAGTTCCGTGCGGCGCTGTTTCCAGTGCGGCAAGTGCTCGGCGGGGTGTCCCATGCGCAGCTTCATGGAGCATCCCCCCAACCGGATCGTGCGATTCCTGCAACTGGGGCAGTACGAGCGGGTCCTGGCCGGCCGGAGCATCTGGTACTGCGCCTCGTGCGAGACCTGCACCACCCGCTGCCCCAACAAGGTGGACCTTGCAGCCATCATGGATGCCCTGCGCAAATGCTCCTGGGACGCCAAGGGTCCGTCCAAGGAATCCTACGTGCAGCTGGCGAACCGGCTCTTCATCGACAACATCCGCACCTACGGCCGACAGTACGAGATGCGGCTCGCCGCGGTCTTCAACGTGAAGAGCGGCCAATTTTTGAAGGATCTCATGCTCGGCCCCAAACTCATCACCAAGGGAAAACTCAAAGTGTTCCACCAGAAGAACAAGAACCAGCCCGAGATCGAGCAGATCTTCAAGCGGATCGAGGAGCTGCGCAAAAAGGGGGAGGCACCGTGACCCCTGCAAAGAAACTCCTTTCTTACTCCTACTACCCGGGCTGCTCGCTGCACGCCTCGGCCAAGGAATACGACGAATCGACCCGCGGGCTGTTCAAGGCCCTCGGGATCGGCCTGCAGGAAGTCCCCGACTGGCTCTGCTGCGGGGCCACGCCGGCCCACAACGTGGACGAGTTGCTGTCGCTCTCCCTGTGCGCCAAGAACCTCTCCCTGGCCGAAGGTGTTGAGGGGGACCTGGCCGTGGCCTGCGCCGCCTGTTTCTCGCGCCTGAAGGTCACCCAGCACCACCTGGCCGACAACGAGACCAAGCGCAAGCAGGTGGAGTACGCCATCGACGGGACCGTGAACCTGGCAAAGCCGGTCAAGCACCTGCTGGAGATCCTGGCGAAGGACTTTGGTCTCGACCGGCTCACAGAGGCAGTACAGAAACCCCTTTCCGGCTTGAAAGTCGCCTGCTACTACGGCTGCCTCCTGACCCGCCCCCCCGAGGTGCCGCAACTGGACTGCGTCGAGGCCCCCACCATCATGGAGCGGGTCA
The DNA here is from genome assembly GCF_018531165.1 of Geobacter grbiciae. NCBI lineage: Bacteria > Pseudomonadati > Thermodesulfobacteriota > Desulfuromonadia > Geobacterales > Geobacteraceae > Geobacter > Geobacter grbiciae. The sequence continues at coordinate 471,022 of NZ_JAHDIW010000001.1, read as the reverse complement.
TCGGCGCCGTGGGGGCCGAGACCGTGGGTTGGAGCCACCGGATGGAGTGCTGCGGCGCCAACTTCACCCTGTCGCGCCCCGGCGTGGTCCTCAAGCTCTCCGGCAGCATCCTCGATTCCGCCAAAGCCGCCGGCGCCGACTGCCTCATGGTCGCCTGCCCCTTGTGCCACGGCAACCTGGACATCAGGCAGAAAGAGATCGAGGAGGCCACAGGGCAGCGCTTTGGCATGCCGGTCTTCTACATGACCCAGCTCCTGGCCCTGGCTGTAGGGGTCGCGCCGGGAAAACTCGGCTTTGACAGCATGATCGTGAACCCGCTGCCGCTGTTGCGGGAAAAGCAACTTCTGTAATAACACTGAGCAACGGAGCAACAGAGAAAAACCGAACTGCTTCGATCCAAGAGAGAAAGACGCGAAGACGACGAAGCTGCGGTTTTAAGGACATTGTCCCTTGCCGGATTTTGTAGTTTTGCTTTTCTCAGTTGCTCCGTTGCTCCGTGTTATTCAAAAAGGTTTTGTTATTTCAAGAGGTATTCAATGTCCCGAATCGGCGTATTCGTCTGCCATTGCGGCGAGAACATATCAAGGACCGTTGACGTGGAACGGGTAGCTGCCGAGGCCGCGCGGCTTCCCGGCGTTGCCTATGCCACCGACTACAAGTACATGTGCTCCGACCCGGGTCAGAACCTCCTGAAAAACGCCGTGGCCGAGCACCGGCTCGACGGGATCGTCGTGGCGGCCTGCAGTCCCCGGATGCACGAGAAAACCTTCCGCAATGCCGCGAAGAGTGCGGGACTGAACCCCTTCCTCTGCGAGATGGCCAACATCCGCGAGCACTGCTCCTGGGTCCACGAGGACAGAGACGAAGCCACCGCCAAGGCCGCCGATATCGTCGCCATGATGGTCGCCCGGGTAAAGAAGGACAAGAAGCTCGTCCCGATCACCGTGCCGGTCACCAAGCGCTCCCTTGTGATCGGCGGCGGCATCGCCGGCATCCAGGCGGCCCTGGATATCGCCGACGCCGGCCACCAGGTGGTGCTCGTGGAGCGGGAGCCCTCCATCGGCGGGCACATGGCGCAACTCTCCGAGACCTTCCCGACCCTCGACTGCTCCCAGTGCATCATGACCCCCAAGATGGTCGATGTCGCCAATCACCCCAACATCACGCTTCACACCTACAGCGAGATCGAGGCGGTTGACGGCTACATCGGCAACTTCCAGATCACGGTCCGCAAGAAGGCCAGAAGCATCATCGAGGAAAAGTGCACCGGCTGCGGCGTCTGCTCCGCCAAGTGCCCCCAGAAGAAGATCCCCAACGCCTTCGACAAGAACCTCGGCACCCGCCCTGCCATCTACGTCCCGTTCCCCCAGGCGGTCCCCAACACCCCGGTCATCGACCGGGCGAACTGCACCTGGTTCAAGACGGGAAAATGCGGCGTCTGCCAGAAGGTCTGCGGCCCCGGCGCCATCGACTACGAACAAGAGGACCAGCTGATCGTCGAGCCCGTTGGTGCCATCGTGGTCGCCACCGGCTTCGAGCTCTACTCCATTACCGAGAAGCCCAAGGGCTCCCCCATCAAGGGATACGGCGAATTCGGCCACGGCACCATCCCCGATGTCATCGACGGCCTCACCTTCGAGCGGCTGGCCTCGGCCTCCGGCCCCACCGGGGGAAAGATCCTGCGCCCCTCCGATGGCAAAGAGCCCAAGCAGGTGGTCTTTGTCCAGTGCGTCGGAAGCCGGGCCCGGGAGAAGGGAATCTCCTACTGCTCCAAGATCTGCTGCATGTACACCGCCAAGCACACCATGCTCTACAAGCACAAGGTGCACGACGGCCAGGCCTACGTCTTCTTCATGGACGCCCGGACCCCGGGGAAGAGCTACGACGAGTTCTGGCGCCGGGCGGTTGAGGAAGAGGAAGCGGTCTACATCCGGGGAATGGTCTCCCGGCTCTATCAGAAGGGTGACAAGGTGGTGGTCATGGGGAGCGATATCTCCGTGGGGGTCCAGGTGGAGATCGAGGCGGACCTCGTGGTCCTCGCCACCGCGGTCCAGCCGAGACAAGGGGCCGACACCCTGGCCCAGAAGCTCGGCATCTCCTACGACAACTACCACTTCTACTCCGAGGCCCACGCGAAGCTCAAACCCGTCGAATGCGCCACCGCCGGGATCTACCTGGCCGGGGCCTGCCAGGGGCCGAAAGACATCCCCGACACCGTGAGCCAGGCGAGCGCCGCCGCGGCCAAGGTCATGACCCTCTTTGCCCGGGACGAGCTGGAGCGGGAGCCCATCGTGGCCAAGGTGAACGAGAAGAACTGCGTCGCCTGCCTCTACTGCAAGAAGGTCTGCCCCTACGGCGCCGTGGAGGAGAAGGAGATTCGCGATCGCCAGGGGAACCTGATTCGCGTCGTGGCCTACGTGAACCCCGGGGTCTGCGGCGGCTGCGGCACCTGCCAGGCGAGCTGCCCGTCCAAATCGGTGGAATTGGATGGCTACACCGACGAACAGATCATGGCCATGATCGAGGCGCTGTAGGATCAAAAACTTTTTGCCACAGAGAGGTCACAGAGCAACCGTGTTCTCTGTGGCTAGAGAAGGTTTTAAAAATGCATGTAAAACCAAACCACGCATTCGAACCGAAGATAGTCGCTTTTGTCTGCACCTGGTGCACCTACGCCGGGGCGGACCTGGCGGGGACCGCGCGCCTGCAGTACCCGGCCAACAGCCGGGTGGTGAAGTTCCCCTGCACCGGGCGGATCGACCCGGTCTTTATCCTGCGGGCCTTCCAGAAGGGGGCCGATGGCGTCTTGGTCTCCGGCTGCCATCCCGGCGACTGCCACTACATGGCGGGAAACTTCCACGCCCGCAGACGTTTTGCCGCCTTCCGGGCACTGCTGGACTTCATCGGGGTGGACCTGAACCGCTTGCAGTTCTCCTGGGTCTCCGCCGCCGAGGGGGGCAAATGGGTCGAGGTGGCCACGGAGCTTACCGAACGGGTCCGGGCCATGGGACCGATGCGGGAGTTCAAGGAGCTGGAGGCGCAGGAGCAGTGGTCCGGGGCCATCGACACCCCGGAACTGAAGGAAGCGTACGAGGCGGTGGGGAACATCTGACATGAACACTACGGCTCAACAACTCGATACCACCGCCATCGCCCCTGCGGTCTACACGACCATTACCGACGCAATCCGCGGGGAAGCTCAGAAAGTCCTGGAAAGCGGCGCCGTGGCCGCCGTGGTGGGGTGGCAGGCGGGGCGAAGGCAAGGCACCGCCATGCCGGCCATCGTCACCAACCCGGCAGATGCGGACAAGCTCATCTTTTCCCCGGCCTGCGTCAACAACCTGGCCCTCTACCTCTCCAAAGCCAAGAAGGAGATCCGGGCCAGGGGACGGATCGCCATCGTGGTCAAGGGGTGTGATCTCAAAGCCCTCGTCGGTCTCATGGGGGAGAACCAGCTGAAACGGGAGGATATCCACATCATCGGCGTGGTCTGCCCCGGGGTGCGAGGGACAGGCGACCCCCTCGCGAAGAAGTGCCGGGAGTGCACGGTGCACACCCCGGAAGGGGCCGATGTCACCGTGGGGACGCTCCCCGAGTTACCGCACTTCACGCCGGCCGAGAGCGAGGAACTGGCCCGGCTTGAAGCCATGACCCCGGCGGAGCGCTGGAGCTTCTGGAAAGAGCACTTCGCCCGCTGCATCCGCTGCTACGCCTGCCGCCAGATCTGCCCCTTCTGCTACTGCGAACAGTGCCTCTGCGACCGCAACCGCCCCCAGGCGGTGGAGACCACCCCCAGGCCGGCCGGCAACATGGCCTGGCACATCGTGCGGGCCATGCACCTGGCCGGCCGCTGCGCCGGGTGTGCCGAGTGCGAGCGGGTCTGCCCCATGGACATCCCCTTGAATCTCCTCAACCGCAAGATGGCCAGGGAGTTGAAAGAGCTCTACGGCCACGAGGCGGGGTTCGAGGTGAGGGAGAAGGGTCCCCTGGCGGAGTACCGGGAAAACGACGACCAGAGTTTTATAAAATAGGCTGAAGGTAGAAGGCTGAAGGTTTTGATTTCCCTTCGGCCTTCAGGCTTCAGCCTGAAAAAGAGATTTTCTATGCCCAAAACCATCACCGAACAGAATCTCCTGCGCCTCATCGACACCCTGGTGAACGAAGGAAAGCGGGTCATCGGCCCGAAGGCCGCCGGCACCATGACCCTCTACGAGCCCCTCGCAAACGGCGAGGAGCTGAACCTGGGGGAGCTTCCCCGCCGCTCCGCCAAGGAGGCCTTCTTTCCCCTGTGCGAGACCATTCTCACCTACGAGCGGGACAGGGAAGGGGTGCGGGTGAGCGACGTGGACCCCGGCGCCATCCCCGAGACGGTGCTCCTCGGCGCCCGCCCCTGCGACGTGGCCGCCGCGCCGATTCTGGACAGCGTCTTTTCCTGGGATTACCAGGATGAGTTTTACCTCTCGCGCCGGGGAAAGACCACCATCATCGGCCTGGCCTGCGCGAGGGCCGACGACGCCTGCTTCTGCACCGCCGTGGGGCTTTCCCCCAATGACACCAAGGGGAGCGACCTCTTTCTCACCCCCCTCACCGGCGGGGGCTACCGCTGCGACGTCATCACCGACAAGGGGATGGCGCTTCTTACCGCCCATGGTGGCCTCTTTGCCGAGGGTGACGGCACCCCCGCACCCCTGGCCGAGCCGGCATTGGGGAAGCTCGACCTGGAGAAGATCAAACAGTGGCTCGACAACCACTTCGAAGACCCGCTCTGGGAGGAAATCGCCGAGCGCTGCGCCGGCTGCGGCGCCTGCGCGTTCCTGTGCCCCGCCTGCCACTGCTTCGACATCAACGATGAGGGGGGCGAGAAGAAGGGGGCGCGGAGAAAATCGTGGGATGCCTGCGGCTTCGGCAAGTTCACCAACCACGCCTCGGGCCACAACCCCCGGGATGTGCAGCCCCAGCGCTACCGCAACCGGATCATGCACAAGTTCACGTACTACGTGGACAAGTTCGACCAACGCCTCTGCACCGGCTGCGGCAGGTGCATCCGCGCCTGCCCCGTGGGAATCGATGTCGCGGCGGTTTTAGAAGAAATCAATTCAAAAAGCGTGGAATAACACAGAGCAACGGAGCAACAGAGAAAATCTCTTTTGATGGGTTAAGAACTCAGATTTATTCTCAGTTGCTCTGTTGCTCTGTGTTTCAGAAAAGGTTTTGCCATGTGCGATCACAGCAAAAACATCTACCTCCCCCAGCTCGCCACGATCAGCGAGATCGTCGACGAGACCGCCGACATCCGCACCTTCCGGCTTGAGTTCCAGGACGAGACGGTGCGGGAGAACTTCACCTTCCGGGCCGGCCAGTTCGCCGAGTACTCGGCCTTCGGGGCCGGGGAAGCCACTTTCTGCATCGCCTCGGCGCCGACGCGCAAAGGGTACATCGAGTGCTGCTTCCGGGCCGTGGGGCGGGTCACCGAGGCGCTTCGGCAACTGGAGGTGGGCGACGCCATCGGCGTGCGGGGCCCCTACGGGAACTCCTTTCCCATCGAGGAGTTCTTTGGCAGGAACCTGGTCTTTGTGGCGGGAGGGATCGCGCTCCCGCCCCTGCGGACCCTCATCGGGCAGTGCCTGGACTGGCGGGAGAAGTTCGGCGACATTACGATTGTCTACGGTGCCCGCACCGAGGGGGATCTCGTCTACAAGCGGGAGCTCACGGAGTGGGAGGAGCGGAGCGACGTGCGGCTCGTGAAGACCGTGGACCCCGGCGGCAATTCCCCCGACTGGGACGGCAAGGTCGGCTTTGTCCCCACGATCCTGGAAGAGGCGGCTCCCGCGGCGGACAACACCATCGCCCTCGTCTGCGGTCCCCCCATCATGATCAAGTTCACGCTTCCGGTGCTGGAGAAGCTCGGCTTCAGTGACAACGCCATCTACACCACCCTGGAGAACCGGATGAAGTGCGGCCTCGGCAAGTGCGGCCGCTGCAACGTGGGGAACGTCTATGTCTGCAAGGACGGCCCGGTCTTCACCGCTGCCCAGGTCAAGGCCATGCCCCAGGAGTTCTGAGGGGCATGGCCCTCCAGCCTCACTCAATTCGCCGCCGGTTCTGAAAGCCCGCTGTCCCCGGCGGCATCCTCTCTCCTCAGCCCGGGGCGACACCACCCAAAAACAGCCTGTTTTTCGGTTCTTTTCTTGCCTATTACCACCGCTACAGTTTACAATCGTTCCTGCATTCCAGAGAATTTCCCACCGCTAACGGGACGACCATGGCACCGAGGAATCTAACCGTTTCAACCCGAATCACCATCGCCTCGGGCATCATCTTCGGCACCCTCGGATTTGCCGCCAACTGGCTGAACCCGTCCCTCTTTTTTGGTGTCAATATCTTCTTTGGTTCTTTCTTCGTCATGCTCGCCCTGTTCCGCTACGGGACGGGGGCCGGCGTCCTGGCGGCAGCCCTGGCCGCAAGCTACGCTCTGATTTTCTGGCACAGTCCCTTGGGGGTGCTGGTCTGGGTGGGCGAGGCCCTGGTCGTGGGGCGGATGCTGCGGCGGTCCCGCAATATCGCGTTTCTCGACACCCTTTACTGGTTCTGCCTCGGCATGCCCTTTTACCTGCTTTACCATGTGGCAAGCCAGACCGACCTGCCTCTGGCCGTCCTGCTGACACTCAAGCATGGGGTCAACGGCATCTTTAACGCCTTGGCCGCCGCCTTGCTCCTTCATCTGGCAAACCTCTCGCAGCCCTTCAGGCGCCCTGGCGAACAGCCAACCCACTTCCACCACCTCCTCGCGACATCCATGGTGGCTGCCATCCTCATTCCGGGTATCTGTTACGTCGTTCTCGAAATCCGACGGGACATATCCCAGGAAGAGCAGCGGATCCACCAGCGGTTGCAGACCACCACGAACCTTACCCGCCAGATGATCGAGACCTGGCTTGCCGACAAGACCCACGATGTTCAGACCCTGGCGTCCCAGGTTGGAGACCCCCAGACTACCCCCGCCGCCATCATCCAGAATACGGCCAATCTGACGAAGTTGCTTTCACCCCATTTTGTGAAGATGTCAGTGCAGAACAGCAGGGCCATCTCCGTGGCCTTCGTTCCGGCGGTGGATGAGCAGGGGCGCTCCAATGTGGGGAGAGATTACTCCACCATGCCCTACCACCGGATCGTACGGGAAACCCTGCGTCCGGCGGTCTCCGACATCGACTACGGGACCGTGTCGAAGGTGCCCCGGCTGGCCCTCTTCGCCCCCATTGTCATAGATGGCGAATTCCGCGGTTACTGTACCGGCACCGTCGAGATCGCGCGCATGACGGAACAGCTACGCATCATCGCCGGCAACCGCGTCATGGACATCACCCTTCTGGACCGGAAACGGCAGGTTATCGCCAGCACCGACTCAGCCAGAAAGATGATGGAGCGCTTCGACCCCGGCATGGGGAAGGAACGACGCCGGCTGTCGGATGGACTTTACCAGTTCATTCCCCTCACACCGAGGGGCAACAACCTTCAGCGCTGGCAACAGGCATCTTTTGGCATGGATTCTCCCCTCAATGCTGACGTGCCGTGGTCCATTGTCATCACGACGCCGATGAAACCTTTTCTGGAGGGGCTCGAGAACAACGCCAGCCGGGGTTTTGCCCTTCTCCTCGCCCTCATCCTCTTCTCCATTGCCACCGCACACGTGGCCAGCGCAGCGTTCACCCGCCCCATCGCCCACCTGGAGCAGATATCCGCCACCCTTCCCGCGGACGTGATACGGCACCAGGAGATTGACTGGCCCCACAGCGGCATTCGGGAGGTGGCGGGGCTCATCGGCAACGTCCGGCAGATGGCGGCCACGCTCCAGGGTTACGTCCATGAACTCCAGACCATCAACGAATCACTGGAACAGAGGGTGGTCGAGCGTACCGAGGATATCCGCCGCCTCAACGAGGAGCTGGAGGAGCGGGTCAATGAACGGACGGCGCAGCTGAAATCTGCCCTCCTCCACATGGAGTCCTTCTCCTACTCCATCTCCCACGACCTGCGGGCGCCCCTGAGGGCAGTGAACGGCTACGCCACCATCCTGCTGGAGGATTTCGCACCGCACCTCCCGGCCGAGGCCCAACGGTATCTCGGCCAGATCGCCGGCAACGGCATCAGGATGGCCGCCCTCATCGACGACCTCCTGACCTTCTCGCGCCTCAGCCGCCACCCCCTGAAGAGGGAGAACGTGGATCCTGCCGCCGTGGTCCGCGACGTTCTGGAAGAGTTGGAAGGGGAACGGGCGGGACGCACGGTGCAGGTTACGGTGGGAGACCTTCCCCCCTGCCAGGCGGACCCCTCCCTCATCCGGCAGGTCTTCGCGAATCTTCTCTCCAATGCCTTCAAATACAGCCGCAAACGGGAGGATACCCGGATAGAGGTGGGGAGTTTCAAAAAGGACGGGGCAACGGTCTACTTTGTGCGGGACAACGGGGACGGCTTCGACATGGCGTACGCCGACAAGCTCTTCGGTGTCTTCCAGCGTCTCCACCGCAGTGAGGATTTCGAGGGGACCGGCGTGGGGCTCGCCATCGTCCACAACATCGTCACCCGCCACGGGGGAACGGTCTGGGCCGAAAGCGCGGCTGGCAAGGGGGCAACCTTCTTCTTTACCCTTGCCGAGGGGTAACTGAAGAATTCAAGGAGTCAGAATTCAGGAGAAAGGCAACACGTTCTCCCTCTGCTTCGCCATCAAACGGCCAGCCCCCTGAACCGCTCCACGGCCTCGGGTATCGCCTCCTCGCGGATATTGCCGAAGGCAAGCCGCAGGTACGGTTCGAGCCCCGGTCCAAACACCTCGCCGGGCAGGCAGATGACTCCAGCCTCAACGGCAAGCCGGCGGGCCGCCTCCCGTCCGGTCCTTCCCGGGAAGGGGTGCCGGACCCAGGCGAAGAAGGTGCCGCTGGCCGCCAGCTCGAAGGGGTTCCCCGGCCGTGTGAACACTGACCGGAAAAGATCGTGGCGCCGCTCCATCATGAGACGGTTTCCAGCAACCCAGTCATCGAGATGGCGCACGCCGTAGAGGACCGCGTGCTGGGTGATGCGGGGCTGGCAGACAGCCATGGTGTCCTGGGCCTTGAGGGCATGGGAGATGAACTCGTCGGACGCCACGAGGCACCCGGCCCGGTAGCCGGTGAGGGCGTAGGTCTTGCCGAAGGACATGATCTGGACCAGGTGATCCCCCCAGTGGGGGTCGGCGAAGAGGTCGTGGGGGGCCGCGCCGCAGGGGATGAAGTCGGCATAGGTTTCGTCGATGACCAGGGCGGTTCCCCGGCGCCGGGCCAGGGAGTAGAGTTCGTGGATCACATCGGGCGGGGTGACGACGCCGGTGGGGTTCGACGGGGTCACCAGCAGGATCGCCCGGGTCCGGGGAGTGATGAGTCGCTCCACCGCCGCAGGATCCACGACACCCCCCCGCTTCTCGTCGAAGGGGAGCCAGACCGGCCTCAGCCCTAGCATCTCCAGGGCCATGGGGTGGTCAAAGTAGGCGGGGAGCGGCACGATCACCTCGTCCCCGGCCCGGCAGAGGGTCACGATGGCGAGCCAGAAGGCCTGGCTGGCGCCGATGGTGAGACAGACCCCCTCCGGCGCGGGGGCCGCGCCGTAGACCCGGCCGTAGCGGGCGCAGACCCCCTCCCTCACCTCAAGAAGCCCCTCGTCGGGAGAATACTTCGCCATGGCCGGATCGTCGAGGCATGTCGCCAGGTAGTCGGTCAACTGCCGGGCCGGGGCGTAGTCGGGCACCGCCTGGCAGAGATCAATGAGGGGACGCCCGGGATCGGGCTCCCGGCTGGCGAGCCACCCCTTCACCTCGGTGATGGGGGGTGCGTGGACCGAGCGGATCTGGTCGGAAATGGCGAATTCCATCGGTTTACCCCTTCAACATGATGAAGCCCATCTGCCGTCCCGTCTCCCCGCTGTCGCGGCGGTGAGAGAAGAAGAACTCCGGGGCACACGAAACACACTGGGGCGCCGTCTCAATGTTCCCTTCGGGGATGCCGGCTGCCCCCAACTGCAGGGCATTGGCCCGGACCAGGTCCAACTGCCACCGGGCCATCTCCTTGATGGTGGCGACCGCGTCCCAGTCGTGGCCCCCGGCCCGAAACGCCTCGGCCACCGGCGTGTCCACCTCGTAGCAACAGGGACCGATGCCGGGCCCCACGGCCGCCAGGATGTCCCGGGGCTCTGAGCCGAAGAGGCTGACAAAGGCATCCACCCCCTTGCGGCAGATCCCGGCCGCGGTCCCCTTCCACCCGGCGTGGAGCGCCGCCGCAACCCCTTTAACCGGGTCCAGGAGGAGCACCGGCACGCAGTCGGCCACGCAGACCCCGATCATCACGCCCGGCTGGTTGGTGATGATGCCGTCGGCCTCCAGCTTCTGGAAGTAGGCGTAGTCCGGGTTGGGAGAATCGATCACCAGGAGGTCGGTGCCGTGGACCTGGGTCACGGTCACAAGCCGCCCCGCCTCCACCCCGAAGGCCCGGGACAGGAGGCTCCGGTTCCCCTCAACGGAGTGGGGCGAGTCGTTAGTGCCAGTCCCCAGATTGAGGGAGTTGTACGGAGGGCGCGACACCCCCTCGTGGCGGGAGGTAAAGCCGTGGAACGATGCCCCGGCGGCGGTCAGGAGCTCCGGCTCCAGATAGTGAACCTTGTCGGCTCGTTTCATCTCCATGGTTTTCTATGCTCCTTGCTGTTCAAGATAGGTAATGATTCGGGCCATATCCTCCGGCAGCTCCGTGTCGAATTCGACGTAGGAGCCGCTGGCCGGGTGGATGAAGCCGAGGGTCTTGGCGTGGAGGGCCTGGCGCCCCAGCTCCCGGACGAGCTTCTTCAGGACCGGGTCCCGCAGATCGTTGGCCCGGCCGCCCCCTCCGTAGACCTCGTCCCCCACCAGGGGATGCCCGGATTCCGCCAGGTGGACCCGGATCTGGTGGGTCCGTCCCGTCTCCAGCCGCAGCCGCAGGAGGGTCATCCCCGGGTAGCGGGCCAGAACCTTCCAGTGGGTGACGGCATGTTTGCCGTGTTTCGCCTTTCCCGACATCCGGAGGCGGTCCGTGGGATGGCGGCCGATGGCCGCCTCGATGCGCCCCGTCTCGGTTTTCGGCGAGCCGAAGACCAGGGCCAGATAGATCCGCTTGATGGTGTGCTCCCGGAACTGGCGGGCGAGCCCCTCGTGGGAGCGGTCGTTCTTGGCCACCACCAGGACGCCGGTGGTGTCCTTGTCGATGCGGTGGACGATGCCGGGGCGGATCTCGCCGCCAATCCCCGACAGGTCGGTGCAGTGGGCCAGGAGCGCATTCACGAGGGTTCCGCCCGGCGTCCCGGCTCCGGGGTGGACCACCATCCCCGCCGACTTGTTGACCACCACCAGGTCGCTGTCCTCGTGGAGGATCACGAGCGGAATCTCCTCCGCCTCGGGAACCGCCGGAGCCGGCGGCGGCACCGCCACCACGATCCGCTCCCCTCCCCGCAGCTTCAGGGACGGCTTCTCCACCTTCCCGTCCACCGTCACCCGTCCCTCGTCGATGAGGCGCTGTACCGTGGAGCGGGTCATCTCCTCCACGGAGCGGGCCACGAACTGGTCAAGACGGCCGGCCTCCCCCTCGCCGGGGGCTATGAATTCATAGGTTGTGTCCATTGATCCTCAAAAACGGCGAAGGCGCGACCGTTGATCGCGCCCCGTCCGCATAAACCGTTGTGCGTCCCCTCAATCACCAGATCGGTGACTCGATCTTCCCTGCCCTCTTGATGAGCACGTCCACGAGGGCCATGTCGTAGATGGCCTCGGATGAAAGCTCCGGCGCCACCCGCGACTGGAAGTGCTGGCGCCCCTCCTCGATCTCCTCGGCGAGGAGCTCGAAGATGGAATCCTCCTTGATCCCCCGCTCCACCTTCTCGCGGTTGTAGATGGCGATGTCCGAGATGATGGCCCGGGCGAGACGCTTTGCCTGGTCGGGGTTATCGATAAGACTCATGAGATATCCTCTCCTGTGAATTCATTGCAGACTCCCGGCAACAGCCCCGGAAGAAGGAGTTAGCGCAGCCTGAGCGAGAAAAAGATGCTGGCGTTGCCCCGGCGCACCAGAAGGATCGCCGTGCCCCGGCGTCCGGCTTCCGCCATGCCGCGTTCATATTCGGCCCGGGTCGCGACCCCCTTGCGGTTCACCGAAACGATGATGTCGCCACGCTGGATCCCCGCCTCGGCGGCAATCCCCTCCTCGTCAACCTCGGCCACAACCACTCCGGATACGCCACGGCGGCGCAGGTCGGAAGGAATATCCTCGACCATAAGGCCGAGGAGGTCGGGCTCCTCCCCCTGGGGGCGGGCCTGCCGAGCCACGGCGCTGTCGGCGCTGGCCGAGGTGAGGGAAAGCTGCACCTCGCGCCCCCCGCGAAACACCGTCACCTGCACGGTCTTCCCCGGCGCCGTTGCGGCCACGACCCGCTGGAGGTGCTGGGTGTCCTTGATCTCGGTGCCGGCGAAGTCGAGGATGATGTCCCCCTGCCGGATTCCCCCCTTGGCGGCGGGGCTCCCTTCCACGACGTCGGCCACCAGCACCCCCCGGGCCTTCTTGAGGCCGAACTCCCGGGCAATCTCGTCGGTCACCGGTTGAATCGACACGCCGAGCCACCCGCGGCTCACACTCCCCTTGGTGACGAGCTGGGTGACGATCTGCTTGGCCATATTAACGGGAATGGCAAAGCCGATCCCCTGGCCGGCGGCCACGATGGCGGTGTTGATGCCGATCACCTCCCCGTGGACGTTCAGGAGCGGCCCCCCCGAGTTGCCGGGGTTGATGGAGGCGTCGGTCTGGATGAAGTCCTCGTAGGTTTCGATCCCCATGTTGGAGCGGCCGGTGGCCGATACCACCCCCACGGTCACGGTCCGGTCGAGGCCGAAGGGGTTGCCGATGGCGATGGCCCACTGCCCCACCTGGAGCTTGTCGGAATCGGCCAGGACCGCCACGGGGAGATCCTCCTTGGCGTCGATCTTGATGACGGCGATGTCGGTCTTGGGATCGCTGCCGACAACCCTGCCGTCATAGACATTTTCGTTGGAGAGCTTGACCTTGATGGTCTCGGCGTCCCGCACCACGTGGTCGTTGGTGACGATGTAGCCACTCTTGTTGATGATGAACCCGGAGCCGAGGCTCTTGTCGCGGCGGTAGCGGGGCCTGCCGTCGCCAAACAAGTCGCCGAAGAAGGGAGAAAATTCGAAAAAAGGCTGCTCGACCTTCTTCCTGCTGATGGTGGAAATGTTGACCACCGACGGCGTAACCTTCTTCACCAACTCCACGAAGGCCTGCTGTGTGGCCATGATGTCCTTGGGAACGTCCTTTACCGGCGCTTCGGCCCGCCCCGTCTCATAGAAGAGCTTATCTTCCTTCTTCGAGCAGGCGGGCACAACGGTAAAGAGCGCAATGAGGACAATGAACAGGCGACAGATACGCATCGGAAATGCCTCGGCAGCAGCGGAAGGGATGACCTTAAACCGTTGAAAGAGTAGCCAAATTACCCTGCGATGTCAACGTCCTTTCGGCTGTCAAACTCACTCGGATTCCCATTATATATAAGCTCTTGACGCTGCCCGTTCGATTGCCCTATAACGGGCGGGAGAGAGGAGGTGACCGTGCCAGACATAAAATCCCAGATCAAGGAACTGCGGCTCGGCGAGAAGGTCCGCAAGCTCCGCCAGGAACAGCGGCTCACCCTCCAGGAACTCTCGGAGCTCTCCGGCCTCTCCAAGCCGCTCCTGTCCCAGATCGAAAACGAACAGGTCACTCCCCCCATCGCCACGCTCCTCAAGATTTCCAAGGGGCTCAAGGTGGGGATCCACTACTTCTTCGAGGAAGAGGAAGATCAGCAGAAACTGGTGCTGACGCGAGCCACCCAGCAGACAGCAACCCGGCGCCGTACCGGGAACGACGCCCCCCACGGCTACGTCTACCGCTCCCTCGCCCCCGGCATCCGCCAAAAGCCCATGGAGCCGTTCCTCGTGGAATTCGAGCTGACAGAGTGGGACGACGCCTTCTTCTACCGCCACGACGGCTTCGAGTTCATCTACCTTCTGGAAGGGGAGCTGGAATTCCACTACGGCACCGACGTCATGCGACTCAACCCGGGGGACAGCATCTACTACGATTCCTCCGAGCCCCACGGCTACATGTCGGTGGGAGAGCAGAAGGCAACAGCGGTGGCCGTCCTCTACTCGAAGGATTAGAGCTTGCGCTTTTTCAGCTCCGCCATAAAGGAGCGGAGCACGCCCCTCTTCTCGGCGTCGAGATCGCTGAACGCGAGCCCCATCCCCCCCTCCGGTTCCAGACGGCTCCAGACCACCCGGGCCTCCAGGGTGACGGCCTGCGCAGACCGGGAAGTGTAAAACTGGAGCTTTACCACCTGCCCCACCGGCCGGGGATCCTTGGTGATGATCGAAACCCCGTTCTCCGAGATGTCGAACGTATAAAGGCAGGATGCCCCGTCCAGCTCCACGAGCCAGCATCCCACCTTAACGGGCGTTCTCCTGCACGAGCGCTCTTCCACGACACCACCCTACTCGGGCAACTCCTCGCAGTCGGCATAGACCCAACTGTCAAACTGGCCGTTCTCCAGCGTGACCTGGATCGTCTCTCCCGCCTCGGTGCAGAAGGAGGTGTACCCGATCTCGCCGCTCTTCAGGTTCCTCACCTTCACCCGTTCTTCCTTCCGCTCTGTCCGCTCGCATACTGCTACGCGATCCTTGTCTTTCATGATGTTCCTCCTGTGTCCAAGCGTAGTTACACCACTAGCGTAGCACGGCAGCCCCGCTTTGCAATCGGTACCGGCTACAGCTCCTCCCCCTGACAGACCCGGACCGGCACGACCCTCGCGCAGGCCGTGCAACCGGTCAGCTGCCAGTAGAGCCGGGCCAGGAACCGCACCGTCACCACCTTGTGGATATGCGCCTGAGTGAAGCGATAGAGGAACTTCCTTACAGGGGAAACGGGAGCGCTCCCCAGAAGCAGCGGTCGGGAGTGGGCAAGGCGGAGCGTAAGCCTCACGCCACCTGCGGCTTCTTCAACAAGAAACGAAAGGGCTCCCTGGCTGGCTAACACCAGAAGGCCGCCGCAGACGGGGAGAGACAGGGATGCCCCGCTCCCTTCTTCCGACCTGACGGGCGATGCGAAGCTGATGAGGCTCACGGGGAGGCCCAGAAGGCGAAACTCAACCCCGTTGTCCGTCACCTTTGGACGGATGAGAGAAAGGGTGAATCGCCTGATGTAGGCGAGGTAGCGGTCAAAGAGGAGATCGGGGGTAACGCCGGCCGCACCGGGCTCCGGCATGGTCAGCCACTGAATGGAGAAAACCGAGGAATCCTCCAGGAGCACCTGCTGGCACGCTATCAACGGTTCAACGGGGGGCGATATTCCGGTCATGCATTCTCCAGCGGACACCATATCACACCCGCCCCTCCTTGTCCCCTCCATACCGGAGACCTGCCACAGGATCCTTGAGTTTTAGAAAAAAGTGGGCTATAAGTAAACCTCTTCCGGCCAAGACCAGCCGGACGTGTTCTCTCAAACAGAATATCACTTCAGGAGAGATGGCCGAGTGGTCGAAGGCGGCAGACTCGAAATCTGTTGTACCGCTTGCGGTACCTAGGGTTCGAATCCCTATCTCTCCGCCATATTTACCTCAGTGTAATCAACTGGTTAGACTGAGCAGGCCCCTGACTTTCACAAAAACTTTCACAAAGAAGGTTTTTATGAAACGGCAGGGGTCTTCTTTTTATCTCGACATAGTCCTTGCCGAAACAGTTGAGGACGTCCCAGTAATCGTTCTCCAACCCGTCAATATAGTTGCGACCATCTGCTTGCTCCCATGCCCCATGAGCCGCACGAGACGGAGAGCCGTCTGCATGAGCGCCACCAGCGTCGCCAATCGAGTCTCCGTGGTCATGAACCCACACCCCGGCCACATTCTGCATCCAGGTACCCAGGTTGGAGACAAGTGATGCAATCCACAGACAGCGGAAAACCGCGTGGCGGAGCGGACCCCTACCGTTGTCGAGTCTGCCATGCTGATTCCCTTTGATCTATCTGGCCAACCAGACACCGGCAGCGGTCAGCATAGTTTCAAGACCGGTTTGCAGTGTGGGATACAGTACGGGCGCCCAGAATGGTGAATGGGGACCGGGCAGCCGTTCCACCGCCCCTTCCCGTACCGCCTGGTCGTACTTTTCGGGGTCGCTGCCTCCGACAAACCAGTACATATACGGAGACTTCCATGCCTGACCGAAACGACCGAAGTCTTCGCTGGCACCCTGGGATGGCGCTTCGAACAACTGGTCGCCAAACTGGCCACGGAACGCATCGGCAACCTTTCTGGTCACTTCCGCATCATTGACGGTCAGCGGGTAATTGTTGATTTCTTCGAACTCCGGATCTTTCGGCGCATCAGAGGCGCGGGCCTCGGCGACGCAGATCCGCCTGATCGCTGCCAACACATGATCGCGCACGGCTTCGTCCGTCGTCCGCACATTCAGCTTTATATACGCCTCGGCCGGAATGATGTTTTCCGCCGTGCCTCCATGGAACTCCCCTACCGTCACCACAACCTGGGCCTGGGGAGAAATCTCGCGACCGACGATGGTTTGCAGGCGCAGTACCGCTGAGGCCGCCATCACGATCGGATCGATGCCGTTTTGCGGCATGCCGCCATGGGCTCCCTTGCCGAAAAAACGTACCAGCAGGCTGTCGCCGGAGGTCAGAATTTGCCCCGAACGATAGCCGACAGTACCGGCTCGGAACGGCAGTAGATGCTGACCCAGGATGACGTCAGGCCGCGGGAAACGCTCCGTCAGTCCGTCATCGAGCATCGCCTGCGACCCCTGGGCGGTCTCTTCCGCCGGCTGGAACACCGTCATGAGCGTGCCATGCCAGGTCTCGCGTGCCAGGGACAGTACCGTGGCGGCGCCAAGCAGCCACGAGGTGTGCATGTCATGTCCGCAGGAATGTGCCACCGGCACGGTCTCCCCCTTGGCGTTGAATCCTTCCTTGGTGCTGGCGTACGGCACTCCGGTATCTTCCTTCATCGGCATGGCATCCATGTCTGCACGCAGCATGACCGTCGGACCATCGCCATTTCTCAGGATGCCGACCACCCCGGTCTTGCCGACTTTTTCCGTTACCTCAAAGCCGGCTTCGCGCAACTTCTGCGCAACAATGCCGGCAGTACGCATCTCCTGCAGCGCCAGTTCGGGATTCTGATGGAGGTCCTTATAGATGGCTTCGATCATGGGGAGCACCCGCTCGACCTGATCGGATAACAGACTGACGAATTGTGACATAACCTCCTCCCATATTTTCAATAACTACCTTGCGCACGGGTACCGGCCGCTATTCGTGTTTTATAAACGTTCCTCGCTGATACTCCTCAAAAGCGGTTTTCAGCTCTTCCTGGGTGTTCATGACAATAGGGCCGTACCAGGCGATTGGTTCGCCGATCGGCTTCCCTGATACGAGGAGAAAGCGCACCGGCTTTTCAGTCGTGGAAACCCGCACGACATCCCCTTCATGTTCGAACAGTACCACCGTTTCCGGCTGGCAGACACAGTGGCGCTCGGTATCGGACCAACCGGCGCTGGTTGTTTCGTGGGCATACGCGTCGCGGCACTCGTCGAAATAGGCTTCCCCCGACAGGATGTAGGCAAAGGCGGTGTGCCCTGCAGGCAGAGGCCGCTGAAATACGGTGCCGGCCAGGACGCTGATGTCCAGCATCTCCGGATCGATGACGATATCTTTCACCGGCCCCTGTACGTTTTCAACCGTTCCGGCAATAACCTTCACCGATACGCCGTCCTCCAGGGTTACCTCGGGAATATCCGCCGCCTTCACATCCCGATAACGGGGGGGCATCATCTTCTGGCTGGCCGGCAAATTTGCCCAGAACTGGAATCCCCACATGGTGCCAGTGGGGCTTTCCTTGGGCATTTCCTGGTGGATGATGCCGCTGCCGGCGGTCATCCACTGCACGTCGCCGGCTCCGATCACCCCCTTGTGCCCCATGCTGTCACCATGCTCCACCAGCCCCTCCTGAACATAGGTGATGGTCTCGATCCCGCGATGAGGGTGCCAGGGGAAACCGGGCAAGTAATCAGCCGGGTTGCTGGAATGGAAATCATCGAGCATCAGGAACGGGTCGAACTGGGGTACCTGGGAGTAGCCGAAGGCCCGTTTGAGGTGGACGCCTGCCCCCTCGATTGTAGGCCTCCCCTTCAATATTTGCCTGATCTTGCGGACTGAATTCATGGCAACTCCTTTCGATTGCAGCCAATCTCTTCATGTCAGCTTATATTTCACGCTGCCGTCACCAGCGTCCACAGCTGGTGAGGCCGAGGCGATTCAGTTCCCGCATGAAGTGGCGCGAGGAGTTCATCTGCTGTTCGGGGGGAAGTCTCGGCTGTTTGCCGACGGTGGCATAGCGGTTGCCGGCGTTGGGACAGGCGATACCTGCCTTGATAAATTTGGCTCCAATCACTCAAGCCTACCGCGATACGTCAGTAATTCAATTCACTATTTGAACAGCTTTACCCGGCCTGCAACTGGCTGAAATTCTTTACTGACAGGCTCGGCAACCGGCTTACCGAACGGCATCTGCGCAATGAGTTTCCAATTGTCCGGGATGTTCCAGCCTGCTTTGACCGAATCATCGATGACCGGATTGTAATGCTGCAGCGATGCTCCCCATCCTTCCAACTCCAGGGCCGACCAGATGGCGTACTGCAGCATGCCGGATGACTGATTGGACCAGACGGGGAAGTTGTCGCTGTATAGGGGGAACTGCTGCTGCAACCCCCCGACGACCTGCATATCCTCGAAATAGAGGATCGAACCGTAGCCGCTGCGAAATGCTCCGTTTATCTTTTCCTCAGTTGCCTGGAAGCTTTCCTGGGGCATGAGTTTTTCCAACTCCGACTTGGTCATATCCCACAACCGGTCGTGGTGTTCCCCAAGGAGGACAACCACCCGGGCGCTCTGGGAATTGAACGGCGACGGCACATGCTTTACCGCTTCACCGACAATCTCCCCGATCCGCTCATCGCTCGTCACCCGTTCCTTGCTGAGAGAGTAATAGGTCCTTCTCTGTGTCACTGCATCCCAAAAGTGGGTTTTCATGATGTAATCTCCTGATCAGTCGATGTAACTTACGGCGCCCTTCATAGTGCGCTCGCCAGTGGTGAACTTGCTCTCAGGCGCCGCGTACCCCACGATGACTGCGCACTGGACACGGTACCCATCAGGGATACCCGCTTTCTGTAAAAGATCGCTGCCATCTGCTCCGTCGAACGCCAGCGTCGGGGAAAGGAGAAAACACGATCCCAGTCCGGCGCCGGTTGCCTGGAGAAGCATGTTCTCAGCGGAGACCGCCGCATTGACGGCGCTGATCGGGATAGTCACCGGACCTGAAATGAGGATCAGAACTGGAGCGTCGTAAAGCGGCTGATAGCCAGGCAGCACCGCCCTTTGCTGCAGGAATTCGATGCCTGAGTGAGCCATGGCGTCCAGTGTCACGTCGTTAATTTTCTTCCGCAGCTCGACGTTGCGGACCACCGAAAGCTGGATTGGCCCGGCATTCGGCGCCCAGCGCCCTGCTTCAACGATCTTTTCCAGGACATCCGCCGGGACCGGTGTGTCAAGATAGGCCCTTACGCTCTTTCTCGCTGTTATTGCCTCTGTAACGTTCATTCTTAACCTCCTTGCCTATCCGTTCTTGTGTTGTTCAATGGTCGGTATTTATGGTGATCATGGTTTTTGCTCCTTGCAGGTACTCCGCACCTGCTTGCCGGCACCCCTGAGTATCTTGTCCAGATTGCGCAGTAACCGGTACGTTATCCCCCAGAGCGGCTGTTCCGTCCCGTCGCCGACTCGCAATGCGGGGAATCTCCTCTGCCTTCTCCGACCGATAAATTCCACCCGGGTAAGGCGGGCAGGGTTGTTCAATTCACGGACCGGCAGCCAGAAGGCACGGGCTATTTCCGTTCTGTCCAGATTCAGGACCGGCTGTCGGTCTACCGCATACACGAAACACGCGATAACGATCTGCAAGCCGCCTGGCACAAGGTCATTGAGCCGTCCAAGATACGTTGCGATGCCAAGATCCAGGCCGATCTCTTCACGCGTCTCCCGCTCGGCGGTCTCTCGCGTACTTTTGTCGCTTGTTTCCGTTCTTCCTCCCGGGAACCCAATCTGACCAGACCAGTAATCGCATTCGTCGGTTGACCGCTGGATAAAGAGGATGTTCGGCCCGTCTGGCTGTTCCTCCAGAATCAGGGCCACTGCGGCATGGGCGCGTTTGCCAGGCTCGATAATGCGAACCGGGTGGCTGTTGAGCGCAGTGCTGATGTCTTGGGCCTGTTTCATAGCGATCTGTCCTTAGAAACGATACTGCCGGGTCAGTCTATGCTTCCTGCGATAACCGCTCAGGCCGGGAGGGGGAGGGTGCGGTCGCACCCTCCCCCTCCCGGCCCAGAGCCATTCTCTTTACTTCTTTATCATCTCGATTTCCAGGGTAATGGCTATTTCATCGCCCACGGCGACTCCGCCGGTTTCAAGGGCCGCATTCCAGACCAGGCCGAAATCCTTGCGGTTGATCTTGGTGGTGGCGGTGGCGCCTTTGCGGATATTCCCCCACGGGTCCTTGCTCTCCTTGGTGGGCCCTTCCACATCAAGCACTACCTGCTTGGTAACACCGTGCAAAGTCAGGTCTCCCGTAACTTTCAGCTTGTTTTTGCCATTCTTGGCCACCTTCTTCGAGACAAAGGTCATGGTCGGATATTTGGCCACATCGAAAAAATCGGCGCTGCGCAGATGCTCATCCCGCTTTTGCACGTTGGTGTTGATGGAAGCGGTGTCGATGCTGACGTTCACCTTGGACTTGGTGATGTCTTTGTCATTGATTTCAACGGTACCGCTATGCTTGTCGAAATTCCCCTTCACGTTGGACACCATCAGGTGACGGACTTTGAAACCGACATTGGAGTGGTCGGGGTCGATAGTCCAGGTGGAGGCGAAGGCAAAGGCCGGAAGGGACAGGGCGGCGATAGTGGCGATTGATGCGATGATGCGTTTCATGAATGGTTTCTCCTTTTCTGTTGTTATGCCTGGCTGGATGCCAGATAATTTGACATTAAACTAGTTGGACAAATTTTTTATGCTTGGCTGGTTCCCCCTTTCAATCCCAGTTTCTTGCACAAACTTCCCAGCTGTTCCTGCTCATCAGCGGAAAGCGTGGACATTTCGGCAACGATCGATGCCTCAACATCCGCAAACACTTTATTAATGAGTATTGTCCCCTTCTCGGTCAGATGGACAGTCAGATAGCGCCGGTCTTCCATGTCACGCTCACGCCTCACCAGATCCTGTTTCTCCAGGTTGTCGATCACCATGGTGATGTTGCCGGTGCTCTTGAGGATCTTGGCCGCGATGTCCCGCTGACACAATGGTCCCTTGTGCAACAGAGCTTCCAGCACGCCAAACTGGCTGATGGTCAGACCTGCTGCCGTCATCGGCCGACTGGTGCGGGAGGTCACTGACTCCGCCGCACGCATCAGCTTGGTGTAACTGTTCAGAGCACGATAGGCAGTGTAGTTGTTTGCCTGTTTCATTTTCAGCCTCTTTATTTTCATGTCATATAGCTTAACGTTAAGCTATATGATTCCAGCAAACTTGTCAAACATATTTTTCATACTGGCCAATCGGGTAACGCGTCCCGAAGCGCCTCAGACCGGAAATCCCTCTGTGAATCGCATAGTTACGAAGGACTCATAAGCGGAAATTAATCGCAAAATATATATACTTTCATACAAAAGGTGCTGTAGGATACTTGACAGAAACAGTAGTTAAATGCCGACTCGGCGCACGAAGGAGGAAAACACGATGAAGAAGGTACTTGTGGCGGTTCTCATTCCCATGGCTGTAACCATTGCCGGATGTGGTGGTGGAGGGGGCGCAGGCAGTCCGGCCACGACAGCAATCAGCGGCACTGTTGCCGATGGTTATCTCATCGGGGCAGAGGTCTTTCTGGACAAGAACGGCAACTACCAGTGGGATAGCGGTGAGCCAAAGACGACGACTGATGCCAACGGGGCATACCGCATGACGGTATCGGCCGCCGATGCTTCCATGTACCCGGTCGTCGTCCGCGCCATTGCCGGAACGACCGTTGACAAGGACACCAATACCGCGGTCGCGAACAACTATGTCATGTCCGCCCCCGCGGGGCACCCGGGATTCATAAGCCCCATGACTACGCTTGTCAGAGAAAAAATGACGGCCAATCCCGCCATGACCCTGACCGACGCCATGACGCAACTCCGGAACCAGATGAATCTGCCCGCAGGTATCGACGTGATGGCTGATTACATGGCACAGTCCCAGTCGGGAACAAATGCGGCTTCCTACCAGACCATGCACTCAATCGCGCAACAAATGGCGGGCCTCATGGGGGGACAGGCGAACCTGGTCATGCCCGGCAGCAGTGTGCAGGTCAACCGGTACCGTGACATGATGGCCACGATTAACACCAATATGTCGGGAATCGCGGCAAATGCCATGAATGGACTCGGCATGACCAGCACGTTCATGACAACCATGACGACAACCATGCAGTCACAAATCGGAGCGATACCAACGACTGGCGGCTTCGTGAACTATTCGGCCATGTTCCGCAATATGACGAGCAACCGCTATTACTGGAGCAACACTACTCCCATGACGCCAATGCGCGGCGGCATGATGTAACAAATCGATCCCTCGCCCGGATAGCGGTCTCGACGCCCTATCCGCCAACCAGCCTGAAACACTGCACTATTTGCCCGCGCACCGGGATTTGGACCAGGATTTGGTCCAACCGGTCGCGGGCATGTTTTTTTCACAGCCCATTGCCGCTTATCAGACTTCTGATACGGGCATCACCGGCTGACGGCAAGTGGAAATTCCATCGCACTACGGCGTAACTGTGGTATGAAAAAGGAATATCAAGCAACATCAGGCACAAAGGGAGGCGGTAATGTTCGTTTCGCCCACGGTCATAGTGACGGCAATTGGCTTGATGCTCGGGCTGATTGCCGGCTTTGTCATGCACCGTGCTGACTTCTGCATTGCCGGCATGTTCCGGGACCTGTTCCTCTTCCGGTCGACGGCCAGGCTGCGCGCCCTGGTCCTCTACCTGGCCGTGGCCATGGTGTTGTTTGAAGGTGCCCGACTCCTGGGTCTTCTGCCTCTCTATCCGTTCCCCCTCCTCGGTCCGGCGTCGCTTGCCGGTACCTTGGGAGGGGTGCTGTTCGGGATCGGCATGGTGCTGGCCGGGGGGTGTGTCGTCGGCACCCTCTACCGCCTGGGGGCAGGGAACCGCCCCAGCCTCGTTGCTTTCATCGGCCTGATCATCGGCAGCGCCCTGTACGCTGAGTTCCATCCGTTCTGGAAGAGCCTCCTGACCGCAACCACCCTCTTCTCAGGAAGCATTACCATTCCCCAATATTTCAGTCTGTCACCGACCCCCCTGATTGCCGTGGCGATTGCCATCCTCGGCGGACTAGTCACGTTCTGGTGCCGGCACGGACAGTTGTCACGCAGGCTCTATGCCAAGGGAGCCCTGCAGCTGTGGCAGGCGGCCCTCGTGCTTGCCGGCGTCAGCCTCGCCTCGTATCTGCTGATCGGCATGCCGCTGGGGATCACAAACGCCTACGCGAAAATCGGCGCCATGGGTGAACAGCTTGTATTCCCGGACCATGTGGCGGGCCTCGGTTTTTTTGCTTCCCAGCCCCTTTCCTGCCGAAATCCCCTGACCGGCATGATGCTGACCGGAGGGCCGGGGCCGGCCCTAGACGGTATTGCCCTGATCCAGTTCCCGCTCATTGCCGGCATCATCCTGGGAAGCACGGTTTCCGCCCTCTCCCTTGGCGAATTCACCCTTGGCCACCCCGCCCCCTGGCGGCAGTACCTTTCGGCGGCAGTGGGGGGAATCCTGATGGGGCTCGCCTCGCGCATGGCTCCTGCCTGTAATGTCTGGCATTTTCTGGGGGGGCTGCCCATCCTTGCATTTTCCAGCATTTTTTTCCTGGCAGGAATCCTTCCGGGCGCCTGGCTCGGAGCTTGCATACTAACCAGATGGGTAGTGCGCTGAGCGTGTCGCCCTACATTTTGCCGGAGATACAATCATGACATCCGCTGCTGTCGACACTATCGAATACGACATCCGGGGCCAGATATGCCCGTCCACGCTGCTCATCGCCCTGCGGGAGATCAACAGCCATGCTGCTGCCTTGCGCAAAGGCGAGGTAGCCCTCCTGTTCCTGACCACCAATCGCGACTCGACCCACACCATTCCCGAATCGGCGCAAAACATGGGATTTTGTGCTGTGGTGGCCCCCCGGGACGGCTACTATGCCATCAGGGTGTCCGGCAATGAGTGAGCATCAACCGCAAACCAGCGGCACGATAACGGCTCGAGTCCCTGACGGCCCCGCGGCCGAGCTCGCGCAACTCAAGGAGGAAAATGCCCGGCTCCGCGCCCGGCTCGCCAGCAAGTCCGACTACATCCGCCGCAAGGTCGACCAGATGCTCACGGTCATGGGCACCCGGCCGCTCCGCCAGGAGGAACTCGACGACAACACCCTGATCGACGTGGACCCCTTGGGCATCCTGGTGGATTCCTTCGCCCACATCCTCGACCATCTCCACACGACAAACCGCGAACTCACCGAGAATCGGGAGTTGTTGCAGACCATCTTCTCCTCTCTCGAATCGGGCATCCTCCTGATCCGGGAGGAAGACCATGTGATCACGGACGTGAACGAAACGGCGTGCCGCAGCCTTGGGCTGAAGCGTGAAGACATCCTCGGCCAACTCTGTTTTTCGTTCATCTACCCCGACTGCACCGGTGCCTGCCCCATGAAGGAGCAGAACCTGAAAATCGACAATTCCGAACGGATGCTCCGTGCGGCTGACGGTCACATCGTGCCGGTGCTGAAAACCGTCGGGCGGGTCATGGTGCACGGCATTCCGCACTTTCTTGAAAGCTTCATTGACATCACTGCCCAGAAAGAGGCGGAAGCAGAGATCCTGGCCCTGAATGAAGACCTGGAAATGCGGGTGCAGGAACGAACGGCGGAATTGATCCAGGCCAACCGCGAGATGGAGTCGTTCAGCTACTCCATCTCCCATGACCTGCGGGCGCCGTTACGGCACATCAACGGCTATATCAACATTCTCCGCGAGGATTATGGCGGCCATCTGGATATGGCCGGGATCAACTGCCTGCAACGGGTCGATGCCGCCAGCAAACAGATGGGAATGCTGATCGACGACCTCCTTTCCTTCTCGCGGATCCCGCGAACCCTCAAAAACCCTCAAACGGTCGACCTGAGCCAACTGGCCCGCGACGTAACCGTCATGCTCCGCGAAACGGAGCCCGACCGGCAGGTGGAGGTGGAAATCCAGGATGGATTGGTTGCCCATGGGGATGTTTCACTGTTGAACATGGTAGTCCAGAACCTGATCGGCAACGCATGGAAATTCACGGCAAGGAGCAGCCGGGCGGCCATTTCTTTCGGGAGGAAACGACAGGGGGAGAGGGACGTATTTTTTGTGCTTGACAATGGCGTCGGCTTCGACATGACCTATCAGAACAAGCTTTTCAAGGTCTTCGAACGGCTGAACGGCGAAGAATTTGAGGGAACCGGCATCGGCCTGGCAATAGTCAAGCGGATCGTCAACCGTCACGGCGGAGATATCTGGGCTGAGTCTTCTCCGGGCAACGGGGCAACCTTTTACTTCACATTGGCCTCCCCGCGGCAACCTTAGGCCCCCATCCATGATCAGTGGCTGTGCCTGTGGTGGATATCGGGCCAGTGAACGTGGGAATGGGTGAGCGGCTCATGCAGGTGGGGATGGTCATGGGGTTCCGTCCCCTCACCTTCAGCGTGCTCATGTTGATGATGCTCATCATGCAGGTGCTTGTGGGAATGAGAAAGCTCCTCGTGAGTATGGGGGTGGCCGTGCATTTCCCGCTGGAGGAGCGCTATCCCCGCCAGCATGAGTGACGCGGCAACCCAATAGGTCGCTGGCGGGCGCTCGCCGAGAATGAGAACGGAGAGGAACGTCCCGATGAAAGGGCCAATGGCAAAGAGGGTACTGGTCCTGGCTGAACCGATTCTCCGCAACGCCTCGACGAACAGAACCAGGCTCATGCCGTAGCTCATGGCGCCGATCAGGAGCGAACCGGCGACCTGAGGGACGGTTGCCGTTCCGGTTGAGAGAGCGAGCGCCAGGAGTGTGTTGAACGCCCCGGCGCCAAACCCTTTGATGCTGGCGAGAACCGTTGCCGGCAGCTCCTCGATGTCGCGAGTCAGGTTGTTGTCGATCCCCCAGAACGCGCAGGCCAGAAGGACGAGCAGCCCGGCAGAGGAAAAGGCAAGAGCGCCGTCGTTTTTAAGAATAACAAATACCGAGCCGAGAAGAATAAGCGCCTTGCCCCCCCACACGCCGAGGCCCACATGCTCCCTGAAGACAAACCACGCAATGAGTGTGGTTGCCACCGTTTCAAAATTCAATAGGAGAGAAACCTCTGAAGCGGTGCCCAATTTTATGCCATAGGCAAGAAAGAGCGGAGCGACAATACCACCGGAGAGTATCGAACCCAGCAAGGCAAGCCGCTTCTTCGGGGATAGCCGCTTTACCTCCTCGATTGATTTTTTCCCCTGAAACAACAGAAGGATGTGCAGTCCGATCCCCGACCCTAAATAGAGAAGGCCTGCCAACAGGGCAGGCGACATTTCACCGATCACCAGCTTGCATAAGACAGGAGAAATGCCGAAGAGCACCGCGGAGATGACAGCAAGGAATTGTCCGGAATACATGGGCATCCTTCAACTAGTGGCTTTGTTCAAGCGCTTCAGGATACCATACGCCTCCCAAATTGTCTGAATGAATTACCTGATTGGGGCCGCCAGTGCCCCATCACCGCGGCTGTGCCTTCAGCAGGTCCGAGATCTCCCCTTGCATGTCGGTTGCATCGATCTTCGCATTCTGGAGGAGCGCTCCCCAGCTTTTCTTTCCGCTTTTGACCTCGTGGTAGAGTTGTGGGGCCGGTTGTTTCGTCTTCCGGGCAATGACGGAGGCAATGATCAGCTCCTGGGTGGAGGCGCCATCCTTGTGCATCCCCGCCAGTTCCCCATCGTTCAGCAACCGGTACCGAAGGAGCAGCTCGTCGAC
Source organism: Geobacter grbiciae (assembly GCF_018531165.1). NCBI lineage: Bacteria > Pseudomonadati > Thermodesulfobacteriota > Desulfuromonadia > Geobacterales > Geobacteraceae > Geobacter > Geobacter grbiciae. Next base: position 443,741 of record NZ_JAHDIW010000001.1, on the reverse strand, counting down.
CACCGCGCCGGCAAGGCGCGCTGCCGGGGCCTTCGCGGCAAGGGTGCCGGAGAACCGGGGGCCGAGGACGCCGGCCGATATCCCCTGGGATGCCACGACATCCTTCCACGATGCCCTGGACTTCTTCGCCTCAAGGAGGGACTCCGGCGACGCCGGGGATTTGGACGCGATCCAGTAGGCTACCCAGAGGTCATCCGCAGAGGTTCCCCGCTGTTTCTTCATCACGATCGTCTTTTTTTCCACATTGAACGCCGTTGCGAAAAACGAGTTCTGGGTGGTGGCCAGGAAGTACGGATCGGCCACCGTGGGGCTCGCCGGATCGTAGGAGCGGTCGGTGAAGCAATGGCAGGTGATGGCGGGAATCGCCTGCGCCGGCAGTGGGGCAAGCAACAGCAGAATCAGGATCAGGTTGTAGATACCGTAACGCATGGGTGTTCCTCTCTTTGCTGACCAATGACAGCGATTGTCGTGATGGGAGGCGGGGCACTGCCCCGCCTCCCCTGTCCATCCGGCTGGATCAGTGCTCCGCCGCGTCGTGCCCGGCCGGGGAATGCCCGGCGCCGCCGTGCTGCTCGGCATGGGGGTCTCCGCCGTGCTCACCGTGGGCGCCCGCGCCGGTGGCATCCGTATGGAGCCGCTCGACGTAGTGGGTGAACTCCACATACGCCTTCACGAACTCCCGCCCCTGGGCGACACTCTCATCCTTATGCCGGTAGGTCTCCGCGGCATGCTCGTAGCGTTTCCTGATCCCCGCCGCAACATCGTCGCTGACCAGTTTCACCAAGGCGTCGGCAGAACCGCCAACCAGGGCCTTGTCCGCCTCGGCGACGGCGGGCTCCACCGCTCCGGCAGGCTTCAGGCCGGTGAACGGTGCTCCCTCGCCGGCCCGATGGACCTTGACGAGGGTCGTGAAAAATCGTGTTTCCGCAGCCTCGGCATTCTTCCCCTTGGCGGCCAGCACCGCGTTGAAAGCGCTCTTTACCGCATGTTCATCCGTCGGCCGTACCCATTTCAGGACCGGGGTAATATCCTTGGCTTCGATGGCCTTTCGCGCGTCCTGAACGACCGGCCCGTCGAGGGTATCGCAATGGGCCGAGACGAATTGAGGAAGCGCGAGGGAGAGGGCGATGGTTGCCGCGATTCCCGCCGTTTTGATAGAGAGTATATGTTTCGTGTTCATGGTTATCTGTCTCCTGTTCTTTGATTTTTGAGTTTGGAGTAATCACGCCCGCATGGTTTTCCGGGCGCCCATGGTCAGGCAGCATTCCTCGGGGGGATATACAGGGGCCGGGGATAGCCGAGGAGGAGTCTGCCGGCATAGGAAGGGGAGAGTTCCATGATGAGCAACGTTACGGCATGGGATTGACTATGTGTGACGACAAAAGGGGTGTCCGGATGGCAGATGCCGGAGTTGTGGTTATGGCCCTCCGTGGAGTCGTGGCCGGCGTCAACATCGGTGGCAAGGCAGACGATATCCGAGGCGTGGGGCCCGCCAGGCTCGACGAACGCAAGGCCTTGGGCGTGGACCAGGGGGAAGAGGAACAGGTGAAGCACCACCATCACCATGGCCACGGCCTGTATGGGTACATGCGAAAATTTCATGGTCGCGTGTTGCCCTTTCATTAAATTGCCATGTTTTATTCTACACTTATATACCCGGTACCGACTTGTAATTCCTTGACCGAGGTCAAAAACCGTCCCCTTTTCCCGTCGCGTTCATCGCCACGGACACCTCCATCTCAGCCGAGTCTCTTGCGGAACCGCAGGGCACTCAGGGACATGACCGCCACCCCCAGGGCCAGGAGCGCGGCCATTTGGGGCCAGAGGACACCGATGCCGTTTCCCTTCAGGAAGATCCCCCGGATGATGACCAGGAAGTAGCGGAGCGGATTGAGGAAGGTGCCGTACTGGATCGCCTCCGGCATGTTCTCGATGGGGAACATGAAGCCGGAGAGGAGCACCGCCGGGATGTAGAAGAGAAAGGTGGCCATGAGGGCCTGCTGCTGCGTCCGGGAGATGGTGGAGATGAAGAGCCCGACCCCGAGGACCGACAGGAGGTAGATGCCGGTAGCGAGGGTGAGAAGCGGCAGGGAGCCCTTTATGGGGATGCCGAACCAGAAGACCCCGACCGTGGTCACCAGTGCCATGTCGAAGAAGCTGATGACGGCGAAGGGGATGGTCTTCCCCAGGATCAGCTCCACCGGTTTCAGGGGGGTTACCATGAGCTGCTCCATGGTCCCGATCTCCCGTTCCCGCACCACCGCCATGGCGGTGAGCAGCAGAGAGGTGAGCATGATGATAATGGCGATGACCCCCGGGACGTTGTAGTTTCGGCTCCGAAGATCCGGGTTGTACCAGGCACGGGGGCGGAGATCGACTCTCCCCGTCTTCGCGAGGGGCCGGGTCATCGCCCGGCTCCCCATATCCTTGCCGAACCGGGCAATGACCCGCGTGGCGTAGTCCATGGCGACAGAGGCGGTGTTCGAGTCGGTGCCGTCCACGATCACCTGCACCTCCGTGGGGATCCCCCGCGCCAGGTCGCGGCCGAACCCGCGGTTCACCTGCACCGCAGCGAGGACCTTCCCCCGGTCGATGAGTTCCCCCAGCTCCTCCGGCGAAGCAGGGGTGGAGGTGATGGTGAAGTAGCCCGAGGATTCAAGTCTTCGGGCAAGCTCCCTGCTTTCATATGAGCGGTCCAGGTCATAAACGGCGGTGGTGATATTCTTGACATCTGTAGTGACCGCGTAGCCGAACATGAGGAGCTGCAGGATGGGGGTGACGAAGATGATCGCCTTCATCCGCCGGTCCCGGAAGACCTGGCTGAACTCCTTGATTACCATTTCTCTTATCCGTTCGAACATCTCACACGATCCTTTTCCTGAATTTTCTGACCGACAGGATGAAGACCACTACGCCGAAGAGGGCGAGGAGGGCGGTTTCCGCCGCCAGGAGCCGGAGGGTGCTCCCCTTGAGGAAGATCCCCTTGAGGATCGAGACGAAGTAGCGGGCCGGGATGACCCGGGTCACGTTCCGCAGCGGCGTCGGCATGTTGGCGATGGCGTACATGAACCCGGAGAGGAGGAAGGCGGGGAGAAAGCTCACCACCATGGCGATCTGGCTCGCCACAAGCTGGGACCTGGCGGCCACGGAGATGAGAATTCCCAGGGAGAGTCCGCCGAAGAGGAAGAGCGAGGAGAGGAGGGCGAGAAGAAGGAGGCTCCCCCGCAACGGAACGTCGAAGATGAGCGTCGCCATGGCCACCGAGAGGGCCACGTCGATGAAACCGATGAAAAAGTAGGGGATGAGCTTTCCGGCGATCAGCTCGGTGGGCTTTACCGGGGTGGCGATCAACTGCTCCATGGTCCCCCGCTCCCACTCCCGGGCGATGGTGAGGGAGGTGAGAAGGGCGGCGATGACCGCCATGATCACCGCGATGAGGCCGGGAATGATGTAGTTGCGGGACTTCAGCTCCGGGTTGTACCAGACCCGCACCCGGGGATCGATGGTGGGGGTCGCGAGCCCTCCCGAAGTCCGCTGACTGAAGCGCTCCGCAACCGCCTCCACGTAGCCCAGGGCGATGGTGGCGGTGTTGGAATCGCTTCCGTCCACCACCACCTGGAGCGGGGTGCTTTTCCCCCTCCGAAGGTTCTCGGAGAAATCCTCCGGGATCCAGAGCGCCACCTGTCCCCGGTTCGCGTCCAGGGCGGCGTCGATGTCGCCGCCTTGCTCCAGGGTGGCGACAATGGTGAAATACCCCGACTCCCGGAACTGGGACACGAGCTCCCGGCTCAGGGAGCTTCGGTCCAGGTCGTAGACCACGGTGCGCAGGTTGTTCACGTCCATGGTGATGGCGTAGCCGAAGATGAAGAGGAGGATCACCGGCATGAGAAACGCCATGGCGAGGCTCAGGGGGTCGCGGAGAACCTGGATCAGCTCTTTCTTGGCTATGGCACGGATGCGAGAGAGTTTCATGGCGATATTCCTTTGCTCCCCCCTTTATGAAAGGGGAGCCGGGGGGACTTTGCAAGCATTGTTCACGACGTCTCGATCAACGTCACGAACACATCCTCCAGCGACGGGACGATCTTCTCGATCCGCGCGGCCCCGATCCCTCCCCCGGCAAGGGCCTCCCTGATCCGCGGGATATCGTCGGCCGAGTTTTCCACGGTGGCATGGAGGACACTGCCGAAGATGGCCGCTTCGATGCCGTGACTGTCGAGGAGTTCCAGCGCCTCCACCACCCCCTCCACCTCGATCTCCAGGACATCCCGGGCCATGTGCCGCTCCTTCAGGGTGCCGGGCATTCCCTCGGCAATGATCCGTCCCCGGTAGATGAGGGCGAGCCGGTCGCAGTACTCCGCCTCGTCCATATAGTGGGTGGTGACGAAGATGGTCTTCCCCTCCCTTGCCATGTCGTAGATGAGCCGCCAGAAGTTGCGCCGGGAGATGGGGTCGACCCCGGAGGTCGGCTCGTCGAGAAAGATGATGGGGGGCTCGTGGAGGATGGCGCAGCCCAACGCCAGCCGCTGCTTGAACCCGCCGGAGAGGGTCCGCGTGAGGGCGCCCCGCTTGTCGGCGATCCCCGCCATCTTCAGGACCCACTCCTTCCGCTCCCGCTTCTTCTCCCTCGGCACCCGGTAGATCCCGCTGAAAAAGTTGATGTTCTCCTCAACGGTGAGGTCGTCGTAGAGGGAGAACTTCTGGGACATGTAGCCGATGGTCTTCTTGATCTCCTCCGCTTCCCCCATGATGTCGAAGCCCCCCACCATCCCCTTGCCGGCCGTTGGAGTGAGGAGGCCGCAGAGCATCTTGATGGTGGTGGACTTTCCGGCGCCGTTGGGGCCGAGAAAGCCGAAGATCTCCCCCTTGCGGACCGTGAGGCTGATGTGATCCACGGCGGTAAAATCGCCGAAGACCCGGGTCAGCCCCTCGAACTCCACTGCCGTACCGTTTCCGTTCATTTCCCCTCCACCATGGCGATGAAGACATCCTCCAGGGATGGGAGGATCGGCCGGTGCCCCTTCACCTCGATTCCCTCCCCCTTCAGCCTCCCGGCCACCAGCTCCTCGATCCCGCTCCGCTCCAGGGAGACGTGGAGCTTGTTGCCGTAGATGCTCACGCTCCGCACCCCGTCGGTTCCCCGCACGATCTCCTCCGCCAGCCTTGCCTCGCCGGTCCAGAGCTCCACCATCGGGAAGCCGAGGGAACCCTTGATCCGCGCCGGGGTGTCGTCGACCAGGATTCTCCCCCGGTGCATGAGGCCGACTCTCGTGCAGCGCTCCGCCTCGTCCAGGTAGGCGGTGGAGACGAAGATGGTGATCCCCTCCTTCAGGAGATCGTAGAGGATTCGCCAGAAGTCCCGCCGGGAGACCGGATCGACCCCGTTGGTTGGCTCATCGAGAAAGAGGATCTCCGGGGTATGGATGAGGGCGCAGGCAAGCCCCAGCTTCTGCTTCATGCCGCCGGAGAGTTTTCCCGCCAGCCGGTCCCTGAAGGGGGTGAGGTTGGAGAAGCCGAGAAGCCGCTCGAAGCGCGGCGGCCGCTCCCGTTTCGGCACCTCGTAGAGGTCGGCGTAGAAGGTGATGTTTTCCATGACGGTCAGCTCTTCGTAGAGGCCGAATCTCTGGGACATGTAGCCGATCCGCTCCTTGATCCGCTCTCCTTCTGTCCGGACCGAATGCCCGGCCACCCATGCCTCGCCGGACGAAGGCTCCATGATGGCGGTCAGAAGGCGCATGGTGGTGGTCTTGCCGGCGCCGTCCGGACCCACCAGGCCGAACAGTTCCCCTTTGCCGATCTCCAGGGTCAGGCCGTCCACGGCGGTCAGCGGGCCGAAGCCCTTGGTGAGGTTGTCGGTGCGGATGACCGGGTTCATTTCCTGGTCCCCGATTCCCGGTCCCCGGTCACGATCCTGACATCGGCCGGCATGCCGGGCTTCAGCTCCTGGTTCGGGTTGTCCACGCTCACCTTGACCCCGAAGACGAGCTTCACCCGTTCCTCCTGAGTCTGCACGTTCTTGGGAGTGAATTCCGCCTCGGAGGAGATGTAGGTCACCACCCCCGCGAACTTCCTGCCGGGATAGGTGTCGACCGTCACCTCGGCCTTCTGGCCGAGCTTCACGAGCCCCAACTTGTCCTCCTTCACATAGATCTTCACCCAGGGGTGCTCCAGTTCCCCCACAGTGAAGATGGGGGTCCCGGCGGTAACGGTTTCACCCGCTTCCACGTTTTTCCGCAGGACCACCCCCTTTACCGGCGTTTTCAGCTCCATGTCCGCCAGCTGCTCCCGGTAGACCCCGAGCTGTGCCCCGGCCTGCCGCACCTGGGCCTCCGTCGCCCTGATCGTCTCCAGGCGCGGCCCTTCCTTTACCAGGCTCTCGTTCTGCACGGCATGATCATGCTGGGCCTTTGCCACCTCGAAGGAACGCTTGGCGACGTCCCGCTGCTGGGCGGCGATGGCGCCGTTTCTGAAGAGGGTCTCGGCCCGTTCGAGGTCCTTTACAGCCTTTTCCAGATCAGCCGATGCCGATGCGACCATGGCCCGAGCGCTCCTTTTTTCCTGGGGGCGGGAGCCGTGCTGCAGTTCCAGGAGCCGGGCGCTGCTGGCGTCGATGACGGCCCGCTGCGCTTCCATCTGGCGCAGGAGTTCCGAGCGGTCAAGCACCGCCACGGCCTCCCCCGCTGCCACCTTCCTCCCCTCGTCGGTCAGGAGCCTCTCCACCCTCCCGGGAACCTTGAAGCCGAGATCCACCTCGGTCACCTCCACGTTTCCGGAGCTTAGCAGGATACCGGTATCGTCCTTTTTCCGATTCAGCAGGAAGAAAGCGGCAACACCCGCAATGACGACCACAAGTATTAGAAGTATCAGTTTCCTTTTCATCGTGAGGCCACCTCCCCGTATGCGTTGCTCCCCAAGGCCTTGTCCAGGGCCGCCTTCGCCGCCGCCAAGTCGTAGGAGGCCTGATGCCGGTCGGTCGTTGCCCGCAGGAGCGCCGTCTGGGCGTCGATCACGTCCCTCGTCGTCCCGACCCCGGTTTCATACTTCAACTGCTCTACCCGCAGGTTCTCTTCCGCCGAGGAGATCGCCTCCCGCGCCACGGCAAGCCTCTTCTCCGCGTCGGCGACGGCAAGATACGCCTCCCTCACCTCCCGGACGATCGAAAGCCGCACGGCACGGAGCTCTTCGCCGGTCCGCTCCAGCTCCACCATCCCCTTTTTGATCTCCGCTCTGGTTATCCCGCCGTCAAAGAGGGGGTAGGAGAGCCGAAGACCGATGTTCCAGTTCTCCTTGAACGACAAGGAATCCCCCGCCCTTTCCCCGTACTCCCCCGCCACATCCACGGATGGAAGGCGTTTCCCCCTGGCGAGGTCGAGCCGTGCCTGGAAAAGTTCCGTCCGCGCCTTTACCTTCAGGTAGTCGGGACGCTGCCGCAGGGCGACCTCGACCGCTTTTTCTTCAGGCGGATACCCCTTTTCAGGGAAAGGCTCTTCGGCCACGGTGAATCGCGGGTAGCTTTCGTCCACCCCCATGAGGGAGCGCAGCAGCGCATAGGCGGCAGCGCCGGCGTTTTGCGTCGCCAGGACCTGCTGACGGCCATGGGCGAGCTCCACGTCGGTCTTCATGAGGTCCACCCGCGCCGCGCTCCCGGCCTTGACAAACTGCTCGGTGACTCGCCGGTGCTCTTCGAGTTGCCGCACATTCTGCTCGTGGGCCTTGAGGAGCTCCTCCAGCTCCAGGATCTTGCAGTAGACGCTCGTGACGTTGAAGACCAGCTCCTGTCTCCCCTGATGAAGGGCCCGCTCCGCAATCAGCCGGTTGATCTCCGCAATCTCCACGTTTTTCACCAGGCGTCCCCCCCGGTAGATGGGAAGCTTCAGGGTCAGCGACGCATCGTAGATGTCTTTGTCGAAGGGGGGGAATCCTCCGCCATTCTGCGGGGCCCCGGAGATAGGGGTGATGGGAGCGGCATAGCGGTAGCGCGTGATGCCTGCCTCCAGATCGAGCCTTGGCCACCTCCCCCCCTTGGCGGCGTCGACGGTGTGTTTTGCCGCCTCGATATCCTTGCCCAAGACCGAAAGCTTCGGCTCGTTCTCCAGGGCGAAATCAATCACCCGGGAAAGGGTGAAGGCCGGCACGCCAGCCTCTGCAAAGACTCCATGCGGCAGAAGAACCATCCCCATCAAGATCACTAACCTTTTCATGCCCGTCTCCGTTATGAAGGTTGAGTCCGCAAAATCCCCGAAGTCAGATATTCCTCGTAATTGCGCCAGAGCTTCATCCCTTCATTGACCAGGGAAAAGGAATAACCGTTCAGCGACCATTTGAGGGTCATTGCCAGCACCATTCCTATCAGCATCGAGGCGGCGGCCGCCGGATCAACAACATGCCCGATGGCGCCAGTCTTTTTTCCGTGCTGAATGAGCGCCTCTAATTCGGTTGAATACGTGTCGACAACCTCTGACACCTTTTCCCGCAACCCTTCCCCGGCCATGAAGATGCCCCCGGAGAAGACAAGCCGCACAATTCCCATATTTGCCTTGATGTAGTCGAGGTGCAGGATGAAAAACCTTTTCAGGCTGACAACGACAGAAGGATCACTGTCGTAAATGTAATCGAGATTTTTCATGAGTTCTGCGCCGATCCTCCCGACTGTTTCACTGAGGATTTCATCCTCGTTAGTGAAATGACGGTGGAGGGTGGCCTCCGTTATGCCGATTTCCCCTGCAATGGCGGTCGGCGTCAGGGTTTTAACCCCATTCTGGGCAATAATGCCGAGTGCGGCGTCCAGAATCTGTTCCCGCTTTATTCCCCCATGGTGTTTTGTTGCACTTTTGGTCATAACCCGCCTCCCTGCAAGTTAGCGCTCACTAGTGAGCGAGTTGGAAGATCTTGCCTGCAATCTCACACCTTGCAGACGAGCGACTTCACAAAGGTTTCCCAGAGCCTTTCCCCCTCATCGCTCAGTTTCGAGGAAAACTTGTTCATTACCCACCGCAGGGCGGTAAAATTGACCGTGCCGATGAACATGGTGGCCAGAGCGTTCGGGTCCATTTCCCTGTTCAATGCCCCCGCTTCCTGTCCCTGTTCGATAACGGCGCTGATCCCCCTGAAATAGTGCATGAGATTTCCCCTGACTTTTTCCCGGAGGGTCTCGTTCAGCACCAGAACCTCCTCGGTGAAGATGGTGCGGGGAATGCCCACATGCTCTTCGATGTACGAGAGGTGCCGCTTGAAGATTTCCTCAAGTCTGCGCAGTGGTTCGGCGATATCCGCAGCGGCATCGAGAATCGATGCGAGATCGTTTCCGATCTTGTCGATCACTGACCCGAGGATCTCTTCCTTCCCCTTGAAGTGCCGGTAAAGGTTTCCTTCGGAGATGCCGCTCGCAGAGGCGATCTCCGCTGTTGTTGCGCCGCTTATTCCTTTCGTTCCGATAATCCTGAGGGCCGCCTCGGTAATCTGCTGTCGCCTTACTTCCGTGGGCTCTTTTTTTCGTGGTTTCATGGTCGGTCTCTTTGCAAGTGAGCGGTTACTTGCATGACAGTATTGCAGGCTCCCTCCCGGTTTGAGTTTGATCTAAGTCAAAAAGGGCTATTTCTCTGGCAAAGACCGTCCCTAGCTCCATCTCGGCCGAACCCTTTGCATCCATGCCGTTGCCTGTTAGTCTTTCAGAGATGATTGCAGCAGGCGGGGGCCACGGAGTCGGCCCTCTTACCCTGCCGGAAAACGGCCGCGCACCGGCGCAGCCATAACCCGGCTGACGGCACAGGGAAGGTGTGAACATGGGAGAGTGGCATCTGGACATGGGGGCGACCCCCCTTGCCGGGGGAGTTCGCTTCAGGGTATGGGCTCCTTTGGCCGAGTCCGTGGCGGTCATCCGCTGCGGGGAAGAGGCATCGTACCCCCTCTCCCGGGCCGGCGAATACTTCCAGGGGACCATCGCCGGCATGGCCTCGGGAGACCGTTACTGGTACCTGCTGGACGGCACTCTCCGGCGTCCCGACCCCGCGTCACGGAGCCAGCCCGACGGGGTCCACGGTCCATCCCAAGTGGTGGCTCCGGTCTCCTTCTGCTGGACCGATGGCCAGTGGCGGGGGCTGAAGCTTGAAGAACTGATCACCTACGAGCTCCACGTGGGGACCTTCACCCCCGTGGGTACCTTCACGGCGGCAATCAGTCGCCTCGATTACCTGGTGGAACTGGGGGTGACCGCGGTGGAGCTCATGCCGGTGGCGGAGTTTCCCGGCAACCGCAACTGGGGGTATGACGGGGTTTTCCCCTTTGCCCCGCACCACGCCTACGGAGGAGCGAAGGGGCTCAAGGCCCTGGTGGACGCCTGCCACCGGCGAGGGCTCGCCGTGATCCTCGACGTGGTCTACAACCATCTCGGCCCCGAGGGGAACTATCTCCACCCCTTTGCCCCCTACTTCACCGACCGCTACCGCACGCCGTGGGGAGATGCCGTCAACTTCGACGGACCCGACAGCAACGGGGTGCGCCACTACGTGATCGCCAACGCCCTCCACTGGGTAAGCGAGTACCACGTGGACGGCCTGCGCCTCGACGCCATCCACGGCATCTACGACTTCAGCGCCCGCCACATCCTTCTTGACATCAGCCAGGCGGTCGATTCCCTGGCCCGACAGCTGGGGAGGAAGGTCCACGTCATCGCCGAGAGCGACCTGAACGACGTGCGGACCATCACGCCGCCGGAATGGGGGGGACACGGCTGCCACGCCCAGTGGTGCGACGATTTCCACCACGGGCTCATGACGTACCTCACTAAGGAACGTCAGGGGTATTACGCGGATTTCGGCCTCTTCGGCCACCTGGAGAAGGCTTTCCGGGAAGGGTTCGTTTACTCCGGCCACTACTCCCGCCACCGCCGGCGCCGCCACGGCAGCCCGTCGGCGGCCCGTCCACCCCGGCAGCTGGTGGTCTTCTCCCAGAACCACGACCAGGTGGGAAACCGGCCACGGGGGGACCGCCCCTCGCTCCGCCTCTCCTTGGAGCAGCTCAAGCTGGCCGCCGGCGCGGTCATCCTCTCCCCCTACCTCCCCCTTCTCTTCATGGGGGAGGAGTACGGCGAAACCGCACCCTTTCCCTACTTCACGAGCCACGGCGACCCGGACCTGGCGGAGGCGGTGCGGCAGGGGCGCCGGGAAGAGTTCGCCTCCTTCGGCTGGGAGGCCGAGGTGCCTGACCCCCAGGCCGAAGAGACCTTCCTCGCCGCCAGAATCGACCCGGAGCGCCGTCACCAGGGGTGGCACCGCTCCCTGTACGCCTTTTACCGGGAAGTGATCCGGCTCCGCCGGGAGCTTCCGCACCTGCGCCGCCCCGAGCGGGAGGAGGTGGCGGTGGCCGGGCTGGAAGCGGACCGGGTCATCGCCCTCCACTATCGCCATGGCGGGAGAGAACTCATCACCCTCTTCGCCCTGGGGAAAACTCCCCGCAGCGTCCGGCTCCCCTTCAGACACGGCGAATGCCGCAAGCTCCTCGATTCGGCCGGGAAGAGCTGGGGCGGTCCGGGGGGCATCGCGCCGGAACGGATCGGCGCTGACGGCGATGGCGCAGGCCTCACCCTCGCGCCCTTCAGCGTCACGCTCTACGGCACAGGGTAAGAGCCACGGCACCCCACGGAGTCACCCATGAACCAGACGAACCTTGCCAAGGCACGGATACCGACGGCAACCTACCGCCTCCAGTTCAACGAAGGGTTCCGCTTCCAGGATGCGGAGCGGATCGTTCCCTACCTGAGCGCCCTGGGGGTGAGCGACGTCTATGCCTCCCCCTTCTTCAAGGCCCGGGCCGGGAGCATGCACGGCTACGACATCGTCGACCATAACCGCCTGAACCCGGAACTCGGCACCCGGGAGGATTTCGACTCCTACTGCGACTGCCTCGGGCGCCACGGCATGGGGCAGGTACTCGACTTCGTCCCGAACCACATGTGCGTCGAGGGGGGAGGCAACGAGCGGTGGCTCGACCTGCTGGAAAACGGCCCCAGCTCACCCCACGCGGCCTTTTTCGATGTGGACTGGTCGCCGGTCAAGAAAGAACTGGCCGACAAGGTGCTCATTCCGGTTCTCGGCGACCAGTACGGAACGGCTCTGGAAAAGGGGGAACTGGCCCTCTCCTTCGAAGAAGGGGCATTCTTCATCAGCTACTACGAGCACCGGTTCCCCATCATCCCCAAGACCTACTGCCCCCTCCTCACCCACCGGCTCCAGGAACTGGAGCGGCTCCTCCCCCCTGATCACGAGGCGTACCAGGAGCTTCTGAGCATCGTCACCGCCATCTCTCACCTCCCCTTCTACACGGAGCGCGATCCGGACCTGATCCGGGAGCGCTATCGGGAAAAGGAGGTGATCAAGCTGCGGCTCGCGGCCCTCTGCCGCGATTACTGGCCCGTCAAGACGTTCATCGATGAGAATGTCCGGATCTTCAATGGCGAGAAGGGAAATCCCCGCAGCTTCGACCTGCTGGACGGAATCCTGCGCCAGCAGGTCTACCGCCTCGCCCACTGGCGAACCGCCACCGACGAGATCAACTACCGCCGCTTTTTCGACATCAACGCCCTCGGTGCCATCCGGATGGAGACCCCCCGGGTCTTCGAGGAGACCCATCGGCTGGTGCTGGAACTGGTGCGGGAAGGGAAGGTGACGGGGCTGCGGATCGACCACGCCGACGGGCTCTACAACCCCACTGACTATTTTCGGCGGCTCCAGCGGAGCTGCTTCCTGGAGACTCGCCTGGCAGGCCTCGGGAACAGGAGCAGGGCCAGGGAAGAGGAAGAACCCGCGGGAACTCTCGCCGAGGGGATCCTTCAGCTCTACGACGAGATGCTGGAGGTTTCGCCCCGGATCAAGCCCTTTTACATCATCGGCGAAAAAATTCTCATGAAGAACGAGCGGCTCCCCGAGGACTGGCCGGTCCACGGCACCACGGGGTACGAATTCGCCAACGCCGCGACCGGCCTCCTGGTGGATACCCGCAACGGCCGCCGGCTCGACACCATCTACGCGCGGTTCATCCACGAAAAGCCCGATTTCCCCGAGATCGCCTACCAGAAGAAGAAGCAGGTCATGAAGTTCTCCATGGGGGGCGAAATCAACACCCTGGGGCACTACCTCAACAAGCTTTCGGAGACCAACCGCCACACCCGCGATTTCACCCTCGGGAGCCTCACCAAGGCCCTGGTAGAGGTGATCGCCCATTTCCCCGTCTACCGGACCTACACGGCAACCCGCAAGGTGGCCGACCGGGACCGCCAGTACATCGAATATGCCGTGGCCAGGGCCAAGCGGCGCAATCCGGCCATGAGCGAATCGATCTTCACCTTCATCGAGGATGTGCTCCTGCTCCGCTTCCATGACAGCACCAGCGGGGATGAGCAGGAGCAGTGGCTCGACTTTGTCATGAGGGTCCAGCAGCTCACCGGACCGGTCATGGCCAAGGGGCTGGAGGATGCCGCCTTCTACGTCTACAACCGGCTCGTCGCCCTCAACGAGGTGGGAGGAACCCCCGAGCGCTTCGGCATCACCATCGAGGCCTTCCACGGCCAGAACATCGAGCGGGCCAGGAGCATCCCGACGGCGCTGCTTACCACCTCCACCCACGACACCAAGCGGAGCGAGGATGTCCGCGCCCGGATCTGCGTCCTCTCGGAGGACCCTGGAGCGTGGCACGACTGCCTCATGCGCTGGAGTCGGATGAACCGCCCCCACAAGGCGACCGTCCAGGGGATCAAGGTGCCGAGCCGCAACGAGGAGTGCCTCCTCTACCAGACCATCGTCGGCGCCTGGCCGGCAGAGGATTTCACGGGGAATGAACGGGACGTTTTCGTGGGACGGATCAGGGAGTACATGCTCAAGGCCATGCGGGAGGCCAAGGTGAACACGAGTTGGATCAACCCGGATTCGGTCTACGAAGAGGCGGCGCTCCACTTCGTTGACACCATCCTCCAGGACGTCACCGCCAACAACTTCCTTGCCGACCTGCGGCGGACCCTTCCCCCCCTCATCCGCTGCGGGATGCTGAACTCCCTCTCCCAGACCCTGCTCAAGGTGGCCTCGCCCGGCGTCCCCGACTTCTACCAGGGAAACGAGCTCTGGGACTTCAGCCTCGTGGACCCGGACAACCGCCGGCCGGTGGATTTCGCGAAGCGGATCGCCATGCTCGATGGATTGCGGACTGCGGAGGAGGAGCGGGGCCCCCGTGCCTTGACGCGGGAGCTCCTCGAAACCATGGCCGACGGCCGGGTGAAGCTATTCCTCATCGGGAAGGCCCTCTCCCATCGCCGTGCGCACCGCTCCCTCTTCGAGCTCGGCACATACCTTCCGCTTGAGGTTCAGGGCGAACAGAGCGACAACGTCTGCGCCTTCGCGCGCTGCCACGACGGCGCGATGGCCATTGCCGTGGTTCCGCGCTTCTTCACCCGGCTGGGGGTTCCCCCCCTGGGTGCCGCGGTCTGGGAGGATACGCGGCTCGTCATCCCTGCCGCGGGGAGCGGCCGCGCCTGCCGCAACATCTTCACCGGCGAGCGAGTCGCGATGTCGCAGCAGGAGGGAATGGCGACCCTCCCCCTTTCCGCCGTGCTCTCGGATTTTCCCGTGGCCCTGCTGGAAGCATGAAGGGATGAGTGACAAGGAGGTACCCCATGGCACGCAGAGAACCGTTGCGGAGCGGCAATCCCCTCTGGTACCGGGACGCCATTATCTACCAGCTCCACGTCAAGGCCTTCGCCGACTCGGACGGCGACGGCATGGGGGACTTCCGGGGCCTCATGGGGAAGCTCGACTATCTCCAATCCCTGGGGATCACCGCCATCTGGATCCTCCCCTTCTACCCTTCGCCGCTACGGGATGACGGGTACGACATCGCCGACTATTACAGCGTGAACCCCAGCTACAACACCCTGCGGGAATTCCGGGAGTTCCTCCGGGCGGCACACGCCCGCCGCATCCGGGTCATCACTGAGCTGGTCCTCAACCACACCTCGGACCAGCACCCCTGGTTCCAGCGGGCCCGCCGGGCCAAACCGGGATCGGCCCACCGCGACTACTACGTCTGGAGTGACAACCCCGACCGCTACCAAGGAACCCGGATCATCTTCCAGGACTTCGAAACCTCCAACTGGAGCTGGGATCCGGTGGCCAAGGCCTACTACTGGCACCGGTTCTACTCCCACCAGCCCGATCTCAACTACGACAACCCCAAGGTCCAGGCAGAGATGCTCCGGGTCATCGACTACTGGCTCGGGATGGGAGTGGACGGGGTGCGCCTCGACGCGGTCCCCTACCTCTTCGAGCGCGAGGGGACCAACTGCGAGAACCTCCCCGAAACCCACGTATTCCTGAAGAAGCTCCGAGCCCACGTGGACGCCTCGTTTCCCAACCGGATGCTCCTCGGCGAGGCCAACCAGTGGCCCGAAGACGCCATCGCCTACTTCGGCGAGGGGGACGAGTGCAACATGCTCTTCCACTTCCCCCTCATGCCCCGTATGTACATGGCCATCGAGATGGAGGACCGCTTCCCCGTGATCGACATCATCGACCAGACCCCCTCCATCCCCGAGGGGTGCCAGTGGGCCATTTTCCTCCGCAACCACGACGAGCTGACCCTGGAGATGGTCACCGACGAAGAGCGGGACTACATGTACCGCATCTACGCCGCCGACCCGAAGGCCCGGATCAACCTGGGGATCCGGCGGCGCCTCGCTCCGCTCATGGAGCGGGACCGGCGGAAGATCGAGCTGATGAACGCCCTTCTCTTCTCGCTCCCCGGCACCCCCATCATCTACTACGGCGACGAGATCGGCATGGGGGACAACTACTACCTGGGGGATCGCAACGGCGTCCGCACCCCCATGCAGTGGAGCCCCGACCGCAACGCCGGCTTCTCCGGCGCCAACCCCCAGCGGCTCTACCTGCCGGTCATCATCGACCCCGAATACCACTACGAGGCGGTAAACGTGGAGATCCAGGAGCGCAACCCCACGTCGCTCTTATGGTGGATGCGCCGCACCATCGCCGTGCGCCGCCGCCACCGGGCCTTCAGCAGCGGCACCCTGGAGCTGCTCTATCCGGCCAATCACCGGGTCCTCGCCTTTCTCCGGCGCCACGAAGACGAGGTGATCCTCGTGGTGGGAAACCTCTCCCGCTTCGCCCAGGCCGTGAGCCTCGACCTGAAGGAGTTCGCCGGCATATCGCCAGCAGACCTCTTCAGCCGGAACCGGTTTCCGGTCATCCGCGAAATCCCCTACCCCCTCACCCTGGGCCCCCACGACCATTTCTGGTTCATCCTGAGCCGTGCAGAGTCGCCACGCCTGCCAGAGGGAGAACTGCCGCGGATCAGCCTCCCGGGAGGACTCCCCTGGTGGGAGGCCCTCCAGCATACCGGAGGGGACACCCGCCTGGAACGGGCGACCACCGACTACCTGAACCGAAGCGGCTGGTTCCGGGGGAAAGCCCGGGCAATCATCGGCTATGCCCTGCGCGACACTGTGCTGCTGCGGACATCAGACCAGGTCTTTCCCCTCTTCTTCCTGGAGGTCCGTTACCAGAACGGCGCGCCGGAAACCTACCTGATCCCCGTTGCGTTTCTCCGGGGCGCCGGGGCGAAACGGGTCGATGCCGAATCGCCGCAGGCGGCCATTGCGGCCCTCTCTGTGGGGGACGAGGAGGGGATTCTCTGCGACGCGGTCTACGACCGGGAGTTCCGCGACGCGCTCCTCGCCCTGGCCCTTGGCCGGCACCGGCTTCACGGCAAACGGGAGAGCCTCCTTGTACCGCTCCACAGGGGAGGAGGCAGCATCGAACGGATGGAGGGAACGGCACATTTCATTTCCGAACTCGTCCCGGGAGAAGAGACGAGCAGCGTCATCCTCTATGGTGATCGGCACGTTTTCAAACTGTACCGCACGGTGGAACCGGGGGTAAATTCGGAGGTGGAGCTGGTCCGGTTTCTTACGGAAAAGTCCCGCTACCCCAACATTGTCCCCTTCCAGGGGAGCCTCGAGTTGCGCCATCCCGGCGCCGAACCATGCACCATTGGCCTTGTGCAGGGATATGTGAATAACCAGGGGAACGGCTGGCGGCTCGCGCTCCACCTCCTCGGCCAGTACTTCGAGCGGATTCTCTCCCGCCGGGGCGAGCTCCCTCCGCCACCGAAGCGGTTCTCGAGCCTCCTGGACGGCAGCGCATGCACCGTTCCGGAACTGGTCGCGAATCTCATTGGCGGCTTCTATCTGGAAATGGCGGGACTTCTCGGGCGTAGAACCGCCGAACTCCACCTGGCCCTTGCCGCGGGGGGAAACGATCCGGCCTGGAAACCGGAGGCGTATTCAACCATTTACCAGCGCTCCGTGTACCAGTCCATGCGCAACCAGGCACGGCGCACCCTTCAGCTCCTGTCCCAGAACCGCAATCTTCTGCCGATCGACGACCGTGAACCGGCTGACCGGGTCCTGGGGGCCGAAAAGGAGATTCTCTCCTGGCTGGCCCAAATCGTCGGCCGGCGGATAGGGACGATGAAGATCCGCATCCACGGCAATTTTCACCTGGGGAAAGCGCTCTTCACCGGCAAGGATTTCGTAATCCTCGACTTCGAGGGGGAGCCGGACCGGACCCTCAGCGAGCGCCGCATCAAGCGCTCTCCCCTGAGGGACGTGGCATCAATGATCCGCTCCTTCCACGCTGCCACGCTGACTGCCCTCGCACGGCATGGGAACGGCCGTTCCGGAGACGTCCAGCTTCTGGAGCCGTGGGCGGATGCCTGCTATTACCACGTGAGCTGCCGCTACCTCGCGGGGTACCTCGAACGGATGGGGAACAGTCCCCTCGTTCCGGCAGACCGGAACGACCTGGCGACCCTCCTCCGCTCGTTCCTGCTCGACAGGGCGCTCCGCGACCTCGGTTTCGCCCTGGGCAACCGCCCCGAAACGGCCTCGTCCCCCCTGAAGGGGATCGAGACGGTGCTGCGGGAATACGGGGAATAGTCCGCGCCGCCGCGTTAGAACAGCGCTGGGAAAATCAGTTGCGCAATTCCCGTGGCGTCAGTATAAAATCTGCGTGCCCATGAAACAACAACCCCCTCGACGAGCTCCGCTCTGGCCCACGCCATTGGTCCTGATCCACGACCTCCACCTGCTTCGCCGGTTCGTTCGGCTACGGCGGAGTGTCCTGGCCCTCCTCTCCCGTCTGCGGATCAGCGAGAGCACCCTCATGGCAGTCCTGGCCGTGGGGATAGGGCTCCTGGCGGGACTCTGCAACTACGCCTTCCGTTCGTGCATCGATTTTTTCCGCTGGCTCATCATCGACAACGGTGCCCGACTGACCGGCTATTCCCCCGACACCTGGGACGCAAGCCGGCTCTGGGCGTTGGCCTTTCCCGTCATCGGCGCGACCATCATGCTCCCCCTCTTCATCTGGTACCGAGAGGACATGGCCTTCGGCTTCCCCCGTTTCCTCGAGAGGGTCAACCTGAGGGGGGGACGACTTCCCCTGCGGCTCATGTTCACCAGGGGGATTTCATCGGCCCTCACCATCGGCTCCGGCGGCTCGGCCGGCCAGGAAGGCCCCATCGCCCAGATCGGCGGCACGGCCGGCTCCGTGGTGGGCCATCTGCTCGGCATGCCGGAGGAACGGCTCAAGATCCTGATCGGCTGCGGAGTTTCCGGCGGCGTGGCAGCCACCTTCAACGCCCCCCTCGCCGGCGTCTTTTTTGCCCACGAGATCGTCCTTCTCTCCAGCTTCGAGCTTTCCTCTTTCACGAGCATCGTCATCTCATCCGGCATGGCCACGGTCGTCTCCCGGGCCATGTACGGCGACATCCCCGCCTTTGACGTACCGGCCTACCAGCTCGTCCACCCCCTGGAACTGGCCTTGTATGCCCTCCTTGGAATCGTGTGCGGCTGTCTCGCGGCCCTCTTCATAACCGGCTATGGAAAAACCAGGGCGTTTTTCGAGCAACTCCGGGTGAATCCCCTCTGGAAGCCGCTACTCGGGGGATTTCTCGCCGGCTGTGTCGGGGTCCTCCTTCCCCAGGTCCAGGGAAACGGTTACGGATTCATTGAAAAGGCCGTCGGCAACGACGTGGGATGGCTCCTTGTCACGCTCCTCATCGTCGGGAAGATGGCCGCCACCTGTGTCACGATCGGCTCGGGGCTGCCGGGGGGAACCTTCGCCCCGTCGCTTTTCATAGGGTCAGTGACCGGCATGAGTTTCGGTTTCCTGGCAAACCTCCTCTTTCCGCTCCATACCGCAACGCCGGGGGCCTATGCCCTGGTGGGAATGGGGGCGTTCCTCGCCTCGGTCACCCATGCGCCCATGACCGGCATCTTCCTCCTGTTTGAGATGACCGGCTCCTACAAGGTTATCATTCCGATCATGCTCGCCTGCTCTATCGGCACCGCCGTGGCCCGCCACTTCCGCAAGGACGGCATCGACACTGCCGACCTGGCAGCCCGGGGGATCGACCTGAGAGCGGGGCGCGAGGAGACGGTATTGGAGAAGATCCAGGTGAGGGGAGTCATGATGCACGACGCGGAGGTTCTCCCCGAATCGATGACCATCCGTGAGTTTCTGGAACGCGCCCATACCCCTCGCCAGCACTCATTTCCCCTGGTAGACGCCGGCGGCGGCCTGACAGGCGTCGTCACGATCCATGACTTCCTGGGCGTCGCCTTCGAACCGGACATCCTGGATACGGTTCCCCTCGGGGAAATGGCAACCGCCGACGTCATCACCGTGATGGGCGACGAAAGCCTCGCTGCTGCGCTCAGGAAGATGGACCTCACCCCCATCGAAGAACTGCCGGTTGTCGATTCCGGCAATGGAAAGGTTATCGGGATTCTGTCGCGACGGGAAGTCATTGCCGCCTACAACCGGGCGATCGTGGAACGGACGTTCCGGGCGTGAGCCCCCTTCCGCCATAGCTCTCGGCATCACTTTCCCGACCTCATGCTCAAGGGGGATGTCCGGGCAAAGGTCATCTGTGGCGAGATCAACGGCGTCCGGGGATCGGTCGGGGACGTGGTCATCGATCCCTCGTACCTGGACGTCACGGTGCCGCCGGAAACGACCTTTACCCTCCCCATCAGGCGCGGGCACGAGATTTTCGCCTACGTGGCCGATGAAGAGGGATACTTCGACCCGGAGCGCAACGCCTATGCCCATGAAGTGGTGGGAGTCAACTACTTCGACATGAAGCGGGACTGCGCCTGCGGCCCGGAAAACCTCATTCTCTACGGGGATGGCGACGAGGTGGAGATTACCGCCCAGGAGAAGCCGGTCCGTTTTCTTCTGGTCTCGGGCCGGCCCATCGGCGAACCAATCGCCTGGTACGGTCCCATCGTCATGAATATCCAGGAGGAACTCCGGATTGCCTTCGAGGAATACGAAAAGGGGACATTTATCAAGCGCGGGCAGGGATGATTGTTATGGTACGTCCTTCAGGCGGTCAGCCCTGCGCCATCAACTAGGAATACTGTGACACCCCAATATGGTGTGGTAAAAAATTCTATTGAAGGACTGAGCAGATAATTGCGGCATGGGAATCTTGTTATTGACATCCCAAATCCGGTGTGATACAAGAATCTTCGCTTTATGCTACAAGGTTATCGGGACGTAAATTCAGGCATTTACAACATGTGCTTGTAGTCAAAACCCAGCAAAAAGCACCGCAGGGTTAACAACCTGCGGAAACAACTCATTCCCCAGTAGCTCAGTCGGTAGAGCGAGTGAGCTTAGAGATAATGACGAAAGCCCATGGATACAGCATCCTTGGGCTTTTTTGTGTTTGTGCCTTTGCAAGGAAATTCGAAGCGAAAAGCTCCATTGCGGTAGAAATATAATGATAACAGTCGGCTTAGACTTGTAGGATGTGTTTGTCCCCAGTTAGCTTGTAGCTTGTTTCTATCTTATCTAGTTCCGGGTACATTCCGAGGTCTCCTGCCGAAAGGGGTCCGACCCGCCCATGCGTCAACGGGGCGTCGTGATGCCACGATCGCCCCGCCGTGTTCCTCTTGTCGCAACTACCCTGATGTTGGGGCTTCGGAGGTGAGTCCCCCGACGCCCGGGCTCACTTGAACCGGGACTTGACCGAATCGAGGGCCTCGCCAACCGCGGCCCAGGCCAGTTCGATGCCCGCCTTCAGGTCTTCCCAGGCACTCCCCCCGGACTTCTGCAGTTCCTCTAACTTCTGACGGGCCACCGCTTGCTTCGCCTTCAGCGCCTCAAGCTGCTCGGCGTAATCCTGCCTGAGTTCCACCTTCACTTCGCTCGCCTTTGCCGAAAGCTTGTCGATATCGGCGTTCCACTCCTCCAGCTTCACGTGCAACTTCTTGACGAACTCGTCTCTGGTGCTCATGATCCGTCTCCTTTCGGGGATGATATGCAGAGATATCCTCTCAAGGGCATAACCAGCATCGATACAATCAGTTTACCACGTCATGGGGCACAGTCATTGGCGCCCCGTCAAAAACCCTCACGATTCGGAATTACCGCCGGTCGGCTCCGCACCGGCTCTGTCCCGCAGAATACGGATATCGCGCCGGGGGAACGGGATCCCGATCCCGTGCTCGTTAAACGACGTGTAGATGGCGTAGTTGAGGTTGCTCTTCAAAAGCCCACGTCGGTGGATGAGGGTGGTGCTCCAGACCCGCAGCTCGAAGTTGAGGCCGCTGTCGCCGATATTAACCACGTCACTCTCCACGTTTCCCACCACGATCCGATCACCGACCTTGATGGGGCGCTCGAAGAGGATGATGATGCCGCTGACGAAGTTGCTGACGATGTTCTGGAGGCCGAAGCCGAGGCCGATGCCGACGGCGCCGGCCAGAACGTTGAGTGTGGTAAGATCAATGCCGGCGGTCTGGAGGATAACGACAAACCCGATGGCGATGACGGTGTAGCGGATGATGGAGCCGGTGGCCCGGCGGGCACCCACCCCCATCCGGGTGCGGGTGAGGAACTGCTCCAAGATCCAGGTCCGGAGCTTCCCCGACAGGTAGAAGAGGAGCGCCACCAGCACCACCAGCTGGATAATGGCCCGGTCACCGGACCCAGCTTCACGAGGGGAACATCGAGGAATTGCCTGATCTGAGCCATAGTGTCTCGGAGCGTTTCCATTGAGCCTCCTTGCTAAAACGGCCAGAACCGGGGGATTAAGATCGTGGCCAACACCCAGAAGAGGATGTTGAGCGGGTCCGGTTGAAGGTCATGGGCCGGTTGAGGAGAGATTCCCCCCGGCGGACGTTTCCAGAACCGCCATGATTTCATCGAGCAGGGCTCCGATCTCGCCCTGTTCACGGATGAAGAAGCGGGCGGCGCTTGCGGCCCTCATCCCCACCCGTATGCCGAAGATTCTGTCATCCCGGAGACGGAACACATCCTCGTCCGTCACGTCATCGCCCACGAAGATGGCGCGGCGACACCCCAGATACTCCATGATGCGAAGGAGCGCTTCCCCTTTGTGGAGGGCATCCCGCGGCACCAGATTCTCCACAAACTTGCCGGAGACCCGCCGGGGACTGGGTTCCAGCCGACTGACCGCCTCCAGGATCTCCCGGTGCGCCCGCTCCGGGTCCGGAGAGCCCCGGTAGTGAAGCGACAACGTTGCACCCTTGTCCTCAATGACGACACCGGCGCTGCCGTCGGCAAGCAGGAGAATTCCCAACTGCTCTCTCCAGCCGCGGCAGAAACAAACGAATTCCCGCTCCGACTCATCGCCACCGGGAAGCCCCTCAGCACCGTGGTTACCCATCAGGAAGCGGGGAACGAACCCCAGGTGCGCCAGGGCATCGGCACGGGAACGGCCGGTGATGATCGCGACGGGCGCCATCCGGTCCAGATGAATCAACCGCGTCCGGATTTCCGAAGGGATCACGATCCCGGCGGGATCGGCGACGATCGGCGCCAGGGTCCCGTCCAGGTCGAAGGCGAAGAGCGTCGTGCTCTCGATGAAAGCCCGGAGCTCCCTTCTCCCTGAATTGCTGAACAGGTAGGTCATCGTCCCCTCCCCGGTCACGACGTTTGCCCAATCCGGGCGGCCAGCTTTTCCCGCTGGCGGACCCGAGCGGCATCCAGAAGCATCCTCCCCGCCCAGCGGTAGACGTTGAAGTCCCGCACCAGGGCGCGCATGCTCCGCATCCGCTCCCGCTGCTCGTAATCGGGCATGGTCAGGGCCCGGTGGAGGGCCTCGGCGGTCTGCTCCACATGGTAGGGGTTGACAATCAGGGCCTCGTGCAGCTCGTGGGCCGCGCCGGTGAACTGGCTCAACACCAAGGCACCCCGCTCGTCGTCCCGGGCCGCCACGTACTCCTTGGCCACCAGGTTCATGCCGTCGTGGAGGCTGGTGACCATACAGACGTTGGCCGCCCGATAGTAGCGGTTCACCTCCTCGGGCTCGTGGTGCTCGGCCTTGAGGATGATGGCCGGGCGTCCGTCGCGGGTAAAGCGCCCGTTGATCCGGTCCGTTATGGCATGGACCCGCGCCTCAAAGCTCTGGTACTCCTCCAGGGCCGAGCGGGTCGGCGCGGCGATCTGGATGAAGCTGAAGCGCCCCACCAGTTCCGGGTGGAGCTCCAGCATCCGTTCCACCGCGGCGAACCGCTCCGGAATCCCCTTGGTGTAGTCCATCCGGTCCACCCCTACCCCCAGCAGATGGTTCTCGGGAAGCCCGTGGGCACGGAGTATCTCTTCCCTGATCCGGGCAACCGGCGGGAGGGTCCCCTGCCAGGCCGGCGGCCACTGGATGGAGATGGGATAGCTCTCCACCATGGTCAGCTGGCCGCGGCGGGAGATGGTGGACGATTCGTGCTCGATCCGGGTCTCCAGGTAGCGGTCCACCGTCTCCAGGAAGTTCTT
Organism: Geobacter grbiciae; assembly: GCF_018531165.1. NCBI lineage: Bacteria > Pseudomonadati > Thermodesulfobacteriota > Desulfuromonadia > Geobacterales > Geobacteraceae > Geobacter > Geobacter grbiciae. Next base: position 419,874 of record NZ_JAHDIW010000001.1, on the reverse strand, counting down.
GCAGTGGTACGGAGTGTGGAAGCCGAGGATGGTGCTCCCCAGCATCCCCTTCAGAAGCTCCTCCCGCCAGGGGCAGATGCCGAAGGACTCGGGGTTTGGCCAGGGGATATGCCAGAAGGTGATGATGGTGGCCTTGGGAAGGGCCTTGCGGATCATTCCCGGCAGGAGGGCAAAGTGGTAGTCCTGCACCAGCACCACCGGGTCGTCGCTGTCCGCCTCCGTGACTACGGCGTCGGCGAACCGCTGGTTGATCTTCACGTACTGCTCCCAGTCGCTGTTCCGGAACACGGGCCGCACGTGGGCGATGTGGCAGAGGGGCCAGAGCCCTTCGTTGGCAAAGCCGTAGTAGTACCCCTCTTCCTCCTCCTTGGTGAGCCAGATCCGCCGCAGGTTGTATTCCGGCTTGTGGGGCGGCACTCGGACCCGGTCATGGGTGTCCACCGTCTCGCGGTCGGCGGAGCCGCTGCCATGGGCAATCCAGGTGCCGGAACAGGCCCGCATGACCGGCTCCACGGCGGTGACCAGACCGCTGGCGGGACGGTTGACCTCGATGGTATCGCCTTTTTTGATATGGATATAGGGCTCACGGTTGGAAACGACCAGAATCCGTTCTCCCACCAGCTGCTTGTGGAGCAGCGTTCGCAGGGATTCGGGGCACCAGGTTATGGTGGCGTCGTCGGCAAAACGGCGCTCCGCATCCAGGGTCCGCAGCAGCGCCCGCAGATCCCCCACCAAGGGCTGGAGTTCGGAAGGGGGGGCCTGCTGGCTGAAGGGCCGGAGGATTCCCTCTCCCCGCAGCATCGCCCTCACCCCCTCCATCCAGCCGCGCCAGCTCAGATGGGCGACAAACACGGTAATCAAGGAAACCACGATACCGAGGACCCCAAAGAGGATGATGACATACTTGCGGGTATCGGCGCTGCGGCGTTCCACAAAACTCATGTCGTGGACCATGATCAGGGAACCGCTCGCCGCCCCCTCCCCCCCCATGGCATGGATGGAGACATGAACCGCCCCCTGGGGGAGATACAGAAGCGAGCTCTCCCCCTTCTCCATGGCGGTGACCGAGGAGCAGCTGAGGGATTCGGGGAAGGTGGGCGTGCGATAGCGCAGGGTTCCGCCGGCGTCACAGTAACCCAGGGCCAGCAGCCGTTCATCCTGGATGGCCCGGAGCAGGAGCGAGTTGATCTTTGCCCGGTTTCCCTGCTCCAGGAGCTGGACCAGGGGCTCGTGCAGGGTGCTTGCGATCAGCTGGGAGCGGATATCGATGTCACGGACGAACCAGCGGAGGGTGAGCTTATCCACCAGCGGCACCACCGCGTAGGCCAGGATGGCCAGGGCGACCACAAGGGGAATGACAAAGCGCAGCGACAGGCGCAGGGACCGAAAGGAAACCATGGCGAACTCCTGAGAAGGTGCTGTCCCAGCATCTGCTGAAGCGGATGGCGGCAGTGAGGGGACCGAAGATACAGAACGGAACCGGGCAATCTCCCCCGGGCATCAGCCTGGGCGCTTTCATGATCGCCGGACACTAGACGGGGCTTTGATCTAACATCTTGATTTTCCATATCATACCATATCACGGGGCTCTGCTCAAAATCACAGGCACGTTCAGGCGGAAAATTGAGGGGTTAGCAGACCTCTTCCCGTTCCATGAGTGCGACCAGAGTACTCAAGATTCAGGCTCCGTCTGGGTTAATGAGCGGCGGATCTCCTCCATCCGGCGCCGGTTCAGCGCTCCGCACGACTGCGGCAACTTTCCGCCCTACTCCGTTGCGTATGCGCGAGCAGCTGTTAGAATCCAGAGTGATCATAGGAGACGACCATGAACGCACGGGTATGGACCCTCTGCCTCCTCTGTTTCACCCTGCTGCCGTGGCCCCAGAGGGGACGCCGGGTTTCCGCGGGGTGCGGAGCTGATCCGGACCGAGGAGGGTGAAATGCTTGCCCACATCAAAACGCCGACACCCTGGTTGGCGCGGGCACCGGCAACGCGGTCACCCATGCCGCCTGGTTCAGGGTGGTGGAGGTGAGGCAGTTGATATAATTCATAAGAATCGGGGGTACCTGTTTGCAGCTTCATGCCAGCTTGAACGACAGATCGAGGAATACCGGCAGCGACCCTGTCGCGCTCCCCTGGCATGCCTCATCGGAGCAGGAGGTCATGGTCAGGCTGGAAACCGGTCCGGACGGCCTGGCTGCCGCCGAAGCGGCGGAGCGTCTGCGGCGCCACGGCCCCAACACCCTTGTCCGGAAAGGGAGCGATGGCCCTCTGCTCCTGTTATGCCGCCAAATCAACAACCCCATCGGCTGGCTCCTCATTGCCGCCGGGGCCCTGGCCCTCGCCCTCCAAAAACCCACTGACGCCGCGGTGGTCTTCGGCGCCGTGGGAATCAACGCCATCATCGGCTTCATCCAGGAATACCGGGCCGGCAAGGCCATAGAGGCCCTGTCGGCCATGATTCCGGAGGCGGCGACGGTCCTGCGGAAGGGGCGCTCCTTGGCGGTCCACGCCGACCTGCTGGTTCCCGGCGATCTGGTGACCCTCCAAAGCGGCGACAAGGTCCCGGCCGACCTGCGCCTCATCAGGGTAAAAAACCTCCTGGTGGAGGAAGCGGCCCTCACCGGCGAGTCCCTGCCGGTGGCAAAGCAGACCGGACCGGTAGCCCCCGACGCCCCCCTGGGGGACCGGGTCTCCATGGCCTACAGCGGCACCCTGGTGGTGCAGGGGACAGCCACGGGAGTGGTGGTGGCCACGGGGAATGTTACGGAGCTTGGGCGGATTAACGCACTCCTCAACCAGACCAGGCAACTGGAGACCCCTCTCACCCGGCAATTGGCGAAGGTCAGCAGCGGCATCACCATTGCCGTGGTGGTCGTTGTGGCGGTGCTGATCGCCTTCGGCATCTGGATCAAGGATGCGCCGGTGGGCGAAGCCCTCATGGTGGCCGTTTCCCTGGCCGTGGCCGCCATCCCCGAGGGACTGCCCGCGGTAATCACCATCTGCATGGCCATCGGCGTCCGGCGCATGGCCGACCGCCACGCCGTGGTCCGCCACCTCCCGGCAGTGGAGACTCTGGGCTCCACCTCGGTCATCTGCTCGGACAAAACCGGCACCCTGACCCGCAACGAAATGACGGTGCAGGTAGCATGGCTTGACGGCCATGAGTACCGGTTTTCCGGCATCGGTTATGTGCCGGTGGGCGACCTGGAACATGACGGCATCCGACTGACGGAAATTCCGTCCACACTGCTGGATCTCCTGACTATCTCAATCCTCTGCAACGATGCCGCACTCCACCAGGAAGGGGACGGCTGGACCATAGCCGGCGACCCGACAGAGGCGGCCCTGGTGGTTGCCGGCCGCAAAGCGGGGATGGAGGCCCACGAACTCCGCACCCGTCATGGACGCCTGGATGTCATCCCCTTCGAGTCGGATACCAAGTTCATGGCCACCCTGAACAGGATGGAGAGCCGTCACCACATCCTGCTGAAGGGGGCGCCGGAGACCGTTATCGAACGGTGCACCCTCGACGAACCGGAGCGGCGCCAAATTCATGAGGCCATGGAGACCTACGCCCGCCAGGGAATGCGGGTGATCGCCTGCGCACGCAAAGACGCCGGCCGGGCCGAGCAGATCTCCCTGGAGGACGTGGCAGGGGGGCTCACCTTTGCGGGACTCCTCTGCATGATCGATCCCCCCCGCACCGAGGCCATGGACGCAATTCGGGTCTGCCACGACGCCGGCATCACCGTAAAAATGATCACCGGCGACCATCCCGTGACGGCCGAAGCCATCGGCCGCCAACTGGGGCTCTTGCAGGAGAGGCAGGCCGCCATGGAGGGTCGCCGGCTGGATGGGCTCTCCGACGGGGAGCTCCAGGAGGCCGCACTTGCCACCAATGTCTTCGCCCGGGTGGCGCCGGAGCACAAGATCCGGCTGGTGGAGGCCCTCCAGTCCCGGGGGTACGTGGTGGCCATGACCGGCGACGGGGTCAACGACGCGCCGGCCCTCAAGCGGGCCGACATCGGCGTGGCCATGGGAATCACGGGGACGGCGGTCTCCAAGGAGGCGGCCAAGGTGGTGCTCATGGACGACAATTTCGCCTCCATCGCCGCGGCGGTGGAGGAAGGCCGCCGGGTGTACGACAACCTGATCAGGTCACTGGCCTTCGTGCTCCCCACCAACCTGGGGCTCGCCTGCACCTTGTCCCTGTCGATGTTCTTCTTCCCCACGGTGCGGGTCGAGGGGGTCAACGAGCTCCTCATGGCCATGTCCCCCAGCCAGACCCTCTGGATCAACCTGGTAGCGAGCGTTACCCTGTCGATCCCCCTTGCCTTCGAGGTTCTGGAGCCCAACGCCATGCGGCGCAAGCCCCGCTTCCCCGACGAACCGGCCTTTTCCGGCTTCATCGTGGCGCGGCTCATGGTCGTGGCGTTCATCATGGCCGCGGGGGCCTGCGCCCTGTTCCTCTGGGAGTATTTCCGAATCGCGGGTCCCGAACCGATCACCGCGGCCCAGCATGCCCTTGCCCTGGCCGAAGCCCAGACCATGTGCGTGACCAGCATCACCTTCACCCAGATCTTCTACCTGCTCAACTGCCGATCGCTCCGGGACTCACTCCTTACCCAGGGGGTCTTCAGCAATCCGGCCATCTTCATCGGCATCGGCATTCTGCTGCTGTTGCAGGCGTGTTTCATTTACCTGCCGCCGCTCCAGGCGATTTTTGGCTCGTCCCCCCTCGACAGCAGCGCCTGGCTCTATGCGATACTGGTGGGAGCCGTTGTGCTGCCGGTCATATCGCTGGGCAAATGGGTCAGAAGGCATCGTCACGGGTAAGGGAGGACTCCATGAAGATCCTGATCATACTCACCGTCGCCACGGCCCTCACGGCCGGATTCGCCTGCCGGGCAGCCATGGAAGCATCGGCCTCCCCCCCGCTCCTGACGGTTGAATACGTTGATCTGAACCGCTACGTGGGGACCTGGCACGAGATTGCCCGCTACCCCAACAGCTTCCAGAAAGGGTGCCTGGGGAGCACCGCAAGCTACACCCTGCGGCAGGACGGCGAGATCGACGTGGTGAACAGCTGCCGGGATGCGGAGGAGGGAGAAATCCGCCAGGCGAAGGGGCGGGCCTGGGTGGTTGACAAAACCACCAACGCTCGGCTCAAGGTCTCCTTTTTCTGGCCCTTCCGGGGGGACTACTGGATCATCGACATGGGAAAGGAGTACGAGTACGCCGTGGTGGGCACCCCGAACCGGAAGTACCTGTGGGTTCTCAGCCGCACACCGGTGATGGATGACACCGTGTATGCCGCCATCATGGAGCGGGTCCGGCAGCTGGGGTTCGATCCCGGAAACGTCGTGCCGGAAGCCGGCTCAGTCCGCACGGGTAACGAACCATGAGACTCTGGGGATGCGGCTTCCACGAAGGCGGACTCGCCAGCGCCCTGACGGTCTGTCGCCACTTCGTAAGGGAGCTCTGAGGGGGACGAGCGGCGTCGACATCTGCACCCGGTGGGACGCGGCCCGGTTGAAGGCCTGGCGTTTCACCCCCCCGGCGAATCCCTGACTGTGGCCATGGCAAGCGAGCGGCAGGGGGAGATCATCCTCTTGGCCCGGCTCGACCTGGAGCGGTATCCCCTGACCAGCGGGAACCTGGCACTGGCGCTCCTTCGGTGGCTCTCCATGACTCTGCGGGTCCTCGCCACCATCTACTGGCAGACCCTGCGGCTCAAACGAAAGGGTGTGCCGTTCCGCAATCGTCCCGAATAGCCACACCTCGCGAAGGGGATTCTCCCCGACTGAGCGCGGACAGTCGCGGCGCTAATCCGTCGTCAGTGGAGATTGTGTCTGCTCCATTCTAACCGTGGAGCCGGCGGTTGCAAGGAAACGGGCCGGTTCAAACCGCCTGAAGTGAACCGTCGGGCGCCTACCGCCGCACCACTATGACCGATGCGGCCGTATCCGCCCCGCTCTTTGGCTTGGCCGGCACCGTCACATTGGCGGCCGGCACACCGAGATCCTCAACCAGGTAGCGCTTCAGGCGATCGGCACGGCGCCTGCCGTCCGGCCCCTCCGACTCCAACGCCCCGGAGCCGCCAGGAAGCTTCTTGACCATCGCCAGGGCCACGATGCTTTCCCGGGACGGGTCCCCCTTTTCATCGAAGGTGACCGGAGACAGGAACGGGACCAACTCCACCCGGAGAGAGACCGGCACCTGCAACCGGCGCTCCAGGAGCCGGGCAAGCAAAATCCGCTCGTCATCGGTTAGGGGGTAGTCACGGCGGATGGCAATGGATACCTGGGCCGGTCCCGGCTTTTCTCCGAATTCGAGCCGGATGTCGTCCACGACAAAGGGGGCCGTAAACGCCTCCAATTCAGTCCGCGCATCCCTGAGAAGCCGTGAGGTGGATGCCTGAACCGATGCGGCGCTCTCCTCACGGACAGCAGCCGACTGGCCCACCGTGGCGGCCGCCGGCAGCTCGGCCTTCTGCTCGATGGAGCCGGCCGTCACCACTACCTGCTCCAGGTTCAGATCGGCGCTCCGCCCCAAAAGTGATCCGATCTCCCTCTCGATCTCCTCCTCGGCTCCCTTCTCATAGGGCCTCACCGTGTTGACCGTCACGTTCACGCCGATCCGGCCGTTCTTCTCCTCCACCGAAAATCCAGTCACCCTGGAATGGGCCTCCTTTTCAAGGTGCAGCTTAAGCACCCGTTCCACCCGCTTCGCGAGCTTCACCTTGCGCAGGTCGGTCACCAGGGTGTGGACGAGCGGGATGGACAACAGCACAAGCACCGTTCCGAGGATCAGGAGCCGCTTGCGGGCCGGGTACCGCTCCTCCGAGACCATGGAGCTATGGAAATTGAAGAGGAAAAAGACCAGGTCCGACGCAAGGACGATGGCCACGAAGTTGGTGAAGAAGAGGAGAAAGCCGCCAAGCCCCAGCATAATCCGGCCGCTCCCCAAGCCGAAGCCGACAACCGACAGCGGAGGGATGACCGCCGTGGCCACGGCCACCCCGCTTGCAGTGATCATGTAGTTCTTCTTGGTGCAAAGGGCGATTGCCCCGGCCGTGCCGGCCAGGACCGCCACGAAAAGGTCATAGATGTTAGGGCGGACCCGGCTCAGGATCTCGGCCGTCGGCTCCTTGAGCGGAGACAGAAGTGTCACGAAGGCAGTCAGCGCGATGGTAAGCCCCACGCTCACGGCTATAACCCGCAACCCCCGGCGGGCCAGGGCCAGATCCCCGATGGTGAAGGCCAGGCCAAATGAAAGGATCGGTCCCATGAGAGGGGAAATGAGCATGGCCCCGATGACCACCGCAACGCTGTTGGTAAGGAGCCCGAGCAGGGCAATGAGGCTTGCCAGAAGAAGCAGCGACAGGTAGCTACCCGAAATCTCGGCTCCTGTCACAACATTTTTAATGGTAGCCCGGTGATCAATGTCGGAAGTGCGCTCGGCGATGTATTCGCGCAGGCGCTTTATCCGGTAACGGATGTATGGGTACGACACGGCATTCCTCCCGCTGTCTCGCTCGCAAGACGGCACGATTCAGTTTCCATCAACAGTATCAGGATATACCACTCCCCTCAACCGTCACGCCGCACAGAGCGCGGTTCGGACGCTTCAGCGCAATGCCCCGTTCCGCCGACTCGCTGATTCACCCCTCAGTTTTGCATGACAGGTGTTGACTGGTATTCTTTGTATTCAGGTCATTCTGAAGGGAGGCCCCATGAAATTCGCTCTTGTTCTCGCCATCGCGCTGGCCGCGCTGATGGTCACGTTCTCGTTGCAGAACGCCCAATCGGTCCAGATCCACTTTTTCACCTGGTATTTCGAAGGGGCCCTCATCCTCGTCCTCCTCATGAGCTTCACGGTCGGCGCCCTCACCATGTACCTGGCTTCGCTCCCGGCACGCTTCACCCGCAGCCGGCAAATGGCGGAGTATCGGCGTCAACTGGAGACCTGCAACCGCTCGCTCCAGCGGCTCCAGACCGGGAAACAGGGCGAGAAGCCATCGGAGGTGTAAACCATGGAACATGACCACCGGCTCGTGAGCGTTGAGGAGTTTAAAGCATACATCAGCCCCGAAGCCGTGGAATCCCTCCTCACCCGCCTCATGGAGGAGTATCTCGACCCGTTCGCGGCGTTTCGACCAAAGTTTCAGCTGGCCGGGAACTTACTCCCCAAGGGTGTGGCTTCTACCGGAACAGTCGAGTGATCGTGGAAAAGAACAACGGGGTACATACCGGCACTGTTCGTCAGTCTCTGGGACTGAGCCTGGCAGCCCTGGGGGTCGTCTACGGCGACATCGGAACGAGCCCCCTCTACGCCATGCGCGAGTGCTTTCACGGCAGGCACCCCCACCCCGCGACCCCCGACAACGTCCTTGGCGTTCTTTCCCTGATCGTCTGGGCCCTGCTCCTCGTCGTCTCCCTCAAGTACCTGGTGTTTGTGCTACGGGCCGACAACCGGGGCGAAGGCGGCATCCTGGCCCTGACGGCGCTCCTCAACCCCTGGGGCGATGAAAACCGGCCGCCGCGAAAGGTCCTGGTGTTTCTCGGCCTCTTCGGCGCGGCCCTGCTCTACGGGGACGGCACGCTGACCCCGGCCATATCGGTCCTGAGCGCCATCGAGGGGCTCAAGATCGCGACCCCCTTGTTCCAGCCCTACATCGTTCCCTTCACCATCGCGATCCTGGTCCTGCTCTTTCTGATCCAGCACCGGGGTACGGCCCGCGTGGGCGCGCTCTTCGGCCCGGTCATGGTTCTCTGGTTCACGGTGCTCGCCCTGCTCGGAATCAGGGGTATCGCCATGGCCCCGGAGGTCCTCGGCGCCGTGAACCCGCTGCACGCCGTCCGTTTTTTCGTCCGGGACGGCTGGAGCGCCTTCCAGGTTCTCGGTGCGGTGTTCCTGGTGGTGACCGGAGGAGAGGCCCTGTACGCGGACATGGGACACTTAGGCCGGCTCCCCATCCGGCTGGCTTGGTTCGGTTGCGTTCTGCCGGCGCTGCTGCTCAACTACTTCGGGCAGGGGGCACTGCTGCTGAACGATCCGGCCGAGGCAACGGAACCCTTCTACCATCTGGCCCCAACCTGGGCCCTCTATCCCCTGGTCCTCCTCGCCACCATGGCCACCATCATAGCCTCCCAGGCGGTCATTTCCGGCGTCTTTTCCCTCACCCGGCAGGCCGTCCAGCTGCGACTGAGCCCACGGATGAGGATCATCCAGACTTCGTCCGAGGAGATAGGACAAATCTACATCCCGGCCGTCAACTGGGCACTGATGCTCGCCACCATCGCGCTTGTCGCCGGCTTCGGCAGTTCGAGCGGCCTGGCGGCGGCATACGGCGTGGCGGTTGCCACCACCATGGTCATTACCGCCCTCCTCGTCCGTTTTGTCATGCTGGAGCGCTGGCACTGGCCCCCCGTTGCCGTCACGGGGCTCACGGCAATTTTTCTGGCGGTCGACCTGGCATTCTTCGGCGCGAACATCCTCAAGGTGGGTGCCGGGGGATGGATTCCGCTGACAGCAGGGCTGGCGGTTTTTACCATCATGGTCACCTGGCGCCGGGGGCGGGAACTCGTCACATCACATCTGCTGGCACAAGCGACGCCTCTCCCCTCGTTCCTCAAAGAACTCACCGCAACCCCTCCGCCACGAGTTCCTGGCACCGCCGTCTTCATGTCGGGAAGGCTCTTCCCCGCCCCCCCCCACGCTCATTCACCACCTGGAGCACAACAAGGTCCTCCACGAGCAGGTGGTGATCCTCACCATCCTGACCGAAGTTGTCCCCCGGGTATCCGCTTCCGAGCGGATCGACTTGAAACGGATGGGACAGGGATTTTACCGGCTTATCGTGCGCTACGGGTTCATGCAGAGCCCCAACGTGCCGGTCATCCTGCGGGAGTGCGCACCGCTGGGGCTCGTCACCGATCCCGCGACGACTACGTTTTATCTGGGCCGCGAAACCCTGATCTCCACCGAAAAGGTCAGTGGGATGCCCCGTTGGCGGGAGAAGCTCTTCGCCTTCATGGCACGCAACGCCCTCCAGGCCACGGCGTTTTACAACCTCCCGGCCGACCGGGTGGTGGAACTGGGGCAGCAAGTTGAAATTTGAAAAGGGGACGGAAAGGGGCAACCATGAACATCAGACTCGATGGCAAACGGGCGCTCGTCACCGGGGGCAATTCGGGCATCGGTGAGGCGATAGCACTGGCCCTCGCCGAAGCGGGCGCACACGTGGCAATCAATTTTCTTAGCCATCCTGAAGCGGCACAGTCACTTGTGAAGAGGATTCAGGATCAACAGGGAACTGCAATGGCGATAAAGGCTGATGTATCCAAGCCCGATGACGTGGCCTACCTGTTCGAAAGCATTGATGCAGCCTGGGACGGGATTGATATCCTGATCAACAATGCCGGCATTGACGGCGGCCGTGCACTCGGTTGGGAGGCCAATATTGCTGCATGGCGAAACGTGATTGACGTGAACCTGCTGGGAACCTTCAATTGTGCCCGCGAAGCCTTGCAGAGGATGGTGCCGCAGCAAAGTGGCGTTATCCTCAACATCAGCTCGGTGCATGAGGAGATTGCCTGGTCAGGCTACAGCGCCTATGCCGCCAGCAAGGCGGCAGTGGGGATGCTGACCAAGACCCTGGCTCAGGAGGCAGCGCCGCACGGGGTACGCGTGCTGTCGGTTGCCCCAGGCGCGATCAGAACCCCGATCAACCGCTCCGTCTGGAACGATCAGCAAAGTCTGCAAGACCTGCTTGAGAAAATCCCTCTGAAACGAATCGGCGAACCCCAGGAAGTTGCGCTCATGGTGGTGGTGCTGGTCTCCGACATCGCCTCCTATATCACGGGCCGCACGATCTTCGTGGATGGAGGCATGACTGATTATCCCGACTTCGCACATGGCGGCTGAACACAGATTTTATTGGGAGACAGCCTTATGAATACTTTGGATCAGAACGCTCCAGGATGGCCCGGCATTCCTGCACGGTGGACTTCCAGTGCCAAGTCGGGCGTGGGCACTTCCCTCAGTAACAAGAGCCGCGTCTGGTTCACCCTGAGCCACGGCATTTTCAACGAGATCTACTACCCGCGCCAGGACCAGGCCTGTGTGCGGGACTTGGGAATGATCATCACTGACGGAGCGGATTTCCTCTCCGAGGAAAAACGTGACACCAGCAGCGAAGTAAGCTGGCTGGCCGAAGGAGTCCCGGCGTTCCGTGTGGTCAATACCTGCCGGCAGGACCGCTACCGTATCGAAAAGCAGATCCTGGCCGATCCGCAGCGGGACGTAGTGTTGCAGCAGACCCGGTTCATAGCCCGGGAAGGACAGGTTTCGGATTATCGGATCTTTGTGCTGCTCGCCCCGCACCTGGGCAATCACGGAGCCGGCAATACCGCCTGGATTGACGAATATAAAGGTATTCCCATGCTGTTCGCCGAGCGGGATGGAAATGCTCTGGCTCTGGCCTGTTCAGCGCCCCTGCTCAAGCGTACAGCCGGATTTGTCGGTTCTTCGGACGGTTGGCAGGATCTGGTATCTCATAAACAGCTGCTTTGGAACTACTCACGGGCCGAAAACGGCAACGTTGCCCTGACGGCCGAGGTTAGCCTGGAAGCGGACACAGGAGAATTTCTTCTGGCCCTTGCATTTGGCCGCAATACAGCCGAAGCGGGGAACCGCGCCCGCGCCGCACTACAAGACGGTTTCAATACTGCGAAAATCGAGTATATCGAGGAGTGGATTCAATGGCAGCGGAAACTGAAATCCCTTGATAAGGATAACGGAGATGATCGGCAAAATTATTACCGGGTCAGCACCGCTGTAGTGCGCATACACGAGGCCCCAAATTTCCCTGGGGGAATAATCGCAAGCCTTTCGATACCGTGGGGATTCAACAAAGGCGATAATGATCTGGGCGGCTATCACCTCATCTGGCCACGCGATCTGGTGGAGTCCGCGGGCGGGCTTCTGGCCGCGGGCGCCTATGATGAGGTTCGCAGAGTGCTCTGTTATCTTCAGACGACTCAGGAGGCAGATGGGCACTGGGCCCAGAACATGTGGATGGATGGTTCCCCCTACTGGAACGGTATCCAGATGGACGAAACAGCCCTGCCAATTCTTCTTGTTGACTTGGCCCGGCGCGAAAAGGTGCTGGAAACGGCTGATCTGGCCCGTTTCTGGCCGATGGTTCGACAAGCCGCAGCCTATCTGGTCTGCAACGGGCCGGTAAGTCAGCAGGACCGCTGGGAGGAAGATCCCGGCTATTCGCCGTTCACGGTTGCCGCAGAAATCACAGCTCTCCTGGCAGCGGCGGATCTGGCGGATATACACAATGAACCCTCCATCGCAACATATTTACGGGAAACTGCCGATGTGTGGAATGAATCAATCGACCGCTGGATGTACGTAACCGGAACCGATTGGTGTCGAGAATACAATGTGGCAGGATATTACGTACGTATCGCTCCGGTCGAGGACGTGGACAATATTACTCGTTTTCAGGAGTGTATTCCCATCAAGAACGTTGCCCCCAAGCAGGCTGAAAGCATGGCCTGCCATCTGGTAAGCCCCGATGCCCTGGCGTTGGTCCGTTTCGGGCTGCGAGCCGCCTCGGACCAGCGCATTCTTGATACGGTCAAAGTCATTGATGCACTGCTCAAAGTGGAAACACCACAAGGTGCTCTCTGGCACCGCTACAACGGCGACGGATACGGTGAGCATGAAGACGGCAAACCTTTTGATGGCACCGGGATCGGCCGCGCATGGCCTTTGTTGACTGGTGAGCGAGCCCATTTTGAACTGGCGGCGGGACATATCGAAGTGGCACAGCAACTTCGGGCTGACTTTGAATCCTTTGCCGGGAGAGAGGGACTGTTTCCCGAACAGATCTGGGATGCTCCGGACATGCCGGAGCGGGAACTGTATTTGGGGCGGCCATCTGGGTCTGCTATGCCGCTTGTCTGGGCTCATGCCGAATATCTCAAGCTGCTCCGCTCCCTGCGCGACGGCCGCATTTTCGATATGCCGCCGCAAGCAGCGCAGCGGTACCTGACCGACAAAACCGTCTCCCGGCGTGCCGTATGGCGTTTCAATCACAAGATTCGCAACCTGCCTGCCGGCAAGATACTGTGCATTGAGACGCTGGCACCGGCAGTCATCCACTGGAGTTCCGATGACTGGAATACGTCCGGGGATGTGAGTTCAATCGATACCAGATTGGGAATTCATGCGGCGGAGTTGGCTACTGGACCACTCCTGCCGGGAAATCAGGTGAGGTTTACAATCTACTGGCCGGGGGCAGGACATTGGGAAGGGGTGGACTTCACCGTTGTCGTAATTCCCTGCAACTGATTGGAAGGTATTTGATTATTGCACTGACACGGGAAACAAGGGATAGGGAGCTGACCAATGCTTATTCTTGCTGGAGATATCGGCGGAACTACTACACGGCTCGCATACTTTGAAGCGGACGCAGGAAAACTTGCGGTAGTGGCTGAGAAGCATTATCCGAGCAATCATTTCCCAAGTCTGACTGAAATCATCGAGCTGTTCGTGTCTGAAAACCACTTGAATCCTGAAAAGGCTTGCTTCGGCATAGCCGGTCCTGTTCTTGGGGGAATGGTCAGAACCCCCAATCTGCCCTGGAGTATAGATGGAAGCGATCTGGCTACTGTTCTCGGGCTACCGGAGGTGCTACTCATCAATGACCTTGACGCTAACGCCTATGGTATTGACATCTTGCAGGATGAAGACTTTGCGGTCCTTCAGCAGGGGCAACCGGTCGCAAACGGAACAATAGCCGTGGTGTCTGCGGGGACCGGTCTGGGAGAGTCATTTGCGTACTGGGATGGCATATGTCACCGGCCGCTCCCCAGTGAGGCTGGTCACGCCGACTTTGCTCCCCGCACCAATCTTGAGACAGAGCTTCTACTTTACCTGCTCGCCGAATATGGGCGGGTCAGTTACGAGCGGGTGGTCTCCGGTCCGGGCTTATACAACATTTACCGGTTTTATCGCGATGTGCGGGGACTGTCTGAGACAAATGCCGTCATCGATGCAATGCGCTCTGTGGATCCTCCGATAGCGATCGTCCATGCAGCCATGACGAACAGTTGTGACCTTTGCAGTACCGTGCTTGACCTCTTTATAGCCATATACGGGGCCGAAGCAGGGAACGCAGCACTCCGTTTCCTAGCCACCGGTGGCGTTTACATCGGCGGTGGCATTGCGCCACGGATTGTCGATAAGCTGAAGGGAACTGATTTCATGACGTCATTCCTAACCAAGGGCCGTCTGAGTACGGTATTAGAATCTATTCCGGTGAAGGTCATACTCAACGATCGGACCGCATTGCTCGGAGCAGGGCGCTGTGCTGGTATTACTGCGGCAAATAAACTGTAAAATCAGCTTAGGCCGCATTGAGTGTTAAAGCCATTGGAGGTTCAGGAGGAATCGACCTGGAATCACCTTCGAGCGGATGAAGTGCTACAGTATCTTCAGGGTGGCTGAAACGATTCGGGTCATCTTGTTCATGACTGCATCGATCGTCGTCTACGACTTCTACCCGGTAACCGCCATACCCTGACCTGATTTATTCTGAACGACTTCATCAAGGTGTGGACCTACAAGTACCTGCGGCGGGACGCGAACTCTGCGTTGGAACGTGCCGGCCCGGGATTCCGACACGACTGGCGACATCCCTTCGGAATTGCACAAAAAAGGGGGAAGGTTTCCCTTCCCCATAACATCTCTCTCCTCTGTGAAAAGAATTTTAGTGATCGATGGCCTTGGCCATGCCGATGCCGGTGTTCTGGCGGACGTAGATCTCGTCGAACATCTCCTCGGAGCGGCGGCTCGGGAAGGCGAGGCAGCCGACGATGGCGGCGATGAAGCCGAGCGGGATGGAGATGATGCCCGGGTTCTTCAGGGCGAAGAGGGGCTTGTCCAGACCGAGCATGGATTTGCCGTCCTTGTTCTTCTCGTAGTCGGCCTTGGCCTTGTCGAGATCCTTCATCTCCTTCTCGGAGAGGACGGCGCCGTCGGCCTGCTTCTTCTCCAGGGCCACGACCACCTTCTGGGCGTCGGCGGCCACCTTTTGCGGATAGGTCATGTTGGGGGAGACCATAACCAGGGCGATGGCGGCCACCGTACCGACCACGAGGCCGGAAATGACGCCGGCGGTGTTCATCTTGCGCCAGAAGAGGGACATAACGACGACCGGCAGGTTGCCGGAGGAGGCAACGGCGAAGGCCAGGGCCACCAGGTGGGCGACGTTCTGGTTCTCGGCCGCGATCCCGATCATGATGCCGGCGGCGCCGACGCAGAGGGAGGTGATCCGGGCGGCCATGACCTGCTCGTGCTGGTCGGCGTGCCCGTCCTTGATGACGTTCACGTAGATGTCGTGGGCAATGGCTGCGGAGGCTGCCAGTACGAGGCCCGACACGACGGCGAGGATGGTGGCGAAGGCAACGGCACTGAGGAACGCCAGGAGGAGGTCGCCGATGAAGGGAGAGATATCGCCACCGATCTGCTGTGCAAGCATCATGGCGGCCATGTTGCCACCCTTACCGACCTTGGAGACGGCCTGGGGGGTCACATGGAGCGCGGCCCCGAAACCGAGCAGTGTTGTCAGGATGTAGAAGAAGCCGATGATGAACATGGCAACGATAACGGACTTGCGGGCGGCCTGTGCCGTGGGGACGGTGAAGAAGCGCATCAGGATGTGGGGCATGCCGGCGGTGCCGAGAACGAGAGCCATCCCGAGGGAGATCTGGTCGAGGGGCTGCTTCAGGAAAAGGCCCGGCTCAAGAAACCGTTGCCCGTAATCGAAACCGGCTACGGCGATGGGATCCTTCAGGACCACCTTCTGGACGTGCTCGATGATATTCGGGCTGGTGGCGATGTCGTTAAAGAACTGGAACGGGCTGAACCCTGACTTGGCAGCCACCAGAATGGAGAGGAGAAACGCGCCGGACATGAGGAGGCCAGCCTTGATGATCTGGACCCAGGTGGTGGCGGTCATCCCGCCGAAGACCACGTAGCCGACCATGAGGATGCCGACGCCGATGATGGCGAACTTGTAGGGAATGCCGATGAGGAGCTGCATGAGCTTCCCGGCGCCGACCATCTGGGCGGTCAGGTAGAAGGTGGAGACGGTTACCGTCGACAGGGCTGCCACAGCGCGAACCGGCTTCGGCTCGGTGCGGAAGGAGAGAATGTCGCCCAGGGTGTACTTGCCCGCGTTGCGGCAGGGCTCCGCCACGATGAGGAGCACCGTGATGTAGGCCACAAGCCAGCCGACGGAGTACATGAACCCGTCGTAGCCGTAGAGGGAGATGATCCCCGAAATCCCCAGGAAGGAAGCGGCCGACATGTAGTCGCCCGCGATGGCCCAGCCGTTTTGGGTACCGGTTATGCCCCCGCCGGCGGTGTAGAAGTCGGCGGCAGACTTGGTCCGCTTGGCCGACCAGACAACAACGGCCATGGTGACGGCGATGATGGTCAGGAAGATCGGGATGGTGACCATCGGGTTGGCCTTGAGCTTCTTTGGCTCGGTCGTGGTTGCGGGGACAGCTGTCTTGGCGGCGTCGGTGGCAGCCGCGGGAGCGCTGGCCGTCGGCGCCGGAACGGCGGCCGGGACGGTTACTGCTGCCGGGGCACCGGGGGCAGCCGGGGCCTTGGCAGGCTCTTCGGCGAAGGCGAACGAACCCAGGGAAAGGGCCAGAGTGATACCGGCAATCCATTTTCTCATTGCAGACCTCCTCCTATTTCAGCTCTTCGACCAGCTCGCGGGTGAGCCGGTCGAAGTCTTTGTTGGCCACATGGGCGTAGTACATGGCGATCCCCCACGAGACGAAGAACTGGGAGAGGGCGAAGAGGTAGCCGAAGTTGATCCGGCCCAGGATCTTGACCTTGAAGATGGCAGGGGCGTATGCCGCACCGATAGGAAGGAGGAAGTAGAAGACGGTGGAAAATACCCACCACCCGACAAGAAACGTTGATTTCTTGCGGTGGAGTTCAACGAATTTCGGATTGCGGGCGATGGCCGCCCAGTCGTATTGCTTTTCAGCCATGGGAGTTACTCCTTTCTGTTGTTTTCGGGGATACTGGAGCGGCGTCCCGCTCCCCCATTGTTGTATTCGGCGCTTCACCACCTCCTTTCGCAACATCTGTGCGTGGCCTTCAGCATGGCCCGTGTCCCAGCTTCATCGAGAGCAGATCAGCTCCTTCCATTAGGGAGGGAATAATCTCACTCTCCAGCCGATCGGCCACTGCCCTGAACGATGGCACGAGCATCGTAATCGCTCCCACCACTTTTCCGGCATAGTCCCGAACTGCCACGGCAACACTCACAATCCCTTCCCCAAGGCCGCCGCAGTCGACGGCGACGCCCTTGCGGCGGATCTCGTGCAGTTCCTTCAGCAACGTCCCCACATCGAGTGAATTGTTTTTCCTGCCACGTTTCTTCAGCAGGTTCAGCGGATCAGCTCCCTCAAGAGCCTTGATTGCTTTGCCGGCTGCGTTCGTGAAATAGGGGAAGCGCCGGCCTATCAGGGGCGTGGCCTTCACCTGGCGGTCACAGTCGACCATATCGAGAAACACGACGTCGTCACCCCGCATAACCGTCATATAGACAGCTTCGTCATGCTTTCTCGCCAGTTCCTCCATGATAGGATGGGCATGGTTCACGACAGGGGCCTGGCGAAGCAGCCTCTGGGCCAGCTCCAACGCCGCAACGCCAATGGTATAGGTACCGGTTTCCAGATCCTGTTCCACAAGGCCCCGTTCACACAGAGTCGAAAGGAGTCGGTATGTCTTGTTTCTTGACAGGTTGAGCGACTCTGCCAGCCTTCCAAGAGACGGATTATCCGGCCGCATTGCCAGCAGCTCGAGCATGTCGAGTGCATTGCCGACAATCTGTATCGTGTAGACAGGTCCTACGGATTTGCCGTTTCGCATGCATGATCACCTCACTCTCTTGTGTAAATTCATACTCATCTGAATCCAGTCAGCGTCACCCGCATTCTTCATGCAGCAGGACAAGGGCGTAGTCACGGGCAGCAATGCATTGCTACGGATTCGCAGCCATCAACTTCATGCCATAGCTGGCACACAGTGAAGGGAACCGTCCACGCACACCGGCGAGTCAGGCACGTGCAGCCGCCCGTCCATGGGAATGCAATGAATTCAATACGATTCGGCTGATCAGCCTGGAACAACTACGAGAGGGGGGGTGCTCGCGAGGAATGGGATGCAAGGAAGGGGGAATGAGAAGGGGAATAGACATCGGGAACCAACTGAATATTAGATGCTGGTCGGAAGGGGGTGGGCACAAGCACGGCCAGCGCCACGACAGCCGAATCAAACTGCGTGACAACCCTGTCCGAAGTCTTTGCAATGCTCTCGATGACGGCCCGGGGACGCGGCTTCGGAGTCGAAGACCGGTTCTGGTCCGGATTTCTCATTCCCAGGACAACAAAGAATGAAGAAATGATGACCGTCACTATGAGGAGAGTTCTTTTATGCATGCCCCTACCTAGCTGACAAAGTCGAACGACAAAACCTAGTCATAAGATTTTCCAAAAAGCAACCGACTGAAATACCTGATATTTCTACCCACAAAGCTGCCCTATGCAAAAAGCATTCGCCATATTTAAAAGCAAATATAACAGTTTTTGATTTGAGTGCAAACGTTTTTTACTAAAACATCCAAATAAATAAATGCAGTATCCATCCGGAATTTACCGGCCAGTAGTTATTGCGGGCATATGTTGCCGAATTGTAGCCATGAGATTTCGCGGGTAAAACCTGTTATTATTTCAGAGGCGCCGGAACCGGTCCGAAAACATGCCGCTCGAAGGAGTTGTCTGGTAATGGCCGAACCCCGCTTTGTTATCATTGGCCTCGGCACTGTGGGCCGCCCCCTCATAACCATGCTGACCCGTGACATCCCCCTCGTCTGCATCGATCAGGCAGCTGAAGCGCTCGAGGCGGCCCGCCAGATCTGCGGCGAAGCGGCAACCCTTATCCAGGGCGATGCCACAAGTCGTCTCATGCTTGAACGTGCCCAAATCGGCGAAGCCGACACGATCGTCATCTGCACCACCAGTGAGCAGGTGAATATCGAAGTGGCACGCCTTCTTGCCGAGCATTTCGTGGTACAGAGGGTCATCGCCCTCGGCATCACCCAGAAGGGAATCGCCGAACTGGAAAGCTACGGTGCCGAGGTGGAGAGCATCTTCACCGTCAGCGCCATTGGCCTGCGCAACCGCCTCGAACTCAAGACAAAGGCCGTTCACGGCATCGGAATCGGCAAAAACGAGATTCTTGAGGTGGAGGTCCACCCCTTCTCCCGCCTGGTCAACAAACCCCTTGCCTCTTTGCGGCCCCAGCGCTGGCGGGTCGGCATCATCTATCGCGAGGGGCAGATCGTGGTGCCAACCGGTGACGTGGCCCTCAGGCCCCATGACAAGGTCATCATTCTCGGGGATCCCCAGGCCATCAACACTATCGCCCAGATGCTCACCTTCCGCTTCGAGGCATTCCCCCGCGAATACGGCGACGCCCTCTATGTCTATCTGGAGGGAACGGAGGGCGACCGGTATTTCGAGGAAGTCGTCTACATCCTCGACACATTCCCCCTGCACCAGTTGCTCATCTTCCACCCGCCTGAAGCGGCAAGCCGGGCGGAGCAGCTTCGCATGCGGGTGGAAGAGCGATGCTCCGAGCCGCCGATAGTTGAGACAACCTCCCTGCTCCCATCCATAGCAATGGGGGAAATCATGAAGCGCCACAGCACCCGGCCCGCTCTGGTCATGCTCGCACCGCCACGCCCTGGAGGGGTCCTCTTTTCTTTCATCAGCGAACGGTCCGAAAAGCTCATGATGATGGAACTGTCCCGCATAGCCGGCGCGCCACTCCTCCTTGCCAGAGGCACCTTCCCGTACCAGAAGGTCGCTGTTCCCTGCTTCGACGATCCGGGACTCCAGCAGGCACTCGGCACCGCTCTCGAAATATCGTCATCGGTCAATTTCGAAATCACGACCCTCTTCGCCACCCTCTCCCCCTACATCGCCACGGACGAAGAGATGCGCGAGTTCGAAATGATGAAGAAGACCGTCCCCGACCTGGCTCTGCTGTTCAAGAAGAATGTCGCCATCAATCAGCTGGACGGCAACCCGATCAGCGCCTTCCGGGATGCCCTTGACTCCTATGACATGACCGTGGCCAGCATCGGGAGCTGGCGTCTCGAAAATTTTTTCAGAAGGGTCTTCCGCCCCGACGTCTGCTGGCACACGGTGAAACGTGCGCCGACAACAACTCTTCTGATACCATCTGCTCAATCCGCCATTTGACCACGGGCGCGACGAACGAACCGGCAACGTTATGCTCGAAAACCAGACATCCTTTCTCATGATCCTGTTCGGGGCCATGATTATCCCGTTTCTCGGACGGCGCTTCCGCATCCCGTCGGCAGCCTTGGAAATCATCTTCGGCGTCGTGCTGTTCAATCTGGTTCTCCGGCAGAGGGCGCCAGAATGGTTCCAGCTCCTGCGGGAAATCGGCTTCATCTACCTGATGTTCATAGCCGGCATGGAGCTCGATCTGCGCCAGATCCGCAAAAGCGGCAAGAGCGTCTGGTACGTGCTCGTCGCCCTCCTCTCCTTTACCATCACCCCCCTTGTCTTCGTCTACCTGGGGCAACCGTTCTATCTCGGGGTGTCGGTGGCCATGATCTCGGCCGGCATCGTCATCCCCGTCCTTCGGGAACTGGGCACCATCAGGACCGCCTTGGGACAGGAAATCGTCGGCGTATCCTTGACCGGTGAATTCCTCTCGATCCTGGTCCTGACCTTCATCGACGCCTACCACAAGCACGGGCTCACCGTAATGGCCGGCATGGAACTGGTCAAGCTGACTGTCCTCTTCGGGCTCGCTTTCGTGGTCCTCAAGGTTCTCTACGTGCTCGTCTGGTGGAACCCGGAACGGGTACGGATGGTCATGGAGAGCGAAGACCCGGTCGAGGAAGGGATCCGGACCGTCATCACCCTGGCCTTTGCCGGGGGGCTACTGGCATCGCTGGCGGGGGTCGAACCGATTCTCGGCTCATTTATCGCGGGGATGATTTTCAGCTACGTCTTCCGGAGCAAGGGAAAGTTCGAGGAAAAAATCAACGCCATCGGCTTCGGCTTCTTCATCCCTTTCTTTTTCATCGGCGTCGGGGGACAGTTCAACATCGACTTCCTCATGTATCCCCCCACCATCATAATGGCCCTGTACCTCACAATCGCGGTGCTGGCCTCCAACCTGCCGCCGCTGCTCCTCCTGGCGCGGCCCCTCGGCGTCTCGTTCATGGATGCGGGGCGCATGTCCCTTCTCATCTCGGCCCCTCTCTCCATGATCGTCGTTGCCGGCACCATCGGCGAAAAAATGGGGATCCTCTCCCCCGCCATGAACGGCGCCCTCGTCCTCACCGCCCTCTTCGCCAGTATCCTCTACCCATCCCTCTTCCGCTTCCTCACCAAGCGCCTCGTGCCCGAGTCCAGGTAGCTTTCCGCCTTGCCTCTCCCCTCAACGCGCCCGGCCCGTCGTTGAAACAGCCGTGGTTGCTGGTACAGTTTGAAGGATGGCTTCGCTCTACTCCCATTACCGGCGCACGAAGGGTGGCTCATGTACAGGATTTTCCGGATTGCAACTCACTTCTTGATTGTAATTGCTCTCTTCACCACTGGGGCGGCGGCTTCCCCGCAAAAGGACGTATCTCTCCCCGTAACGCCCAAGGCTCAGGTCATGCTGGACGGGAAGGAACTCTTCTCGGTCAGGGAGCGGGTCCTCTCCTTTTCTCCCGAAGACAGGGCGCGCATCATCACGGAGCGGCTCCAGAAACTTACGAGCGATCCCTTTTTCCGCAGCGATACCGTCGACGTTGTCGAGGGGGAAAGCTCTTCCGACATCGTAGCCGGCGACCTCACCATCATGACCATCACCGATCGGGATGCGTCCGCGGAGGGGATGACCCACCAGAGTCTCGCCCGGGAGCGCGCGGCAACAATCCGGGCAGCCCTTGCCGAGCACTGGAGCAGATATGAGACAAAAAATATCGTTAAAAACTCCGTTTACGCCCTCCTTGCAACAGTGGTTCTCTCAGCCCTTCTCATCGTATTCGGGCGTCTGTTCCCGGCGCTGTACCGAAAGCTCGAATCGTGGCGCGGGACCAAAATCCGGACACTCAAGATCCAGGCCTTCGAGATCATAAACGCCGACCGGATCGTGGCAGCCCTGAAAGCCTTGGCTAAGGGGTGCCGGATTTTCCTCACCCTGCTCCTCTTCTACATCTACATCCCCCTGGTATTCAGCCTTTTCCCCTGGACCCACGGTTTCGGGGCCAAGCTCCTCCACTATCTCCTGACGCCATTCTCGACAATCGGTGGCGCCGTATGGGGCTCTCTTCCCAACATGTTTTTTATCATCGCCATCGTCGTGGTGACCCACTACATTCTCAAGCTCATCAGGCTGATCTTCGCCGAAATCGGCAAGGGGACCATATCGATCCCCGGCTTTTTCAGCGAATGGGCGGAGCCGACCTTCAAGATCGTCCAGTTCCTCATCATCGCCTTCGCGGCGGTTGTGGCCTTCCCCTACCTGCCGGGATCGGAATCTCCCGCATTCAAGGGGGTATCCATCTTTCTGGGCGTGCTCTTCTCCCTCGGCTCCACCTCGGCCGTTGCCAACATCGTGGCAGGGGTGATCCTCACCTACACGCGGGCCTTCCGGATCGGTGACCGGGTGAAGATCGCCGACACCATGGGAGACGTGGTGGAGAAAACGCTCCTCGTCACCCGGATCAGGACCATCAAGAACGTGGACATAACCGTACCCAATTCCATGGTCCTCGGCAGTCACATCACCAATTACAGTTCCTCCGCCCAGGAATACGGTCTCATCCTCCATACAAGCGTCACCATCGGCTACGATGCTCCCTGGAAGCGGGTCCACGAACTGCTCGTGGAGGCGGCGCGCCGAACAGAGCATGTCCTCGAACTCCCGGAACCCTTCGTATTTCAGACCGCCCTGAACGATTTCTACGTGAACTACGAGTTGAACGCCTACACCGACCATCCCCATAAGATGGCTAAAATCTACTCCGATCTCCATCAAAACATTCAGGACAGTTTCAACGAGGCGGGAGTGGAGATCATGTCGCCCCACTACACCCAACTGCGCGACGGCAACACGGCAACAATCCCCGAAGGGTACCGTTCCGCAGGATATGAGCCGGATGCCATCAGAATCAGGAACGTCGGTGAGAAAAAACGGGACTAGCACCCCTCTTTCCTCAGGTGCCCCTTTTCGGCAGGACGGGATCCTAGAGAAGGGAGACATCCTGGTCATCAGGGAGAAATGATGAGACACGAAAAAACCAGGGAAGGTTTGACGCCGCACACCCATGCCACGGACCCGGTCTGCGGCATGGAGGTCGACCCCGAGAAGACAAAACTCGCCCATGAGCACGCCGGCACGACGTACTTTTTCTGCAGCGGACACTGCCTGGAAAAGTTCAGGAACGACCCGGCGGCCTACGCAAAGGGAAAACCATCACCAGCACCGGAGCACCAGCTGCATGGAGCCGTCTACACCTGCCCCATGCATCCGGAGGTCCGCCAGGATAGACCGGGAAGCTGCCCCAAGTGCGGCATGGCCCTCGAACCGGAAACCCCGGCAGCGGAAGAAGAGGAAGACCGGGAACTGGTCGACATGCGGCGCCGTTTCCAGGTGGCGCTGCTCCTGAGCGTTCCGGTCTTCGCCAGCGCCATGGGAGGGATGATCCCCGGGGTGCGCCTCGATGCCCTTGTTGCCCCGCAAACCCGCACCTGGCTGGAACTCGCCCTGACCACCCCGGTTGTCCTCTGGTGCGCCTGGCCATTCCTGGTTCGGGGATGGCGCTCGGTGGCAACCTTCAACCTCAACATGTTCACCCTGATCAGTCTCGGGGTCCTCGTGGCTTATCTCTACAGCATCGCCGCAACGGTTGCCCCCGGCATCTTTCCCGCCTCGTTCCGCCACGCCGATGGTTCGGTGGCCGTCTACTTCGAGGCAGCGGCCATGATCGTCACGCTGGTCCTTCTCGGCCAGGTGCTGGAACTCAAGGCCCGCTCACAAACCGGCGCCGCCATCAGGGGCCTGCTCGGCCTCGCACCCAAGACGGCGCGCCTCGTCAAGGCGAACGGCTCCGAAGAGGATATCCCCCTCGACCAGGTGGAACCGGGCAACCTGCTGCGGGTTAGACCCGGCGAGAAGATGCCGGTGGACGGCGAGGTTGTCGAAGGTTCGAGCAGCGTCGACGAGTCCATGATCACCGGCGAGCCGATCCCGGTGGAGAAAGCACAGGGAGACCTGGTGACCGGCGGCACGGTGAACGGAAGCGGCACCCTCGTCATGCGGGCCGAACGGGTCGGGGCGGACACCCTCCTCTCCCGGATCGTCCAGATGGTCGCCGAGGCGCAGCGGAGCCGGGCACCGATTCAGAAGCTTGCCGACCGGGTGGCCGCCTGGTTCGTCCCCGCCGTGGTCCTCATTGCCGGCATAACCTTTGCCGTCTGGGGAATCCTCGGGCCGGAGCCCCGCCTCGCGCACGCCCTGGTGAACGCCGTGGCGGTCCTCATCATCGCCTGCCCCTGCGCCCTGGGGCTCGCCACCCCCATGTCGATCATGGTGGCCGCAGGCAAAGGGGCATCGCTGGGGGTCCTCTTCAAAAACGCCGAGGCGATCGAGACGCTGCGGTTGGTGGATACCCTCGTGGTCGACAAGACCGGCACCCTCACCGAAGGAAAGCCGGGGCTCACAACGGTCGAAGCCCAGGGAATCGACAAAGAGCGGCTCCTTTTTCTCGCCGCGAGCCTGGAGCGGGGGAGCGAACACCCCCTCGCCGCTGCGATCGTAGCCGGCGCGAAAGCGCAGGGTGTCGAGCCGGGCAAGGTCGATGAATTTCGGGCCCTGAGCGGGAAGGGTGTCACCGGACGGGTCGACGGCGTCGCCGTCGCTCTCGGCAATCCCCGACTCCTTGGGGAACTCGGCATCGAGCCGGGAGAGCTCAAAAAGCGGGCGGATCAGTTGCGGACAGAGGGGGCCACGGCCATGTTCGTGGCGGTCGAGGGGAAGGCGGTCGGGATGCTCGCAGTGGCAGACCCGATCCGGAAGACCACCCCCGAGGCGATCGCGATGCTCCACGAGGAGGGGATCCGAATCGTGATGCTTACGGGCGACAACCGGACCACGGCTCGGGCCGTTGCGGAAAAGCTCGGCATCGACGAGGTAATCGCCGAGGTATTGCCCGAGGAGAAGGCAGACAAGGTCAGAACGCTCCAGGAAGAAGGGCACATCGTAGCCATGGCCGGCGACGGGATCAACGATGCCCCGGCCCTCGCCCGTGCCCATGTGGGGATCGCCATGGGGACCGGGACCGACGTGGCCATGGAAAGCGCGGGGGTGACCCTGGTGAAGGGAGACCTGCGGGGCATCGTCCGGGCTCGGCTCCTGAGCCGGGCCACCATGAGGAACATCCGTCAGAATCTCTTCTTCGCGTTCGCCTACAACTCCATCGGCGTCCCCGTTGCCGCCGGCGTCCTCTACCCCTTCTTCGGCATCCTCCTGAGCCCCATGATCGCCGCCGCGGCCATGAGCCTTAGCTCGGTATCGGTGGTGAGCAACGCTCTCAGGCTCCGCGCGACGCGCCTCTGACACGGGGGTAACCCGCGACGTAAAGTGTACCTTTTTTCTCGTGTTTCCAGTCCGTTGCGAACCCGGATTTGATTTGTGTACAAATTATTTGTATTATAACCCATTATAACCACTAATTCACTTCAGGATACTTCATGAACCTGTTCACCAATGCGGAAGAACTCATGGTCCCTCTTGCTTTCATTGCCGGGGGTGCCCTTGCAGGAATTATCGTCGATAGCGTGATACTGCGTCGACTGCGGGCCCTTACCCGACGAACCCCCTGGGAAGGGGACGACGTGGTCGTAACCTCTTTGAAGGGGGTCACCTTCTATGCCTTCTTTATCGCCGGCGTCTATGGGGCACTTCTCAGGACCCCCCTGACGGAGAGAACACGGGCGGTGGCCGACAAGGCAATTCTCGTCCTCTTGCTCCTTCTGGCCACGGTGCTCCTGGTCCGTCTGGCCGCCGGTTTTGTCACCCTCTACGCAAAAAAGGCGGTCCTTCCCTCCACATCCATCTTCACGAACCTGGCAAAGGCAATCGCCTTCACCATCGGCATGCTGATCATCCTCCAGTCCCTGGGAATCTCCATCGCGCCACTGCTGACCGCCCTCGGCGTCGGGGGTCTCGCCGTTGCGCTGGCCCTTCAGGATACCCTGTCCAATCTCTTTTCGGGACTTCACATCATCGCGACACGGCAGATAAGGCCGGGGGACTACATACGGTTGTCGAGCGGCGAAGAGGGATACGTAACCGACATCTCCTGGCGCAACACGGTTATCCGGACCCTGCCGAACAATACCGTGATCGTTCCCAACTCGAAGCTGGCGGGGGCCATCGTCACCAACTTCCATTTGCCGGAAACCGAAATGGCCGTCCTTCTTGACGTTGGAGTAAGCTACGACAGTGATCTCGAACACGTGGAGAAGGTCACCGTCGGAGTGGCACGGGATCTGCTCCGGGAAGTCCAGGGTGGGGTGCCGACCTTCGAGCCCTTCATCCGCTACAACGCCTTCTCGGACTTCAGCATCAACTTCACGGTCATCATGAGGGGATGTGAGTATGTGGACCAGTACCTCATCAAGCATGAGTTCGTGAAACGGCTTCACCGGCGCTACCTTGCCGAGGGGATCGAGATCCCCTTCCCGATCCGCACAGTCCGCCTCCAGCATGGGGCGGCATCGACCATACCGGGGGAGGCGCTATGATCTCCTGGCAGCTCGATCTGGGTGCCCGTCCGGAGCCCGGAGGAATCCGCTTCCGGGTCTGGGCGCCGCTGGCGCAATCGGTGAGCGTGATCCTGTCACGAGACGGCCACGAACAGGCCGTCCCCCTGGAGCGCGACGGCGAACACTTTTCCGGCGTAATTTCCGGAGCCGTGGCCGGCGACCGTTACTGGTATCTGATCGACGGCCATCTGCGCCGCCCGGACCCCGCCTCCCGCTGTCAGCCCGACGGTGTCCACGGACCGTCCCAGGTGGTTGATCCGGAGGCATTCTGCTGGACGGACGGCCAATGGCGGGGCATCCCCCTGAAGGACCTCATCACCTATGAGCTCCACGTGGGAACCTTCACCCATGAAGGAACCTTCGACGGTGCCATCGGACGCCTCGACTATCTTGCGGAGCTCGGCATCACCGCCGTGGAGCTCATGCCGGTCGCCCAGTTCCCCGGGGACCGCAACTGGGGATACGACGGGGTCTTCCCCTATGCGCCCCACCCCGCCTATGGAGGGGCCGCGGGGCTCAAGCGCTTCGTGGACGCTTGCCACCGGCGGGGGATGGCGGTTATTCTCGATGTGGTCTACAACCACCTGGGCCCCGAGGGGAACTACCTCCACGGCTTCGCCCCCTACTTTACTGGCCACTACCGGACCCCCTGGGGGGACGCGGTGAACTACGACGGCTCCTACAGCGACGGGGTCCGCCACTACGTCATCGCCAACGCCCTCCACTGGGTGGCCGAATACCACATGGACGGCCTGCGCCTCGACGCCGTTCACGGCATCTACGACTTCAGCGCCCGCCACATCCTTGCCGAACTGGCCGACGCGGTCCACAGCCTCGCCGGATGCCTGGGGCGCCAGGTCCACGTGATCGCCGAAAGCGATCTGAACGACGCACGGATCGTCATTGACCCCGAGCATGGCGGCCACGGTCTCGACGCCCAGTGGAGCGACGACTTCCACCACGCCCTCCACACCCTCCTCACGGGAGAGAGGAGGGGCTACTACGAGGATTTCGGCGCCTTTTCCCAGATGCTGACCGCCCTGCGCGACGGTTTCGTCTACGCCGGCACCTATTCCCGCCACCGGCGCCGGCGCCACGGCAGCGACTCGTCCCACCTGCCGCCCCAGCGGTTCGTGGTCTGCATCCAGAATCACGACCAGGTGGGGAACCGCGCGCTCGGCGACAGGCTTTCCTCCTCCCTGTCGCCGGAGCAGTTGAAGCTGGCCGCCGCCATGGTCATCCTCTCCCCCTATCTCCCCCTCCTCTTCATGGGGGAGGAGTACGGCGAGACCGCCCCGTTCCCCTACTTCACGAGCCACGGCGACCCGGACCTGGCCGATGCGGTCCGGAAGGGGCGCAGGGAGGAATTCGCCCCCTTCGGCTGGGACGCGGAGGTGCCGGACCCCCAGGCAGAGGAGACGTTCCGCTCGGCCCGCATCGACCCGGAAACGCGCCACCGGGGGGTGCACCGCCATCTCTTCGCCTTCACCCGGGAACTGATCCGCCTGCGCAAAATCCTCCCCCCTTTCAGCGTTCCGACCCGGCAGGGGACATCGGTCGCCGGCTTCGGGATGGAGCAGGTCCTCATGGTGAACAGACACGGCCATGGCGACGAGGTCATCTGCATCTTCAACCTGAGCGGATTCGAACAGCCGGTACCCGTGATCGGAATCCAGGGGAGGCACCGGAAGGTTCTCGACTCGACGGAGGGCTACTGGGGAGGAGGGGGCGGAGCCACTCCGGATCTGCTTGACGCAGGCGCCCTCCTTCTCGTGCCGCCGTTCGCGGTGCTCATCTACCAGAAGGAGCCACTTCCATGAGCCGCCATATCTGCATACACGGCCACTTCTACCAGCCCCCCCGGGAAAACCCCTGGCTGGAGGCGGTGGAGATCCAGGACTCGGCCCACCCCTATCACGACTGGAACGAGCGGATCACCGCCGAGTGCTACGCCCCCAACGGGGCGTCCCGCCTCTTCGACGGCGAGGGGCGCATCCGGGACATCGTCAGCAACTACGCCCGCATCAGCTTCAACTTCGGGCCGACCCTTCTCGCCTGGATGGAGGAATACTCCCCCGAGGTCTACCGTGCCATCCTGGAAGCGGACCGGCTGAGCATCGGCTGGCGCTCGGGCCACGGCAACGCCCTGGCCCAGGTCTACAACCACCTCATCATGCCCCTGGCGAACCGGCGGGACAGGGAGACCCAGGTGCGGTGGGGGATCGCCGATTTCCAGCGTCGCTTCGGCCGCTTCCCCGAGGGGATGTGGCTGGCCGAGACGGCCGTGGACACGGAAACCCTCGACGTGCTCGCCGCCGAAGGGATCCGCTTCACGGTCCTCGCCCCCCACCAGGCCGCACGGATCCGGTCCCGGGGGGCGAGGAAGTGGCACTCCGTGGAGGGGGGGCACATCGATCCGACCATGCCCTACCTCTGCCGCCTCCCGTCGGGGCGCTCCATCGTCATCTTCTTCTACGACGGCCCCATCTCCCGGGCCGTGGCCTTCGAAAAACTCCTGGACCAGGGGGAGCGCTTCGCCGAGCGGCTCCTGACCGGCTTCGACGACCGCCGCAACCGCCCCCAGATCCTTTCAATCGCCACGGACGGCGAAACCTACGGACACCACCACATGCACGGCGATATGGCCCTCGCCTACGCCCTCTCGTATCTGGAGGACAACGGCCTGGCCCGCATCACCAACTACGGGCAATTCCTGGAGCTCTATCCTCCGAGTCACGAGGTGGAAATCGTGAAGGACAGCTCCTGGAGCTGCATCCACGGCATCGAACGGTGGCGGGGTGATTGCGGCTGCAACTCGGGGGGGTATCCGCACTGGAACCAGCAGTGGCGGGGTCCCCTGCGCCACGCCTTCGATTGGCTGCGGGACGAACTGGCAGGCCCCTACGAAATGGCGGCCGGTGCCCTGCTCCGGGACCCCTGGCAGGCCCGGGACCACTACATCGGGGTCATGCTCGACCGCTCCCCCGAGCAGATGGACGACTTCTTCAACCGCCACGCCCAGCGCCCCCTGGCCGACGAGGAACGGGGCCGGGTCCTGAAACTCCTGGAGATGCAGCGCCACCTCCTCCTCATGTACACGAGCTGCGGCTGGTTTTTCGACGAGCTTTCGGGAATCGAGACGGTGCAGGTGATCCAGTACGCGGGACGGGCCGTGCAGCTTGCCCGGGAGCTGTTCGGCAACGGCATCGAGGCGTCGTTTCTCCAGCGGCTGGCGGCGGTGCGAGGCAACATCCCCGAGCACCGGGACGGCGCCCGTATCTACGAGACTTTTGTCCAACCGGCCATGATCGATCTGGTCAAGGTGGGGGCCCACTACGCGGTGAGCTCCCTGTTCCAGGAGTACGGGGAGGAGACCCGGGTCTTCAGCTACCGGGTGCGGAGCGAGGATGCCCGGCTGATCCCGGCAGGGCAGACCCGGCTCGCCATCGGCCGCGCCCTGGTCAGTTCCGCCACCACCGGTGAGCGAGATCGGATCACCTACTGCGTCCTCTACTTCGGCAACCACGCCCTCAATGGCGGGGTCCGAAGCTTCCGCGGCGAAGAGGCCTATGGGGCCATGGCCGCTGAAATCATCCGGGCCTTCGAGGCGAGCGACTTTGTCGAGATCATCCGCCTCATGGACGCCCACTTCGGCATGCACAACTACTCGCTGCGAAACCTCTTCCGGGACGAGCAGCGCCGGATCCTCGGCATGGTCATCGGCGGCGTCCTGGCGGAGTTCGAGGACCGCTACACGGCCCTCTACGACAACTACCGGCTCCTCATGGGGTTCGTCCGGCAGACCGGCATGCCAGTGCCGTACCGCTTCATGACCACGGCCCAGGTGGCCCTGAACCTGAAGCTGGACCAGACCTTCGCCAAGCCATGCATCGCCGATTCCGAGGTCGAGGAGCTTCTGCGGGAGATTGCCGACTGGGGAGTAGAGCTAGAGCGGGTCGACCTTGAGTTCCGGATTCGCCGGCGACTGGAAACGGCAATGTCGATGCTTCGCGCCGACCCCCTGGACCGGGGGCTCCTGGCCGATGCGGCCAGACTCCTGGAGCTGGCGGTCCGGGTCCCCATCACCCTTAACCTCTGGCTGGCACAGAACATCTACCTTGAGATCGCCCGGCCGTGCTGGCGCAGGCTGATGGCGCAATCAAAGAAAGGCGATGCGCGCAACGACTGGTGGTTCGAGGAGTTCCGCCGCCTGGGCGAACGGCTCAACTTCAATACTGACGCCGCTCTCCCCCCCTTATCGGAGGAATGAATGGACCAGACTGACTCTTTGGGTGCCCGGATACCGACGACCACCTACCGCCTGCAGCTCAACGCCGGCTTCCATTTCCGGGACGCGGAGCGGATCGTCCCCTACCTGCACGCCCTGGGCATAAGCGACGTCTACGCCTCCCCACTCTTCAAGGCCCGGGCCGGGAGCATGCACGGCTACGACATTGTGGACCACGACAGCCTGAACCCGGAACTGGGGGACCGGGACGACTTCGACTCCCTGTGCGGAGCCCTCGGACGCCACGGCATGGGGCAGATCCTCGACTTCGTCCCCAACCACATGTGCGTGGAAGGGGGAGGGAACGACCGCTGGCTCGACCTGCTGGAAAACGGCCCCAGCTCCGTCAACGCCGATTTTTTCGACGTGGACTGGTCGCCGGTCAAGCAGGAGCTGACCGACAAGGTGTTGATCCCGGTGCTGGGGGACCAGTACGGCACGGTCCTGGAGAATGGGGAACTGGTCCTCTCCTTCGAGGAAGGGGCGTTCTTCATCAGCTACTACGAGCACCGCTTCCCCATCATCCCCAAGACCTACAGCCCCATCCTCACCCACCGACTCCAGGAACTGGAGCGGCTCCTTCCCCCTGACCACGAGGCGTACCGGGAGCTCCTGAGCATCGTGACCGCCATCACCCACCTCCCGTTCTATACCGACCAGGATCCAGACCGGGTCCGGGAGCGCTACCGGGAAAAGGAGGTCATCAAGAGGCGGCTCTGGGCCCTCTGCTGCGACTGCTGGCCCATCAAGTCCTACATCGACGAAAACGTCCGGATCTTCAACGGCGAGAAGGGGACCCCCCGCAGCTTCGACCTGCTGGACGGGCTCCTGCGCCTGCAGGTCTACCGCCTCGCCCACTGGCGGACCGCCACGGACGAGATCAACTACCGCCGATTCTTCGACATCAACGCCCTGGGGGCCATCAGGATGGAGAACCCCCGGGTCTTCGAGGAGGCCCACCGGCTCGTGCTGCGGCTCGTGCGGGAGGGGAAGGTGACGGGGCTGCGGATCGACCACGCCGACGGGCTCTACGACCCCACCGACTATTTCCGGCGGCTCCAGCGGGCCTGCTTCCTGGAGACGAGACTGGCCGGCCTCGGCAGCACGGACGAGGAGGAGGGGGACAACCGCGCCGAGACGATCCTCCAGATGTACGACGAGATGCTGGAGGTCTCTCCCCAGGCGAAACCGTTCTACATCGTGGGCGAAAAAATCCTCATGAAGAACGAGCGGCTCCCCGAGGACTGGCCGGTTCACGGCACCACCGGCTACGAATTCGCCAACGCCGTGACCGGCCTCATGGTGGACACCCGCCACGGCCG
This sequence comes from Geobacter grbiciae, assembly GCF_018531165.1. NCBI lineage: Bacteria > Pseudomonadati > Thermodesulfobacteriota > Desulfuromonadia > Geobacterales > Geobacteraceae > Geobacter > Geobacter grbiciae. The sequence goes on along the minus strand of NZ_JAHDIW010000001.1, from coordinate 387,291 downwards.
GGAGTTCGACACCATCTATGCGCGGTTCATCCAGGAGCGGCCCAATTTCGCCGAGATCGCCTACCAGAAAAAGAAACAGGTCATGCGGTTCTCCATGGGAGGCGAGATCAACACCCTGGGGCACCACCTGAACACCCTGTCGGAGAGCAACCGCCACACCCGCGACTTCACCCTGGGAAGCCTCACCAAGGCACTGGTGGAGGTGATCGCCCACTTCCCCGTCTACCGCACCTACACGGCCACCCGCAAGGTTGCCGACCGGGACCACCAGTACATCGAATACGCCGTGGCCAAGGCCAAGCGGCGCAACCCCGCCATGAGCGAGTCGATCTTCACCTTCATCGAGGATGTGCTCCTGCTCCGTTTCCATGACAGCACCAGCGGGGAGGAGCAGGAGCAGTGGCTCGACTTCGTCATGAAGTTCCAGCAGCTCACCGGACCGGTCATGGCCAAGGGGCTGGAGGACACCGCCTTCTACGTCTACAACCGGCTCGTCGCCCTCAACGAGGTGGGGGGGATCCCCGAGCGGTTTGGCATCACCCTGGAGGCGTTCCACGGTCAGAACATCGAACGGGCCCGGAGCACCCCCCTCGCCATGCTGGCCACCTCCACCCACGACACCAAGCGGAGCGAGGATGTCCGTGCCCGGATCAGCGTCCTGTCGGAGGACCCGGGCGCCTGGCACGACTGCCTCATGCACTGGAGCCGGATGAACCGCGGCCACAAGGTGACTGTCCAGGGGGTCAAGGTGCCGGACCGCAACGAAGAGTACCTCCTCTACCAGACCATTGTCGGGGCCTGGCCCACGGAGGAGTTCACCGCCGAAGGGCATGCCCTGTTCACGGGGCGGATCAGGGAGTACCTCCTCAAGGCCATGCGGGAGGCCAAGGTGAACACGAGCTGGATCAACCCGAACCCGCTCCACGAGGAGGCGGCCCTCCACTTCGTGGACGCCATCCTCCGGGACGTGCCCGCCAACGGGTTCCTAGCCGACCTGCGCCGGACCCTTTCCCCCCTCATCCGCTGCGGCATGCTGAACTCCCTCTCCCAGACCCTCCTCAAGGTGACGTCGCCCGGCATCCCCGACTTCTACCAGGGGACCGAGCTCTGGGACTTCAGCCTCGTGGACCCGGACAACCGTCGGCCGGTGGATTTCAAGAAGCGAATGGCCATGCTGGCGGAGTTGCAGCGCGTCGAACGGGAAAAGGGAACCCTTGCACTGGCGCGGGATATTCTCCAGACCATGGCCGACGGAAAAGTGAAACTCTTTTTAGCCTGGAAGTCTCTCACCTACCGCCGGGAGCACCGCGCCCTCTTCGAGGCCGGCAAGTACCTTCCCCTGGAGGTGCTAGGGGAGCGGAGCGACCACGTCTGCGCCTTCGAGCGGTACAGCGACGGGGAGACGGTCATTGCCGTGGCGCCCCGCTTCTTTACCCGGCTGGGGGATCCCCCGTTGGGGGCGGAGACCTGGGGAGATACGCGACTCGTGGTCCCCTTCGAGAGCACCGGCCGCCCCTACCGCAACATCCTCACCGGCGAGCGGGTCGTGACGGCCCTGCGGGAGGGGCAGACGATCCTCCCCCTGGGGGCGGTGCTGACGGATTTTCCGGTGGCACTCCTGGAGGCGGTGGGGGAGGAGCAGTAACGCTTGATCCGCGGGCTTCCTGAAGCCCGTGAACGGAGGTGCCCATGACACGCAGAGTACCCTTGCCGGACGACACGCCACACTGGTACCGGGACGCCGTCATCTACCAGCTCCACGTGAAGGCCTTTGCCGACTCCGACGGCGACGGCATGGGAGACTTCCGGGGGCTCATGGAGAGGCTCGACTACCTCCACTCCCTGGGGATTACCGCCATCTGGCTCCTCCCCTTCTACCCATCCCCCCTTCGCGACGACGGGTACGACATCGCCGATTACTACAGCGTGAACCCCAGCTACAACACCCTGCGGGAGTTCCGGGAGTTTCTCCGGGCGGCTCACGCCCGACGCATCCGGGTCATCACCGAGCTGGTCCTCAACCACACCTCGGACCAGCATCCCTGGTTCCAGCGGGCCCGGCGGGCCAAACCGGGCTCGGTCCACCGGGACTACTATGTCTGGAGCGACACGCCGGAACGGTACCGGGAAGCCCGGATCATCTTCCAGGATTTCGAGACCTCCAACTGGAGCTGGGACCCGGTGGCCAAGGCCTACTACTGGCACCGGTTCTACGCCCACCAGCCCGACCTGAACTTCGACAACCCCAGGGTCCAGGCCGAGATGCTGCGGGTCATCGACTACTGGCTCGGGATGGGGGTGGACGGGGTGCGGCTCGACGCCGTCCCCTACCTTTTTGAGCGGGAAGGGACCAACTGCGAGAACCTCCCCGAGACCCACGCGTTCCTGAAAAGGCTCCGGGAGCACGTGGACGCCTCGTTCCCCAACCGGATGCTCCTCGGGGAGGCCAACCAGTGGCCCGAGGACGCCATCGCCTACTTCGGCGAGGGGGACGAGTGCAACATGCTCTTCCACTTCCCCCTCATGCCCCGTATGTACATGGCCATCGAGATGGAGGACCGCTTCCCCGTGATCGACATCATCGACCAGACCCCCTCCATCCCCGAGGGGTGCCAGTGGGCCATTTTCCTCCGCAACCACGACGAGCTGACCCTGGAGATGGTCACCGACGAAGAGCGGGACTACATGTACCGCATCTACGCCGCCGACCCGAAGGCCCGGATCAACCTGGGGATCCGGCGGCGCCTCGCTCCGCTCATGGAGCGGGACCGGCGGAAGATCGAGCTGATGAACGCCCTCCTCTTCTCGCTCCCCGGCACCCCCATCATCTACTACGGCGACGAGATCGGCATGGGGGACAACTACTACCTGGGGGACCGCAACGGCGTCCGCACCCCCATGCAGTGGAGCCCTGACCGCAACGCGGGCTTCTCCTCCGCCAACCCCCAGCGGCTCTTCCTGCCGGTCATCATCGACCCCGAATACCACTACGAGGCAGTGAACGTGGAGATCCAGGAGCGCAACCCCACGTCGCTGCTCTGGTGGATGCGCCGTGCCATCGCCGTGCGCCGCCGCTACCGGGCCTTCAGCCGCGGCGCCATGGAGATGCTCTATCCGTCCAACCACAAGGTCCTGGTCTTTCTCCGCCGCCACGAAGAGGAAGTGATCCTCGTGGTGGCCAATCTCTCCCGCTTCGCCCAGGCCGTGAACCTGGACCTCAAGGAGTTCGCCGGCATAGCCCCCGAGGATCTCTTCAGCCGCAACCGCTTCCCCGTCATCCGCGAAGTCCCCTACCCCCTCACCCTGGGCCCCCACGACCATTTCTGGTTCATCCTGCGCCGGGCCGAGGCGCCCCTTGCGGCGGAAGGGGAGCTACCGCGGATCAGGCTCCGAGGGGGACTGCCGTGGTGGGAAGCCCTCCAGCACGCCCGAGGGGACGCCCACCTGGAACGGATCACCACCGCGTACCTCACGCGCAGCGGCTGGTTCCAGGGAACGGCCAGGGCCGTCATCGGCTACGCGCTGCGGGACACCGTGACCCTGCGGCAGGGAGAAGCGGTCTTTCCCCTCTTTTTCCTGGAGGTCCGCTACCAGGACGGCCCGCCGGAAACCTACCTGCTCCCCGTGGCGTTCCTCACCGGAGCCGGGGCGAAGCGGGTGGCCGCCGAATCCCCCCTGGCGGCCATCGCGGCACTCTCGGCGGGGGATGAGGAGGGGATCCTCTGCGACGCGGTCCATGATCGGGAATTCAGGGATGCGCTCCTCTCCCTGGCCCTTGGCCGGCGTCAGCTCCACGGGAAACGGGAGAGCGTCATCGCGCCGGTCCATGGCGGGAGAAGCCGCACCGCACCGCCGGAGGAAACGGAGCACCTCGTCTCCGAGCTCCCCAAGGCCGACGGGACCAACAGCATCATCATCTATGGCGACCGCCACGCGCTCAAGCTCTACCGCAAGGTGGAGCCCGGCATCAACTCCGAGGTGGAAATGGCCCGGTTTCTGACCGGGAAATCCGGCTTCCCCAACGTCGCCCCGTTCCAGGGGAGCCTGGAGTTGCGGCATCCCGGCATGGAGCCGTGCACCATCGGCCTCCTCCAGGGATACGTGCAGAACCAGGGGGACGGTTGGCGGCTCGCACTCCACCTCCTGGACCAGTACTTCGAGCGACTCCTCTCCCGGCGGAGCGAAATCCCCCCTTCTCCGGAGCGGTTCTCGAGCCTCATGGACGGCAGCGCCTGCGCCGTGCCGGAGCCGGCGACGGAACTCATCGGCGGCTTCTACCTGGAGATGGCGGGACTCCTCGGCCGCAGGACCGCCGAACTCCACCTGGCCCTGGCCGCGGGGGGGAACGACCCGGCCTGGCGGCCGGAGGAGTATTCGACCCTCTACCAGCGCTCCGTCTACCAGTCCCTGCGCAACCAGGCCCGCCGCAGCCTCCAGCTTCTGGCCCGTCACCGCGGGGAGCTGCCGGCCGCGGACCTGGAGCTTGCCGACCGGGTCCTGGCCGCCGAAAAGGATATCCTTGCCCGGCTCCGCCTTATCTCCGGTCGCCGCGTTCAGGCAATGAAATCCCGCATCCACGGCAACTTAAACCTGGGCAAGGTGCTCTTCACCGGCAAGGATTTCATGATCATCGACCTGGAGGGGGAGCCGGACCGAACCCTCGGGGAGCGCCGCATCAAGCGTTCTCCCCTGCGGGATGTGGCGGGAATGATCCGCTCCTTCCACAACGCCACCCTCACCGTCCTCGCCCGCCACGGCACCAGCCATCCCGGCGACATCCCGCTCCTGGAGCCGTGGGCCGAGGCCTGCTACTACCACGTGAGCTGCCGCTACCTTGCGGGGTATCTGGACCGGATGGGGACGAACCCCCTCGTCCCGGCGGACCGGGGCGACCTGGAGACACTGCTGCGCTCATTCCTCCTGGACAAGGCCCTCTATGAACTCGGCTATACCCTCGCCACCCGCCCCGACCGGGCGGCGCTCCCCCTGCGGGGAATCGAGACGGTGCTGCGGGAGTACCGGACGGCATAAATGAAAAAGGAGCCCATAGGCTCCTTTTTCTGCTGCGATTCACTTTATTCCCCGGTTGCTCGCCTCTTTCGGCCGACTTTCGCCCGACCCCGGTTTACCTCCGGCGAGAGGATGAGCTGGGGTGGAAGGTTCTTGGCCCCAAGGATCCGGACCATGAGATCGAACCCCTCGGAAATCGTTTCGAGCTTTTCCCGGGGAATCTTTTCCAGCCCCGCGACGAGGAGCCCCTGGGCCACCACGGGGGACCGGGCCACCAGATCCTTTCCCTGTTCCGTCAGGTCAACCATCACCACCCGGCGGTCCTCCCGGGAGCGGGTCCGCTGGGCGAGCCCCTGGGCCTCCAGTCGGTCGATGATCCCCACCACGGTGGCGTTGTGCAGGTAGAGCCTGCGGGCAAGGTCGGAAACCCGGAGGGGCCCCTGGCCGGCAATGACTTTGATGGCCCAGAGCTGGGGACCGGTAAGGCCGGTCTCCCGCATGGCCCGCTTCGAGTGTTCATTCACCACCTGAAAGACCCGACGCAGGTTGTCGGTCACTTGGGCAATGAGGTCGGCAGTCGGTTTCATCGTCAGCTCCGGTTCGAAATCAGGTTGCGTGTCGTGGGTCGTAATCCTAGTCCCACTTTACTGGCGGCACAAGAAAATCGACAATCCGAAAGGAAGAAGTTGTTGCGGGCTTCACCATGCGGCAGCATGTAGTTTGAATACAAACGAGTCTCGACAAACCTGTCGCGCCCCGCGACACGGCTTCCCGACGCCATACTATTAGCAATTACAGAGTTTTACACGTTTTCACTACGTGCGAAAGCTGAGTTATTTATTCAACGGTCGGTCTTGGTCCATTCTCCACCAGGCTCTTTTCCACAATCTCGAAGACATCCCGTGGCAAATCGGGAAGTGCCCGGATCAGCTCCAGCTCCTCTCTCATCAGCGCCTGCCGAGCCTTATCGTATCGCCGCCAGCGGGTAAGGGGGATGGTCATCCGGGCGGCAACCTGGGGATTGATGGGCATCAGCCGTCGCAGCTCCCGGCCGAGGAAGCGATAGCCGCCGCCGTCGGCAGCGTGGAAACGGACCGGGTTCGCCATGGCGAACGCCCCAATGAGGGAACGCCAACGGTTCGGGTTGGTCAGCTCGAATGCAGAGTGATCAAGGAGACGCTCCACCTCCGCCAGGGTACCGGGAAGAGTGGATGTCGCCTGAAGCCTGAACCACTTGTCCACTACCTGCCGGTCGTCTCGCCACCGTTCGTGGAAGGCGGCCAGTGCTTCCTGCCGCTGAGGACATTCGCAGGAGGCCAGGGGAGCCAGGGCACCCAGGGTGTCAGTCATGTTGTCCGCCTCGGCCAGTTGCTCCAGGGCCAGGGGAACCATGGCGGGATCTTTCCGGGTCAGGAGGTAGGCGAGGCAAAGGTTCGCCAGGCGACGGTGACCGGCCCGGCCGTCGTCGACGGCAAAGGAGGCGTCAGTGCGGCAGGCGTTACGCACCGCAACGAAGCAGTCGGCAAGTTCATCGGCCAGGGTCCGGCGGACGAACTGTCGGGCGGCAAAGAGTGCGTCCGGGTCAATCACCGGCATGAGCTCGGCAAGATAGTCCTCGTCAGGGAGGGTAAGGGCCTCGGCCAGAAAGGCCTTGTCGGGATAGTTGCTTTCCAGGATCGCCCGAAAGGCGGCCACGAAACCGGGATCACAGGTGAGGTGTCGACCGGCTCGGAAATCGTCGGCGAGCCGCAGGAGAAGTTCCACGGCGAGCCGTTGCCCCGCCTCCCAGCGGCAGAAGGGGTCGGATTCGTGGGTCATGAGAAAGACCAAGTCATCGTGGCTATAGGGATATGAGAGCCTCACCGGTGCAGAAAAGCCCCGCAAGAGGGCCGGCACCGGTGCCGCGTCGATGCCGGAGAAGGTGAACCGCTCCTCGGCCTCCTTGATCTCCACGACCCGCGAAGGCGGTCCAGGGTGAGATTCACCGGCGAGGGTCACCGGGAGCTCCTTCCCCGTGGGGCCAAGCAGCCCCATGACAACGGGGATATGGAGGAGGAGCTTCTCTGGCTGGTCAGGTGTTGGTGGGGTGGTCTGGCGTATCGTCAGCGTGAAGGTCCGTTGGCCCGGGTAGAAGGAGCCCTCAGCGGTGAGTTCGGGGGTTCCCGCCTGGGAATACCATAGGCCGAAGCGGGAGAGGTCGATCTGCCCGGCGTCGGCAAGGGCTTGGACGAAATCGTCAATGGTGACCGCCTGGCCGTCGAAGCGGGCAAAGTAGAGGTCCATACCGGCACGGAATCGCTCTGGCCCCAGGAGGGTGGCGAGCATACGGATCACCTCGGCACCCTTGTTGTAGACGGTGGCGGTGTAGAAGTTGTTGATTTCCACGTAGGAATCGGGTCGGACCGGATGGGCCAGGGGGCCGGCATCCTCTGCGAACTGTGCGGTGCGGAGGTACCTTACGTCGGCGATCCGCTTCACCCCCCGGGATTCCATGTCCGCAGAAAACTCCTGGTCCCGGAAGATGGTGAGTCCTTCTTTCAGGGAGAGCTGGAACCAGTCCCGGCAGGTGATCCGGTTTCCGCTCCAGTTGTGGAAGTATTCGTGGCCAATCACCTCCTCGATGGCTTGAAAGTCTTCGTCGGTGGCCGTCTGGGGGCTGGCCAGCACATAGCGGGAGTTGAAGATGTTTAGCCCCTTGTTTTCCATGGCTCCCATGTTGAAGTCATCCACCGCAACGATCATGTAGATATCAAGGTCGTATTCACGTCCGAACCGCTCCTCGTCCCAGCGCATCGCCTTTTTCAGAGAGCGCATTGCGTGGTCGCACTTGTAGCGGTTCTGCTCCTCAACATAGATCCGGAGCGCCACCTCTCGGCCGTTCATGGTGGTAAAGCGGTCCTCGATGCAGACCAGCTTCCCCGCCACCAGGGCAAAGAGGTAGGCAGGCTTTTTGAACGGGTCGTGCCAGGTGGCGGCATGGCGACCGTCGGGGAGCACCTCCGCCGCCACCGGATTGCCGTTGCTGAGAAGCACCGGATAGAGTTCCCGGTCGGCGACGATGGTTGTGGTAAAAACCGACAGGACGTCGGGGCGGTCCGGATAATAGGTAATGGAGCGGAAGCCCTGGGCCTCGCACTGGGTGCAGAACATCCCTCCCGAGCGGTAGAGCCCTTCAAGGCAGGTGTTCTCCTGGGGGCGAAGCTCGGTCTCCACCTCCAGGGAGAACGAGGCCGGCACCCGGTCGATCACCAGTTGCTCCGGTTCGATGGCATAGTCGCCACGAGCAAGCGGCACCCCGTCAAGCCGGATCTCTTTCAGGACAAAACGGTGGCCGTCCAAACGCAAGGGGGGACGCTCCCCGTAGAGATCGCCATTAATTCGGAATTCCAGGCGCGAATGGACGGTACAGATATCCTCCCCCAGTTCGAAGCGAAGTTGGACGCTCTCGACCAAGTAGTCGGGGGGGGTGTAATCGCCACGGTAGATGGTTGGATGGGGGGAAACGGGCATGGGCACCTCGGGGTCGGTGATCGGTGATTGTGTGTAGCGAAGAAATTCTACCAGCTATCGGGACGGGGGGAAACGGATTTTGAGGAGTGGTGTGATTGAGAACGGCCGCCTCGGACGACGCATTGGCGGCTGCGGCGGGAATACCCACGGAAAGAGAACGGTCAACTGACATGGCTGCGGCAAGCTACATACTGTACTGCCCCTCCTGCGGTACCGGCAATCGTATCCCGGCGGACAAGGAGGGGCTGCGGAAGCTGCAAGGCTACCCTTCCGCCATTGTACCGCCATCCCCGGCGGATGACCGACCGGACATTCAACTCTTTCCAAGGGCATGCCTGGTCCGTTCGTAGCACGCATCGATCGCTTCCCGGTCATCCTTCACCTGCACCGCCTCACGACCGGTCCTCGCCACCAGGACGGCATGATGATCGAGAACCGCACGGTGCTCGTCCGTACGGATGTGGGGAGCGACGGCGGTAATGGCCTCGAGAAGCCGGAGAAACACCGGCAGATGGAACGAGGCGGCATGGCGGATCTGTCCAAACGCGGCATTCACGATTTCCTCGAAGGTGATCGGCACGACGGCGAGGCGGAGGCTCCCCTTCTCGTCGTACCGGAGCGGCGAGGGGAATTTCCGCTGGGCGCTCCTCCCGACGGCGACGCCGAGCCAGTCGATGCAGGTCATGGCGGTGAAAGGATCGTTGATGCCAGGGGAAAGAGCGCGCAGGGCCACCTCCACGAGTTGCTTCACGGCGTACTCCATATCCTGCTCGTTGGTGCGCTGCCGGCCACGAATGAAGGCATCGTTCACCTTTTTCACCAGCGTCTCGTCCCAGTGTTCCCGGGGCCATGCGGTGACGAGGGTTGCCCCTTCGGCGACGAACTCGCCGGCATGGCAATGAACCCGGAGGATCAGGTCGTGGTCGCGGGCGAAGGAGGACAACCCCTCAAGGTCTATCGCCTGGAGATACCCGCTCCCATCCGCCGCCACCGGCCACCCCTCTTCTTCGAACCGGGCAGGCAAGGCCTCCGCCACCTCCTTCGGTCCCAACTCCTTCAGCCCGTGCTCCTGCTGCTCGGGAAACAGCCGGTCGATGGTCGCCTCCAGATCACGGTAGACGGCGGTAATGATGCTGTCCGCCTGGATCGATGACGCAACGTGGTGAACGAAGTAGATGAGAACTATGGTGCTCATCAGGGCGAGCAGGTAAGTAAACGTCACCGAGAGATGGGGAACGAACGACTCCTGGTCGGTGCCCCGCACCACCCTGAGAATGAGAAGACAGTAGATGAACGTGGCGACGAATGTCCCGAGCACCACCTGGGTGCCGGTGTCCCGCATGAAGTTGCCGAGGAGGCGCGGCCCGAACGGGGAAGAGGTGAGCGAGAGAACCACGATGGTGATGGAAAAGACCACACCGGCGGTGGTAATCATGGATCCGGCCACGGTCGAGAGGAGGGTGCGGGCCCCTTCCGGCCCTCCGCTATAAAGCCAGCCGAGACGATTTGCCACATCAGGAGGAAGTGCCTCATCGAGGGTGGTCGTTCCGATGGCAAGAGCAATGGCGAGAGCCGCCATTACGGCTGGCACGAACCAGTAGCTGGAACGGAACGAGTACCAGAGATTGAAGATGCGGGTTTTCATGGAGGCTCTCACTTCAAGGGAAACGGCACCACTACCGGGGCGATGGGCGACACTCTCGGCTCCCCCACCCCCACCGGGCGAAGGAGGAACTCGTTGTTAATGAGCCGCGGGTTCACTCGGGAAAGATCTCGACCGCCTCCGTCATGACGCCGGCGATCTCTTCCTTGCCGATGACTCCGAGGATGTTTTCTGCCGTAACCGACTTGCCTTGCGTGACGACGGCAATCTCGGCATGGGCGAGCCGCAGGTGGGCCAGGATGCTGTAGAGGGGGATGTTCCCGTTGATCGTGATATAACTGCGGCATGCGGCATCGGCAACCGGAACGGAGCCCCCCTGCGTGAGGATGGCCTCCAGCGCCGCTTGGCGGGGGAAAATGCCGATCAAATAATCAGAATCCACCACCAAGAACCAGGGAACATCGGGCGCCTCCCGCACCAGGCACGCAAGGTCCCGGAGAGTCGTCGCAGCGGGAACGATTTCCCGTCGGGTCTCCATAATATCCTTGGCGCGCTTGAGGTCATAGACGTTCGAGTGGAGTGACTCGGGCATGTAGTGTCCCCTCAGGACGAGCTTCATTGTGTAGATGCTCTGCCGGCAGAGAAGCCTCCGGACGCCGTAGCAGAAAGCGACGGTGACGGTCATTGGAATGACGACGTTGTAGTCGAGGGTCATCTCAAGGATCATCACGATGGCAGTCAGGGCAGCCCCGGTCGCCCCGCCGACCAGTCCGGCCATTCCGGCCACGGCAAAGGCGGGGGGGCTGATGGCCAATCCCGGCAGCATCTTGTGGAGGGCAATGCCGTAGGCACCCCCGAGGGTTGCCCCGATGAAGAGAGAGGGGGAGAAGATGCCCCCCGACCCCCCCGAGCCGAGCGTGAGCGCGGTGGCAACGAGTTTGAGAAGACAGAGGAGGAGGAGTATGGCTTCAGTCCCCATGCTCCCGGTCAGGACGTCCTGTATCGTGGCATAGCCGACCCCTTCCACGTAGTAGTGTCCCGAGGTCTTCTGGAGAATGACGAAGATGAGCCCCACCAGAAGCATCCCGGCCACGTGGCGGAGATAGTCGTTCTGGGGGATGTACCGGTCGAAGTAACGTTCGAACGAATAGACGGACCTGACATAGAAGGCGGTGACTCCCCCCAGGATGACGCCGAGCCCCACATATGCAAGGAGAACGAACGGGTTGTCGAGACGGAAGTAAGGGGTTTCGAGGGCAGGTATCACGAAGGCCGGATGGGCGCCGAAAAACAGCTGCCCCAGGTAGGTGGCCGTGGAGGTGGTGATGATGACCGGCACGAGCGTCTTAACGCTCACCTCATGGAGGAGGATCTCCGTGGCGAAGAGCAATCCCCCGACCGGGGTGTTGAACGTGGCGGCAATGCCTCCTCCCGCCCCCGCAGCGATGAGTGTGATGATCTGCCAGGGGGGCATCCTGAGGAGTTGGCCGAGGGTTGAACCGAAGGCGGAGCCGATCTGGGCGATGGGCCCCTCGCGTCCCACTGACCCGCCGCTGCCGATGCAGAGTGCTGAGGCCAGCGACTTCACCATGGCAACAACGGGTCGGATCTTCCCCTTGCTGTAATAGATGGCATCCATCACCTCGGGAACGCCGTGCCCCTTCGCCTCCGGAGCGAAGTTCTTGGTGAGGTAGACGACGCCGACCGCCCCGATCGCTGGCACCAGGATCACCCATCCCCCCCACGGGCTGGCGGGGGTATGGACGTTGGCATCGTAGGACAAGGAAAGTTCCCCGAGAAAGAGCAGATTGTGGAAGAAGGCGATCAGTACGCGAAAGACCAGCGCGCCGAGCCCGGCGATGATGCCGGTCAGGAACGACAGGAAGGCGAACATGAACGGCCCGTATTCTTTTCGCTCCGGTGCTTCCGGCATGATCACTTCCTCGGGGATGTATCCATTTTCCACCCATTGCTCCCTGCTCGCTGGGTACTGCAATTGAAGAATAGAAACGATCAATGTCAACCGCTGCAGACATCTAAGGGGCGGATTCCGGACCACCCGCCATGGCCACGGCCGAGGTCTGGGGCCGGGCAGCATCCGAAATCATTTCTCCACCTTCCCCAGGGTCACCGCCGCTGCAATCAACGAGAGGTGGGTCAATGCCTGCGGGAAATTTCCCAGCATCTCACCGCAACGGGTATCGTACTCCTCGGAAAAGAGTCCAAGGTCGTTGGCCGTATCAGCGGCACGCCGGAACACGCTACGGGCCTCCTCAATCTGTCCGTGGGCCGCCAGGTAGTCGGCGAGCCAAAAGGAGCAGGCGAGAAACACTCCTTCCTCTCCATCGAGACCGTCATCGGCCCGGTAGCGCCGCAGCAGCCCATCTTGCTCGAGATCTTCGCGGATCGCCGCAACCGTGCGCACCATCCGTTTGTCGTCGGCTTCGATAAAACCAAACATTGGCAGCAGCAGCAAAGATGCGTCCATGATCGGGGTATCGTAAGCCTGAATAAAGACGCCGCGCTCGGGATCGTAGCCTTTATCCTCGATCTCAGAGCGGATCTGTTCACAGGCCTCTTGCCATTCGTCGACGGGAGCCTCGCGTTCGAGATCCTTCGCTAGGCGGATGCCGCGCTCGATCGCGACCCAGCACATGGCCTTCGACAGCACGAAATGACGGGGCTCCCCGCGAATTTCCCAGATCCCCCGGTCGGGATTGCGCCACTGGCGGGTCGCGGCGTCAACCAGTTCAACCAGGAACTCCCAGTAGTCATCATCAGGCGATTTGCCGAGCTTGTGCCAACCCCAGGCGAGGTCGAGCAGTTCGCCGTAAACGTCAAGTTGCAGCTGCTGTTCGGCGGCGTTGCCGACCCGCACCGGTCTTGCGCCACGGTAGCCCTCGAGTGCCTCGATCTCGTATTCGTGCAGGCGGCGCTCCCCCCCCACCCCGAACAGGATTTGCAGCTCTTCGGCGCTGCCGGCACAGCTACGCTCCATGAAACGCCGGAAGCCGTCGGCCTCGTCGGCGAAACCCAACTCGGCCAGGGTGCGCACCGTAAAGGACGAGTCGCGAACCCATGAATAGCGATAATCCCAGTTGTGCGAACCGCTGGGAGCCTCTGGCAGCGAGGTGGTCGCGGCGGCGGCGATGGCGCCACTCGGGGCGTTGGACAACCCCTTGAGCACGATCGCCGAGCGCAGGACCAGATCGCCTTCGGGACCAGTGTAATCGAGCTGCTCAGTCCACTTGTGCCACCAGTCGATGGTCTCCTCGAGGCGCTCATCCAACTCCTCGATGGATGGCGGACTCACCAGGCCGTCATCGAGGTCTTCGGGGCGCCCGTAGAGGATGGAGAGGTGACGCCGCTCCCCTGCCTCCAGGGTGCAGTTGTCAACGATACGGTGTCGGCCGCTGAATTCAAAGCAGTAGTCGCCGGAAATCAGCAGCCCCGTCTGGCCGCCCACGGCGAGATAATGATCATTTTTCCTGCGTATCCAGGGGCGCACTGCACCATAGTCAAAGCAGGGGGCGCACTCGAGGGCGACCTCAACTTCTCCCTGAACCCCTTCGATAATCCGTATAATCTGCTGGTAGGGATTGTGGCGACCCCCCCCCGCGCATGGGGAAAAAGTCGAGCACCCGCAGTTCGCCATCGGCGGACGTGAACCGGGTCTCGAGAATCAGGGTTCGCTCGAGATAACGGCGGGAAACCACGTCCCCTTCCTTGGGGTGAATACGGCAGTAGCCACCCTTCTCCCAGTCGAGCAACCGCCCGAAACAGCTGGCCGAATCGATGCGCGGCATGCAGCACCAGTCGATGGAGCCAGCGCGGGAGACTAGAGCCGAAGAATGGCAGTCGGCGATGAAGGCGTAATCGCGAATGGGGGGATAACGTCGCTTTTGATCTTTGGTCATGCAGGCCCTCTGTTCTTGCGAGCGACCATTCGATAGTAATTGGTTGTTTCGTGTTTGAATTCTACCAGTATAAATAATTCGGTGCGAACCGCTCGTTGGACTATTTCGAAAATTGACGGGGCTACTTCCTTTGTGACCACTGTGTTCCGCGCCGTCACGGCATGTCGGTGGCCTTCACCTTGGCCCGCCGGGCCTCGGCTTCCACGAAAATGCGTTTGACGTGGGGGTAGACACTTTTGATCCTCGTGTCGATCCCGGCGACGATCGCCTCGATGTCGTCCGCCGAGGCCGAGTCGTCGAACTCCACGCTCAGGTTCACGAGGATGAACTCCGGCCCCATGTGCAACGTGAGGATTTCGTTCAGGTGCTTTATCCCTTCGGCGGAGCGCACGATCTCCCGGATTCCCTCGACCACCTCGCGGTTGGCGCTCTCGCCGATCAGGAGGCTCTTGGTCTCGGCGGCGAGGATACTGGCGGTCACCCCGAGAATAAGGCCGATGACGACGGAGGCGGAAGCGTCGTACATGGAGTTGCCAGTGAGGTGGCTAAGGACGATGCCGGCAAGGGCGGTGCCGAGACCGAGAAGAGCGGCCGAATCTTCCATGAGGACGACGAAAATCGAGGGATCCTTGGCCCGGTGGACTGCGGCGAAGTAGCCGCGCTTTCCCTTGGTCCTGCTGAACTCCCGCAACGAGACGTACCAGCTGCCACCCTCGAAAACCGCGGCCAGCGCGAGCACCACGTAGTTTACTCTCGAATGCCGGATGGGGTGTGGGGCCATGAGGTGGTCTATCCCCTGATAGATGGAAGACCCCGCCCCGACGGCGAAGACGAGGATCGCCACCACGAAACTCCAGAAGTAGACCTCCTTCCCGTGGCCAAACGGAAACTGCTCGTCGGGGGGGAGCAGCGCACGCCGTCTCCCGTAGAGAAGGAGAAGCTCATTTGATGTGTCGGCCAGGGAGTGGATCCCTTCGGCGAGCATCGCGGAGCTCCCGGAGAACTGGGCTGTCACGAACTTGGTCGCGGCGATGAGGAGATTCGCGACGAGAGCGGCATGAATGGCCTTCTGGGGAGACGTCGCCATGGTTCACCCCCCGGTGCCGTTTCCGTTGTTGCGAATTTCCGGATAGATTCGTTCCACCAGTTTACCGAGGGTGAGTCCCTGGACGAGGATCGAGAAAACAACGATGATGTAGGTCATGGCGAGAATCACGTTGCGCTCCGCTCCGCTCGGAAGGGAGAGCGCCAGCGCCACCGAGATGCCCCCGCGCAGCCCTCCCCAGGTCAGGATGCGGACCGCGCCGGGGCTGAAGGAGCGGAAGAGGCGCATGAGGGAAATCGTCCCCATCACGCTCGCCCAGCGCGCCAGGAGTGCGATCCCGATCGCCAGCAACCCCGCGGCCAGGTAGGCGGGGGCGAAGGTCATGATCTGGACCTCCAGGCCGATCAGCACGAAGAGGAGGGCGTTGAGGATCTCGTCCACCAGCTCCCAGAAGGGGTCCAGGTGCTCCCGGGTCATGTCTGACATGGCGTGGGAGCGACCCCGGTTGCCGATGACCAGTCCCGCCACGACGACGGCGATCGGGCCGGAGGCGTGGAGGCGGTCCGCCAGGGCGAAACAACCCATGGCAAGGGCCAGGGTGATGATGATCTCGACCTGGTAGCTGTCGACATGCCGGAGCATCCGGTAGACGAGGTACCCGGCGGCGAGACCGACGAGGGCGCCGCCGACCGCTTCCTCCAGGAAGAGGATCGCGACTCTTTCGGCGGTGACGTCGGCGGTTCCCCGGGCCAGTTCCAGAATGATCATGAAGATGACGACACCGATGCCGTCGTTGAAGAGGGCTTCGCCGGCGATCTTAGTCTCAAGGCTCTTGGGAACCCGGGCGCTCTTGATGATGCCGAGCACCGCCACCGGGTCGGTGGGAGAGATCAGGGCACCGAAGAGGAGGCAGTGGATGAACGGAATCTGCACATTGAGGGCCTTCAGGACGAGCCAGGCAAGGCTGCCGACGATGAAGGTGGAAACGATCACCCCGACCGTGGAGAGGAGGGCAATGGACCATTTCTGGTCGGCCAGGTCATCGAACCGGATATGGAGCGCCCCAGCGAAAAGGAGGAACGAGAGCATGCCGTGGAGCAAGGCCTCGTTGAGATCGATCCCTCCCAGTACGGTCATCGCGTGGCGCTGGACTGTCTCCAGCCCGAACAGCCCCATGGCGGCGATCCCGAGGGAGAAGACCATGGAAATGAGCATGACACCGATGGTGGTCGGAAGGCGGATGGTCAGGTAGTTCACGTAGCCGAAAAGAGCGGTGAGGACCATCAGAATGGCTATGATCTCGAACAGGCTCATGATGGTTCCGTCCGCCCGGGTGGGGCAGCCCGGGCGCCGCTTTTCCCCTCGGTGACGTTGTCGTAGTACCGCCGGGTGGGATAGGCGAAATCGATATTGGTGCGCTCGGCGAACCGCTCCAGGATGGCCTCCCATATCTCCTGGGTGCTTTCGCGCCGCCAGCGCGGTTCGCAGAGGTACCGGAGAGTCAGGAGGACTCCGCTCTCCTCCACGGACGTATAGACCGTCGGCGTGAGCGTGGGAGGGAAGATCATAAACTCCCGCGACGACAGCTCCATCTTCCGTTCGGCGTCGCCGGTCAGATCCGCCGCATGGTCGGTTGCAATCTTCCGCAGGATTTCCTTCGCTCCCTTCCAGTCGCTCTCGAAGGTCACGAGGACGGCGATCTCGTTCCAGATGTAATCGAACCATCCCCGCGTGTAATTGATCTGGGGGTCGACGAACACCTTGCCGTTCGGGACGTGCACGATCCTCCCGGTGCTCTGGTCCGCATGGACCCAGTTGCCGATCTCCATGAGGGTAAACTGGAAAACCCGCAGATCGATCACGTCCCCCGCATGGCCGCCGATCTGGATCCGGTCCCCCACGTCGAAGGGGCGCCGCCAGAGGATGAAGAGCCACCCTGCCACATTCACCAGCGGATCTTTCAGGGCAATCGCCACCCCTGCCGAGAGGAGGCCAAGAAAGGTGGCGACCGACTGAAACTCCTCGAACCAGACCCGCCCCAGCAGGAGAACTGCGAATGCCACTGCCACGTAATTGGACAGTTTCCGCCACTGGTAGCGCACCCGGAAACTCTCCGTGCGCCGCCACACCATCTTTAGGATCAGCCAACGGAGCAGCCAGAGAACCGAGATGCCGGTCAGCGAGGTGATGAGCTTTTCATACAACTCTGCCGGGATGCCGGTCGTTTTCTCCAGCCATTCGGTGAGAAGTCTCATGGTTTTTCTTCCCAGTCATGGAAATGAGGCCGTTTGCAGGGAGTCCGTATGACGGCCTGGTTTCAAGTATAGAGCACCAGGAGTGGAATTCCAGACCAACCCGCGTCGGGCAACCAGTTCTCGTAGACTCATAGGAAAAGTTGGCGGCACAAAAAAAAATCGACAATCCGAAACGAAGAAATTATTGCGGGCTTCACTATGCGGCAGTATATAGTTTGAATACAAACGAGTCTCGACAAACCTGTCGCACTCCGTGACACGGCTTCCCCGGAGGCCGTGAACCCTGCGACACCATAATGGTGATACCTTGCCGATGAAGCGCCAACCCTATCGAAGACCCCCGCGCTGGTCCACGCCGCTGGTCCTGATCCACGATCTCCACCTGCTTCGCCGGTTCGTCCGGCTGCGGCGGGGGGTCTTTTCCCTCCTTTCCCGACTGCGGGTCAGCGAAAACACCCTCATGGCAGTCCTGGCCGTGGGTATCGGATTCCTGGCGGGGCTCTGCAACTACGCCTTCCGCTCATGCATCGATTTTTTCCGTTGGCTCATCATCGACAACGGCGCCCGGCTGACCGGCTATTCCCCCGACGTCTGGGACGCGAACCGGCTCTGGGCCATTGCCTTCCCCGTTATCGGCGCGGCCTTCATGCTCCCCTTCTTCATCAGATACAAGGAAGACATGGCCTTCGGCTTCCCCCGTTTCCTGGAAAGAGTCAACCTGAGGGGGGGGCGGCTGCCGCTCAGGCTCATGTTCACCAGGGGGATTTCGTCGGCCCTCACCATCGGCTCCGGCGGTTCGGCCGGGCAGGAAGGCCCCATCGCCCAGATCGGCGGTACGGCTGGCTCCGTGGTGGGCCATCTGCTCGGCATGTCGGAGGAACGGCTCAAGGTACTGATCGGCTGTGGAGTCTCCGGCGGCGTAGCGGCAACCTTCAACGCCCCCCTCGCCGGAGTTTTCTTTGCCCACGAGATTGTCCTCCTCTCCAGCTTCGAGCTCTCCTCCTTCACAAGCATCGTCATCTCTTCCGGCATGGCCACGGTCGTCTCCCGGGCCATGTACGGCGATATTCCCGCTTTTGATGTACCGGCCTACCAGCTCGTCCACCCCCTAGAACTGGTTCTGTATGCCTTGCTCGGCATTGTGTGCGGCTGCCTTGCCGCAATCTTCATTATCGGCTATGGAAAAACGAAGGCGTTTTTTGACCGGCTCCAGGTAAATCCCCTCTGGAAACCCGTAATCGGAGGATTTTTAGTCGGCTGCGTCGGAGTATTTCTCCCTCAGGTCCAGGGGAACGGTTACGGATTCATTGAAAAGGCCGTTGGCAACGACGTGGGATGGCTCCTTGTCACGCTCCTCATTGCCGGCAAGATAGTCGCCACCTGCGTCACCCTCGGGTCGGGGCTGCCAGGGGGGACCTTCGCCCCGTCGCTTTTTATAGGCTCCGTAACCGGCATGAGTTTCGGCTTCCTGGCAAACCTCCTCTTCCCGCTCCAGACCGCAACACCAGGAGCCTATGCCCTGGTGGGGATGGGGGCGTTTCTCACTTCGGTCACCCATGCGCCCATGACTGGCATCTTCCTCCTGTTCGAGATGACCGGCTCCTACAAGGTTATCGTTCCGATCATGCTCGCCTGCTCCATCGGCACCGCCGTAGCCCGCCACTTCCGCAAGGACGGCATCGACACCGCCGACCTGGCGGCCCGGGGGATCGACCTCAGGGCGGGGCGCGAGGAGACGGTACTGGAGAAGATCCAGGTGAGGGGAGTCATGATGCACGACGCAGAGGTTCTCCCCGAATCGATGACCATCCGCCAGTTCCTGGAACGCGCCCATACCCCGCGACAGCACACCTTCCCCCTGGTCAACACCGGCGGCGGTCTGGCCGGTGTCGTAACGATTCATGACTTCCTGGGTGTCGTCTTTGAACCGGACATCCTGGACCAAGTTCCCCTCGGGGAAATGGCCACCACCGACGCCATCACCGTGCAGGGCGACGAAAGCCTCGCCGCTGTGCTCAGGAAAATGGACATAACCCCCCTCGACGAACTGCCGGTTGTGGATTCCGGCAATGGAAGAGTCATCGGAATCCTGTCGCGACGGGAAGTCATTGCCGCCTATAACCGGGCTATCGTCGAACGGACCTTCAGGGCGTGAACATCCTTCCTTCATCTTCCTCCTGGAAAATAAATAAATGGGGAAGGTTTCCCTTCCCCCATAACATCTCTTCTCTGTGAAAAGAGCGTCAGTGATCGATGGCCTTGGCCATGCCAATGCCAGTGTTCTGGCGAATGTAAATTTCGTCAAACATCTTCTCGGAGCGGCGACTCGGGAAGGCGAGGCAGCCAACGATGGCGACGATGAAGCCGAGCGGAATAGAAATAATATGGATGGGGCAGGTGTATTCGATGCTGTCCGCATCTTTCCCCGGTCCTTCCGAGGGCTTCAGAAATGCTTCGGTATCGAAGCGAAATTCTTAAGGCAGTGTTGACTGCAAGAGTAGATAGGTTGCCCCGTGGCTGCCGGCGGCGAAGCCCGCATCAATCTCCATTCCGCAGACGGGGTCGGTTACTTCGGTTGGCTGTCTCATGGCGCACCTCTTAGAACCAAAGTCTACCAATTTCAGGAAGGCTTTCACTGTAGACGAATTGCCCTGAAGTGGGGTCTGACAGTCTTCAGCAAAGGGCGTCAAGCCACTGCCGCGATTTAGAGTAACAATGATGTAAGGGATGCTCTCGGGGACATGGCAACCTGCAACGGGAGCTGGTCCACAGAAATCTTGGCGATTGTCCCGCCCCCCTCATTTTCTCTTTGACGGATACGTCCCACAACCAACTCTTTTTGGGACAGCAAAAACGGAAAAACGAAAGCCCCGTAAATAGGGGCTTCGCAGGGGGCAAGTTTCAGGGGTTTTTGGGACAGCTAACGAGGACACTTCAACAATAAGCATCGGGGGGATAAGGCTGACGGGGTATTCACCCTCCAACTCAGCATGAGATCCTTTCGCAAAAAGTTCATCTTCCAGCAACTCCTCTTTAGACTGTCCGCCATTGAACCAATCGTAAAGTCCCTGCTTGTAACCGTCACCAAATAGCTGCATTGCCGGTTCGACTTGGCGAGCAAACGAATCGGCTCCCATGTGGTACATCTTGTATTACAGTGCCATAGGATCTTCCTTTTTCAGTTGTTTTCCAGAAAACGATGCTGCTGGATGATTCGATGAACAGTCGATGGCGACATTTTCAGCTTCTTAGCAATGGCCCTAACCGAAGCAGTAGGCTCGGCTGACATCAGGTTGGTTACGGCTTCTTGCTCCGCTTGAGGAGTCGGCTTCCGCCCGACACGCTTCCCCTTTTTTCTGGCATGGTCGATCCCTGCTTTTACTCTTTCTCGGATCAACTCTCTCTCATATTCTGCGAATGCACCAAGGAGGTGCGCCATCAATTTTCCGGACGGGGTGGTCATGTCGATCGATTCTCGTAACGAGATGAACGCTACGTCCAAGGATTGAAAATCGTTCAATAATCGAAGGAGGTGGCTCAGAGATCGCCCCAAACGGTCAAGCTTCCAGACAATAACGCAATCAACCTGGCGCTTTGTCGCCGTTTTGATCAGCCTGTCCAATGCAGGCCGAGAATTCTTGGAGCCAGAAATTCCTTCGTCGACGAACTCTTCATATAACCATCCCCGAGCTTCGGCAAATCGCCTCAACTCTGTAAGTTGGAGTTCAGCGTCCTGGCCTTTGTCAGTTGTGCTTACCCGTGCGTATAGCGCTGCTCTCATTATAGACCTCAATGAAAAGGAATGTCGCAACGCGTGTTTATTCTTCGAAAGTGTGCAATGTTAGGATTTTCAGGTCTACTCTACTACTTATGATTAAGGTTTTTTTTGGATTCAGTCAAAATTCTCAGAGCCTTTTCATAGCGCTTCGCAAACAGTTCAACAAAAGCAAATCCGAATACAATATCAAATACTATATAAGCTAGCGTACTCCATACCCATGTTGGTTTTTGCCAATACAATGCATAAATTACCAAAACAAAATACATAACTATCACCCACTGAGGCATTTTTCTAATTTTTGCTGTCATTTTCTCAAAATCATTGACGTTTGTCGAGAAGCAAGCAGCAATATACGGCGCAAAGTAGTAACCACTTGTTGCGTCTGCGATTGAAAGAACAAGTGTTGTGATCAGGTAGTAATGATTTGTCATATCGACCTCCTCACTTTTTTGCTCTTCTCTTATTACGTTTTTGTCCCCGTTTGGGTGGCGGGAGATGGATACGCGACGTCCTGTCTCCGTTTGGCCGACGGGGAAATCTGTACGTGATGATCGCATAGTTCTCATAGAGATCGATTCGTTCAATTGCCGCCTTAATAAGCATCCTTTTCTCGCCGAAATCAAGTTGAGCGAATTCGGCTTCGGTCAGATGGAGGCTATGCCAGTCTGGTGGTGGATCTATCGCTATTTCGATAACGTTGTTGCGACGGGCTTGTACGTCCATCAGCCCACCTTGGATTTCCGCCATTCTTTCCCGGGCGTCATCCGGAGTGATGATCCCCTCGGAAATGGCATGTACGAGGTTATTCTTACGAAGCTGGAGTTTTTCCTCTTCACGAGCCAGCTCTTTGAGCGCTATCGTTGGATCGTGTTTTGACTGTTCGTCCAGCCAATACCGTTTAAGGTTATCTAGGAATTCAAGTGTTCCGAACAGATTTCCTGTGACTCGAATATTGAGAGCCGATTGCTGGCATAGTCTTGACTTGGGGCATGCCGATGCGTCATTTTTTACCTGGCAGCCGTAATAATCTGTCCGGCTGCCATCGGATTTCACTTTCGAGTTTTGCCACACTTTCACGGTGCGGCCACAGTATCCACAGTAGACGAGACCGAGGTTGCTAAGCAATGCCGCGGCGTGTCTCCGATGTGTATAGTTCTTTCGCTCACGGCGGGCAGCTCGAATACGGACCGCCCGCTCATCATTCATGACTGGTTCCCATTCGCACTTTATGTGGTCTGTGGATTCCGGGTGAACGCGGAGTCCCTGGTAGAAGAGGAGACGGTCGTCACTGATAGCCCTTCTTACAGTTATTTCTGCCAAGCCGAGTTGTTTTGCTACGGCCTTGGCGCTCATCTTCTCTGCAAGTGTCCAAAGTATCTCCATTTGCTTCAGCTGTTCCTGGTCGATGACAATATTTTTCCGCTCAGCGTCATAACGGTACGGAGAAGAAGGTGTTCCGCCCAACCATTTGCCGTCGAGGTAAGCCTGTTCCCGTCCTTCCTGCATTCTTGCCATAATGGTCCGCATTTCGACCGAGCTAAATCCGCCCTCCATCACGAGCAGCATCCAATCCGAAGAGTGGGATGGATCGAGGGTTCTGCTCAGTGTGCCAAGTTTCACGCCGTTCTCGGCACAAAGATACAGCCAGGAAACATAGTCCTGGAGCGAGTCATCGCGTGACAGCCTAGACAGCTCAATGCATAAAACGAGGCCAATTTTTCCTGCACGTATGTCCATCTCAAGCCGTGCCCGTTCTTTCAGTAGTTCCACCTTCCCGCGCATGGCGCTTGCATTGCCGTCGTCATAGATCTCGTATTGCCATCCCTGCGCCTTTGCAAAGGCAGGCAGCTGCTCCCGTTGCGCCACTAGCCGATGTGCTTCCTTTCCCTTCTCTTCACGAGATTTCCGAATGTAGATTGCAGTCTTTCTGCCATGTCCAAGGGGGATGTCGACCTTTTTTCTTCCCATGGTCCCCCCGTTATGCCACTTTTCTTTGATGGCTGTCCTTGGATTTCAGGGTCAGAATTATGCTGAACAACCTATTGATAGCCTCGTATTGCTCGTCTGTCAGGTCTTTCCGGCAGATTTGGTTGTTAGCATTCTGCATAGGCGATCTCCTCAGTGTGGGATTTGGGAGTGTGGTGGCTCCCCCGCCTATTGATTGTGCGTGGGTGCAACAATTCGGTTTGAACGCTGGGAAAACCATCCGCCGCCTGTACGCTTTAAAACATGAAAACAGCTTTCGTTAACAGCACCGTTCCGTCATCGTTAATCCTCAGAATTTCTTGCTTAAAACGCTCGAACGCAGGCTTTGTCAGCTTTTTTCTGGTTTGAAGCAGCAGTTTACGCATTGTCGTATGTGCCGAGGTGGTCATACGGACGAGGTTTTCGGGCCTATTGTTATTGGGGTTACCGTCCAGGTGGTGAATGAAATGTTTCTTAGGTACCTGACGGCTGTGAACGCGCTCCCAGACCACGTTCCATTTTCCAGTAGATGGCTCCGATTTTGGGATCGCGGGCGATGAGTTGGATGTATCCTTGGCGGGTCTGGGTTCTGCTGGCGGTTGCCCAGAGCGGGCTTTCGCTGGTGAGGTACGGACCGGGTTGGCGGACCTTTTTCTCGTACCAGTGACGGCTGTTGAATCCCTGACACTGCTTGTTACAGTATTTCTTGTACGGCGTCACGGATTGGTCTTGATAGCCATAGAACAGTTCAACGAGAAATTTTTTCATAAATACTTCCCATTGGTCAGTGAGATAGTATCGTCGGAAGTAAACCAAAGCCGGCCAATGCCCGTCTGCCAACAATGTCGAAAAGGGGCAGAGTCACGACATTCCTTCCAGAGACTGCGAAATCGAGTTTAAGGAGGAACTCGCCAATAAATTCTTCGAGTTCCGCTTTTGAAAAATTCTCTTGGCGGCGGTCTCTATGGCGGCGTCTGACAAACCCCAAAAGGGCATGTGTGTAGAATCTGCGTTCATCATTTTTTTGCAGTCGACGCCACATTTCGATGTCGCGCCGGGTCATCTCTGGGTGGCGGATATCGAGATTTTTCAGTATCCAGTCCAGCAACTGCGGGTCGTATGATTCCATAGAGCCTCTCCCTTCACATCAAGTTAGTTATATGTTAACATATAGATAACTATGTGTCAAATAAAAAGTAACTAAATGTGAATGTGACGGTTGTCGCCACACCGGAGATCGGAATGGATGGTTTTGCAGTTGAATTGGGAAAACGGATACGAGCGTGTCGCGAAGCCCTGGGAATCAATCAGCGAGACCTGGCTGCGGCCTTGGATGTAAAGCCTCCAACTATAACGATGTACGAAAGCGGGACGCGCTCGCCATCAAACGCAGTGCTCGTGGCCATGGCAAAAAGATTAGGCACAACGACAGACTATTTGCTCGGGGCGTCGGATCAGCGGGATATTTTTGTTGACGAGGAGATTGTCACGGCGTTCCGGCAGTTCGCTTTGCTGTCGCCCAGGGACAGGCGGGTGGTGATGGAGGTCATACGGGCACTGGGTGCTGTGCCGCTATAAATTGTCTGAGTATACTGAAAAATCTCATGGGGCAGTGTCGAAACATCCTAGCCTGCCCAGTGCGAGTGTAACGTCAGGTGCCCCTGCGGGGGCAGGGGCACCTTCACAAAGGTTCGGCCGAACATGATCCTAACTGGGGGTGTAATCGCGCTTGGGATTACCAACCGTTAGATAGTATCCTATTCTTAGCCATCTCGAAGTACATTTCGTCCATTTCTATCCCGATGAAGTACCTGCCAAGATTTGCTGCTGCTACCCCAGTGGTCCCACTACCCATGCAACAGTCTAGGACAACCCCCTCTTTATTGGTGTATGTAGCGATGAAGTATTCCATGAGTGCCTCAGGCTTTTGGGTCGGGTGTCCGCCACGCACGCGAGGGTTGGGAATTTTCAAAACGCTGCGTGCGTGCCTATCACCGTTGCTGGTTTTTTCCGAATCGCTCTGCTTACCATACCCATTTTGCCCGGTAATGCCTTTGCGCCAGAGTTGATAGGGTTTTCCGCCATCCGCTATTTTGATCTCATTGTAAACGGGCTTCTGCCGATAGAAGACCAAGACGCTTTCATGTACTCTCAGCGGCTGGTGCCTAATATTGAACTGACAAGACCCGCACGACTTTTCCCATATCCATTCGTACCTAAAGTCAGCGGGGTTACTGGCAATCAGGACGGACGTAAAGGGCTGGGTCGATGTGAACACGGCTGCCCCATTGGGTTTGAGCACCCTGTTGATGTTGTCCCATAGCCTGTCCAATGGCAGGACATTGTCCCATTTGTTACGCGATACGCCATAGGGAAGATCGGTCAGGACCAGATCTACCGATTCGGAGCAAAATGTCGGCATGACATGTAGACAATCCCCGTAATGCAGTGCGCAACCAGCGTTACCTTCTTTCCGCAGCTTTTCCATAGCACTACCTCCATACGATTTTTTGAGTTACGTATGGAATTGTGCGAGGGTGCAACAGGAAGGCGTCACTCAACCCATTCAGTCCTGAGCTTCGGCATTCCTGGGTCCATCGATGCGATATAGTATTTGGGATCTTACCCCGCTGACAGTCGTGAAAAAGCAGGGGATTATCATGCTCGCTAGGGTAGCGCGTTCTCTCGGCTACTACCTGGGCCGCCATAGAGAAACCATGTAAGCACCGTGTTGGACCTGTTATCATACGGAAACAAATTTGTATGATAAAACCTCGTGGCTTACCTGCACACCCTGACCTTGTTCATGTCAAATGCTCGAAAGTCAGCGCTCTTAGTCTTATCAGTGAGGATATAGGACAATTTGGAGGATGGGAGGACGGGTATGCTCTCGTGGGAAGCAGTGGAAGTGGAGCCTTTGGATGATTATCAGGTTCGCGTCACATTTTATGATGGGCTCAAGGGTATCATTGATATGAAACAGCTAATTTTAGGTGGCCGTCCGGGCGTGTTTATCGCTCTGCGGGATCCTGAACTTTTCGCCCGTGCGTACGTAGATAGTGGGGTTATATGTTGGCCTGTATTATTTGACCACGGCGTGGGGCCGCTGGACATCGCCCCCGACTCCGCACATGCCGGAATTTCACGCCACGGCTAAATGGGTGGCTTTAGATTTCAGTATCCCCATGCCTCATGTCCGAGCGGCGCCCGGTTCAGCTCATCCCGGTAGAGACGCCACTGGGGCATGAACCGGTCCATGAGAGCCGTGAAACGATCACTATGGGGCCGCTCCAGTAGGTGGACCAGTTCGTGGACGACGATGTACTCCAGGCAGTGGGCCGGCTTCTTGGCCAGCTCCAGGTTCAGCCAGATCCGGCGGGCCGTGGTGTTGCATGCCCCCCATTTGGTCTTCATACGCTTCACCCCCCATGCGGCGGCCCGGACGCCGACGGTCTCCTCCCATTTTTCCAGGAGGGGGGGGATCTGCTCTTTCAACTGGCGACGATACCACGCCACCATGATCCGTTCCCGCCGGGCGGTGTCGCTCCCCTCCGGCACAAAGAGGTCGATGGTGGTCCGGTTGCGGATGCTCACCCTGGCCGGCCCCGGCTGGTTCACCACGTTCAACCGATAGCGCCGTCCCTGGAGATAGTGGCTCTCGCCGGTAACGTACTCCCGGGATGATTGGCGCTCCTGGCCGGCAAACCGTGCCCGGTGGCGCTTAATCCACCCAAGCTTTCCGATCACCGCCAGCCGCACGGCGTCGTCGTTCACCGCCATCGGCGCCGCAACCCTGACCCTGCCATTGGGGGGGTAGACCCCCAGGTGCAGGTTCTTGATGTCCTTCCGGACCACCTCCACGGTGATGCCGCTTATTCGTATATGGTGGGCCTCAGTACTCATGCTGGTTCTTCACAAGATCAAGGATTCTGTCGGTGCGGACCTCGTCGTTCAGGAGCACTGACTTGATGGCCAGCCGCACCTTCTTGACCTTCACGGGGTTGGCGCGCCACTCATCCTGGCGGCTTTCTCGGACCGCATTGTCGACGGCGACGGCCAGCACCTCGTCCTTGTCCAGGTTGTCGTAAAGCGCCCGCCGGGCCGGGCTGGTCATGGCCGCCGGATAGGTGGCCGCCCCGGCCGGATTCTTCGCCTTCCTGGTGAGGGCAACGATCTCGGCCAGATACTGCTGGTAGCTGATGGCATCCTTGCGCCGCTGCTCGATCAGGGCATCCAGGAGCTGCGACATCTTCTCGTAGTACTTGGGGTTGATAGGCTGCTCGTCGATGATGAGCTTGCGGACGTTGTTCTCGATGGTTTCCGCTGCCGTCTCCCTGCTGCCCCGGAGCCCCTTGGGAAGGGCAGCGACTGCATCCTCTCCCCGCTCCACGATCAGCTCGATGAGGGAGAGATCGTCAAAGGCCGAGATCTTCTCGCTCTCCTCGGCCCGGATGTAGGTGTCGATCAGGTGCCGCATGGCCGGCTCGAACATTTTCAGGTCGATGTAGTCGCCGCTGGCCAGCTTCACCTCGTTGCGCACCTTCTCGAAGTGATCCACCTCCCCCTTGATGAGGTCAATCTCCGCAGTGCCGTACCCCGCCTCGGCCAGTTCCCCGGCCAGGTTGGCAAAGGTGCGGATAAGGGCCGCGGTCATCCGGTAGAGCGCCAGCCGCTTCGGTTCGTTGGCCTTGAGCTGCTCGGCGTTGCCCGACTCCATGGCGCAGAAGTAGCGGAGATAGTCAGCCGTGTCGCCGGGCGCTTCCACCGGTTCGCAGAGGGCCTTGATCGCCTCCCGCGCCTCCTCCAGATCTTCCCTCGCCTTGGCCAGGCGGTCTTCCAGAAGCCCGGCCACATCCTCCCGGTCGTAGCCGTCCAGGGCGCCGGAGGTGTAATCCTGCACCGCCCCCTCCAGGCTCTTGAACAGATCCTTGTAGTCAACGATGTAGCCGTAGTCCTTGTCGTCGCCGTCCAGCCGGTTCACCCGGCAGATGGCCTGGAAGAGGCCGTGGTCCCGCATCTGCTTGTCGATGTAGAGGTAGGTGGCCGACGGGGCATCGAAGCCGGTCAGGAGTTTGTCCACGACAATCAGGAGCTTCATCTGCCCCGGCTCGTGGATGAACTTCTTTTTTACCTGTTTCTCGAACTCTTCGACCCGGTTCACCGCCGTCTCCGGCGGCTCATGGAACCAGTCGGCCAGCATCCGTTGGTAGATGCCATACTGGCGAAGCTTTTCCGTGAGCCCCTCGCCGGTCTCCTCCCCCTTGATGTCGGCGGGGGAGGGCCGGTAGGAGGTGACGATGGCGCATTTGCCGGCCAGCTCGGTCCGGGAAAAGAGCTCGTAGAACTTGCAGGCCTGGTAGATGCTGCCGGAGACCAGCATGGCGTTCCCCCGACCGTCCATGAGGCGGGGCCTGGTACTCATGTCGAAGAGGATGTCGGCCACGATCTTTTCCAGCCGGTCCTGGCAGGAGAGGACCTTCTGCAAAGTCCCCCACCGGGCCTTCAGCTGGGCCTTGGCCAGGTCGGTCAGCCCCCGGGTCTTCGCCTCGAACCACTCGTCGATCTTCTTCTGGGAGGTGATGCCTTGGTCGATGTCCCGGGCCTCGTAGCGGAGATCGAGCACCACCCTGTCCCTCACCGCCTCGTCGAACTTGTAGGTGTGGATGTAGCCTCCGAAGACCTCGATGCTCTTCTGCTTGTCGGCCTTGAGGAGCGGAGTGCCGGTGAAGCCAATGAAGAGGGCATTGGGGAGGATGGCCTTCATGGCCTTGTGGAGCTCGCCGCTCTGGGTTCGGTGGCATTCGTCCACGAACACGAAGAGCTCCCCCTTGGCCCTGAAGTCCGGAGGGAGGGCCTTTTTCACCTCGTCGATGTAGCCGGCGATGTCCCCCACCTCCTCGCCGTCCTCCCTGCCGCCGAATTTGTGGATCAGCGAGCAGAGGAGCCAGGGGGCGGCGGCGTTGAGCCGGGCGATGAGGTCGGCGCCGCTGGAGGTGCGGTGAATCTCCTCGTGAACCCCCAGGAACACCTTCTCGATCTGCTCGTCCAGCTCGGTCCGGTCGGTGATGATCAGCACTCGGCCGTCGGTCACGTTCTCCCGGATCCACTTGGCCAGCCAGACCATGGTGAGGCTCTTGCCGCTCCCCTGGGTGTGCCAGATGATCCCCCCCTCGCGGCGCTGCACGTGCTCCTGGGCGGCCCGGACGCCGAAGTACTGGTTGTGGCGGCAGAGCTTTTTGGTACCGGCATCGAAAACGATGAAGTCGTGGATCAGTTCCAGGAAGCGAGCCTTGCCGCAGAGCTGGGTCACGGCCCGGTCCAGGGGATTCCCGACGGGGCTTTCTTCCTTCCAGGTGAGGTAATACTTTTCCGGAGTCTCGATGGTGCCGTAGCGGAGCCCCTCGGTGTCGTTGCCGGCCATGATGAGCTGCATGGTCGCGAAGAAGTGCTGGATGAAGAGCTGCTTCTGGTTGTCCAGGTTCTGGCGGATCCCCTCGGCCACGGAGACGGTGGAGCGCTTCAGCTCCAGCACCCCCAGGGCGATGCCGTTCACGTAGAGCACCAGATCCGGCCGCTTGGTATTCGCCTTGGCATCGGCCCCCTTGACGGTCACCTCCTCGGCAATGGCGAAGTCGTTTCGTAATGGATTTGCCCAGTCGATCAGCCAGACGGTGACGGTATTCTCCCCCGCCTCGGGCTTCACCTTCACCCCATAGCGGAGCAGATCATACACCGACTTGTTGCGGTCATAGGGGTTTTTGCTCTGGTCCCCGGCGGTCTTGTCGAGCTGGTGGAGGGCGCGGCTGATAAGGGTGTCGTCGTGGCCCTGCCGCTGGAGGAAGGGGCGCAGCAGGTCCGGCTCGACGTTGCGGTTGTTCTCCCGGTCGGTCCAGTTGCCGAGGTAATCATAGCTGAGGGTGTCGCGGAACAGGCCGACGATGCGGTTCTGGGTCTTCTTTTCGATCTGACCTACGGGAGTCATGCGTGAACCCTTCTCCTGGCTTTATGCTCCGGCGTCGAAAACCGGCATGGTCCGCCGTCATAGGAATTTATACTGATTTATACGGCAATATTCGTATACTCTCGAATAATTTTCTATAAACCCTGCCATGCTTATTTTAGATTTTGCCCGATATCTAAAATAGGCCGGCGGCTTATTTTAGTTTTTCGATGAACCTCGTCATACCAGCCTGATCCTCCCCGCCGGTAGCTCCTGCATCATCTCCTGCATGTCACCCTACGAACCAGCTCGCCGCGTCCCTGTCGAAAAACTCCTCCAGCGGGATGCCCTGGCCCCCCACCAGCAGCGCTCTGGCTTCGGGATAACGGGTGCGGAAGCGTGACAGGCCCGCGGCTTTGCCGCTCCTGCCGCTCTTTACTTCGATGGCCCAGATGTCGCGCCCCTTGGCCACCACGAAATCGACCTCGTAATCACCCTCACGCCAGTAGGTGATGTCGTATTCAACCGAGGGAAGGCCGTTGCACAGGTGTGCGCCGACGGCATTCTCCACCAGCCGCCCCCACCAGATCGTATCGGCGATGGCATCGGCCATGCTCCGCGTGGAAAGGGCATTTACGAGGGCGTTGTTCCAGAGCAGCAGCTTGGGGCTGCTGCCCCGTTTCCTCTGCACGCCCCGCGAGAACAGCTCCAGGCCGCTGGCAAGGAAGGCGGATTCCAGCAGTTTCAGGTAGTGGGCCAGGGTGGTGGTGTTGCCGGCGTCCTGAAGCTGGCCGAGCATCTTGGTGTACGAGACGCATTGGGAGGGGAGCGTGGCGGCCAGGGCGAAGAGGTGGCGCAGCAGCACCGGCTTGGCGACCTTGCTCATCTGGAGAACGTCGCGGGCCAGCACGGTTTCGATCAGGGAGTCGGCAATGTAGCGCTTCCACGATGTCTCATCGTCGACAAAGGAGGCAGCGCCCGGATAGCCGCCGAAATAGAGCCACTGCTCCAGACTCCAGCCGAAGGCGTCGCGGCACTCCGGATAGCCCCAGTGGGTGCAGCGATGCAGAAAGAGCCTGCCGGCAAGGCTTTCGGTCAGCCCCTCCTGCATCAGAAGGGCCGACGACCCGAGGATCAGCACGCGGATCTCCGGTCCGCCGGAGCGGTTATCCCAGAAGAGCTTGAGGGTTTCGCTCCACCCCCGTACTTTCTGCAACTCGTCGAGGATGAGGAGCACCGGGCCGCCGGACGGGGCACTTTCGGCCACGGCACGGCGCCACTGGGTCTCAATCCAGGCCGAATCCAGCGGTACCGGGCTGTCTGCGGTGGCGTAGATGGAGGGGATGCCGATGGATTCCTGAATCTGGCGGGCGATGGTGGTTTTTCCCACCTGCCGCGGGCCGATCAGAACGTGGACCACCGGGGTCGGACGGGACAAGGCAGCGCGAAGGGTTGATAAAAGGGGACGTTCGTAGTTCATAACCGCCTTATATCATACGGCAATTCAGGGCACAATCAATTTTACTCAGTCGTTGAGTAATTTTACTCAATCATGCCAGACGTGTCCTCCCGGTCAACAGCTCCTGCATCATCCCCTGCTTCAGCAGCTGGGTTTTGTGGCGCTTTTGTTCCAGGGCGGCGATCTCGGTGTCCATGTCGGAGAGGATGGTGGCGATTGCGGTTTGTTCGGAGAAATTTCTCGGAAGAGAAATGAGCATATCAGTTAACGTACTCATAACAATGTAAGGTGTATTGCCAGCATTAACTTCTGATCTCAAACGATCTTGGAGATTTCGTTCCATGTAACGCTTTATATATTGAATGGTTGCATTAAACCCCGTTAAAACATAAGTTCGCTGATATGCATTGAATTTACCTTTATAGTAATGAATGTAGCCAACATTTGCCCCATTCCCAGAAACTAATAATGCTTCCGCATCAAAAGCGAAGGTATCTATTGCGTAACGTTCTCTAGCACAGGTAAAGAAAGGATATTCTCCATCAGGTACCATTGCATTTGCATCTAGCTTCCCTGTAGTAATCTTTTCACACAAATCCCCCAGCCTCTTCACCTCCCACTCCCCACTGAACCCCGGCAGGCGGCGCTTGCCGGTCAGCAGTTCCTGCATGGCGGCCTGCTTCATGTCGCGCTTCTTGGCGATGAGCCGGTCCAGCGAGGCGATGAGGGCATCCACGTCGGAGAGGACGGCGGCGATGGCGCGTTGTTCTGAAGGCCGTGGTACAGGGACGGGAAAAGATTCCACAATTTTACGATCCACTTTAACCATCGAGCCGCTTGAACCGCGTGCATTGTCTGAAAAAAATCGACGCCCAAATGTCGAAAGAAGCCAAAGAAGCAAGAATTCCTGGTTTAGAGATTCCCGTAAACGGACCCGCATCAAGAGGTCGGGATAAGAACATGGCTTTGGATAACCTGGATATATGCCCGCAAGACCAACCCTATCTGGTGTATTGGATCGGCTGATGACAAGGTCGCCAGCTGACAGAAGATTCGATATGATTTTCGGGTCATTAGCCGGCGCAGGTTTTACGCCCGTAATATTGAAGCCGTCTGACGATACTGCTGAGAGCGAAAGTATCCAAACTCCTGTGGGATGAGAGGGGCAAATTGGGCTATACCCGTTCTTTATAGGCTCTCGCAGGTGACAACCTAATCGAGAGCATTCCCACTCCTCCGGAATCACCCCCACCTCGGTCTGCTTGTGCCCCGGCCTCACTCCCATACAAACCCCATCCGCTGCAAGTGCTCACCCACCCTGGCACTCAACTCCTCTACCTCCACCGTCAACCGCGGCAGCGGCGTGGCGTAGCGCTCCGCCAGCTCCCTGATCCGCCCGGCAAGGGCCTGGGATACCCGGTCCAGCTCGGTCTGCACGTCGGCGGCCAGGGTGGCCAGCCACTTGCCATCCACCACCAGGGCCTTCACCTCAGCCTCGGTCAGGGTGGCGTACTTGGCCGCAACCCTGGCATCGAGGGCCTTGCGGGCCTCCTTCACTTTTTTGCCGGCGGCGGCTTCCTCTTCGATCAGCTCCAGGTAATCGGTGAGGAGCTGCCGCTCGTCGTCCGCCTCCCGGTCGTGCCGGATCGCCTTGAGCCGGTCCTTGACGCTCTTGGCGGTGAGCTTCCCCTTGTCGGTCCGGGCCTCTTCCAGAAGCCCCTCTTCGCCGCCGTTCTCCTCCTCCAGCTCTTCCATCCGGCGGCCCACGGCGTCCCGCTCAGCCTCCAACTGCTCAATTCTCTCATTGTCCGCCGCGAAGTAGCGGCCCACAATGAGGGGTGGCGGGATCAGGTCCGGCGTCCCCTGCCAGCCGTCGCCAACGATGAGGTAGACGTCGTCCTGCATGGTGTCGGTCCAGTAGGTCATGAGGTGCTGATAAACGTCGTAAGGGTCGATGAGGGGGAGATCGGCGAAGGCGGCGAGGAGCCCCTCGCTGATCTCCTCGATCAGCTCCTTGGGATGGCTGCCGGCGGCGATCCCCTTCAGGGTGGGGGTGACGACGCCCTGCCAGCGGGCGAAGCGGTCGGAGACCGAAAGGGTGAAGGCGGCGAATTCGGGGTGGCCGAAGATGGTGGCCTTGATGCTGCCGGCCTCCACGGCAAGCCGGCTGTAGCCCGGCCGGTCCGCCGGGGCAAAGAGCTCCCCCTTGAGTCCGGGGCAGACCCTCCAGTAGGAGGCGAGCCCCTCCACGTCCCGGTCCGGGATTCCCCCCTTCAGGTGGGCTTCGATGTCCTGGAGGTCTTCCGGCTCGGTGGCGTCGATGTAGCGGGGGATGTTGAGGTTGTAGTCGTTGGCCTCGATCTCGGCCCTGCTGACCATGCGGGAGTATTTGTCGATGGCGGTCTGGCGGGTGAAGACGTCGACGATCTTGTGGATGTCCTGGTGGCGCAGGCGGTTCTTGTTGCCGTCCTTAACGAACCCCTTGCTGGCGTCGATCATGAAGATGCCGGTGCGGGCGGCGGCGTGCTCCTTGTCGATGACGATGATGCAGGCCGGGATGCCGGTGCCGTAGAAGAGGTTGGCCGGCAGCCCGATGATCCCCTTGATGTACCCCTTGCGGACGAGGTTTCTGCGGATCTCCGCCTCGGCGTTCCCCCGGAAGAGGACCCCGTGGGGGAGAATCACCGCCCCCTTGCCGGTGCTCTTGAGGGAGGCGAGGATGTGGAGCAGGAAGGCGTAGTCGCCGTTTTTGACCGGGGGAATCCCCAGCTCGAAGCGCCTGTATTCGTCCTCGGCCGGGTTGAAGCCGTTACTCCAGGCCTTGGTTGAGAAAGGGGGATTTGCCACGAGAAAGTCGAAGGTTTTCAGGTGGTTGCCCTGTTTGAAGTGGGGGGCAGAAAGGGTGTTGTCCTTCCAGATCTCCGCCGTGGGGCAATCGTGGAGAATCATGTTCATGCGGGCCAGGGCGGCGGTGGCGTTGTCCATCTCCTGGCCGTAGATGGCCAGATCGAGGCCGGTACTGCTCCGGGCTTCGTCGTGGGCCTTCAGGAGCAGGGAGCCGGAGCCGCAGGTGGGGTCATGGATGGTCTGGTCGGCGCTTCTGGCCCCGTTGAGGCCGATGACCTTGGCCATGATGCGCGACACTTCGGCCGGGGTGTAGAACTGTCCCTTGCTCTTCCCCGACTCGGTGGCGAAGTGCCGCATGAGGTATTCGTAGGCGTCGCCGAGAAGGTCGTCCCCCTCCGCCCGGTTGCCGCTGAAGTCCAGCCCCTGGAAGATGCCGACCAGCTTGTCAAGCCGGTCCACCATCTCCTTCCCCTTCCCCAGCTTGTCGGGGTCGTTGAAGTCGGCCACGTCGATGATCCCCTTCAGATCGTTGGCCTCGGCCAGTCTCCCGATGATCGTGTTGATCTTATCGCCGATCTCCTTGTCCCCCTTCAGGGCCACCATGTCGGAGAAGCTCCCTCCTTCAGGCACCTCAATAAGGGCGTCGGGCCGGCCGGCGTATTTGTCGGAGACGTATTTCACGAACAGAAGGACCAGGATGTAGTCCTTGTATTGGGAGGCGTCCATCCCGCCGCGCAGTTCGTCGCAGCTTTTCCAGAGGGATGAATAGATTTCGGATTTCTTGATGGCCATGGGGCACGTACCTGCTTTTGCGATTATCAGACTGTTCGCGTTGTCGCAGCGGGGTAACGCTCGCGTAGGGATGACGGAAAGCGATCAGTCTTCTTGTAATACACTCGTGCCAATATGGAGTCAACGACTGCTCATACGCCTGCCTGAAGGGTGAGACTCTCCCGGCACGACGATCTGAAAACCGTCAAAGTAAAGACGTTTTATAAAAGACCGATCTTACGCCCTCTTGTAACGCTCACCCCAGTTTCTTTCCTGAAATTTCTGTCCTGCCTGCCGGTTGCCAACCTCTGCGGATAGTGAAATCCGCTGACGGTATCATTGCGCCAACACTCCGCAACCCGATAGCTGTTGCACCCCTGCACAATATACACACAAGCATCAGCATCAAGATCACGGAGGCAGTATGAACTATAACGATGCAGTGAAAAAAATGGCGGCCAGGTACGGCATCCCGCAGAAAATTATCAGGTATTTGATAGGGTGTAACGTGTTCACTCAAACCCTCGACCGTGAACGAGACCTCTACATTTTGGAATTCCTTGGGTGGGCGTGGGGTAACAATACACTCCTGCGAGTGCAACTAGCCGCACTGCCCCGAGTCCGTCGGTCACGCCTCGCTGAGACTGCGGATCTCAACAAATGGGAACGATATGTATACGGCAGGTACATGAACGCCGAGAGGATTATGGCCGTAGTGGTGGCGGCAGAAATCGAGGCGATTTTTGGCGTTGCGATCTCCGACGATACGATGCGCCGGATAAAACAGATCCGGCGAAAGGTGCAAAATGCACGACATTACAAGCTGAAAAGACAGATAACGTTTGGAGGGGATATATGAGCCAAGCGCCTCTCTTTCAGGCCGCGACGGTCGGCCACATATGGACAAATTTCGTAGCTCCATACTTAAAAGGGGTTTACTGCGAGATAGCGATGGAGCTCCTGCTGCTCCTTGAGCGTGAATGCGCGGTTGTCTCTTCGGTTTCTGACTCCGACGACGCAGACAGCTGGTTTAGACCCCACGCTTCCGAGATTCTCAAGCAGGTAAGTCTGGCTGAACATGCATCCCGAGTTCTTAGTGAAATGGTAGGGATTATTCCGCCGACGAGGCTGATTGAATACCGGCTGCTGGTTATTGCTATCCTGGGGGCTGACATCTCGAACTACCTGCACAAGAGTGGCGGGGTGCGGTATCATCCGGTGATTAGTGCTGCCTGGCTCCGACAATTTGTCGGGGAACGCCTGGGCCAGTCTGAACGCGATGCGGTCTCCACGGCTGTCTGGACTCACCACATCGATATTAGCGGCTCATCTCCACTGTGCGCACCCCTGCGTCGAGCTCAAATGCGAGCCAGGGCGGCTGAACTCGACGATATTTCACCAAATCTGCCATCTCTGACACGCGCGTGGCGAGAGATTCCAGTCCTGTCATTCCAGATGAAGGAGGAAAATTTCTTAATTCCACCCACCGTCCGGCTCACAAACGTTGCCCAACTGGATTGCAGCGAGATCCCGTTGGGATGGTTGGATATTGGCCAATTTTTGAAGGAACTGGACACCATTATTGATCGATGCCCGCCAGGAGACTTGGCGCTTTCGACCAGAAAGGGACCGATCTATTTTGCTCCCCACACTCTGTATCGAGTTTTCCGCCGCTTTGCTCTCTGTAGCGGCTGGTCCAGTGTGCTTCTGTATGATTCTCACCCGTTCGAGCGCCAGCGTCTGATGAAAGCTCTGATCCTTAAACTGTACGAAGCGAATGCCATTCTGGGAGAGTATCCTGCACAGGGTTTCTTTTCTAAAATTCATGTCGTCCAGTATCGCGATGGACATTGCAGGACCATGCCCCTGATTGTTTTCTGGGGGAGAGAGTTCCCACTGACGCTCCGAAGGCTTGCACTCCCAAAACCGGGATGGTTGGCAACTATCGAAAAAATATGGCCGATCAAGGTCAGGGGTGATGCCGACAATGAGGGGGGGGTGCCATGACGCACAGTAGTTAGAAAATGCTCTATCTACGGAGGATGTCATGGGCAAACGCATGTCTGAAAACAATGACGACAGATCTTCGAAGCCATCAAGTAGTGCGGGGGGAGAGGGGCATCCTGCACCTGACCACCCAAAGCCCCAACTGCTGGCGGTACCGGGCCGCGACACCAGCAATGGATCTGCGCCGCGCAATGGGGCGGTGGCCGAACACCTGTATACGTACGGGCATTGTTTCGGCGATGGCCTCACGATCCGCATCCTGGCCTACTTACGAGACGTGCGGCAGGAGAACTGAGGCAAACTTGTTGAGACCACAAATCTGGACGGACACACTCACAGGTTCATCATTCCGTATGCGGACTTTGCGGGGAGTGGCACCGAGTCCTGTAGAAGACTATTGTCGCGAGGGATTCCAATCCCCCCCGATCCAAAAGTGCGCAGACTCCTCCGGGAGTATATATTTTTCACAGAACCGGAAAACGGCACGCGTGCCTTGGCTGTAGCTAAGTCTGGATGGCACGGGGAGTTTACCAGCCCGGAACAAGCGGAAGCGAGGGGAAGTTTGCGGTTAGCGGGAATCTAGAGCATTGGAAAAATCATGTTGCCGTCTATTGCCCCGGCAATAGCAGGCTGATCTTTTCTATGTCCTCTGCCTTCGCGGCACCCCTGCTGCGGCCGCTGGGAATGGAGGGAGGCGGTTTTCACTTGTTCGGCGACAGCACTGGTGGCAAGTCGACATTTCTCAAGATTGTAGCAAGCGTTTGTGGCGGACCAGACTATATAAGGGGGTGGCGGTCAACGGACAACGCCCTGGAGGAGGTTGCGGCAGGGCATAATGATGCACTCCTCATTCTGGACGAGATGGCACAGATTGATCCCAGGAAAGTCGGGGATATTGCGTACATGCTGGCCAATGAAATGGGGAAACTCAGGTCAGGGTACTCGGGAACGAGACCCCTGCTAACTTGGCGCCTGCTAACCCTTTCTAGCGGAGAGATTACCCTCTCTGAATGCATGCATGCCGGTGGCAAGAAGGCCATGGCTGGTCAGGAGGTCCGTCTGGTAGACATACCGGCTGATGCTGGAGCAGGCTCTGGCCTCTTTGAATGCCTTCACGGCTTCGAACGTCCCGAGGAACTTGCCTCACTCATGCAGACAAATGCTTCTTGCGTGTATGGATCCCCATTCGTGGAATTCCTCGAGTGCTTGACGGCAGACCTCCAAGGTGGCCTAAGGATCACCAGGGATGCCATGAGTGAGTTTTTATCTCAGTTTCAGCGTCCTAACGCCGCCCCCCAGCAGCGAAGGATCATGAAGCGGTTCGCTCTCGTTGCGGCGGCAGGGGAGTTGACAACCCACTATGGGATAACCGGTTGGCCTCCGGGAGAGGCTATGCGAGGAGTTGCCAAGTGTCTTCGAGATTGGGAGGCTTTCAAGTACGGCGATGAAATTCAGAGATCTGATCAGATGGTTGAACAGGTTCTTTGTTTCCTTGAATCCCAGGGCAAGAGTCGCTTCCAGGATCTTCAGGATCGGAATTTCCCGGGCGCCGGATGCGCTGGTTTCCGTCACGGGAACGATAACGGCGTTATTGACTTCTTCATAAAGCCTGAAGTATTCCACACGGAGGTATGCGCCGGCTTCGACACTCGGCAAATGTGCAGACTTCTGTCATCAAGAGGTATCCTCATCGCGCCCACTGGAAGGTACGAGGTGTTACAGCGAGTACCGGCCTATGGTGGTAAGGCATGCCGCTTCTACCATCTTATGCTCTAAACAACAGCGAGTGACAGGTCGAATGCCTTCGCTTTCACGGCATAATAGTCTCGAGTTCATGGATGGTTACACTGGTTACATGGTTACAATGCTGGAACCATGCGTAATATGGACGCTTTTTACGTCGACGTGTAACCAGTATCATGCAGCTCAGTGGTTACGCTGGATACGTGAGGCTGTGGCAATCGAACCCAGCCTACCATCGGCAGGAATGTTATTGACATCCCAAATCTGGTATGGTAAAAAAATCTCCGCTTTGCGCTACAAAAGTTTTGGGCTGTAAATTCAAGCACTTCTAAGCAGGGTTTGTAGCCGAAAACCAGCAAAAAGCACCGTAAGGTTAACAACTTACGGGAAACATTCCGATCCCCAGTAG
Organism: Geobacter grbiciae; assembly: GCF_018531165.1. Taxonomy (NCBI): domain Bacteria; kingdom Pseudomonadati; phylum Thermodesulfobacteriota; class Desulfuromonadia; order Geobacterales; family Geobacteraceae; genus Geobacter; species Geobacter grbiciae. Next base: position 348,029 of record NZ_JAHDIW010000001.1, on the reverse strand, counting down.
CTCAGTCGGTAGAGCAGGTGGCTGTTAACCACCTTGTCCGTGGTTCGAGTCCGCGCTGGGGAGCCAAACGTGACGCTCAGCAAATTTCTTTGCTGAGCTCAATATAGATGGATCTATGGCAGGCAACTCCCATAGATCCATTTTTATTTTTCCCACCTTCTTACCGTCCTTGTCTTTTCCCTCTTCTTCGAAATAAATGACCTTCTTCACGAGCAGGTGCAGCAGATCATATTTCTCGTCATGAGTCAGATGATCATACACATCCTTGAAGATTTTGAAGTTCTCCCGGATCATGTCGGCGCTGAGAATCTTGTTCTCCAGATCATTGGACTCAAACTCGATGGCTTCGATCTCTTTCCGCATCTGCTTTGCCTGAATCTCCAGCCCGTCAAGCTCCTTGGTGATGTAGCCAGAGCGATTATTCTGGGTACCTCCCTCGCCAAGGACCTCAAGCAGATTTTTTGCTTTTTTGTCCACCTGGGTCAGCCGGTCCGTCAGGACCTTCTTCTTGGCGGCAAGGGCTTTCACCTTTTCCCGCTGCTCCTTTGAAGCATTCTCGACGACACCATCAATAATCCGTGGATCTCCGGCAAGAAACTTCAGCTCATTCACAACCAGGTCTTCCAGCTTACGCGCATGGACACTGCCGATCCGGCATTGATCCTTGCTGTGATCATTATTCACCATGCACCGGTAATAGTAATATTTCTTCCCCTTGGAATAGGAAAAGCTCGGCGACATGGATGAACTCAGGTGTCAAACGGCACACCGGTAGTCCTTGGAGCAAATGCGGTCAACTTGTCCGCCAGCAGGCTTTCCACCGTGGGAACCGTGACGAGGATCTCCCTCCTGATCTCCAGGATATCAGGCATAATCGGTTTGACTGTCACCTCATGCGGCACATGCGGTTCTTCCACGACATCCAGAAAGACATAGGGTGCCGGGTTGCCGACAACAAGGGGGGTGTAGAAAAACTTGAAATGTCGCCGCTCCGGCAGACCACGGGAGCCCCGTTCATCTTCTTCATAGCGGATGAACGGCGGTACCTTTGCTACTTCTGCCAGAACCCGATCCAGTTCTGCCGTCGGCGCCGAACAGAGGATATCAATATCGATGGACAGCCGGCGGATGACCGGGACATGCAGCAGGAGACTTGTGCCACCTTTGAAGACAAACTTCAGATCGCTCTCGGCAAGGTGTCCTAGGAGGGCAAAGGCATGGAGTGCCCTTTCAAGAAGGGAAGGGTCTACCCCCTTGAGTTCTTTTCTCTTTTTGTCCAGCCAGTCGGCTGTGAAACAGATTTCAGCGATCATATTATTAACCCATTAACTCCACCATTTCGGTTAAAGTGGAATTAGTGGGTTATCTCCTGGCTTTCAAATTTTACTCCGCGAATTTCTGCATACCCAATAATCACTGGCAGTTGAACAATGCCGGCCTGTAGAACAGCATTAATAATCCGTTGAACTTCGTTGGGATCCATTATCTGGAGTTTGGATGATTCCACCATAAGGTCGACCAGTGCTTTTTCTATCGGCGCCGCATGATCCGCTGCAACTGGTTGTTTGCTTATGGCGGGTCGGAGAACAACCGTTTTCTCACCAGGACGAACATAACGCTCTGCCTCGGCCTTGCCGGGATTTGCCCACGCATCCCAGCTATTCTCCTTCAGAGTATCTGCAACGCTGTCCAGAGCGTCATTCTCGGCGTAAATAATAATGGTCGGTTGAGCGATAAGGTGAAGGGCAAAAGGGTTGAACTGGACCGTGGACCAGCAACAGAAATCAAGAAGCGGAAAAGCTTTTTTCATTGCCCGTATTATCTTTGTAACCGGTTTGGGATCAAGGCTGACCTGCGCTGTATGACGGCTGTACCACCCCCTCCCGGCGTCTGAGACGATGCCTGCTGTCATGGCTGCGCTCATATACTCACGAAGAGTATCGTCAGCAAGCTCAATGTTCGCATCAGACAGAGACCGTTTGACGGCAGCGAGCGAGAAATAAGAGCTCATTCCCTTAAGCTTGGGAAGGACCTGACTTAACAGGACATTTTTGCGAGATGATCGATTAGCAACAGTCATAATGTTTTCACACCCATTTCAAGAGATGATTCAAGCAGCCGCAAGCCCCAGGACTTTTCCGATCTCCTCCCGGAATGCTGAGCCATCTGTCCTTAAGTCTCGATTCAGTTTCACAAATTCAACCCTGATCCTGTGGCTGCAGTATTTCCCTTGGATTCTATACGATTTAGGCGAAACACCCGCGACAAAAGGGAAAAGCAGGATATTGTCCTGGCATTCATAACGATGTGCATAAGCATAAAGTTGATAGATGTCCGCCTGAGACACACCGTTTTTTGAATCTTCAGCATCAGATAATAAATGCTTCCATTTTGTGTCGAGAATCAACTGAGGACTGCCATCCAGACCGTCGATAATCAGGTCGGGTTTTAACCGGAACTTGCCAGAGGAATCATGCTCCCTTCTCAGCAGCCATTCGCGACGACCGATTGCCTGTGCATGTATATGTTCTCGCGACAATCCGAATTGATCCGCATATCGATGAATATATCGGGCGATGAATTCCTCGAACAGTTCTTCCATGGGGAAGAGAAGGGAAAACGAGGTCTCTTTGCCCAAACTCCACGCCGGACTCATCCCTTTCAGAACCAGCAGGGAAAAATTGATGAGCGGCTGGAATCTCTCCGTGTTGCGGTTGTAGTGGATGTCGTCAAAGTGGTGCTCCGCCACCTCCAGATCGGTCACGTCATCCAGAAAAAAGATGATTTCCCGAAGCTTCTTTTGTGCGGATGCAGTCTTGGAAATGAACAGGAGCCGACGGCTCGCCGCTTTCAAAATTCTGTTGATCGGGGTATCGGAAATAAAATCATCATACCGGCAATAGAGCTGTTCTCGATGCAGCGCGTTCTTCACGGCGTGCTGTCCGACCAGAAGCTTTCCCTTCAGGCAGCGGAGATTATCCTCCTGGGTGACGTAAGTGTGGTCGATTCCCCGTTTCAGCTCAGACAGTGTCCGCGCCGCGAACAGGGCGATCAACTGTTCTAGGAGAGGCATCTTCTGGGTGCCAATAGTGGCAAGGTCCCGATCCTCGCCGACGATCTTGCGGGTCATGGAGAGCATGTACAGCAGGTTGTGCTGAGCGCGCGTCTTCCCCGCCTCGCCTTGTTTGTCTATTTTCGGGAGTATCTCTACGGCCCCACCCGGAACGGCAATGACTCCGACGTAATTCCGTGCCCGGACAAACCTCCGGTCATGCCAATCAAAGATCGGCTCTCCTCCCGAACCACACCAGGACTCGTCAAAAGCTTGCAGCCGTGAAAGAAGCTTTTGGTTCTGCTCCGTGCGTGGAATGCGCTCGTATTCGGTAACCGTCAGATACCGCATCTACCCTTCCTGAGTATCCGCACTCTTGGCATGTGGCTGATATATGGCAGTGAGGTAATTCTTCAGCTTTTCACCGGTGGCCTTGCTGAAATCGGGATGCACTTCGTAGCGGCAGCAATCGTCAAAATCCAGGTGATCGAATCCGAGGATATCTTTTTCTATCAACTCTTCAGCATTGACCAAAGGATGCTGGTTTTTAGTTGCTCCGCCGTTGCCGTTGGCGCCGCAGCCAAGTACCAAGCAGATCTTCTCCCAGTCGCCATAGAAATATTCCTGAAGCAGCGGGATGACATTCTGAAGAAATACATCTCGAAGGTCTTCGAGGGTCGTACAATCCAAGAAATAGGAGTGGCCGATCATATGGTCGCGATCATAGAGGAATTCGATGCGGCGGTTGATCTTGTCCAGGAGCGACCTCACATTGACACCGCCAATATTTTCCTCAACCAGGTCAAGGTTAGGCATCATCTCCTTAAACTGGAAACGTCGCCGAAGGGCAATGTCAATGAAGGCAATGGAACGGTCTGCGGTGTTCATGGTACCGATGATGGAGAGGTTTGCCGGCACCCCGAATTCCTGCTTTGAATACGGAAGCCGGACCTTCAGTTGATTCTTTGCGCCTATCCGCTTGTCGGTCTCAACGAGGGTAATCAACTCACCGAATATCTTGCTGATGTTGCCGCGGTTGATCTCATCTATGAAGATTGCGTAATCGTTTGTCGGATCCTTTTCAGCCCGTTGGCAGATTTTCTTGAAGATGCCAGGTTCAATCCTATATTGAATACCGCCTTCCTCATCCTCACCCATAACTGGCCGAATTCCCTCAACGAACTCCTCGTACCCATAAGACTGATGGAAGGTAATGAACTCATAGCGTTTGATGGTCTCGGATGGAGGTATCTTCTCAGAATCCTTATTGAGATCGCATATCTCAGGAGCCAGATCCTGAACCAGATCTTCCTTGACCGACCAGACCGAATTCTCGTCCTTCCAGAAAAACTGTGGATCAAGCTTCCTTTGATACCTTACAAGTTGACATTCCTGCACGGTATGGCTTTGCAACGTTGCCCATAACCTGGCACCTGGGTTTTTGATCTCACTTTGAGAGAGTTTAGCGATAATGAGTCTGTGCTTCAGAAGGTCACGAACCTTGATTCTGCCCATGTCTAGCACCGCAGCACCTATAACCTGCCACCATGGCTTATCCGCAACGAGTCTTGCGAGATATGTCTCTTCAGGTTCTTCCGAGACTGAAGTAATATATCGCTCCATTTCCTATCTCAGAAAATGTGTTTTCCCTGTCCCAGGAGGACCATAGAGGATCTTGTTTTCAGCTTTTGCGACCTTGTTCATACCCCCTTCTGTTGCCTCTTCACGTCCCAGTTGTCCTCTTCGTAATTTCTTAAAAAAGTCTACACCCACGAGAGGGGTAATGGCTCCGACAAATTGTTCGGAAACCGGAAACAGATATACCTGTTTTACCCCACCATTCTTGTTGAAAGGGCCGCCTTCCTTAATCCTCTGTTCGAGGGGAATAGAGCTTAGATACACAGGGGCAGGCAATGGAGTGTAGGAACATTTCACCAGACGCCCCTTTTTACCGTCGATGGATCCTTCAGGACGTGTGACTTCAACCGCCTCATTTGTAACCGTGCTGATCGCCAGGATTGCCTGATCGGCATAGTGAAAAATCACATCGCCAGTTCTTACTTTTGCCAGATTATTCCAATGTCCGAGAGATGCACCTCTATCATCCTGCAATGGAGCGAATATGTAGCCGACCCTGTATTCCGCCTCGTATGAAGCACCCTGATTTACCCACCAATAACCCGAATCTTCAATCATCGGATCGCCTGAGCAGGCCATCCAGATAAAAGTGTGAATATCAACATTATCCTTAGGTAGCCACTCAACCAGATCGACCTCCCGGATGCGGGAGCAGGTATCGAGAACCCTTCTGTAGCCTTCGACGGTAAGGGGCTTGCCGTCTCCCAGGACAGGTAGTTTCAGAGACTTGAAAAATGTGTCAGTTAGCGAAGGCTTGATAAAGAAGTGGTCCGACGGGTTCCAGAGAAAAAGAGGGTACGTGGATATGAGCTTGGAGATGTTCGCCTTGCACCCGATCTCGACGAACCACGACAGCAGTTTCGTGAGCGAACTCTCCCACTCGGCTTCAGAATCCACAAGAAGGGGGAAAACAAGGCGCCAGTAATGCGACCAGCGACCTGGAGGGCCAAGGAGTTCGCCGGATATGTACTGGAGGTCTCGCCAGTTGAGAAAGTTTGTCAGCTTGAATAGTTTCTGTGCGAGTTCGCTTCCTTCTTCGTCAGAAACCTGATGTGATCCTTTAACATACGGGTCGAGAAGCTCCTTTGCCTTTATAACGGCTAGACGTTTGTAATCCAGTTCTGCCTGCTGCAGGAATTCTCCCGGTTCAGCGAAAGAAACAAACCCGGGGGTACTTGTAAGAAATTTATTCTTAAGAGTCTCCAGACCAGCAACCCGCGCCATATCCGCGAAATCCTCTTTGTAGAGCACGGTCAGAACAATATCCAGCGCCTGGGGTTCAAGCTTGAAGTGATCCCGGAAATCATTTACTGCAGCGTTGTATTCGCGGTAGTCTTTTCCAGACCTCTTCTTGAAGGGGCGTTTTTCAATTGTCTCTACAGCCCAGATCATGACATCGATCCAGATGTTGAATTTCTGAGGATCTCGCAAGTACGGGATGAGTGAATAGAACCCGATTCCTGCGCCAGGAAGTGGCTTTGTTTTAAGGAACTTATCAATTGTAGAAAAGACTTCGGATTCGGGCAGTTCCCACAACTGCTTTATTACATCGTTGGCTGTATCGATATTGCTGCAGATCTTGGCGCTATTGGCACCCAGAAACGTCAGGCCGAAACGACCAAGTTTTTCTTTGCCGTTCCCGAAGTCTTTGTCAGCAAGCTTCAGGACTTGAGCCAGTTGGTCCGAGGTGAGAGTACCGAGGTGGGAAGATATGATGGAGGCTGCCTCTTTCTCTGCTGATGTTCGAACGGACATTCGGTGTGAAGAACATTCCTTATCAACAATCTCCTTCACCCGCGACTCTAGTTGGTTGTACCTGACGGTAATGTCGGTTGATGACATCACCAAGCTGTTAATGACGTTTTCAACGGCTTCATCATCGGGAAGCCGTGTCCAGCCTTGCCCCAATAGCTGAATGCTTTCCCCAGTTTTAGCAGTAATGGCATTTTGAAGTTCAGTAAGTGAGATAGAAGCTCTTTTTATGGAAGGTAAATCAACCTGCAGATAATATGGAAATTCGGCTGATTCGGGACCGGTTGTCGGTAAAGGGCCACTAGCGGCCTTGGCTACATAGACAATCTCTCCCTCATAGGAGAATAGAAGGGTTTCACCAGGGTTGATGCCATCAGAAGATATGCGGCCTTTGGTGAACATGAAGATCCCAAAGATATCATGACGTGTTCGGAATTCTGATTCTGGATCTTCGAAATATTCAACGACCTCTGCATGTGAAGGAGTTAGCTCCTTACTCATCTTGATTAGTCGCAAAGCATCCTCCTAACTATTCTTTGAATCGCCGCTGCTCTCTCTCGACACAGGTGATCTCCAGGAGCATGTGGTTATATTGGAAGTTAAGGTAGCTCATCATCCCTTTCCCGACACTCTATGCTGCCATGCTGGCGTAATAGGGTGACGGGACAGTTGGATAAGCCCGGAACACATGAAGAAAAACCGCATCTGACCTATCCTGGACATCAGCCTCGGAATACGTTTCCGGCAATCCGGTTGCCTCGTTCCAGAGAAAATCCTGAATAGCCAGACGGACTGCGTCCCGGGTTGCCTCTTTGTCGCGCCAATGGTTGACCCGCAACTTCTCTGCTTTGAGGGTTTCAAGCAGTTCGACGGCAACCGCTTTGATGCGCTTTATATCGCCAGTTGTCAGGTCCGGCTTCTTCAGCAGGTCGAACACGGCCAGTGACTCTTCATTGAGCCCCTCCCGCACGGCGCGGCTCTCCTCATCACTCATTTCGCCGAATAACTGCATTAGGGCCTCGAAGGTCTTTTCGATGGTCACCCGATCCTTCTCGCGATTGTACTCGGCAACGATTTCCTCGTAATGCTTCTGGAAATCTGTCCGTAAAGGATTTTGCAAGAGCAGACGCTGCAGGCGTTGCTCAATGGCGTTTTTCAGATTCTGTACGGTAGTGCGTTTGGCGGGGCTACGCTCGAACTCCCGGCGCAGCCGGTCGAAATCGATCTTGCTGATATCGTAAGGTGGCGACTCTTCGGCAACAGCCGGTTGGGTCTGTGTCTCAATCGCCTCATCAACGACCTGATGCAGTTTACGGATGATATCGGTGATATCCGCCTGCTCACGGTCCTGTTGCAGGCTTTTATAGACGATGTTGATCGCGTCGAAGTCGGCCCGGCAATTATTGACACCTTCGATGGTGATGCAGGCCTTGAACTTCGAGAACACCGCCCGGCACATCACTTCAAAGCGTTTTCTCGTCTCGTCGTTTTCATTTGCCGCCTCTTTGGCCGTGAGAATTGCCGCATTCCTGGCAAATCCGATCTGCCCGATAATCCCATCCAAAGACGCGTTTCGCTCCTCCAGAAAAGCCCGGACAAAGGCAATCGCTTCACGAAGATCGGCCAACAGTTCCTCTTCCGGTTTGGCTGGCTCAGCTTCGCCACCCTCTCCGCCGCGCCCGTCATCGCCCGTTCCGGCGAAGGTGGCCAGCGCCTTGCGCAGGTTTTTCAAAATGCCGCAGTAATCGACGATCATCCCGTTGTTCTTGCCCTCGTTGATCCGGTTCGCCCGGGCAATGGCCTGCATCAGCGTGTGCGCCTTGAGGGGCTTGTCCAGGTACAAGGTCGAAAGACTGGGAACATCAAAGCCGGTCAGCCACATGGCACAAACGATAGCGACGCGAAAGGGGTGCTCCTCTGCCTTGAAGGCATCATCCAGCGACAACCGCTGCATGTTCTGGAACTGAGGCTGTTTCCGCATCGCCTCGGGGAGGGCAATACCCTCCTTAATCAGGCGCCGGTGCGGCATGATGTCCAGATCCCATTTACGGAACTTCTCGACCTCGCCCTGCTCCTCACTGACCACAACCGCCATCTGTGTCTGGCGCATCCATTCGATCTGCCGCCGCCGGTACTGTTCGTCCTGCTCATCCGTGGCCGTGGGCAACTGCGCTTCCAGCTTGCCGATTCTCTCGTCCCAATAGAACTCAATCAGCTTGTGCATGCGAACGCAGGTGATCTTATCGATACAGATAAGCATCGCTTTGCCGGTTTCCCATGCCGTGGAATAGTGGTGGACAAAATCGCGGGCCACCTTGTCGAGGCGTTTCCCGGCAGTGATAATGTGGTAGTCGCGCTTGAGCTCCTGCTCCAGGCGCTGTTCCACATCGAGATTGCCCGTCTCCAGTTCCTCCAGCTTCTCAGAGATCCGTTCGTTCAGATCTCCAACCGCCACCCCGAGTTTGTCGCCGCGGGCATCGTAATAGAGCGGCACTGTTGCCTTGTCCTCGACCGCCCGCTGGAAATCATAGGTGGAGACATACTCGCCGAACACCCGCCGGGTGATCTCGTCGTCCTTAAAGAGCGGCGTGCCGGTGAAGCCTATATAGCTGGCGTTCGGCAGTGCATTGCGCATGTTGAGGGCCAGCGTGCCGTACTGGGTGCGGTGGGCCTCGTCGGTGATGACGATGAGGTCGTCGCGCCGGGAGTAGGCCTCGCCTTCGACCACGGTCTGGTTAAATTTCTGGATCAACGAGAAGACGTGCGATTTGTGCTGGGTCAGCAGTTGTGTGAGGTGCTCTCCGCTCGATGCCCGGCACGGATCGCGGTCGTTGTCCACAACGCCACAGCCGGCGAAGGTCTTGTAGATCTGGGTATCCAGGTCGTCGCGGTCCGTCAGGACCAGAAAGGTGAAGTTGCCACCCAGCTTGCGATGCACCTTCCGGGTGAAGAGCACCATTGAATAGCTCTTGCCCGACCCTTGCGTATGCCAGAACACCCCGAGTTTGCCGTTCCTGAGCTTTCGGTCGCGAACCGCCTCGACAGCCCGGTTGACACCAAGGTACTGGTGGTTGCGGGCCAGAATCTTCCGCGATTCCCCGGCCGAGTCATCGAAAACGATGAAGTTCTCCACCATGTCCAGGAAATTGGCTTTCGCGCACACCCCCTTGAGCAGCGTCTCCATGGCCACGACGCCCGGCTGATCCTCGGCCAGGCGTTTCCACTCATGAAAATACTCGAACCGGCTGGTGACCGAGCCGAGTTTTGCATCCACCCCATTGGCCAGCACCGCCATGGCATTGTGATGGAACAGATGCGGAACGGTGTCCTTGTAATCCAGAAAGTTCTGCTCATAGGCGGCGCGGATATCCTTGCTGACGTTCTTCAGCTCCATGAACAACAGCGGCAGGCCGTTGACGAACCCGACGATATCCGCCCGGCGGCGGTACAGGTCACCCCGCACCCACAGCTCCCTGACACAGAGGAAATGATTGTTTTCCGGATGATCGAAATCGAAGATCTGCAGGCGCTCGCGTACCCGCTCGCCCTTGGCGTTGCGGAAGGTGACCTGCACCCCGTCTTTGATCAGTTCATACTTCTCGCGGTTGGTGGCGGCCAATGTCTGAGAGGCGGAGACCGTAACGATCTGACGTACGGCGTCTTCATAGGCCGTGGCGGGCAGGCCAGGGTTTAGTTCCTCTATTTTCGTCCGCAAGGTACGGGTCAGCACAACCTCGCGGTCCGACTCACGCCCCAGCAGGCTACCCGGCCCGAAATCCTCGTTGTTGTAGGCATACACCGACTCCCAGCCCAGATTCTGTTCCAGGTACTCGGCAGTCGTCTGCTGGACGAGAGTGTCTTCGGTGTAGAGGCTGGGGGTCATTCAATTGCCTCCCTTTTTCCGAAGCGGCTTCAGCTTTTTGATGTCGTTTTCCAACTCCTTGAGGCTCTCTTCATGCTGGATGCGTCGCTGCGATTCCCGGAATTTGTCATATTCCAGAGCGGCTTTTTCCTGGGCCATCTGCTGGCTGATTTTGCCTGCATGGGTCAGTAACTCCCGGCCATTGAGCTGAATAATGGCATCCAGCCGTTGAATCCAATCTGACATGTGCATGGGAATTCTCTGCTGGGCCATGGTTTCAGCAAAGGCCAGGTATTGTTCCACCAGCAGGCCGAGCAGCCTCATTTCGTCCTCTGCAAGGTAGTTCTTGGCAATGCTCACATCGCTTTTGTGCACTGCCAGACCACCTTTCTTATCGAACGACTGCATACCCATCAGGGGCAGCGCGGCGTCTGCCCGGCGATACACCAGTTCCGCCGCCGTCTGCCGGCTGATGGCCCAGAGGAGTTTGTTCTGAACCACCTTGAAAAAATCGATGGTCATTTCGTTCCTGGGGTCGTAGTCGATGCTGGTGGTATAGATATCCTTGATTTTCTGGTAGAAGAAGCGCTCCGAAAGACGGATTTCGCGGATGCGTTCCTGCAGCTCCGTGAAATAGGCCATCGAGTTGCCGGTCTTGAAGCGCTCGTCGTTCAGAGCGAAGCCCTTGACGATATATTCCTTCAAGCGCTGGGTTGCCCATATGCGGAACTGGGTACCCTGATGGGACTTGACCCGGTAACCGACGGAGATGATCACGTCCAGGTTGTAGTAATTAGGGGCTTTTTGCTGAAATTCGGAAATTCCGAATTTCTTCATCACATCAGCTTCAACCAGCTCACCTTCAGCGAAAATGTTTTTGATGTGCTCATTGATGGTTGACTTGGCTTTGCCGAACAACCCTGCCATGTGATCCTGAGTCAGCCAGACCGTCTCGTCTTCCAGCCGGACATCAATTTTGATTTTGCCGTCGGCGGCCTGGTAAATAAGAATTTCCGAAGTATTCATACCACCACCTCCCCGTTCATCAATTTGGGCAGGATAATGTCACGGGCTTTAGCGAGATTCGCGTTGGATCGCATCAGACACCGAATTTGCCGAATGATATCGTATGCAATCTCCCCAAACTGGTTCATGAGTGTTTTGCAAGGAATGATTATGTCCATTTCGCGAAATCGGCCTTTGCTGATCTCGGGATAAGTCGTACCCTTGGCATTGCTGCGAATCTCATTGACCCGGCTTAGCAGGTTAAACAACAAGTACATCCGCGATTGGTTGTCGTGTGGAACGATGTTGATGAAGCCTTGGTTTGTGCAAACCTCATGATCCATCAGAGCAAAAAATCCAACTGACGCACGGCTAGTCATGAGAATTGTCTCTGCCGGGACCATCTTGGCTGAGGACTCTCGTAAGCCTTTAGCTGTAATCTTGCGCTCTGATTCCGGCAAAATGAGGCTGTTGTTGTTCGTAATATCCGATGGGACGACCCAGGTAATATCGCCGTCCCAGTATTCTGAAACTTTGGTCGAGGGGGTACCGCCTCCTATCGTTTCGCAGACCTCGGCGATCTTTTTTCTCCCCCACCCCTCCGGCACTCCGTCGATGATTCTGGTGTGCTCGTGACCGGGGAAGCGGAGGTGGACGAACCACTCCTTGTAGAGCAGCCGCGCCGCCTGCTCCAGCAACTGAATGCGCCGCCGGTTGTTCTCTATCAGGTTGTCGAAGGAGGAGAGGATTGAGACAATAGACTGTTGTCCTTGAAGGGGAGGAAGAGGAACCTTCAGAGTTTTTACATTCGTTATGTTGATGTTCTGCTGAGCGGCTCCTCGTGCAACTGAAAGCAAACGTTGTTGTCCTAAAGTCGAGTTGAACCAGTAACAAAAAAAGTGTGGATTAGCTTCTTCAGATAACCGAAATCGGATCAAGAATGCTCCAGGTAGAACAAGTTTGTCATGCCCTTCAAATATGGCTGTAGTACCAATTCGACCTGAGCGCGTTATGACAAGATCACCTGGTTTCAAGAAGTGGTTTGCGAAGGCCGCCTCATCAAGTTGTGCTAGCGGCATAGTATCGTAAGAGATATGACCGTCTGCAGAAATGTCAGTCGTACGTAAAGTCGCAATATTTCCATCGTCTGCATACGCTGTCCCAGGGAACCTGGGGCCAAATGCACTATCTTTCACGATTTGGTCAAACACGATCTCTTGCCAAGAATGCTGAGCTAACGAGCTCATACCCCCAGCTCCACAAAATTCCTTTTGATCGTCGCAGCCAATTGCACCGCCTCGGCGTTCAGGTCCTCCAACTCGACATGGATGTCGCGCAAAGCCTCTTCGAAGTCGAAGCCCTCATCCTCTTCCTCTGGCGCGACGCCGACATAGCGGCCGGGGGTGAGGCTCCAGTCGTTGGACTCGACCTCGGCCCGGTCCACCAGTTTGACCAGTCCTACCACATCGCGCAGTTTGGCCTCGGGGAAGCGTTCGGTGAGCCAGTGGGCCTGCCGCCAGAAATAGCGAACCTGCTTGAGCTGTCCCACAGCCAGGGCTCGGGCTTCATCAGTGGCCTTGCGGGCGCGAGTGATGTCGCGGCTTGCCCAGGCGTCACTGCCCTTAGCGTCGCACTCATTTTCGCAGATTTCGATCAAGCGGCAGATGAGCTTGTAGAGCAGGTCGGTCTGCTTAACCAGATCACGGCTGGTTTCAGCCAGCGGCGCGAGACGGTCCACGGCTTTCTTGAGTTCGCCGTTGGTCGTCTTTTGTGTTTCCCATGCCACCTGCTGCTCGCTGACGGTCTTTCGGAAGGCATCCACATCCACCTTGAACAGCGGGATGGCGTCGTCCAGTTCGCATAGGGGCGATTCATGAATCGCCCCTACATCGTGGGACGCATCCTTGGGCAGGGTTTTGAGGAACGGTTCGACAGCGCCGCGCAGGGTCGCCAAGGCACCGATGAAGTCCGGCAGTGGTTCGACCGTTTCGCCTTCGTCGTCTTTCATCGTGAAGCAGGCCGCACCCTCGGCCAGCATGCGTTTGCAGTAACCTGCCACGAGATCGAGATAACGCCCGGTCTCTCCCCGATAGAGCCAGACGATGGACAGGAGGTTCTGCTCCTGCTCAGGGGAAAAGTCGAAAATCTTGCGGGTGACTTTTCGATAAATGTTGCGGGCGTCGATCATCAGCACCTTGTCGCGGTGCGCTTCGGGCTTGGCGCGATTGAGGAACCAGAGCTCGCAGGGGACGGTGCGGGTGTAGAAAAAATTGGAGCGGATGGCGGCCATGATGTCCACATCGCCGGTTTCGACCAGCTTCTGGCGGACTTTGGCTTCATCGCGCCCGGCGCTGGAGGCCTGGGAGGACATGACGAATCCGGCCCGGCCCTGTTCGTTCAGGTAGCTGTAGAAGTAGCTGATCCAGACGTAGTTGCCGTTGCTGACCTTCCCCTTCTTGTTGACGCCAGGCAGGCCAAAGGGCAGGCGCGGGTCGCTCTTCACCTTGTCGGCGTCGATCTCGTCCACGTTGAAGGGCGGATTGGCCATGACGAAGTCGGCCTTACGCAGCAGTTCGTGCGGGTCTTCGTAGTAGGTGATCGATTTCTGAATATCGCCTTCGAGGCCGTGCACCGCCAGGTTCATCTTGGCCAGGCGGATGGTGGTGGCGTTTTTTTCCAGACCGTAGAAGGTGAGCTTCTCGGTGGGGTTCTCATGCCGCCGCTCGACCACCCGGGCGCTCTGCACGAACATGCCGCCTGAGCCACAGGCCGGGTCAAGCACCGTACCGCCGGTCGGTTCGATGACGTTAGCGATCAGCGAGACCAGCGAAACCGGGGTAAAAAACTCGCCGCCGTCGTGGGCCTTCTGGTCGGCGAACTGTGTCAGAAAATACTCGTAAATGCGGCCGAACACATCACCTGAGACCCGCTTGAGCTCCTCGGGGTTTAGGGTACGCAGGAGCTGGCCGAGCACGCCGTTGTCGAGTTCCTGATATTCGTTTTTCGGCAGTACGCCGCGCAGGCTTTCGTAATCCTCTTCGATGGACTCCATGGCGTCAATGATGGCCTTGGCGCGGTCCACACTGTCGGGTAAGGCTACGAGGGTGTCGAACTGGGCCTTCGGTTGCAGGAAGATAGCGCTTTTCTGCGAGAAGTCTTCCTTGGTCAGCGGCCTGGTTTTACCGCCACGTGTGGGAAGACCTGCTTCTATGTCATCCTTGACGTTAAGATAGCGGCTGTAGGCGTGTCGCAGAAACACCAGGCCCATCACGGGCATGAAATACTCATTACTGGCGTAGTTGGAGTTTGCCCGCAGCGTGTCTGCTGCGCTCCAGAGTCGCTTTTCAATGGCTTCGATGTGTTCAAGCTGTGCCATGGTTACCTCTTCTTTTCCTGCCAATGCTGGAATTCTCCCGGCCGCAGCCGAAACCGTGCGATATTCCCCTCATGCATGCCTCTCAATTCGGTATGTACCAGTTCGATGAACCGTTGTCGGTCACTCTCGGGGATCTGCTTCGCTGTCCACGTGTTGACAAATTCCCGAGAATCCACATTGGGTTGGAGGACCACGTTACGGATCACCTCGGTCAAGGCTGTACGATATTTCATCCTGAACGGATCCGGCTCACCTAATTCCTCCCGCGTACTCAGGTATCGCTTAACCGAACGCTCGTATCCCCAGACAAATACATCCCGCAGCAGCTCAATGCGATTCAGCTCGTAGACTCCGAGTATTCCTTCGACATAGGATCGCTTGGGGACATCAATAAACGAGAGCGGGCAGAGGTTGTGCTTTACCAGCGGAATATTGGCGGCAAGTCTTGCCACTCGCTTGTTGACATCCTCGAATGGCTGCAGATAGGAGAGGTGCACTAGGGCGAAGAACGCCTGTTCAAAGGGATCTGATATGGTGGCAGCCGTATCGAGAGCCCGCTGGAAATATTCATCCAGGAGTTGCGGGGTAGACAGCGGCGTATAGACCGAACCGCCGATGCCTACCGCGATCTGACGCAGTCTGCCGCAGGCTTCTGGGTTGGGCAGCAGGTTATCGGACAGAATCGCATGGATGTTCAGCACTGAATATCTGTTGAAGCTGATCTCTTCAGCTGACTCCACGAGAAACTCGATGGCCTGCTTGTGATTCAGGATCATCTGTGTTTCCAGGGCATCTTTACCCTCGGCAGCCTGGCCAAAGGAGATCAAACGCTCTGTTTCCAGCAGAGAGTAGGTATTCCCCTCCAGATAGCTGGATGCCCAGGAAAGGTCGATAAGCAGTCGCCCCATAACCTGGCGGGCCATGGTGCCGGCAGGCACGGGATCATGGTGGGCTCGCCCGATCAGATGCAGGTGCTTTCGCGTGGCATCATCCAAGTATGGTCCGTTTTCGGGATAGGAAAGGAGAAAATCTCGATTGTATCCTGTTGGCTCACGACGCTGTATCGGCTGGCTGACATAGCGGCGGATTTCATTGCCTGCATCGGATAGCGGGATGAGAGATTCGTCGTTGGCTGCTTCTGTAACGAGCGCCTGCGGAGGACGGTAGATCCTTCCTTTCAGAACCCCCGATGCGATGATTCGATTCTGTTCGACCAGTATTGTCAAACGACGAAGAAGAGTCCGGCGATTTATAATGTATCCCATGGAGGCGAGGCCTGCCTCCAGTTCTGAAATACTTACGCCCTTAGGTGATGCGGCAATTTGTCGCTCAATGGGAATCAGCTCTTGTTCGGGAATCTGCTTTGCCACTATCTCACCCACACCTGTCGTTAAAGTGTATTTAAGTCGCAAATATACACTTTTTGTCGTAAAAGACAACATTTAGGACATGCCAAAATGAGATATATTTATGTAGGACGACAACGTCTGCAATTGGAGAGGTACTACTATGGGGGGAAATAATGCTAACAACAAGGACACCCGAGTCAGCCGGGAACAGTTGTATGAAGAGGTCTGGGCGGAGCCGATGACCACTGTCGCCCTGAAGTACAAGGTTTCATCAAGTTTCCTTGCCCGCATCTGCACTCGACTGAAGGTCCCTCGGCCACAAAGAGGCTACTGGGCCATGTACGCCACCGGCAAACGCCCCAAGAAGCCGCCATTGCCAGCTGCCAGTCCGGGGGATGAGTTGGAATGGGCGCGTGATGGTTATGCAAGAGTAGCTCAACTGCCTCCACCGCAGGTGCCGCAAGATGGCAGTCGAAATAAAAGTCGCCGGCGGTCACTGCCGCAACAGCACCCGCTGCTCGAAGGCTTCAAGGAACTCATGACCGGAGCAGGCGAGGACCGCAACGGCTTCCTCAAGCCCAAAAAATACCTGATTGCAGACATAATTGTCTCCAAGGAATCCCTGGATCGGGCAATCGAGGTGGCAAACACCCTGTATCTGTCCTTTGAAAAACGTGGTCACTCCGTCATCCTGGCACCGTATGGCCAGAATCTGCATCGCTACGAAGTTGAGCAACGTGAAAAAGGAGGGAGGCGTAATGAACATTATTATCCTGATCTCTGGAGCACTTCACGGCCGACGGTTGTCTTTATCGGCACCGTAGCTTTTGGCGTAACCATTTTTGAGATGAGTGAGAATGTCGAAGTGGAGCATCAGGATGGCAAATACACCCGGGTCTCGGAACTTCCACTCAAGAAACCGAGACGTTATGAATCATATTCCTGGCGGAGCATGTCTGACCTGCCGAGCAGGCGGTTCTGCGTGCAAGTGTACTCTCCCTATCAGAGAGTCACATGGATGCGGCAGTGGCGCGAGTCGAAAACCGGCGACTTCCCGCGAAAGCTTGCAGACCTGGTAAAAGATCTTGAAGCCGAAACAGCAAACATCGTCAAGCGTTTTGAGGAAGGTGAGCGCCAGGCCGAGATCGAACGGCAGCGGCGGGAAGAGGAAAGACGCAGGCAGGCGCTGGAAGAGGCTGAACGCCGACGGATCAAAGCTATCAAGGATAGCCGGGATGAGTTATCCGACATCATCAAGGCCTGGGCCAAGGCAAAAAGGATCGAGGAGTTCTTTGCCGACGTCGAGCACCGGATCGCCGATCTGGAGGATAAAGAGAAGACTGCTGTCCTGGAACGACTGACTCTGGCACGCAAGATGGTTGACACTACGGATGCCCTTAAATGGCTTACGTCATGGAAGACACCGGAGGAAAGGAACAACAGTGCCAAATGAACAACCCGATCATTCGCTTGACTGTTCCAACTTGTCGGTGCTTATCCGATATTTACCTGTTTTTTGTAGCAGATGAAAGAGGGTGTAATTTCTATGGATCGGCTTGCTCATATCCCAACGCCTTGAATCCCTTCATCCGCTTTTCATGCATCTTCGCCAGCATCGGCACTGAACTGTCAACGTAGTCGTAAACCTGCACTTCAACTTTGCCGGGGTGAAGACGATGCAGGCGACCAGCGTACTGCACCAGCATTCCTTTCCATGAAAAGGGGAGTGCTAGGAACAGGGTGTCCAGGCGGGCATCGTCGAAGCCTTCGCCGATGTAGCGGCCGGTGGCCAGTATCAGCCGTTCCTCTTCATCAGGGATGGATGCCAGATGTTCGATGACCTTGCGTCGCTGTTTCACCCCCATGCCGCCTTGCAGCACCACCAGGTGCTTTACCGAGTCCCGCAGTTCTCCTGCCAGGTATTCCAGATGGTCCTTACGCTCAGTCAGCAGGATCGGTGATCGCCCTTCGACTAAAGCCTTACGAATATCGTCCAGGATAAGCCGGTTCCGCTCCCGGTCTTCCGTAAGCCGGGCGTAGATTTCCTGAATGGTTGTCTCACTGGCGGCAGCCTGCAGGGTGAAGCCTGTTTCCCGGAGGATCAGGCGACGGGTAAACGCATCGTTGCCTTCGTGCTGCTTACGGTTGAGTGCAAATCTGGTCGGCCCACACTGCAGGTGGATGATTGGCTGGTGGCCGTCCCGACGGTACGGTGTCGCGGTCAGACCGACAACATATTTCGCTTTCACCTCGGCCAGCACCCGCTCGAAAGAGAACGCCGGCAGGTGATGGCATTCATCCACTATAACCTGGCCGTAATTTGCCACCAGGTCAGCTACCTCATCCTTGCGGACCAGACTCTGCATCATGGCCACATCTATGGTGCCGGTCACCTTGCTCTTTCCGGAGCCAATGGTTCCAATGGATTTCTTGGGCAAACCGAGAAACGTGGAAAGCTGCGCCACCCACTGATCAAGGAGCGGCTTGCGGTGGACCAGCACAAGCGTTGAACAGTTCCGGGCTGCCGCCATCCAGGCGCCGACTACGGTCTTACCGGAACCGGGAGGCGCAACGAAGATACCGATGTCATGACTCTCCAGTTCAGCAACTGCCTGCTGCTGGATATCTGTCAACGAACCTTGGAATGTGAATTCCGCTGCAACGCCGCTCTGTCGCTTGTCGTCGACCTTCAGCTGAATACCATGTTCTCTTAGGAGCTCTTCGAGCGCATCACGACATCCCCTTGGGAGTCCAATGTGTTTTGGCGTCTCCTCAAAGCAGGCAATGACTCGTGGAGTGTTGTGGGTGGAGAGCCGCATTTTCTGCTTCTTGTAGAATTCAGGGTTCTGGAAAGCAGCCAATCGCTTGATCCGGTTGAGCAGCTCCGAGGGCAGTGACTTCTTTTCGACAAAGATCCGCTGGGCCAGTACCGCCGTAATCTTTTTCGGCAACTTACCCTTGATCCGCTGCTCCGGCAATCGACCGGACGGGGAGCGTTCCCATGGCGCCTGGTCTTCGTCGTGGTCCGACGGCAGCTTCAGGCCGATAACCTGCCCTCGCCGTGTCGCCTTGTCAGCGATGGTTTGAACTTCCAAGGAGGAGAGGCGCTTTACGGATGAGAGATAACTCCATTGGTCAACGTAGGAAATGAAGGATTCGTCAATAAAGACCGAATTGCCCTGCTTGCGCGGTTCGCCCTGCAGCGGCAGTGCAATCAGATTGCCGAAACCGCCTCGCGGCATGGTGTCCTGGCTTGGAAAGAGTCGGTCATAGGATTCCATGCTGAGCTGGTGGCGGCGGGACATAGTCTCTGTAATCAGGAAACATCCCATCACCCTGGCTACTGCGGCAACGACCGGCTCCGAGAAAAAGAACCAGACATGGGCGCCGTTGCCGGATCGTGAACGTTCGACGGCGACTGGGAGGTCAAGTGCGTTGCAGGTTTCCCGAAAAGCTGCCACATCCTCCTGCCAGGTTGCCTTGTCAAAGTCGACAGCTAGGAACCGGCAGGTATCATCCGGCAGAAGCGAATAGACGCCGATGGTCTGTTTCCCCTGGAGGTGCTCCCGGATGACCTCGTCAGTGAGTGGCAAATACGCCTGATGATTGCAATCGGCACATTTGACCCGGGGGAATTTCCGTTTCCCGCAGAGAGAGTAGTTGCCGTCGTTACCGCAGGCCGGCATGTATCCTTTGCGGTCACCGCTCTTGCTGAGCCACATTTTGGGGTAGACGTCTTCCCGACCTTTAAACAACGAACGGAACAGAGAGATCTTTGCCGAGGGGGACAGTTCTGAGGTTTCACTGACAGGGATGGGTGGTGCTTCTAGCAATGACAGTTGCTTACGCAGATCGTGCAGATGGTCAAGGATCTGCTGACGCTGGTTTTCGAGTTCGGTAAGGCGGATCTCGCTTTGCCTGATCAGCTCGATAATTTCCTGCGGAGTTTGTTTCATGGCGTTGTGGTCATGCCAGCGATTCAAGATAGGGACGCATTACGTTACTCATTCGGCAGATCTTTGCAAAGTGCCACAGCTCCCCCATGGAGCAGCGCCGTTCATGCCAGCATTCCCTCAGGGCTTCCAGTGCCACGTCCAGCCCAATCTTGTTGCGGTATTTGAAGCAATCGACAACCGTCTTGGCAGGGGAATAAACTTTTATCTCAACGCCCTCAATCACATGAAGCTCGACCCCGCTGTAAAGAGCATCTCCTGAGAAACGAACAAAGCGGAATGGCAGTCCGTCGCTCTTTGGTAATCTGGCTTTTCTGTCAATAGCAATCCAAATATCGCTGGGGGATTGGGTGGTAAGATCAATAAACCTGAGCGCGGAGAGAAGGCATATAACCCCTTTGGGTACTCGCTTACATGCCTGCACGAGACTATAATGTTCTGTAATCTCTGAGCCTGGGACTGCGGATATTCCACGAGATAGCCGTTCCAGCTGTCCTTTGTCACAGAGACGGCTCAGATATGCTCTGGGTATGCCATACCCATCTAAATCCCGGGGGCGAATCATTCCCTTCACTTTGGCAAGAGAGATTATAGTGTCAATCCGGGATAGTTCCATAGGTTGCACTCTGTCGGCACTTGTAATTATATGCCGACTTTTAGTAACACACTTTGATATTGAGGACAAATATTTTAGTTGGTTGTTCGGATATTACATCCCGAACCAATCAGCAGGAGATCCTTTGAAACCGATACTCCGTTCTCGGATGGTTTTTCTTGACCGGACTGAGCATAAAACTGAAGTGATGGCGGAAAAAATTGCGGTGGGAGTCCCGCGTGGGGAGCCATACAAAACCAGGCTGGGCACTTTCTGAAATTCAGAAGTGCCCAGCCTTTTTCATTGTGGCACGAGGTTGTCAGCCTTGAATGAAAAGCCTATAAAAAAGGCTCCAGCACGTCACTGGAGCCTTTTTTGCTACCACTTAGCCTCTTGGTCAGACCAATGGCAAAAATAGACTAAAGACCAAATCACATTTGATAGCAATCATTCTCCCCATCTCACTGCTGACAATGGCAACTCATTCAACTCACTGCGGGCTTCTCGCCAGGTTGGGTAATACTCGTCAAGCAGCGCCACAAAACGTGCACTGTGGGTTTTTTCAATCAGGTGTACCATCTCATGCACAATGACGTATTCGAGCAAGTCCTTCGGCTTCTTCACCAGCTCAGTGTTGATACGGATATGGCCTGCCCGGTGATTACAGCTCCCCCACTTGGTTTTCATGCGCTGGAGGAAATAACCGGCTACTTTGACTCCGAGCTTCGTTTCCCATGCTGTGATGATGCCTGGCACCACCTGATGCAAGAGCGCCTTATGCCATTCGTGCAAGACGTCGGCACGCTTCTCTGACGAGCTGCCTGGGCGGACATTCAGGGTAATGCGCTTGTGATCGAGTTTAACTGATGGCTTCCTGTCCTGTTCGTTGACAGACAGCAGATAGCGCCGCCCCCAAAGGTAATGACTTTCGCGCTCAACGAACTGGCGGTGAGTTTCCCGAGCCTGATTCTTCAGCTTCGCCTGTTGTTCACGAATCCAGCCGAGCTTGGAGATGGCATAGGCACGCGCCACTTCCAGGCGGGTGCCCGTTGGAGCAGCCAGAGTCACGTGGCCGTCGGGCGGATGCACCGACAGGTGAACGTTCTTGATGTTCTTCTTTGTCACGCGAATTGATAGTTCGCCGATCTGAATCGTTGTGGTCATCGGTATGCCGGTTGGCTCTTGACGATTTCGAAAATCGCCAGCGTCGCGTCACGGTCTTTAGCCAACCGTGGATATAATGCATTTTTCACCAGATTTTCCCGCGTTTCATCGCCTTTCCAGTTGGCCGGTGCTTCCGCGCATATAACCTGGTCGAGCTCCAGCGCCAGCCTCGCCCTCTCTTCATCGTCCGTGGGGTACTGAAACGTCGTGGCCGGAATGGTTGGCAGGTTGTTGTAGAGCACGATGGCCTCCGGCTTCCCGTGCAGCGCCGCAGGAATCTCTGCATCCGGCTGATTTCGTGCCAGCCGTTTTACCAACGCCTCGGCCTTGCGCAAAAACTCTTCATAGGCCGCCGTATCTTCACGGCTCTGCTTGATGAGGTCGTCGAGCAGCTTTGACATCTGCTCATAGAAGCGTGGGTCGGTGAGTTGGTCACGGATGATAGTCTTGCGAACGTTGTTGATGATTCCCTCGGCGATGGCATTCTTTGAGAGTTTGCCTTTCTTATTGAGTGACTTGGCAATAGCATCGTGGATGCCTGTTTCGATGAAGAGTTCTGTCAGCGACATATCGCCCAACTCTCCTAGGTCGGTTGCCGGGTCGGCCTGGATGTAGGTATTGATAAGGTGGCGCATGTCTGCTTCGTAGGGCTTGATGTCTAGCTCTTCGCACGAGTGTTTTTTAATGGCACCGCGAATGTCTGTGTAAAACTCGACTTCTTTCTGGATGGCGACCGCTTCGGCATCCGTGTAGCCAGCATTGGTCAAATCCTGGGCGATGTCGGCAAAAGCCCTCACGAAGGTAGCTACGGCCTTGTAAAAGGTAATCCGTAGCGGCTCGGTTTCACTCAGAGCGCTGGGATTGGCAGCATCACCGCAGAAATGGTGCAGATACTGCTCCACCTCTCGTGGCAGGGGCACCGGGTCACTCAGGTAACGCAACGCCTCGCGAGCCTGGTCGAGCTGCTTCCTCCCTTCGGCCAGCCAGTTCTTCAGGTGAACATTGTTATCACCGCCACACCCCTCGTCGATATCGAGTTCGTCGGAACTGTAGACCGCAATGGCCTGCTGCACATCACCGAACAGCTCCTTGAAGTCTACGATGTGGCCGTAATCCTTGTCGTCGCCGTCAAGCCGGTTAGTGCGACAAATGGCCTGGAACAGGTTGTGGTCGTGCAGTTCGTTATCAAGGTAGATATAGGTGCAGCTCGGTGCATCGAAGCCGGTCAGCAGCTTACTGACCACGATCAGGAGCTTCATGTTTGCCGGTTCTTCGATGAAGCGGCGCTTGGCCTCATCCTCATACTGTTTGGTGGTCTGACCGCTCTTTAGGACATGCTTCGTGTAGGTATCGAACTTGTACCGTTCGTCGCTGTCCTTTGGTTCGCGGGAGATGGCGTTGTGGTTGGGCTCGAATGACGTGATGATGCCGCAGTAAGCCCCGAAACTGGTCTTCTGGAGCAGCCGGTAGTAATGGCAGGCGTCATAGATTGATGCGGCCACCAGGATCGCCGTGCCTCGGTCGTTGTTCAAGCGCGGTTTGAGGCCAAAATCCTCGATGATGTTGGCGATGATGCGTTGCTTGCGCTCGCCGGCACTCATCAGCTCTTCCATCGTCGCCCAGCGCTTGCGCAGGATCGCCTTCTGGAAATTGTTAAGGTTCCTGGTCTTCTGCTCAAACCATCTGTCGATGGCGTCTTTTGTCGTCAGCCGCTGCGGCACGTCGCGGGCTTCGTACTTCAGGTCGAGCACCACCTTGTCGGCTACCGCTTGGTGGAATTTATAGGTATGGATGTAGGTGCCGAAGACGTCCCGCGTCATCAGCTTATCCTTGCGTAAAAGCGGTGTGCCGGTGAAGCCGACAAAGATGGCGCCCTCCAGCCAGCGCTTCATCTGCTTGTTCATGTCGCCGCCCTGGGTGCGGTGGCACTCGTCCACAAAAACATAGAAGCGGCCGATGACCGGCGGCGGGTCTCCTTTCAGGTCGGCCACATCGAACTTGTGGATCAGTGCGCACAAGAGGCGTGGCGTCGCCGCCCCGAGCTTTTCGACAAATTCTGCCCGCGACGTAATGCGTGGCGATGCTGATTCGGCGCCGATTACCCCGGCGTTCTTCATTACCCCCTCAATCTGCTTGTCCAGTTCGTCCCGGTCGGTGACAACGAGAATACGTGCATCGGGGTCGTGCTCCAGCAGCCACTTGGCGATGAGTACCATCAGGATGCTCTTGCCACTCCCCTGCGTATGCCAGATAACACCGCCCTCACGCTTGGCGATGCGTTCCTGGGCCGCCTTGACACCCTGAAACTGGTGTGGCCGTGGCACCTTCTTCTGGCCGGCGTCGAAGATGATGAAGTTACGAATCAGGTCGAGCAGCCGTGCTTTGTTGCACAGCTGCGCCAAAGGCCGGTCAAGTAGCGCTCCAGCAGCCGGCGGTGCACCTGCTTCAGCTGGTGCCTCGTCCTTCCAATGTACAAAGAATTGCTCCGGTGTGCCGGTGGTGCCGTAACGCAACCCCTGTGAGTCGCTGCCCGCCATAACAAGCTGCACTGTACTAAAGAATCTCTTGTTGAAGATTTCTTCCTGGTTGGTGATGAGCTGACGATTCTACCCGTCCCGGAAAGAGCTGTTTAGTGTAACTGACAAAAGACGGTTTCAAAAATGACCTCAAAATGGTATTAGTTGCATATTCGAATTGTGCCATTCATAAAGCTTTAAGCTACGGAGGTCTCTCATGAAACTGCGAGTTGTCGTGATCGGAGCCAACGCTGCGGGGGCAAAAGCCGCCTCCAAGGCAAAAAGGATGAACCCCCATGCGGAGGTTACCCTGATCGACCGGGGCAATTTTATTTCTTACGGCGCCTGCGGTATTCCCTATTTCGTTTCGGATACCGTAGCCGATGTAAAAGAGTTGATGAGCACCCCGGTCGGGGTGGTGCGAGATGCAGCCTTTTTCAATAAGGTGAAGGGAGTCCACGTTATCACCGGAACCGAGGCGGTCAGCCTCGACCGGCAGTCAAGAACGGTCCAGCTGTTCGAGAAGGAGAGCGCGAAAGCCTTCTCCCTTGAGTACGACCGGCTGGTTCTGGCCACGGGGAGCTCGCCGTCCCTTCCGCCGCTGAAGAACCGAGATCTTGGCAACATCCTGACGGTCAAGGCCATTGAGGATGCGGAACTGTTGAAAGAGCGGGCCGTGACGGGAAAGAGAGCCTGTATCGTTGGCGGCGGTCTGATCGGCCTGGAAACGGCAGAGGCCTTGAGGCAGAAAGGGTTGGAGGTCACGATCGTCGAGATGCGCGACCAACTTCTGCCGGGAATACTGGACCCGGAGATGGCGAGTCTGGTTGAAAGGCATATCCGCCAGAACGGTGTCGAGGTGGAAACTTCTTGTCGGGTGGCCGGTTTTGACGGCACCGGAGTAGTGAGTAAAGTTCTGACCGAACGGGGGGAGATCCCGGCTGACGTGGTGGTGCTGGCACCAGGGGTGACACCGAACGTGAAACTGGCGAAGGAGGCCGGATTGGAGATCGGCCCCACTGGCGCCATCGCCGTCGACTCCCGCATGGGGACCAGCGACCCGGCAATCTACGCCTGCGGTGACTGCTGCGAAGCCACCCATCTGGTTACCGGGAAAAAGGTTCATGTCCCCCTCGGCAGCACCGCCAACAAGCAGGGGAGGGTCGCCGGGATAAACGCGTCCGGGGGGGAGGCGACCTTTACCGGAATCCTCGGGACCAGCATCCTCAGGGTCTTCAGCGTCAACGCGGGAAAGACCGGCCTCACCGAATCCGAGGCGAGGGCACAGGGGTATGACGTCGAAACCGTCCTCTCGCCGGCCCCCGACAAAGCGCACTTTTTCCCCGGCGCGAAACCGATCGCCCTGAAGCTCGTGGCAGACCGGGCTACCGGGAGGATTCTCGGGCTTCAGGCTGTCGGCGAAGGGGCCGTGGACAAGCGGGTGGACGCCGCAGCCGCGGCCATTACGTTCGGCGCCACCGCCGACCAGCTTTCGCACCTGGATCTGGCCTACGCACCCCCCTACTCAGCCGCCATGGACAACCTCATCGTGGCCGCGGATATCCTGAAGAACAAACTGGCCGGCCACGCCAAGGGGATCTCCCCCCGAAAGGTGAGGCAGATGCTGGACGATGGCGACGACTTCATCCTCCTCGACGTCCGCTCTCCCGCGGAACATGCCGAGGTCGGCATCGAGGGGGCCACGCTTATCCCCCTGGGGGTATTGAGGGAAAAGCTGGAGAGTCTCCCCAAGGACAAAGAGATCGTCACCTTCTGCAAAATCAGCCTCAGGGGCTACGAGGCCCAGAAGATCCTCGATGCTGCCGGCTTCAGGGATGTCAAGTTCCTGGATGGTGGCATAATGACGTGGCCCTACGAACTTCGGCGCGGCGGGGGAGCCTGATCAGCCGGGTAATGCCGACACTCCCGCTAAATCCTGCTGTCGGAAGAGACTAACCCGCTGGCGGTTTGCCACCCGAGGCTTCAAGAATACTATTGACAAAGCCCCATTGTGATGTAACATTGCCGAAAATTTTGTTTGAGTAGATAGACGACAATACTTAACCATTCGCGAGAATGGGGCGGAAAGCCTATAGGGTCTCATGGAGACAGCCGGGTTGCCGAAATATCACACGATATTTGGTCCCGGCTTTTTTTATTGTCCAAACCATGACTGGAGGCCGAGCCGACAAGGAGTGCGTCTTTGACGTGGCGGTGCCTTTGGGCGCCGGGAAACTGCAACAAGATAGTTGGTGGTAGACGATAATACTAAACCATTCGCGAGAATGGGGCGGAAAGCCTATAGGGTCTCCCTGAGACAGCCGGGTTGCCGAAATATCACGCGATATTTGGTCCCGGCTTTTTTGTGTCTTGACGCGGAACTTACCCATTTTCGAGAAAGGTACCGAACTCAATCCATGTACCGAATCGCTGACCTGCCCCTCTCTACCGCCTGTTTTCGCCTGATCGCTCTAGGGGTATGTATATTATCTCTTCAAGGATGCGCTGTACTCAGGGGTGCCCAGGAGCAATCATCGCTTGCGCCAGGCCATCTTGCCGCGGAGATCGAACGAAATGACTTTTCCATTGCCAATGGCGACGACGTCATAGGCCGGCTTGCCGTCGTCAGGCTTGAACAGGGGGATACGCTCCCGGATATTGCGAGACATTTCGGCCTGGGAATCACGGCACTCAGCGCCGCCAATCCGGGCATGGACATCTGGGCGCCCGAGGCCGGAAAACCGGTCATCCTCCCCCTGAGTTTTGTCCTGCCCGACACCCCGAGACGAGGGATTGTGGTCAACGTCGCCACAATGAGGCTCTTTCAGTACAAGGGCGATGACACCTCCCTGGCGGTATCCACCTACCCGGTCGGCGTCGGCACCAAGGAGCGCCCCACCCCCACCGGCCCAACGCGGGTGTATCGCAAGGCGGCCCGGCCGACCTGGCATGTGCCTGCTTCAATTGCCGAGGACCATCGAAAGAAGGGGGATCCGCTCCCCCCGGAAGTTCCACCGGGGCCGGAGAATCCCCTGGGGGAATACGCTCTCTACCTGAGCAAACCCGGGTATCTGATCCATGGCACGAACAAGCCGGCCAGCATCGGGCTTAAGGCAACCAATGGCTGCATGAGGCTCTATCCGGAAAACATCGAGGTGCTCTATAACGACACGCCGGTCAACACCCCGGTGGCCATTGTCAACCAGCCCTACCTCATCGGTCAGCGCGACGGGGTGCTTTACCTGGAAGCCCATACCCCGCTGGAAGACGCGGGCACTCTCGAACTGGCGAAGGTGTATGAAAAGTTGAGAGCCATTGAAAAGAAAGCAGGCCGTACGCTTGACTGGACAAAAATCCGGAAAGTACAGGCCGAGGCCCGGGGGATTCCGGTTCCCATCCTCGAACTGCGCCAGGGAAGTGAAAAAGGGATTCCGCAAACCATGGAAGTCGGGCACCCCGACACACTGCACGGCAGGCCGGAAATACCGGACCTGAAACCGGATGCCTGGTATGTTCTGGCGGCCGATGTGCGTAACGAGCTTGAGGCCCGGAGGATTGCCGCCATCATCAACCACCAGGGCCCTCCGATACCGGCACGGGTCTTGGCAAAGAACAACGCCTACCGTGTTATCGCCGGCCCGTTCGCTGATGGCAGTAAGGCCAGGGATGCGGCCAAACGCCTGAAGATCGATTTGGAAATCGACGGCATATTGATTGATCCTGCCGGGAAGTAGACAGCCCCTCTTCCTGGCTGGGCAACCTAGAGAGAAAGGAGGTGATTAGCGATGAAAGGGATTCTCTTGCTGATCGCAATGCTGCTCGTTCTCCCTGTCACTATGATTGGTTGTGCAACCTCCGGTGACCTGGAGAGAGTGCAGGCGGATCAAAGAATGCTTGATGCGAAAGTCGAGCAGGCAGTGCAGGATGCACAAGCAGCCAAGGCCTCAGCCGATGCGGCCAAAGCAAAGGCAGATGATGCCACAGCCCGCGCCGATAGTGCTATAAAGGCGGCTGAGGAAAGGGAACGGATCGCCGATGAAAAGGCGAAAAAGGCTGACGCTACTTTCCAGAAATCCATGAGGAAGTAAGGCACATTCAAGGGGGCCGTCGCGTTACCTGCGGCGCCCGGACAAGAAGTGGCAGGGTCCCAGTGCCCTGCCATTTCCTTATCCGGCAGGTGGGTCCGGCCGGATTATTCGAACATACGGACATCAGGCTCCCGGCACGGGATATTCCTGAAGATTCCAGCAAGGGGTGAGGAGATGAGGGGACCGGAAATCTTTCGCCGTGGACCGTCCGCGGAATCCGGACGGTCTTTGGCCGATACGGCAACAAAACAAAGCCGGCCGGGCAAACGCCTTAGCTTTTTTCGTATCGGCATCCTGGTAACACCGATGCTGATGGCAGGATGCGGTCACCTTCAGTCCAAGCCGACCTTTGAAGAAGCGAATGACTTGTTTAATCAGGGAAGCTACCAGGCCTCGCTGAGCAAATACGAGCAGATTATCGACCAGCAACCCACGGCGGGCGACAGGGCTCTCTTCGAGATGGGTATCATTTATTCGTATCCGAAGAACGAGCGCAAAGATTATCAGAAATCCCTGGAGTGCTTTCAGCGGGTCATAAAGGATTATCCCGGGAGCCACTACCGGCAGAACAGTCAGACGATGGCATCGTATATCAATACCGTCCCGGTCAAGGACGCGACGATTGCCACGCAGCAAACGAGGATCGAGGCCCTCCAGCGCGAGCTCACGGGCAAAGAGGATGAGATCGCTGCCCTGCGGGGAAAGATTGAAGCGCTTGAAAAAAATGTGTTTGCCTACGCCATCCGGAAGCCATCGCTCGACAAGATCCTGATAGAAAAACAGGCACGACGCATGATGCTGATCTCAAAGGGGGCGGTGCTCAAAACCTACAGGATCGCCCTGGGGGGAGACCCCATCGGCCCGAAAGAACGGCAAGGCGACAACAAAACCCCGGAAGGAGCCTACACCATCGATGCCAGAAACAGGGATAGCCGTTATCACCGGGCTCTCCATATCTCCTATCCCAACGAGAGGGACAGGAAGCGCGCCCGGGAACTCGGAGTCTCCCCGGGCGGAAACATCATGATCCACGGCATCAAGAATGGTTTCTCGTGGGTTGGAGATGCTCACGCAGGGGTGGACTGGACAAAGGGGTGCATTGCCGTAACGGACGAGGAAATAGAGGAAATTGACACGTTGGCGCCCAATGGCACCATTGTCGAGATCAGGCCATAGAAGGCCGCACGGATCATTCCGCAGGGCGACTAGAAATGCTCCCCCTTGGCCTTTTCCGCAACCTTTCCGCTGACGGTGCGACGATCCCAGACGCTCACCTCCCAGTTGTCCGGCTGATTTTCCGCGGCGATCCAGGGGGGAACCTTGACCCGGAAGTACGCTGCCAGGGCGTGGACATAGGGCTCATACATCCAGCGCAGCTCGGTCAGCTTCCGGTCAACGGTATCCCTTTCACGGAGCTTCAGTCCCCTTTCCGCCAGAAGGGCGCGGAGATCCTCCAGCTTTTCGGGCGGAAGTCGTGGTGACGCGGGCTCCTGCGGCCTGGTCCTGAAGACCAGGGAGAGATCGACCACGGCGTGGCGGGCCATGGCGAAGGTGAGTTCCGCCTGGCGCTCGCAGGCCCCGTCCACGCCAGCCATGAGGAGGGCGCAGGTGTCCAGGATCGCCGTCAGGGCCCCCAGCCACGACTGGTTTTCGTGCTGGGAGCGGAAATAGGCAAGGACCGGGTAGGAGAGGTGCCCCTCCAGAAACTCCGACGACCAGTTCTCCCACTCGTGGAGGAGTTGCCGGAGCGCGTCCATCCCCCGTTCGTGGCCGTGTCGGCGAAGCATTTCGGAGGCGGTGGGAGGTGAACCGGCCCGGGCATCCAGGAGCGAGATGCTCACCTCTCGGCTGGCGAACGACTGGTTGAGGGCCGGCAGATAGCCGATCACGAGGGCGAGAAAGCCGAACCCCATCCCCGACTCGAGCACCACGAGGAAACGCGCGGCCGTGCTCCGGGGAACCGCGTCCCCCAGCCCGAGGGTAAAGAACGTGGTGCCGCTCAGGTAGAGGTCGACAAGGAGCCCGCTGCTCCCGTCGTGGGTAACGATGGCCGAGCCGAGCCCCCAGTGGAGGAGGGCAAACCCGATGATCAGCCCCCCGGCCCAGACGCTGAGCAGGAGGAGAAGCGACAGGGGGCCGAAAAAGCTCAGCCAGGTTTCCCTTCGCCGCGGCGGGACACAGGCATTGACCATCGTTACCCAGGGGAGCCAGGTGCGCCGGTAGAAAAAGCGGGTCATGCGGAACCGGCGGGTCACCCGGCGGGGGAGGACAATGGTCTCAAACCCCTCCCAGAGCACCACCACGATCAGGGCAATGCCGCACATGGCGGCAACGATAGTCACGGGGGCCTCCGGTCACACAAGCTTCGCGGACGAATGCATAACGCCGACAACCTTGACGGTGATCTTTTTCACGGGCTCCTCCATTATTGTCGATACCTCCGGTGACACAATTCTCCTTAGCTCATGGCGACAAGCATTCTTCACGTTATGGCGGTTTTGATCACGGCCCACCTCCTCCGCCAATCCCGCGAGCGGAAACGCCGCTATCCTCTTCCCCCTGAGCAGGGTAGGTTACCTGCCCCCCCTCGACCCTCGCCATGGCGGCCAGGAGGTGTTGTTTCACGCTGTTTATCCCCATGATGTCCTTCACCTCGATCCCCCGGACAACGAGCGCATCGCCGATGAGCGAGCGGTGGCAGCGCCAGGGAACCGCCTCGGCGCACATGATGGCGGTCGGTCGTTTACTGGCCAGCACGATAAGCTTTTCCAGGGCCGCGGCAAACGCCGGTGTCTGCATGTAGTCGGCAAAGCCGCGGAAGGAGGCGTTGTGCCACCCCATGTTCACCGAATCGGCCCGGGCATGCCGCAGCCCTCCCAGCTCCTTCATGTGCCGGTAGCCGATACGGCGGTTGCGGAGAAACGTCCCTAGGGTGTCGCGATTGAACTGGGGATTGTGCCGTGAGCGGGGTATCGTACGCACATCCACAAGCTGCCTGATGCCGTGTGCCCGCAGCAGCGCCACGAATTCCTCCAGGCTGCGCGTCGAATGCCCCACGGTGTAGATCGTGAGCTGCATGGGTGCTTGGTAGAGTTCGGCCCTCAGGCGAAGCTCTTCAGGTAATCGGGGTCGGTGCTCCAGCTGATGCACGATACCGGACAGGCATCGATGGCATCGCTCTGGATAACATCCTCAGCGGCGCCGTTTGGGTCGAAGCATTCCGCCTTGTTGTCGTCATCGAAGCGGAACACGTCGGGAATGTTGTCGACGCAGAGCCCGCAACTGATGCATACGTCCTTGTCCACCAATGGTGCTTTTGTCATAGCTGTTTCCTCCTCGTGGGGTTAATGAGCACACTGACGTTGGATATGCGCGAGCCTCTTCTCCTTCACGACCGTTTCCTCACCATCCGGTAGGTGAGCCCCGTGGCGGCCAGGAGGGGAAAAGCGCCCGCGACGATGAAAACGAGGTCTCCCGGCATCCGGAGCCATTCGATGAGGCGGGGGATCGTCCCGTTGAGGAATCCGGGTCCCCGGGCGTGCCAGTAGCCGTGGTCCAGGACGTCGAAAAGCTGGAGCACCCCGCCGGGGAAGAGGTTGGTCACCACCATGAGGGCCAGGCCGATGTTCAGCCCCCAGAAGGAGACCCGAACGAATTTCTCCGGTCCGGCCCACTGCTCGTCGGTCAGCACCTGGCGCAGGGCAAAGACCGTAAGCGCCACGGCGAGCATGCCGAAGACCCCCATCATGGCGGCATGGCCGTGGTTCGGGGTGAGCATGGTCCCCACCTCGAAGTAGCTGACGATGGGGAGGTTGATGAGGAAACCGAACACGCCGGCGCCGACGAAGTTCCAGAAGCCGACGGCAATCAGGAAGTAGAAGGTCCACTTGTGGGGGATGGCGACCGGTTTGTTGCAGACGTCGCACTTCCCTCGGGTGAGCTTGACGAAGTCCCACGCATCGAGGGTGAGGAGAGTGAGGGGGACCACCTCCAGGGCCGAGAACATGGCGGCAAGGGCCATGGTGACGGCGGACTGCCCGGTCCAGTACCAGTGATGCCCGGTGCCGACGATGCCGCTTCCCAGGTAGAGGAGCGCATCCAGGTAGACCACCCGCGCCGCTGTCAGGTGGGAGACCATGCCGAGGTTGTAGAAGATGACCGCCACCATGGCGGTCACGAAGACCTCGAAAAACCCCTCGACCCAGAGGTGGATGATCCAGAACCGCCAGGTGTCCACCACGGAGAAATGGGTGGTGCCGGTGAAGAACATGGCGGGAAGGTAGAAAAGCGGTATGGCCAGGGCACCGTACAGGAAGAGGGAGGCGATCTCGCGGCGCTCCGGGTCCTGCCGGGCCGGGGCGAGCGCCCGGAACAGGAGGAACCCCCAGACCGCAAGCCCCACCGCCAGGAGGATCTGCCAGGCGCGCCCCAGGTCGAGGTATTCCCACCCCTGGTGGCCGAACCAGAACCAGAGCGAGCCGAGCATCTGCCGGACGCCAAGCATCTCGCCGGCGAGGCTCCCCACCACGACAACGACCAGGGCGCCGAAGAGGAAATTGATCCCCCCCACCTGCCCCTTGGGCTCCTTGCCGAGGGAGGGGGCCAGAAGAAGCCCCCCCGCCACATAGGCGGTGGCAACCCAGAAGATCGCCAACTGGAGATGCCAGGTGCGGAGGATGTGGCTGGGAAGGAGGGAGGAGATGTCGATCCCGTAGAAACTCCCCGGGTCGACCCGGTAGTGGACCGTTGCCCCTCCCACCAGGGTCTGGGCGAGGAAGAGGAGCGCCACGACGACGAAGTACTTGATCGTGGCCCGCTGGCTGTCGGTGGTGGCGCCGGGGAGCATCTGGGGATGGATATGCTCCCCCCTCCCCCGCCAGCCGAGAAAATCGAACTTGCCGAAGGCGAACAGGACGGCCGCGGTGCCGCCCAGGAGCATGATCAGGCTGAGGGCGCTCCAGAGGAAGGCATCGCTGGTGGGTCGGTTGCCGACCTCCGGGTCATAGGGGAAGTTGTTCGTGTAGGAATACGGCTTGCCGGGACGGTTGGCAACCGACGCCCACGCGGTCCAGGCGAAAAAGGAGGTGAGCTGCTCCAGTTCCCGCGGGTCGCTGATGTAGGCGCCGGGGAGTCCTCCATCGTTTGTGGGGTGGGAGAAATAGTCGCGCCATTTCCGAATCTGCTGCCGGTACGAAGCCGCTTCGGGCTCCAGGAAGGTGAGGGTCCGGGTCCGGAAATCATAGCGGTTCTCCTTCAGAAGGGTCCCCACCGCGCCGGCAACGCTTTCCCGCTCCGTAACATTCAGCTCTTTGGGATCGCGACCATAGTGCTGCCGGGCGAGGGACTGGGCGGTATCTCCTGCCAGCGTGTGGAGGTATTCCGCCGAGAAATCGGGCCCCAGGTAGGCACCGTGCCCCCAGATTGTCCCGTTCTCCATGAGGCCGTATCTGAGGAACACCTGCTGTCCCGCAAGGATGTCGTCCCCGGTGAAGATGGTTGTGCCGTCCCCGCTCACCACCCTGTCGGGGATCGGCGGCGCATCCCGGTAACTCTGGACAGCAATCCAGATCAACACCGTGAACCCGAGCGCGAGAACCAGGATCACGGAATTCCGCCACCAGGGCGAAAGGGTTTCGACCGGCGTGGTTCGTTCGGCCATGGGCGTCCCTCCTTCCCGCTTCCATCCTTGGAACATTGGGACGTATCGTCCATCACAACCATCTGATATCAGGCGGGCGCATAGTCAACAGTACAACCTTTTCAGGGAAATACAAACCGTCGCCCCGGCGCGTGAAGGGCGTGGCTTGACCTTGCCGGGGAATGCGATAACGTAGGGTGCATGCAACGACAATCGGGGGAGACGAGAATGAACGACGAAAAGACGCTTCAGGCGGACGATGGCGGCCTCACCAGGACCATCGGCGGGTTCGTGGCCGAGGATTACCGGACGGCGGAGGTGTTCGAGCGGCACGGGATCGACTTCTGCTGCGGCGGAAATGTTCCCCTTGATACTGCCTGCCGACAGAAAGGGATCGACCCGGCCGTCATCCTAAGCGAGATTGAATCGGCAAAAAGGGAACCGATGGAGCGAAGCCAGAACTTTGCGGCATGGGAACTCCCGTTCCTGGCCGATTACATCGTCGCCGTCCACCATGCCTACATCAAGGACACTGCCGGGCAGATCGTCCTGTACGCCCTCAAGGTCGCCGAGGTCCACGGCAGCCGCCATCCCGAAGTGAAGGAGATCGCCTCGATCTTCGAGAAGGTCGCCGCCGATCTGGCAACCCATCTGCGCGAGGAAGAGGAAATCTTCTTTCCGGCCGTGAAACGGGCCGATGCGGCGAGAAAAGCGGGAGAGAGGCCGGAACGGCAGGATATCGACGCCATCCGGGGGGATCTTGCAAGGCTCCGCCGGGAGCACGAAGAGGTGGGGGACGCGATTCACGCCATCCGCCGCCTCGCCGGGGACTTCGCGATCCCCGACGACGCCTGCAACACCTACAGGGTCACCTACCAGAAACTGAAGGAGTTCGAGGACGACCTCCACAAGCACGTGCACCTGGAAAACAACATCATTTTTCTGAAGGTGGAACGGGAGCTGATTCCCTCGGCAGCGTGAGCGGGGGCAACTGGCGAGGTGCCAGTCGGGGGGGGGCGATGGCGGCGAGGAACCGCGGCAGAAACGGACAACGAATAGACCCGTCCGAGCTGGAACTGGCCCGGGAGGTGGAGCGGCTACTGTTCCCGAAGAGTTCACCGGTCTGCACCTGGAACTGCATCGGCGTGAAGAACCGCACGGCCGGGGTGCTTGGCGGAGACTATTTCGATTCCGTCACCCTGCCGGACAGCCGCTTGGCCGTCGTCATCGGCGATGTCACCGGCCACGGCCTCCACGCGTCGGTGGTGATGTCGATGCTCTACGGTTTCATCCACCACGCGGCATTCGATCAGATCGAACCGCAGGAGCTGGCCAAGCAGGTCAATGCCTTTCTCTCCCATTTTGCCGAACGTTCCCTGACCTTCGACCTCTATTTCTCCACCACGCTCTTCATGGGGATCATCGACCCGAAGACCCTGGAACTGGAGTACGTCAACGCCGGGCACGTGCCGCCCCTCATCCGCCGGGCTGGAGCCATCATCGAACTGGCGCCGACCACTAACCCCCTCGGCTATTTCAAGAGCCTCGACATCTCGGCCGCCTCGGTCCGACTTGAACAGGGCGACCGCCTGCTTCTCTATACCGACGGGATCATCGAAGCCGCCAATCCCTCAGGAGACCGGTTCGGCCTGGAACGGCTGAAGGAGACGCTGACGGGCAACGTCCCTGACCACCTGGAGTTTCTCGACCGCGTCTTCGCGGGCCTTCGCTCGTTCGGCGCCGCCGACCCTCCGGAAGATGACTGCACCCTCCTGGTCGTGGATATCCACGGTCCGGTGCCGCCCTGACATCGGTACAGTGCGAACCACGGCTGGTTACGCTCGCAACAATAAACGTCGAATTCGCTCCGCAGGTCTTCCTGCCATCTTTAGGATGAATGGCCCTCCAGAACGTTGATGGCCCCACAAGAAAAGTCCCCGCTGTTGAGCGAGGACTTTTCTTGTTTATCGTGCGGAACGTACGCTTAAAAGAGGTAATAGAGGGAGAGGCCACCGCGGAATCCGTCAGCCGGCCCCAAGCGGAGTTCCGCAGCCTTGTCGGTGGCATCGGTGGCGACCGTGTAGGCTACGGAAGGAATCAGGTAGAAGTTGTGCGCCACCTGAAGGTAGCTCGACACTTCGAAGACGAAATCCTCGTTGGCACCCATGTCAGCTGTCGAGGTGTTGAAGTTGGCATCGATCTTCGCGTCGAGCGTTACCGTATGGTTAAGCTCTTTCTCGAGGCCGAGGGAAAGGGTATGGGTGTCCTGCTTGTCGTGATTCCTGATTGTCGCGCGGTAGACGGCATAGGGGAGGTAATGGTGGCCAAGGTTTGCGCTTGCCGCGATGAAAGGACTCACGTCCGTCGTACCGGTTCCGGCGTCTTTCTTGCGGGCGGTATCAAACTTCAGGCCGAGACCGGTGACAAGGGTGAACGGCTCCTCTTCGCCGCCAAGCACCCGATACTTGGCTTCGAGTGCAAAGTCGCCGAAGCCGTCACGCTTCTCGAATTCAGGCTCGGCAGCGCCCAGTTCCGACTTGGCTCGCTCGCTGAAGACGAACGGAATGGAAGCGGTCATCTCCACGCCATGCCCGAGACCGGCACCGAGGGAGTAAACGGATTCGAGAGTATTGGTCGTCAGCGTCCCCGAACCGTCAATGGGGCTGCTGATATTCCCCTTGGTGTGAGAGTACTCGAAGAGCGCCTGGGCCTCTATCTGCTTCTGCTCCAGAACGTCCGTGATCAACAGTTTGTGTTCCGCATGTGCCGCTGTCGCCGACAGCAACATCCCTACCACTGCAACAACCGTCTTCTTCATGAAACTTCTCCTTCCGATGAAATGAATAATCCGCCGCCCTCTGGCATGGTGCTCTAATGAGAAGGCAGGCCTCAACACTCAATACACCAATTTTCATCGTTGTGACAACCTTATTAGCGAATATCTGATGCCTGAGGCATTGCCAGGGAGGCGAATACCATCAACGCCGTACGTTCTCCAGCAGCCCCGGAGCCTGTCGGTCGAGGATGCGGTAGGCCCCCAGTTTAGCCCGGTCCTCGATCACGAACCAGATGAGGGCATAGGCCCATACAATCCCCCCCCACCCCCAGCCGATCGGCGCCATGAAGAGGCCATAGACCGCGATGGCGGTGGCGACGAGCTGGGTGCCGATGGTTGCGGCCAGAAGGACCGTGGCCGGCCGGCTGCCCCAGAACGGTCCCCGGGCCCTAGAGGCGAAGATGGTGAGGTGCCCGGATACCGAGAGCTTCAGATAGACAAGGCTCTGGATGACGTCGCGGCCAAGGCCCGAAAGCCGTTCCGCCAGGTAGTAGAGACCGAAGGTCGCAATGACGCCGACAATGCCGAGGACCGTGGATACGCCGAGGACCACCGGCATGTTCCAGGATTGGGGCTCCGGGGCTGGCTCCTGGCGGTCAACGGCGATGGCAAGGATCGCCCCGTCGTTCAGGAGCGCCAGGAGCACGATCATCACCGCCGTGACCGGGTAGAAGTTGAAGACGAGGATCGAGAGGGTGATAAAGAGGAGAACCCGGATCGTCTCGGAGATCCGGTAGATGGTATAGCTGGTCATCCGCCGGAAAATCCGGCGGCTTTCGGTGATGGCGTCGATAATGACCGAGAGGCCGGGGGTGAGGAGAACGATGTCTGCCGCGGCCCGGGCGGCGTCGGTGGCCCCGGAGACGGCGATCCCCGCGTCCGCCTTCTTGAGTGCCGGGGCATCGTTGACGCCATCGCCGGTCATCCCCACGATGTGCCCCTGCTGCTGGAGGGCCTCGACGATATGGAACTTGTGCTCGGGGAAGACCTGGGCAAAGCCGTCGGCCTTGTCGATGGCATCGGCGAGCCGTGAGGCCTCCCGGTAGTCGGCGCCGGTAAGGAGCGCGGCGTCGAGGATCCGGTCACCGAGGCCGAGCTCCCTGCCGATCTCCCGCGCGATGGCAAGCTGATCCCCTGTCACCATCTTGACCCGTGTCCCCATCCGGCGGGCAGCGGCCAGGGTCTCCCGGGAATCGTCCCGGGGGGGATCGAAGAGGGGTATGATGCCGAGCATGCGCCACGCCCCCTCCCCATCGCGCCGGGCCACGCCGAGGGAACGGAACCCCCGGGCCGCGAACGCCTCAACGGCCGCGTCGATCCGGGCACGGGCCGCGGGGACGGGGGATGCGAGTCCGACGATCACCTGCGGGGCTCCCTTCGAGACCGTGAAGGTGGTCCCGTCGGGGGCGGCGACCGTTGCCTCGGTCCGCTTGGCCACGGGGTCAAAGGGGATAAAGCGGACCACCCGATATCCTTCCGGGGATGATCCTGCCGGGAGTTTGCGCAAAACGGCCTGGTCGATGGGATCGGCGTCCTCCCTGCGGGAAGCGAGGGC
Organism: Geobacter grbiciae; assembly: GCF_018531165.1. Taxonomy (NCBI): domain Bacteria; kingdom Pseudomonadati; phylum Thermodesulfobacteriota; class Desulfuromonadia; order Geobacterales; family Geobacteraceae; genus Geobacter; species Geobacter grbiciae. The sequence goes on along the minus strand of NZ_JAHDIW010000001.1, from coordinate 309,650 downwards.
CGCGGCGAGGATGACGGCGTCGGGGTCGACCCCCTCGGCGCAGAAGGAATCGCCGAGGGTGAGCTCGTTCTTCGTAAGGGTCCCGGTCTTGTCGGAGCAGAGGATATCCATCCCCGCAAGCTCTTCGATGGCGGCCAGGCGGCTTACGATGGCCTGGCGGCCGGCGAGGATCCGGGCCCCCACCGCCATGGTCACCGAGAGGATGGTCGGCATCGCCACCGGGATGGCCGCCACGGTCAGGACGAGAGCGAACTGGAGTGTCTCGCCTATCGGGTCCCCGCGAAAGAGGGCCACGGCGATAATCATCGCCACGAGGCCAATGGCGACGACGATGAGGTAATCACCGATTTTGAGGACAGCCCGCTGGAAGTGGCTGACAGTCTGGGCCTCTTCCACGAGCCGGGCGGTTTTCCCGAAAGAGGTGTCCCTGCCGGTGGCGTAGACGAGGGCGTTTCCCTCGCCGCGCCTCACCACGGTTCCCGAGTAGACGGCCTCCCCCACCCCGCGCGAAACCGGGAGCGACTCGCCGGTCAGGGCAGACTGGTCGACCTCCAGCGGATCTCCCTCGATGAGGCGTCCATCGGCCGGGACGATATCGCCAAGGCGGAGCCTGATCACATCCCCCGGCACCAGCTCGCGGGCCGGCACGATCCGCCACTCGCCGCCACGCCGGACCTTCGCCTTGAGGGCGAGGGACTGCTTCAGGGCCGCAATGGCGTTCCCCGCCTGGTATTCCTCCCAGAAACCGACGGCGGCATTCACCAGGAGGAGGACGACGATAATCCCGAAATCCTCCCAGTGCCCCACGAGCGCCGAGAGGACCGCCGCCGCCTCGATCATCCACGGGATAGGCCCCCAGAAGAACGCAAGGAGTTTCCGGAAGGCGGAGGGCTCCCTTTCCTGGAGTTCGTTGTAGCCAACCTTTTCGAGACGTCGGGCAGCCTCGCCGGGGGAAAGTCCTTCGGGCGAAGAAGAGAGCCGGCCGAAAAGCTCGACAAGGGGGATCGTTTGCAGCGAAGGGTCCTCAGCGGATCGTTCTTCGTTTACAGGGTTCTGGTTCATTCTCTGCAGTCCTTTGCGTGCCTTCATCCTGATAACGGTGGATCAGGCTAAAGGATATCCCGTCCCGTTCCACAGGCAACCGCCCGGGCGACTACTTTCCTCGCACTTGATCCGTGTTACACTTGTAGCAGGAAAGGCGTTCAAATTTACTGACAGAGGTGAAAATCATGGAAGATTTCAGGCGTATTCTCGTGGTGAGCAGAATGACCACCTACTGCCAGGAGGCGGTTCACTGCGGCGTCTCCCTCGCCCGCAAGTATGGCGCGGAACTCTTTCTTATCCACGCAATTCACAACCCGTTCGGACTTGAAGGATGGAACCTCCCCGTTGTTTCCCTCGAAAAGGAGTATGAGAAGATCACGCGAGAGGCCAAGGAGGATCTGGACAGGATTCTGGAGAGGGAACGAAGCAATGGCCTCCCGGTGACCGAGTTGATCAGGAAGGGGGAGCCGACCAGAGAAATCCTGAAGGCGGTGGAAGAGCTGAAGATCGATCTTCTGATCATGCTCTCCCATGAAGAATGGCGTCTCGAGCATTTCCTGTTCGGAAGGAGCAACGAGGAGATCGTGCGGAAGATGCCCTGCTCGGTCCTTCTCGTAAAAAAGGAACCCCAGCCGGTGAAGTGGTAGTGCACACCTGATCGACAAGAGCAGTTGAGAAGTATTCTTTGCTGCTCTTGTCTTAAAAAACGACAGCCGTGGCAGGATAGTAAAGACAAAGGAGCCGATTCCGGCTCCTTTGTTTAATGATTTCGATTATTTGACGGTTACAACAAAATCATCCCGCCTGTTTTTGGCCCAGGCGACTTCGTCGTGTCCCGGGTCGGCAGGTTTTTCCTCTCCGTAACTGATGATGGAGAGGCGATCGGCCGGCACACCCATGGTAACCAGGTATTTCATTGCTGCCTGTGCCCTCCTCTCCCCAAGGGCAAGATTGTACTCGTCAGAACCCCGCTCGTCGCAGTTCCCTTCTATCCGCACCCTGAAACTGGCACTCTTTAACAACTCGGCGTTCTTGACCAGTGTTTCCCGCCCTTCCGAAGAAAGTGCGGACGAGTCGAAATTAAAGAAAATCTTGGTAAGGGCAGCCTGCAGTTGAGCTTCTGTCATAGTGCCCTTTGCGGCACCTTCCTTGGACTGGTCTTTGGACTGAACCTCCTTGGCCGGCAGAGTCTTGATTCCCCCATCCTTTACTGCCGGCGAGGCAACGGCCGCTTGAGCAGTCTTGTTTGATGCAACCGGGACCATCTCATCTTTCTTTATCGTCTCGTTTTTGGCACAACCTGCCACCGCAAGGATTCCGATGCTTAACATTGTGACACGACACAACATTTTTCTCATGGCGATACTTCTCCTGGTAAAAATGGAAGCTGATTGGCATCAAATCTTCCGCTTCGGCGATTACATCATCCCCTCTCCCTGAGGGAGAGGGCCAAGGTGAGGGGGGAGTGGCGATATCGTGTCGCTCCCCTCATCCGGCCTTCGGCCACCTTCTTCCCTAGAGGGAAGGTTTTAGCAGAGATCAGTGCCAATCAGAAAATGGAATGAATGGTGATTACGTCCGGAACATGCCCGACGTCAACGAACAGAGAGAACAAAATGTATCAGGCGTACGCTAGGGGAGGTGCTCTGGCGGAAATGAAGCAGAGTACGGAAGAAACAATCTTGTGGGGTTCGCAATGGAAGGCTGAAACCCGGGGCGCTGATACATTGAAGAACTCGGCTCGACGGCAGAGTTCAAACGCATGACCGTGTTTTTCAATACCTGCCTGTGTCGTTTTTACCTGAGTTTCAAGTACGGCACGGGGCCGTGACGTGGGTTTCTGGGGTCTTGCTATGTTCGGAGCTCTCGTCCCCAGAAACACGAGGACAAGGGAAACGGTCACTATGACCGGCCACATAACCCTTCTATCTGCAAGAGAAACCCTCCACTCTTTCATGAGAACACTATCTATACCGAATAGAGGAGCATTGCAAGAAATTCTCTGAAACCCTGAAGACTATCAGCAGGCAAGCAAAAAGGCCGTCTCCCTCTCATAGGGGACGGCCTTTTTGCTTGCGGCTCCATTAATTCTCCCGTGCCGGGCACCCGATCATCTTGAGGCCACGGTGGTTGCCGTGCGTTCTAGCGGCTCTTCACCTCAGCTTTTTCGCCGAAGCTCTCTTTCACCCCTTTGGCCATGCCGAGCATGGTGAGAACTGCCGGTACCATCTGGGCCACGATGATCAGGGCGCAGAACCCGAGGAAAATCCACACGAACACGCCGCTGTTGTCTTCCCGTGCTCCCGATGCCGCCAGGGCCGACGTTACGCTCCCCATTACCAGTGCCAGTGTGCTGGCTGCAGTTCTCGCTCTCATGGCCGTCTCCTTTCTCATCTATCTTCGTATTGTGCCGGTCTCTTACCGAGTTGTTTCCGAAACCTAGCGGGCACCTTCCTCTTCCTTGCCCGAGAAGAGCCCCTTTACCATGGAGCCGAGCAGGATAATCGCCGGGATGGTCTGGAAGGCGATGACGGCGGCGCCCAGGGTCAGGAACAGCGGGGCGAGGAATCCTCCTTCGTCGGCGGCTGCGCCGCTGGCGGCAAGGGCAGAAGAAGCGGTGGCTATCGTAACGATCAGGGCGTTGGTTATGGCTTTCATGGCATCCTCCTTGTTTTCCGGTGCTAACTGATTGCTTTTGTCTTTTACATAGCATCGGGCATGCCAGGAGCATGAAAATATATTATTATTTTATAACATGTTGAAATTGCTGAATAATTATTTAACGCTTCCGGCAACGGAGATACGGCGGGGGAGGAAATCGTATAGGGGGGGCATACATGCTGGGAAGGGAAATCTCTCCTTCCCTGAAACACATCAGTGTAACAGCTTGATATTACTCATCACTAAACCTCGTACCGGGTGCATAAAAAAATAATGCGTCTTAAGAAAAAATTCTAACCTCTCACCCATGGCGCGAGGCGACAGCCGCAAGGTCGGCCGCCAGAAGATCTACGTCCGCCTCGGTGGTCTCCCAGGAGCACATGAAACGGGCCCCGCCGGAGCCGATGAAGGAATAGAAGTGCCACCCCCGCTCCTGGAGGGCGGCGGCCACCTCGGGGGAGAAGTCGGCGAAGACCGAATTGGCCTGGCGGGGAAAACGGATCCCCACGCCGGGAATCTCCCGCAGGCGGGCCTCCAGCCTGGCGGCGCAGGCGTTGGCGTTGGCCGCCCGGGTGAGCCAGGCGCCGCTTTCCAGCATGCCGACCCAGGGGGCGGCCAGGAAGCGCATCTTGGAGGCGAGCTGCCCCGCCTGCTTGCAGCGGTAGTCGAATTCCCGGGCCAGATCCCGGTTGAAGAAGATGATCGCCTCCCCCACCGCCATGCCGTTTTTGGTGCCGCCGAAGCAGAGGACATCCACCCCCGCTTTCCAGGTGAGTTCGGCGGGGGCCGCGCCGAGAGTGGCAACGGCGTTGGCGAAGCGGGCCCCGTCCATGTGGAGCTTCAGATCGAGGCGCCGGGCCAGCTCCCCCACGGCCTGAAGCTCCTCCACCGAATAGAGGGTGCCGAGCTCCGTGGCCTGGGTGATGCTCAGGGCCTTGGGCTTGGGATAGTGGATGTCGGTGCGGCGCTTCACCGTGTGCTCCACGGCCTCCAGGTCCACCTTGCCGTGCCCGCCGGAGACGAGGAGGATCTTGGTCCCGTTGGAGAAGAATTCGGAGGCCCCACACTCGTCGGTCTCCACATGGGAGGTCTCGTGGCAGATGATGCTGTTGTAGGAGTGGCAGAGGGATGCCAGGGCCAGGGAGTTGGCGGCGGTGCCGTTGAAGACGAAGAAGACCTCGCAGTCGGTCTCGAAGAGATCCCGCAGCAGCCGGCACGCCTTCTCCGTCCAGGGGTCGTCGCCGTAGGAGCAGGCGTACCCCCTGTTGGCGGCCTCCATGGCCTGCAAGGCCTCGGGACAGATCCCGGCGTAGTTGTCGCTGGCGAACTGGTATTTTTTGACCGTATCGACTCCATCTGTCATCGGCACTCTCCATCGAACCGCGCGGACGTGGGCACTTTTCGGGAGAGAGTATACGGGCGCGGGAAAATAGTAAACCTGAATCCGTCACGGATCCACGGTCAAGAGCGGACAGAACGGTCGCTGGCCCGCCGCCTTGCACGGGTCGATTTGTGTGCTACACTCTCAGCTACTCCGGCAGAAACAGCCGCCCGGTTTTGCGCTCGAGGCGGGAACGCCGGGGAGGTAGCGGCCCATGAACATTTCCCTGGTCTTCCCCCCCTTTCATCTCCAGTCCCTCTACAATCTCCCCCCCCTGGGACTCATCAGCCTCGCCACGGTGCTGGGTGAGGCGGGGCACCGTGCGGTCATCCGCGACCTGGTGCTGGCCCTGCGGCAGGGAAGCCTCGGCATGGGAAAGGAGCTGTACGGGGAGGCGGCACGGATAATCCTCCGGGACGATCCGGACTTGGTCGGCTTTTCCGCCCAATGCACCACCTTCCCGGCAGTCGTCCGGATCGCCCGGCTCCTCAAGGAACAAAAGCCCGACCTGCGCATCGTGGCGGGTGGGCACAACGTCTCCTTCCTCGACGTCCCCACCCTTGAGCGCTTCCCCTGGATTGACGCCGTGGTCCGGGGCGAGGGAGAGGTGACGTTCCGGGAACTGGCAGCCTCCTTTGCAGTCGGCAATGATCCTGCGGAGGTAGCGGGAGTTACCTGGCGCCGGGGCACGGAGATCGTCCGCAATCCCGACCGGGAGTTGATCGCCGACCTCGACACCCTTCCCCTCCCCGACTACACCCTCGTCCCCCCCCTGGCCAGCTACCGCGACGCCTGCGGCATCCCCCGGAGCATCGCCATCCTCGAAGTGGGGCGAGGCTGCCCCCACCGGTGCGTCTACTGCTCAGAGTCGGTCATGTGGCGGCGACGGACCCGGACCTTCTCCATCCCCCGGCTGATCCGCGAGATGGAGGAACTCCACGGCCGCTTCGGCGCCGAGTGCCTCGTCCTCGCCTACGACCAGTTCACGGCTGACCGGCGCTTCGTGGAGGAGTTCTGCAACCGGGTCATCGATGCCCGGCTGAACCGCGTCCCCTGGTACTGCATCTCCCGGCTCGATTCCCTCGACAGGCCGCTCCTCGATCTCATGCGCGAGGCGGGGTGCGAGTCCATGTGTTACGGGATCGACTCCGGCTCCCGCAGGACCCTGGCGTTCATCGGCAAGGAGATCGACGAGGGGATCCTCTACCAGCGGGTGCGGGAGACCACCGAGGCGGGAATCGTCCCCACCCTGAGCTTCGTCATCGGCTTTCCCGAGGAGGAGCGCGAAGATATCGACCAGACCCTCTTCCTCGCCCTGAAGGCGGGGGTCCAGGGGAACAGTGCTCCCCTCGTGCAGCTTCCGACGGTCCTGGCGGGGACCGAGCTCCACCGGCGCTATACCGGTCGCCTCATCAGGGAGGTGGACACCTACTTCTCCCTCGGTCTCGAATTCGATGATGGCCGGCGCCTGGCCGACGACGAGAATCTCATCGATGCCGCCCCCTTCCTCTTCAGCTCCTTCTACAACCTCCCCTGCGCCGGGGTTTCCCTGGCGGAGCTGGACCGGATCGCCCGGTGGTTCCCCCTCATCCTCAACGGCTACCCCAAGTCGTTCATCCTCCTCTCCCTGGCCCTCGGCCGGCCGCCCAGCGGCCTGTTCCAGGAAATCCTCTCCCGGCTGGAGGAGGAAGGGTGGCGCGAGGATGACCCGACGGCCGAAACCGCTTTCCTTGAGCGCATTCCCCGCCATGCCGAAGGACTCATGGCCGGGAATGCCTCGTGGCCCCACTTTGCCGAAATTCTCACCTACGAGACCCTCGCTCTGCAAGCGACCCATCGCTGTCCGCCCCGCGCGGACGGGGCCAGACCGCTCACGGGCGACCCCGCCGAGAGGTGCCGGCCGATGCTCCGGGAAGAGGTCACGGTGTCCGAATTCCGCCGGAACCTGCCGGCGATCATCGCCGACCTGAAGAGCGGCATCTTCAGGGAGTCCTACCCCCCGGAGCCGACGCTTCTCATCTTCTATCCCTCCGGAGAGAGGCTTGAGGTGCTGGAGATCAACCGGTTCGGCAAGGATTTTCTCCTCCTCTGCAACGGCTCGGCCACCTGCGAGGAGATCGCGGCGACGCTGTACGGAGAGTACGGCGTCGCCATGGATTCCGGCGCTTTCAGCGAAGAGTGCAAGGACGCCCTTGCCGTGTTCACGGGGATGGGACTCGTCCGCGACGGTGCGGCACCCGCCCCTTGACACGCTCTTCTCATCCCACGGAAAGGAGGTGATTCCCGTGTTGAAGATCAGGAAGATCGAATCAAAAGCCATGTCGACGGCTGCCTGTCACGGTCCGGCGTGCCATTCGCCGGCTTGCCACTCTCCATCATGCCACTCACCCGCATGTCATGCCCCTGCGTGCCATGCCCCGGCATAGGAAATGATCGTTGAAGTTTTCCGAGCGGGTTGACGCCATGGTCTGCCCGCTCTTTTTCATTCCGCTGCTGCGGACCGATGAGGAGCGATTATGTCGCTGCATCCCGCGGACTCCATTGAAGAGCCGCCGCGCTTCCCGGTCGTCGACGGCCACGTGGACCTCGTCTACGACCTGATGTGCCGTCACCCCGGAATCCCCTTCGAGCAGCTGGCTGACGGGCAGGTAACCGCCTCGTCCCTAAAGAAGGGAGGGGTGCGGGTGCTGGTGGCTGCCCTCTACTGCGCCGACAGCCACAACGGCCCCGTGAGCGCCGCCCGGGAGATGCGGCGGCTCCACGACTACGCCTGCCGCCACCTGGGGTGGTTCGCGCCGCTCCGAAGTCCCGGGGAGATGGCGGCCGCCCTCGGAGGAAGCGGCACTCCCGGCATCGTCTTTCTCGTTGAGAACGCCGACGCCCTGCTGGAGCTGAGCCTGGACGAGGTGCGGCGCTGGGGAGTGAGGGCCGTGGGGCTGACCCATGCCGGCAGGAACCGGCTGGCCGACGGCAATGGCGTTACCGACCCGAAGGGGCTGACCGCTGCGGGAAAAACTCTGGTGAGGAGCCTCGCCGACGCCGGCCTCATCCTCGACGTGGCCCATCTGGCCGAGCCCGGTTTCCGGGAGGTGGCTTCCCTCGTCGCCGGCCCTCTCATCTCCTCCCACACGGGGCTTCGCTCCTTTTGCGACCGCCCCCGCAACCTCTCCGATTCCCAGGTGGCCGAAATTGCCCGCCGGGGAGGGGTGGTGGGAATTTCCGCCGCCCCCGAGATGCTTGTTCCCGAAGGAACGGCGACCCTCGACGACCTCTTCCGTCAGGTGGACTTTGTTGTCCAGCGGCACGGCCCGGAGGCGGTCGGCATCGGGAGCGATTTCGGCGGGTTTGACGGCATAGCAGCAGGAGCGGAGGACCACGGCGGCCTTCCCATCCTGGCGGAGCGCCTCCTGGGGGCGGGCTATCCCGCCGGGGCGGTGGGGCTCATCATGGGGGGAAACTGGTGCCGGATCTACGGGGGAGTTCCCGGCGGACCGGCGTGAGAGTCGTTGTTTTTGTCTTTCCGGATGCCTAACAGACTGCCGGACAAGAGCTTTTTGCCCTGGAGCCGATTGTTCATTGACACGCCCGACATCCCACCATTATGATATTCTTCACTTTCATGAAAGCCTGGCAAATGCATCCGGGACCAGCCATGTTCAACAAAATCATAGCCGTTTTGCTCATCATGGCCGTCCTCACCATTGCCGGCAACGGGCTTTGTTTCGCGCAGGATAACGACCATTGCCCCCAGGCATCCTGCGCCAAGGCCGGGTCGGTTCTGAAGGCGGATTGCGCAGACGCAAGCCCTTGCTGTCCCGATGATGGCGGGGATACCGAGGGGGACTGCCACTGCTGTCTCTCCTGCCCGTGCCACGCACCGCTGAACAGCCACCCCCCCCTGATTTCCTATTCGCCTCTTATTATTAGCTTGTCGTTCCTCGAACACCTCAACGCGCCACCGGACGTGTACCGCTCCATCTTTGTCCCCCCCCAGATACAAGCCTGATCCGCTGAAGTAACGGCCCCACAGCCGTGGGGAATTCGTGCGCCCTTAGTCCGAATTTCCACCCTTCAGCGCCACCCTGTCACCCACAATTCAATCCAGCAAATCAGCAAGGAGGTGCTGTCTTGTCACGAGCGTATCGTTTCGTGCCCGGAGCGGTCCATCTGCTCCTGGCGTCATTGGTTCTTTCCCCCCAGGGGGCCTCGGGTGAAATGCACTCGCTGACCCTGCCGCAGGCTGTGGAGTATGCCCTCGTCAACAACGGCGAGCTGAAGGCGCTGCGCGCCGAAAAGGAGGTGGCCCGAGCCGGGCTGGAGCGGGCCGCGCTCTTTCCCAACCCCACCCTGGAGTTGTCCGGAGATACCGGTTCCCTGACCGGCAGTTCCGGCGAGAACGTCGTCTCAATCGGCCTTTCCCAGGAATTCCTGACCGGCGGCAAGCGGGCCAAGCGCCGGGTCGTCGCCGAGGTGGAGGCGGAGGAGGTCCGCCAGCAGATTGCTGATCGGGAAAGAACCCTTGCCCTGGAGGTGAAGAGCACGTTTGCCGAGTTCATGCTGGCCCACAAAAGGCGGGAACTGGCCCAGCGGGCCGTGGACCTGAACGGGAAGCTGCTGGAGATAACGCGGGAGCGCCTGGCCGCCGGGGACATCCCGGAACTTGAGGTGAATCTCGCCCGGGTGGAGCTGGCCCGGAGCGAAGGGCGAAAAATCGAGACCGTGCGCGGACTCAGCCCCCTTCTGGCCCGACTGCTGACCCTCCTGGGGCTCCCGACGGGGGATGCGGTCAATTTAGCCGACTCTCCCGAACGGCAGGCCGTGACTATCCCCCCCGATGAGCTCACCCGCCTCGCCCTGGTAAACCGCCCCGACCTGAAGGTGCTCCAGGCTGCCCGCTCCAAGGGGGACGCCGCGGTGGAGCTGGCCGAGGCGGAGCGCATCCCGAACGTGATTGTCGGAGTCGGCTACACCCACGAGCAACGGGTGGACGCCACCGGCGTCGGAGACGAAAAGACCCGCGACAACCTCCTGGGGATGAAACTTTCCATCCCGCTCCCCGTATTCGACCGGAACCAGGCCGGCATCCGCGAAGCCCGGGCCAGGACGCAGAGCGCCGGGAACCGGCTGGAGTTCGCCCGCACAGGCGTAGCCCGGGAGATCGAAGGGGACTATGCCCGGCTGGCGGCGGCGGACAAGGCCCTCGACCTCTATGCCGGCGGCATCCTTCCCCAGCTTGAGGAGAACCTGAAGATCGTCCAGGAGGCGTACCAGCTGGGCGAGGTGGGGATCCTCTCGGTGATTGAGGAGCAGAAGAAATACATCGAAGTCCACGACGGCTACCTCGCCGCCCTTGCCGAGCGACAGACGGCCCTGGCGCGGCTCGAAGCCTCGGTGGGGGTTGACTTCCAGAACACAACCAGTGGAGGTGCGCAGTGAACGGGAAAAACGGAATCATCATCGGCATCATCCTGGCCGTGGCCGTCGGGGGTGCCTTTATCTATCGCTCTACCCATGTGAAAGGGGGTGCCGGCGAGCACGCCGAAACGCAGGAGGCCGGCCATAAGGATGAAAAGGGGGGCCACGAGGAAGGGAAGCACGAGGGAGAGAAGGAAGGTCATGACGGCCACGACGGGCATGGGGAAGAAGGAAAGGTCAAGATGACCGCCGAGGTGCAGAAGCAGAACGGCGTGGCCGTCGCCGCGGCAAAAAAACAGCGGCTCGCCGGCGCGATCAGCGCCACCGGCAAGGTGGAGGCCAATGCCGACCGGATCGCCCATGTCTCGCCCCGCATCCCCGGCAAGATCGTCAGTGTCAGGGCCTCCCTCGGGGACGGTGTCGCCGCTGGCCAACCCCTGGCGACCCTGGACAGCGTCGAGCTGGGAGAAGCCCTGAACCGCTACCACCAGTCGAAGACACGGCTTGCCCTGGCCCAGTCCAATATGGACCGGATCAAGACCCTGGTGGAGAAGAAGATCGCGGCCCGCAAGGATATCCTCCAGGCGGAGACCGACTACAAGATGGCGCAGACGGAGCTCCATACCGATGTGGAGCGCCTCTCCCTCTACGGCGTTTCAACCTCCGAGCTGAAAAATGCCAACCACCGCAAGCCGCTGTTGCCGGTCCGCTCCCCCATCGGCGGCATCATCACCGAAAAGCACGCCATCGTCGGCGAACTGGCCGACCCTTCCACAAGCCTCTACACCGTGGCCGACCTCTCGTCGGTCTGGGTGATGGTGGACATCAACGAAAAGGATCTGGCCAAGATCCACCGGGGCCAGCCGGCAGCGGTCACCGTCACCGCCTTTCCCGAGCTGAAGCTGAAGGGGCGGATCACCTACATCGCCGACCTGGTGGACGAAGCGACCCGCACTGTCAAGGCCCGGGTCGAGGTGGCCAATCCGGGGCGCAAGCTGAAGCCGGAGATGTTCGCCACCGTGGAACTGACCCTGGCGGCCGACGCGCCGCCGGTCCTGGCGGTTCCCGAGGATGCCGTGCAGGATCTGGACGGGAAAAAGGTGGTTTTTGTGGCGGAGGGGAGCGATGAATTCGCGGCGCGCCCCGTGCAGACCGGGCGGACAGCAGGCGGCCTGGTGGAGATTTTGTCCGGGTTGAAGGAGGGCGAAAACTATGCCGTCAAGGGCTCCTTTATTCTCAAATCAGAGATCAAGAAGGGTGAGATGACGGATGAACACGGCCATGGAGAATGATCACCATCGTCACCATCAAGCACACTTAACGGAAGTGAGGTTCCGATGCTGGAGAAAATAATAGCCTACACACTGCGACAGAAGGGAATGATCCTCTTCGCGGCGCTGGTGATCATCGTCGCAGGGTTATATTCCTACGCGAAGCTCCCCATCGACGCCTTCCCCGATGTGACCAACATCCAGGTGGAGGTGGTCAGCCACGCCGACGGACTGTCGGCCATAGAGATCGAACGGAACGTCACCTACCCCATCGAGATGGCCATGCGGGGCCTCCCCGACATCGAACAGATGCGCTCGGTCACCAAGTTCGGCCTCTCCATCGTCACCATAGTTTTCAAGGACAACGTGGATATCTATTTCGCCCGGCAGCTGGTGTTCGAGCGCCTGGCGGAGGCGCGGGATAAGGTCCCGAAGGGGGTCGAGGTCGCCATGGGGCCAATCGGCACCGCCATGGGGGAGATCTACCAGTACACCCTGGAAGGGAAGATGCCCACGGATCCCCAGCAGAAGATGGCCTACCTGACCAACCTGCGGACCATCCAGGAATGGATCGTGACGCCCCAACTGAAGAGTGTCGCCGGGGTCAACGAGATCAACTCCTTCGGCGGCTATTTCAAGCAGTACCAGGTGCTAGTGGCGCCGGAAAAACTCCTGAAGTACGGCATCACCGTGGACGACGTCTACACCGCCATCGGCAGCAACAACGAGAACGTGGGGGGCAACCTCCTGGAGCGGGGGACGGACCAGTACATCGTCCGGGGGGTCGGCCTCATCAAGGACGTGAGCGACATCGAGAACATCGTCCTCAAGTCGGCGGGAGGGACTCCCACCTCTATCCGCGACGTGGCCCAGGTGAAGGTGGGGGAAGCGGTCCGCATGGGGGCCGCCATGAAGGACGGCAAAGATGAGTGCGTCGGCGGCATCGTCATGATGCTGCGGGGCGAGAACAGCCGCGAGGTGGTGCGCCGGGTTGCGGAAAAGGTGAAGGAGATCAACGAAAACAACGTGCTGCCGGAGGGGATCAGGATCGTTCCCTTCTATGACCGGAGCGACATCGTCAAGACCAGCGTCGGGACGGTGAACAAGGCGCTCATCGAAGGGTCGATTCTTGTCCTGATCGTCCTGTACCTGCTCCTGAACAGCATCCGGGGGAGCGTAGTGGTTCTCATAGCACTCCCCCTCTCCCTCCTGGCCACCTTCATCGTCATGAAGCTCACGGGGATCAGCGCCAACCTCATGTCCCTGGGGGGGCTGGCCATCTCCATCGGGATGATCATTGACACCACCATCATCCAGGTGGAGAACGTCCAGCGCCACCTGAGCGAAGGGGGGGAGCGCCATCCCAGGATGAAGACGGTGCTGAAGGCGGTCATGGAGGTGCGCAAACCGAGCATCTTCGGCGAAATGATCATCGCCATCACCTTCATCCCGATCCTGGCCCTGGAGGGGATCGAAGGGAAGATGTTCGGCCCCCTGGCCATCACCGTGGCCATTGCGCTCCTGGCGTCACTGCTCCTTTCCATCTTCATCATCCCGGTGCTCTGCAACCTCTTCCTGAAGCCGGAGCCGGAAAAAGAGAGCCTCATCATGCAACAGGCCCACCGGCTCTACCTGCCGCTCCTCGACTACGCCATGAACAAGCGGCGGGTGGTGCTGGGGGTGGCCGGAACCCTCCTGGTGGTCTCCCTCGTAATGGTGACCCGGCTGGGGACGGAATTTATCCCAACCATGGATGAGGGCTCCTTCGACATGGATGTCTCCATGCTCCCGGGCGTCTCCCTGTCCAAGGCCATGGAGGTCAACCAGCGGGTCGCACAGAAGCTGAAGCAGTTCCCCGAACTGGGGACGATTGTGTCGCGGACCGGCCAGACCGGGGTGGCCCTGGACACCAGGGGCTCGGACAAGACCGGCTACGTGGGGATTTTGAAGCCGAAGGACGAATGGACGCGGGACATCTCCAAGGAAGAGCTCACCAACGAGATGCGCGAGTCCCTGGAGTCCGTAGCCGGCATCTCCTTCGGCTTCAGCCAGCCGATCCAGTGCCGCATCGACGAACTGGTGGCCGGAACCCGGGCGCAGCTGATCGTCAAGCTCTTCGGCGACGACATTGACGTGCTCAGCACCAAATCCCAGGAGATCGCCAAGGTGCTCTCCACCATCAGGGGGGGGACCGACCTTAACGCCGAGAAGATCTCCGGCCAGCCGTATTTGACCGTGAACATCGACCGGGCGCGGATCGCCCGCTACGGTCTCAACATCAGCGATGTGCAGAAGGTGATCGAAATCGCCGTTGCCGGCAAGGCGGCATCGCAGCTCTACGAGGAAAACCGCAGCTTCGACATCACGGTGCGTCTGCCGGAGGAGAAGCGGAACTCCATGGAGGCGATCAACAACCTGATCATCACCACGAAAACGGGGGTAAACGTCCCCCTCCAGCAGCTGGCCGAGGTGAAGATGGTGGAAGGACCGGTGCAGATCAGCCGCCAGGACGGGGTGCGCCGCATCGGCATCGAGATGAACATCACCGGCCGTGACATCGGCGGCTTCGTGGCCGAGGCGAAGCAAAAGATCCGGGATGGGGTGAAGCTCCCCCCCGGCTACTACCTCACCTGGGGCGGTCAGTTCGAGAACCAGCAGCGGGCCATGAATAAGCTGATGATCATCGGGCCGGTGGCCATCGGCCTGATCCTGCTCCTCCTCTACGTCACCTTCCGGTCGATCCGCCTGGCGTTCCTGGTCATCGCAAACCTGCCGTTCGCCCTCATCGGCGGGGTCTTCGCGCTCTTCATCTCTGGGCAGTACCTATCGGTGCCGGCCTCGGTGGGGTTCGTGGTCCTCTTCGGCGTTGCCGTCCTGAACGGCCTCGTGCTGGTGTCGCGGATTTCACAACTGCGGGAGGAGGGGCTGGAACTGGAGGAGGCCATCCGGAAAGGGGCCGCCGACCGTCTGCGGCCGGTGCTGATGACGGCCTCCATCGCCATCTTCAGCCTGATCCCGATGCTCCTGTCCGGCGGCACCGGATCGGAAATCCAGAAGCCGCTCGCCACGGTTGTCGTTGGCGGCCTGGTGACGTCCACCCTGCTGACGCTGCTGATCATCCCGTCGGTGTACGGCTGGTTTGAAAAGAGGAAGGTGGAGGAAGAGGTATGAACCGGATCACCATGACAGTGCTGGCCGTCGTCACCCTTGCCATCCTGGGCGGTTGCGCGGGGACTGCCGAACTGGCACGAACCGCTGCCATCGCCACGCGGCAGGATGTTTTTGTCGAAAAAGCGCAGGGGCAGTCTCTACCGCCGGGCTATGCCGAGCTTCGGGTTGTGTCGTCCCTGAAGACCCATGGGCCGGAAACCTGTTCACGGAAAGACGTCCACGGCACCCCGGAATACAAACTGCTGTTGAACATCGGGGGGCAGACTGCGGAGCTTGGGGGCGATCCCCGCCCGGAGCGCAGCGAGCCCCTCGGACTCCGCGACCCGGAGGCCGGCGAGGGGATGAGGTACCGGTTCACGCAGACCCTGTATGTCAGGGAGGGCACCCACCACATGGTGGTTGCCCTCCCCGCCGACAACGTCGCCACCGAGCGGGAGATCATCCTCCCCGAGGGGAGCAGCACCACCATCGTGTTGGAGCCGGGATACGGCACAGCATCCCCGCGAAGCCGCCCCTCATCCTACACCGTAACCGATTTCAGAGAAGGGATCAGGGCCCTGCGCGTAGTGCTCAATGCGAGACCATTTAAGCCGCGGGAACTCAGTGGGTCCAGTCGATGATCCGGGTCTCGGGACCGACCTTTTTCTCCACGGCGCCCTTGATGGCGGCGAAATGGGGGCAAGGATACCCGATGGGATTACCGTTTTTCATGCAGGAGGCGAACACGATCGCCTCCGCCCCGCGCTCGACCATCATCTTGGCCCTGGTCACGGCTTTTTTGCCGGAGCAGCCACCGCACGAAAGAAACCCGATGATCTCCACCGGCCCGGTTTCCGCAAAGGCCAGGCTCCCCTCACGGGCGACCTTGAAATCGGTGCTCCCCGGACACATATCCTCGGTCAGCTGACACCGGATGATTCCCACTTTCATCGCTTCGTTCCTCCCTCTCGTTTTTCCGTTCGAATGACTACACCAGCCGGAACCATATAAGGCTTCCCTCCCGTTGCATCGTCGCCATGCGGGATTACAATGGTTGTACCCTTTTATAGCATCTCACCGGTCTTTTTAAAAAGACAGACTACACGACCCTACGAGCTACGCCCCGGTGGCCCCCACAAAGGAGCATGTCATGCACAGCAGCGAACTGAACGCCAGAATCGTCAGCCGCGGCAAGGAATTTTTCACCAGCATCGCCGGCGAGAAGCCGTCCCTCTTCGACAAGGGGGCCTGGATGGGAAAGGCCATGGACTGGAGCATGCGGAACGACCAGTTCAAGGTCCAGCTGTTCCGATTCGTGGACGTGTTCCCCTCCCTCACCACCAGTAGGCTCCTGACGGAGCACATCCGCGAGTACTTCGGCGATGAGGAGGCAATGCCCCCGTTCATGGCCACGGGTGCCAAGGTGGCGGGGATGCTCGGCTCCTTCGGCGGCGCCGTGCTGAACCGGGTGCTCACCTCCAATATCGAGGATATGGCCCGCCAGTTCATCGTGGGTGAAACCACGAAGGAGGCAGTGAAGAACCTGGAAAAACTCCGGAAAGACGGCTTCGCCGCCGTGGTGGATGTCCTCGGCGAGGCGACTCTTTCGGAGGAGGAGGCCGAGGCCTACACGAACACGTACCTGGAGCTTCTGGAGACGCTGAAGAAGGAGCAGGGAACCTGGAAGGGACTACCGGGCACGGGGGGCGATCCGGATCTCGACTGGGGCCACGCCCCCAGGGTGAATATCGCGGTGAAGCCCACGGCCCTCTACTGTCTCGCCAATCCCCAGGATTTCGAGGGGTCGGTGGTCGCCATCCTGAACCGGATGCGCCGCATCTTACGGAAGGTCATGGAGGTAAACGGCTTCCTCTGTATCGACATGGAATCGTACCGCTTCAAGGACATGACCCTGGAGGTCTTTCGCCGCCTCAGGCTGGAGCATCCGGGCTATCCCCACCTGGGGATCGCGCTCCAGGCCTATCTGAAGGATACAGACCGGGACCTGGACGGCCTCCTGGCCTGGGCGAAGGAGCAGGGGGTCCCGATCTCCATCCGCCTCGTGAAGGGGGCCTACTGGGACTACGAAACCGTCCGGGCCCGGCAGAACGGCTGGGAGGTGCCGGTATGGACCATCAAGGCCGAAACCGATGCCGCCTTCGAGCGCCAGGCCCGGAAGATTCTGGAAAACCACGCCGTCTGCCACTTCGCCTGCGGCTCCCACAACATCCGCACCATTTCGGCGGTCATGGAGCTGGCGCGGGAACTGAACGTCCCCCCTGACCGCTACGAGTTCCAGGTCCTCTACGGCATGGCCGAGCCGGTCCGCAAGGGGATCCTCAGGATTGCGGGGCGCATCCGCCTCTACTGTCCCTACGGGAGCATGGTGCCGGGGATGGGGTACCTGGTGCGCCGGCTTCTGGAGAACACCGCCAACGAATCGTTCCTGCGCAAGAGCTTTGCCGAGGATGCCCGGATCGAACAGCTCCTGGAAGACCCGGCCGTGGCGGCGGAGCGGGAGCAGGAAGCCCGGACCGCCAGGCCGGAAAAGGAGCGGACGGGCCCCGACGGCCTCCCCCCCTTCGGGAACGAGCCGATGGTGGATTTCACCCGGCCTGACCATCGCGCCGCCTTTCCGGATGCGTTGGCCCGGGTGCGGACTCAACGTGGAAAAACCTATCCCCTCTTCATCAACGGTAAAGAGGTCCTGACCGCCGACCTCCAGCCGACCGTGAACCCCAACACCCCCTCCGAGGTCCTGGGGCAGATCTGCCAGGCCGGGACAAAGGAGGCAGGGGATGCCGTCGCCGCGGCCAAGACCGCCTTTCCGGCGTGGCGCGACACCGATCCCCGGACCCGCGCCGACTACCTCCTCAAGGCAGCCCGGATAGCCCGCACGCGGATTTTCGACCTCTCCGCCTGGCAGATCCTTGAAATCGGCAAGCAGTGGGACCAGGCCTATGCCGACGTGACCGAGGCCATCGACTTCCTGGAATACAACGCCCGGGAGATGATCCGGCTGGGCGGGCCCCGGCGGCTCGGCCACGCGCCGGGGGAGCTGAACCACTACTTCTACGAGCCCCGGGGGGTGGCCGCGGTCATCGCCCCCTGGAACTTCCCCCTGGCCATCAGCGCGGGAATGGCGTCGGCGGCCATCGTGACCGGCAACTGCGTGGTCTACAAGCCGTCGGGCCTCACCCCCCTCATGGGGTGGCACCTGGCGGAACTGTTCCGGGAGGCGAGGCTCCCCGACGGGGTCTTCAACTACATGCCGGGGCGGAGCTCGGTCATGGGAGACTACCTGGTGGACCACCCGGACGTGAGCCTCATCGCTTTCACCGGCTCCCTGGAGACGGGCTTGAGGATCAACGAGCGAGCCGCCAGGGTCCAGCCGGGTCAGGCCAACGTGAAGAGGGTCATCTGCGAGATGGGTGGGAAGAACGCCATCATCATTGACGACGACGCGGACCTGGACGAGGCGGTCCCCCAGGTGCTCCTTTCGGCCTTCGGGTTCCAGGGGCAGAAGTGCTCGGCCTGCTCCCGGGTCATCGTGCTGGACGCCATCCATGACCGGTTCGTGGAGCGGCTCGTTGCCATGGCCCGGGCCACCTCGGTGGGCCCGCCGGAGGACCCGGCCCACTCCATGGGGGCCGTGGCCGACGACAACGCCATGAAGAGGATCAGGGAGTACATTGAAATCGGGAAAACGGAGGGGAAACTCCTCCATGAAGGGCCGGTGCCGGCCGGCACCGGGTACTACGTCCCCATGACCATCATCGGCGGTATCCGGCCCGAGCACCGCATCGCCCGGGAGGAGATCTTCGGCCCGGTGCTGGCGGTCATGCGGGCCAAGGACTTCGATGAGGCCATCCAATGGGCAAACGCCCCCCGGTTCGCCCTCACGGGAGGGGTCTTCAGCCGCAGCCCCGAGCACCTGGCAAAGGCGAGGCGGGAGTTTCGGGTGGGAAACCTCTACCTCAACCGCGGCATCACCGGCGCCCTCGTAGAGCGGCAACCCTTTGGCGGCTCCCGCATGTCGGGGGGAGGGACCAAGGCGGGGGGACCTGACTACCTCCTCCACTTCATGGACCCGCGGACGGTGACCGAGAACACCATGCGGCGCGGCTTCGCGCCGAGCGACGAGGAGAGCGGCCGGCTTTAAAACTCAGAAGGCAAACCCCACCTTAAGCCCGACGTGGTGCGCCACGGAATCGGGCTGAAAGGCGCCGGAGGCTACCAAGACCGCACCTGCGGAACCGGATGATTTTTCCACCCGCACCGTGTCGGACTGGCCGAATTCCATCTGCTCATAGAAGACGCCGATCCTCCACTGCCCGAATGTGGCGCCGGCTTCGGCGAAAGCCGACGGTTTATTCTTGGGCTCGGTGACAAAATCGTTGTACCCATCCGAACTCCAGTCGGTATGAACGCGGGTGTACACGGGGAGGGTGACTCCTCCTTCGGCAAACAGATGCTTCGTCGCACCCCGCACACCGATCCTTCCGTAAAAACTGTTCCAGTCCTCGACCGAAAGGGATCTCAGCCAGAATTTATGGCCCAGCACGGCAAAGGGCGAAACCGAAAAAGCGTCCCCCACCGGCAGCTTCAGCCCCACCCGGACCTCTTCGGCGGTTCCGAAATAGGTCGTATCACCCTCAAGGGGTGCCCAACTCCCCACCTGGAATCCCCGGTAGTCGACGTTCCCCCCCCCAGACCTCAAGAGACGGCCGGATGAACACCCTCTCCCCGACAAAGCCGGTGTAGGCAATGCCGGCACCGCTCACCAGCCCCCTTTCCCTGATAACCCCTTTATCGCTGACGGTTTCCTTCCAGTCGAAGTAGCCGCTCTTGAGAAAAACTTCGGTCTCTCCCGCCCAGGCGGAGGAGGTCAGACACACAAGCACACACACCATGAGAACCAGCCGCATACTGTTTTCTTCCTCTCCATTTCTTCCAGTTTCGGGATCACCGAAATTTCGATCACCCTGAAACTCTCTTCGACTGAGGGGAGGAAAACTTTAGGAATAATTCTAAAGGGTTGTATGATGCGGAATGACTGCGGCCACCCCTCGGAGAGGCCGTTCACAAGGCACTTCAAGGGGGACGGATAGCGAACAATCTCGAGCCTATCGGGGAGGATGGCCCGCCGATTGACACCCGCTCCTTCGCTGTTAGAATGTGACCATAGCCGACCGTTCCGACCAATCTTTTTTCCAGGAGGTGGCGCGGATGCTCATACGGGTCAGATATCAGGACAACACGTACGACATGGTGAAGACGTGGCGCCTTGAGGAGTACATTGCCACGGGCAAGATTTCCGCCTTCCACCGGGGCAACGAATGGGTGACCGTCAGTCGCGGCCAGGTCCGCCACAGCGGCGACACATCCTATGGCGGCCCCGAACGGCGCCGGCGGGAAAACAACCTCTCCCGGGTAGCCTGACCGGAATTACCCATGACTGGTGCCCATGGGCACCGTTTGCATTCTTCCAGCCCGGCTGACAGAGAACTGTTCCGCCACACCCCGGTTCAGACTACACAAGTGCCTGTCGGCCCCTGCGCGGGAGGCGGCCCATGGACGGTGAGCAGCCAACCTTCATTTTCGAGCTCCAGAAGGAGCTTGATGCGATTCGGGAAAACTTCAGGGCAACGGCATCTCCTGACGTCATTACCACCATGGATCGGTCTGCGGAGGAACTCATCCGCGCCGGGATCGTGGAACGGGCACTGCAGGTGGGCTCCCCTGCACCGGATTTTGCCCTCCCCAACGCCGTGGGGCGGGAAGTCCGCCTCTCGTCGATCACAGCTCGGGGGCCCTCGGTAATCACCTTCTACCGCGGAGCCTGGTGACCTTACTGCAGCCTGCAGTTGCGGGCCTACCAGAAAATCCTTCCCCAGCTCAAGTTACTGGGGGGAGAGCTCCTCGCCATCTCCCCCCAGACCCCTGACAAGACCCAGGCGACCCTCCTCAAGAACTTCCTCGAATACGAGGTATTGAGCGACGTGGGGAACCGTGTCGCGAAACGTTTCGGCCTCGTTTACCCGGTGGGCGCCGAGATGCGACGGATTTACCTGGGCTTCGGCGTCGACCTGGCCGAGTACAACGGCGCCGACTCCTGGGAACTCCCTCTTCCCGGCACTTTCGTCATCGACCGGACCATGACCGTCCGGCTTTCCTTTGTGGATGCAGACTATACCCGACGCCTGGAGCCCGCCGCGATCCTCGACACCCTTCGGGCCATGCGGGATGAGGGGAGTTCTTCATGATTACCACGCTTCTGGAAGGAAACCGGCGCTTCGTGGCCGAGACATTCGAGAAGGAGAAGGATCTCTTCGTGGAACTGACGCGGGGGCAGAAACCCACGGTGCTCTGGATCGGCTGCTCCGACTCGCGGGTGCCGGTCAATACCATCACCCAGACCAAAGCCGGCGAGGTCTTCGTCCACCGCAACGTGGGGAATATCGTCGCCGCCAATGACTGGAACCTTTCGGCAGTCCTGGAATTCTCCATCAACCACCTGAATATCCCCGACATTGTCATCTGCGGCCACTACGGCTGCGGCGGCATCCAGGCCCTTGACGAGGAAAACTCCGACGACAAATACATCCCCATCTGGCTCATCAACGCCTACAAGGCAAAGGAGCTGGTCGACGAAAAGCTCCGGGCGCTTCACATCGACATCCCCCAAGAACAGCGGATGAAGCTGATCGTTGAGGAGAACGTCCGCCTCCAGCTGGAGCACCTGCGGGAGTACCCCTTTGTCCGCAGGGCCGTGGAAGAGGGAAAACTAACCCTTAACGGCTGGGTCTACGACATGGGAAACGGCGAGATCAGGATAGTTGCCACCGAGAGCTCGCCAAGGATCGGGAAGGGGACATGCAGCATTAGAATAAAATAACACTGTTATATTTTTCAGAAAATTTACCAGCTAGCCTCTTGCAATAGCCTTTCTCTACTTATACAATCAACAAAACACAACATCAAAATCGGCTTAGCGATCAGCTTTTCCTTCAACATCTCCCAAGGAGGCAACCCGGTGAAAAGTCATGTCTGGCGCCCCCTGTTCGTGGCTCTCGGTCTCGTCATCCTCATCCTCGTTGCCAGGGTCTTCGTGGTTCCCGCGGATTTCGGCATCGGAGAGCGGGGCTACATGTACGGCTGGCATCGCAAGGGAAACGAGGAGGAGTGGAAGAAGGTCACCGTCAAGTACAGGACCAAGGCATACTGCAAGGAATGCCACGGGGAAAAGGTGGAAAGCATCGGCCGCTCCCCCCACGGTGTCCTGCAGTGCGAAAACTGCCACGGCCCGGCTCTGGACCACCCGAAAGACCCGCCGACTCTCACCATCGACCACAGCCGCAAGCTCTGCATCCGGTGCCACGCCAAGCTCGACACACCATCCAGCGGCAGGTCGAAGATCCGCGGCATCGATCCCGAGACCCACAATCCCGAGGCCGAATGCAGCCTCTGCCACGACCCCCACCACCCGAACCTGGAGGAGCTGAAACGCCATGAATAGACGCGAGTTTCTCAAGCGGAGCATGGTTGTCGTGGCCGGCATGGCGGTGCCGGCGGCGGCCCTGCACCTCATCGACCCGAAACAGCTTCTGGCGGCGAAGCCGGAACTTCGCTGGGCCTTCCTGGTGGATGCCTACAAGTGCGTCGGCTGCGGATTCTGCGTCAAGGCGTGCAAGCTGGAGAACGAGGTACCCTATGACGCCAATGTCTCCCGCACCTGGGTGGAGCGTTATGTGGTGAAGAAGGACGGCGAAGTCCTCATCGACTCCCCCAAGGCGGCCCGGGACGGCTTCACCACGAAGAAAATAGAGGTGGGAGAGGGGAAGTTCCGGGAGGTGAAGGACGAGGATATCGAGAAGGCCTTCTTCGTGCCAAAACTCTGCAACCAGTGCGAGAATCCCCCCTGCGTCCAAGTCTGCCCCGTGGGGGCCACCTACTCCACCGCCGACGGCGTGGTGCTCGTGGACCGCAAGTGGTGCATCGGCTGCGGCTACTGCATCATGGGGTGCCCCTATGGGGTCCGCTTCTTCCACCCGGTCCACAAGACGGCGGAGAAATGCAACTTCTGCTACCACCGGATCACCAAGGGAATGAAGTCGGCCTGCGTCGACGCCTGCCCCTTCGGGGCCCGGCAGATCGGCAACCTCCGGGACCCCGACGACCCGGTCACCAAGATCATCATGACTGAACGGGTCGGCATCCTCAAGGAGGAATACGGAACCAAGCCCCAGGTCTACTACATCGGCCTGTCCAAGGAGGTACGCTAGCCATGCTGCATGGGGAAGCCTGGACCGTCAAAGAGCTCTTCGTCTATCCCAACGAGTACATTTATTGGACCATCCAGATCGTCATGTATCCGTTCCTCACGGGCCTCGTGGCCGGGGCCTTCGTGCTGTCGTCCCTCTACCACGTCTTCGGCGTCACGAAGCTGAAGGAGATCGCCCGTTTCTCTCTGGTCTTTTCCTTCGCCCTGCTCCCCTGCGCCCCCATGCCGCTCCTCCTCCACCTCCAGCAGCCCCAGCGGAACCTCAATGTCCTCATGACCCCCCACTTCACCTCGGCCATCGCCGCCTTCGGGATTGTCTTCCTCACCTACGGGATGATCGTCGCTTCGGAGCTCTGGTTCGTCTACCGCGGTTACTTCGTCACCACCGCCCGGGAGCTGCGCCTGAAGCCGAACCGCGACCTCTCCGAAACCTTCCTCATGGGCCTCTACTCGATCCTCGTGATGGGGGCCTGGGACGTGAGCCACCACGCCCTGGAGCAGGACGAGAGGGCGGTGAAGATCCTGGCCGCGGTCGGCATTCCCGTGGCCTGCTTTCTCCATGGCTACGCCGGCTTCATCTTCGGCTCGGTGAAGGCCAACGCCCTCTGGATGACGCCGCTCATGCCGGTCATCTTCATCTGCTCGGCGGTGGTCTCGGGGATTGCCCTCTGCATCCTCACCTACGTCATCACCATGGAGTTGAGAAAACTCATCATTGCCTGGCGGCGGAAGGAGAACCCCTCCCTCCCCTCCCCCGGTGAACTGGGGGGGGTGGAGACCCAGGTGGTGACGATGACCTCCAGGTATCTCATCATGTTCCTCATCCTCGCCATCACCCTGGAGCTTCTCGACCTGATCTTCCGGGGGTACACGGCGGTCAAGTCGTGGGACATCCTCCGGAGCGTCATCTACGGTAAGGATTTCACCTCCATCTTCATCCTCCAGTATGGGCTCGGGAACCTGGTCCCCTTCATCCTCTTTCTCCTGCCGGGGCTCACGGTCCGCCGGGCGGTGGCCGGGACGATCCTCGTCCTCTTCGGGGTCTTCATGATGCGGTGGAACGTGGTCATCGGCGGCCAGGCCTTCTCTGCCTCCTTTGCCGGGTTCATGCACTATCACATGCCGATCTGGCCCCACGACATGGAGACCTTCAAGGAGGGGCTCTTCGGCGCCCTCATGGTGGGCTCTATCCCCTTCGCCCTCTTCTGGCTCCTTTCCCGTATCTTGCCGATCTTCGACCTGAATGAACCCCACTGACCTCTCCCCGTTCTTCGGCACAAAAAAGGGCGGCCTGCATGGCCGCCCGGAGAAAAGGACGTTCGGAGAGGGCTCGCGCCGGATGATGCAAGCAACCCTCTTTTCCGGCTTTACGCCAGGGTCTTCGCTTCCCGTTCCACGATATCGATGATCTCGCGGTAGATGGCAATCATGACGCCGATCTCACGCCACTTCTTCGCCACCATCCTGAGCAGGGACAAAGCGTGGACCAACGTGCCGGAAAAAACGAAGATTCCGGCTATTCGGGTATCCTCGTTTCCCATCATGTAGCAGGAGACGACCCCCACGGTGATCATAGAGGCAAACCACGCCAGTTCCGGACCCTTGAAGGGGTTCTCCATGAGCGTCAGGAAGTCGACATAGTAGCGGGAAAGCCCCCGCACCTTCTTAAGGAATTCAGCCAGCTCGTCCCCTGCATATCTCAGGTATGCATAGGAGATGAACCGGTCCGCCGCCGACTTTTTCCCCGTTTTCATCCGCTCGTTCACGTACTTGTCAATAGCCTCATCAATAACTGTCGTGTCCATAAACCCACCCTTCTGTCTACTGTCCACTTCAAGACGTATAACAGGTCGGGAAATTTTCCCGCAACCACTGGCCTGGCAAAGAATTGACAACGCATTTACGACGTCTTCCATGTTCCTTTGCGCAGAATTAATTTACACAAATCATGCCAGCAGATGCCCGCTTCGCATCTTAAGGTTTTTTCTTCAGTGGTTACAGGCAGTTCGGGCAATGTTCCATACTTGTATATCATTCTACTACAGTTTCATATTTTGCATCATATCAGGTTACATTATATTTCTGTTAACACGCGGATCGGTGTACGGCGGGCATTTACATCTGGTGGAGGGACAGTGACGCGGTATCGGGCATTTCGCAGCGGTGCGAAGCGCCCCAGCACATTTTCGTAGCGATGCGAAAAAGGAGAGATGTGTCGGAGGGGCAGCCGGGGCAGCCCCTCCGGGAATGAGCTAATTGAAGAAAAATCTTACACCCACGGTACCGGCAACGCCGCTCGGGTCAAAATTTCCCGATCTGCCTTCCGCCGCCATGTCGACCTCGGGAGCAATAACCCCTTTGACCTCGGCGTTCAACACAAGCTGTCTGGTGACGAAATAATCAACACCCCCGTTGACATGGACTCCAACTCCCGTATCCACATGGGCCTTTGTGCCCGAGGGGCGCGTATAATCAATCAGCAGAATGTCGAGACCACCCCCTGCGTAAGGGACAAACTTGGATTGGGGCAACAGAAAACGATACTGCCCCCCCAGGGAGACGTTCACAACCTCAAAGTCCCCTTCGTCCAGTCCCGAAACGCGGTTGGAGCCGAATTCGGTATGCGTCACGTCGATCTCGGCCGCAATGTTATCGGTAATGCCGTAGATCACCCCGCCTCCGCCGATGAACCCGACGTCGGTCTCCAGCTTGCGGTCGTCAAAATCACTCTCGGCAGGGAGGTAAACACCGAGCCGCCCCGTAACGCCCAACTTTCCCTTGATGCTGTCGGCCAGCGCAGTGCCGCTGAGGCCGGCAACAGCCACAACAATCCATGCCACGGTTACCAATCGCTTCATCCTTTCTCCTCCTTGATAAGAATGTTCCGGCGCACCGTCTTCACGCCATGTCGATGACCGTCTTCACCGCCTTCTCGATCCCTTCGGCCGCTTCAGAGATCCGGTTGGCAAGCATGTAGGCGGGGGTGGTGACAATCTTGTTCTCTCGGTCCACCACAAATTCCGTAACTGGACAATCAACATGCTCGCTCCCCGTATCGACAATTGCTGCCGCCGTGCCGGCGTCGGTCCCGATGGTCACTTTCGGCTTGTAGTCACGGCCGAGGGTTGCGGCGATGAGAGCCGGAGCGATGCAGATGGCGCCAATGGGCTTCTTCGCGAGGGCCATCTCCCGGATAAGCCGCGCCACCTCGGGATGGATGGAAGCACCTGCTCCCTTCTCCGCGAAATTGCAGAGATTCTTTGCCGCCCCGAAGCCGCCGGGAAAGACGACGGCATCCAGGTCGGCAGCCGCAATCTCCGCCACGTTCCTGATCTTGCCGCGTGCGATCCGGGCCGACTCCACGAGGGTATTGCGGACGGCGCCGGTTTCCTGGGAGGTGAGATGGTTCACCTCGCGAAATTCCATGTCAGGCGCCAGGCATACCGCCTCGGCTCCGTTCCGGTCAATGGCAAGCAGGGTAAAAACCGCCTCGTGAATCTCACTACCGTCGTAAACACCACAGCCGGAAAGGACAACTCCGATTTTCTTCATGCGCTCTCCTCCTTGTTTTCGTTGCGGGATGGCGGACGCCAGTCATATCTGGCGTGAATGGAGTAATAGAGGGTACCAAAGTGGAGTAAAGTGTAATCCCTCTCCCCCCTCTCCGCAAGGATGATTTTTACACGTTTGTGTCAATTACTGGAGGAAAAGGCTTACAGGAGGGGAGATCAGATACCGGCCGATAGTGTGCGACGAGCCTTCTTTTTCCGTGTGCGGAGATCGGCGAAAAAACCGCTCAGGATTGCGGAACATTCCTCTTCCCGCACCCGGGAAGTGAGTTCAACCCGGTGATTGAGCCGGCGGTCATCGGAGAGGTCGTAGAGGGAACCGGCCGCACCTCCCTTGGGGTCATGGCAGCCGAAGACCACCCGGTCGAACCGGGCGAGGATGATGGCCCCCATGCACATGAGGCACGGCTCCAGGGTCACATAGAGAACGCATCCCGTAAGGCGCCAGCACCCGAGTCGCCTGGCGGCCTGGCGGATGGCTATCATTTCGGCGTGGGCCGAGGGGTCCTGCTTATTTTCCCGCAGGTTGTGCCCACGACCGATTACTGCGCCATTTCTGACAACGACAGCACCAATAGGGACCTCGTCCCGGGCAGCGGCCTTTTCCGCTTCTCGCAGGGCCTTCCCCATCCAGTAGCTGTCGTCCCGCACTCCCTCGGCTTTACGGCGAACCATCCGATCCGGTTCCTCTCCGTCGGTTATTGATACTGAACGTACAGGGGCTTCGGATCCAGCATGAGCACCTCGCGAGGGGTCATCATCGGGTCTCCCTTCTTGGTGTCATTGTGGTAGAAAAGCTTGAACCCCGTATACTGGACCGGCTCTGCCACGATGTAGTCGGCGTAGGAATCGCGCTTCAGTGAAGGTGCGCCCCAGCCGTCCATGTGCATGACGATCTGCACTTCGGGCCGGAGGGTGATTTTGCGTGCATTGGTGACGCCGTTGCGGGTAAAGCGATGTACCGTCAGCACCTTGGGAGGGAGGTTATTGGTCTTTACCAGGCGGCTGAGATACTCGGTGACGTAGTTGATATCGGCAGCATCGTAGGTGCCGATTTTTGTCCCCGGCTTCGCCCCGCTTTTGACAAGGTTAAATTCAGGATCGATTCCCAGATGAACGTCGGGATTTTTCAGGATCCACTCGAAGCGCGGCAGAAGCGTCCTGATGTTCTCGTGCCCCGTCTGGATATCGATAAACATGAGGGCATTGGCCTCCCGTGCCCAACCATGCACCTGATTCACCACGTCATCTGGCATGACCATCCGGTATTTGCCACTCTTGCCAGGGTCACCCTGGGCTACCACTGCAATAAGATGCAGGGCCGGTTGCACCGGCTTCGAGGGGTCAGCCTTTTCCCAGCGGGACACCTCTTCCTTCAAGCGCCGCAGCATGTCATCCTTCGGATGCTCGCCCAGCGCCCCCATCTTCTTTGAAAGCGGATTCCCGTAATAGGCAACGATGCGCCTCCCGGGAAGGATCGCCCCCGGCAACGGGTTGGGGCTCTTCACGGGCCATCCGGCCTGCGCGGCCACCTCGGGGTTCTCGCCGGTCCGGTACCGGTTCTTCGGCGTGGCAACCCTCGAACTGGAAACAGGTTTAAAGCGTGGCTCTTCTGGTTGGGGAGGAGGAGCAACCGTCTTCTTTCCAGTAATCGCCGTTGACTCCAGCGTCTCAACGGAACGACTGCTCTCCTGTTGTGCCTTGTTGAACTTACATCCTGGCAGAACGGACAGCAGGAAGAGAACGCCGCACGCCGCAACGGCAACAACCCGGCGCCGCATGTAGGGGATATGTGATCTCACGTATGACTCCATCAAGAGAACAGTAGCTATGAACAACTCGTCAAGGCATAAGACTAGCAGGTTTCGTACCATTTCGGCCACATTCATCGCTCAACCGGTCACGCTGTCAGGTGGGCGCCCCACGCCTGAAAAGAAGAGGGGTTACGGCTCTTGCCGTAACCCCTCTTGTAAAAATGGCGCGCTCGAAGAGATTCGAACTCCTGACCCCCAGATTCGTAGTCTGGTGCTCTATCCAGCTGAGCTACGAGCGCGCATGCATTAACTGGCAGGAATGAAATCCACCAGCGTAAAACCGTACTTGGGATGACTGAATGAATGGGTCGTCGGATACAGCGAAAAAAGCCATCCCTTGAAAACTTCTTTTCCACCTTCAATGATTCGGATCTGGGCTGCCGGGTTTTTCGGCTCATTGGACTGGGACGTCAGGGTCGTTCCATCCATGGTAAATTGGGGGAGGAACGTGTCCACCGCAATGGTAAGTCCCGAGCCGGGAATTGCAAGCTGAGAGCCGATATTTACCGTGTAAACGGCTTCCTTGTTGACAGCCTTATCCGTGACGGCGATCTTGACCGCTTTCCACTTCCCCTTGACGCTTTCAGGGACGACAACTACCGATTCTTTCTTTTTTGTCGCCGCCTCCCCATGGGGAGATGCCATTCCCTCAGGCTTTGCTTCTTCCTTCTTGCTGCAACCGGCAACCGCTGCCATTACCATGGCAACTACCACAAAGAGCCTGAAAACCGACCCCACAAGGCCTCCTCAATCCGAATCGCGCCGGCACCGCCGTCGCGCTGTCAACTGGCGGAGAGAGAGGGATTCGAACCCTCGATACCGGTTTCCCAGTATACTCGCTTAGCAGGCGAGCGCCTTCGACCTACTCGGCCATCTCTCCCTTAAACTCATATCTGATAATGGCGGAGGAGGTAGGATTCGAACCCACGGAACTTTCGTTCAACGGTTTTCAAGACCGCCGCCTTAAACCACTCGGCCACTCCTCCGGGAGTCCAACCGATCCAACCTGATTATCCGCCCTACGCAGCCACACGGAACGTTCTGTTTAGCATACTTTCCGGGGCCACGCAATTAATTTTTTTCACCGCATCTAACGGCCGATGCTTGAATATCCTCCCATGTAGG
Source organism: Geobacter grbiciae (assembly GCF_018531165.1). NCBI lineage: Bacteria > Pseudomonadati > Thermodesulfobacteriota > Desulfuromonadia > Geobacterales > Geobacteraceae > Geobacter > Geobacter grbiciae. The sequence goes on along the minus strand of NZ_JAHDIW010000001.1, from coordinate 279,936 downwards.
GCCTCAACGCCTCGGGAATCATCACGGTACCATCCTCCTGCTGGTAATTCTCGAGGATGGCAACCAGGGTCCGACCAACAGCAAGCCCTGAACCGTTCAGGGTATGGACGAATTCGGGCTTGGCCTTGTCGTCCTCACGGAAGCGTATTGACGCCCGACGGGCCTGGAAATCCTCGAAGTTGCTGCACGAGGAAATCTCCCGGTAGGTATCCTGGGCCGGGAGCCACACCTCAATATCATAGGTCTTGGCGGCCGAGAATCCCATATCGCCGGTGCAAAGCTCCACCACCCGGTAGTGGAGCCCGAGCTGGCGGAGCACTTCCTCGGCATTGGCCAGAAGCCGTTCCAACTCCGCATAGGAGGTGGAGGGCTGGGTGAATTTGACCAGTTCCACCTTGTTGAACTGGTGCTGGCGGATCAGGCCCCGCACGTCCTTGCCGTAGGAGCCAGCCTCCTTCCGGAAGCAGGGGGTGTAGGCGGTGTAGGAGAGGGGAAGATCGCTTCCCTTCAGGATCTCTCCCCGGTGGATATTGGTTACCGGCACCTCGGCGGTGGGGATCAGGTAGTAGTCGGTTCCGTCCAGGTGGAAGAGGTCCTCCTCGAACTTGGGGAGCTGGCCGGTGCCGGTCATGCTTTCGCGGTTGACCATGAACGGCGGGAGAGTTTCCTCGTAGCCGTGCTTCTCCGTATGGAGGTCGAGCATGAAGTTGATAAGCGCTCGCTCAAGCCGGGCACCAGCACCGCGGTAGAGGGTGAAGCGGGCGCCCGTGAGCTTGGCCCCCCGCTCGAAATCGAGGATACCGAGACCTTCGCCGATCTCCCAATGGGGCCTGGGGGTGAACCCGAAACGGGGAGGCTCACCCCATTTCCGCACCTCCCGGTTGTCGGCCTCGGAGGCGCCCACCGGCACCGATTGGTGGGGGATATTGGGGATCGTCAGGAGGACCGCCTGGAGGTCGTCGTCGACCCCCCGGAGGTCGTCGTCGAGAACCTTGATCTTGGCGGAGACTTCGCGCATCTCGGCGATGCGGGGCTGGGCCTGACTCTTGTCCTTGATCCGGCTGATCTCCTCGGAGGCGGCGTTGCGCACCGCCTTGAGGGATTCGGCCTCGCGGAGGAGTTCCCGGCGACGGGAGTCCAGTTCCCGGAACCGGTCCAAGGTCACCGCGCCGCCACGGGTGGCAAGACGCTGTTCGACAGACTCGAAATTTTCCCGAAGGTGTTTGGGGTCAAGCATGGATAAGTCCTTTACTTTTCAGGCATTAAAGCTATAGTTCTTAGCATCCGTATCCCCAAGAGTCAACCGTTTTCCCTCTCGGAGCCCCCATGCGCCAGGTCCGGCTTATGCTTGCCGCCATCGTCACCCTCCTTGCCGTCCCGGCCCTGGGCGCCGACGGAATCGTCATCACCTGCGTCGGCGACATCATGCTCGCCGGCAGCGCCACACCGACCCTCTCCCGGTCAGGATACGACCACCCCTTCGCGAAGACGGCCCAGGAACTTCGGCGGGGCGATATTGCCATGGGGAACCTGGAGGCCCCCCTTACGGAGCGCGGAACCGAGTACCGGGACAAAACGTACCGTTTCCGGACAAACCCCATCGCTGCAGCAGCCTTGAAGCGGGCCGGCTTCTCGGTCCTCACCCTGGCCAACAACCACATGATGGATTACGGAAATGAGGAACTCCAGGACACCCTGTCGACCCTCTCCCGCCACGGCATTGCCCACACGGGCGCCGGCGCGTCACTGGCCGAGGCCCGCCAGAAGGCGGTGGTCTCGGTGCGGGGGAAGCGGATCGCCTTCCTCGCCTATTCCCTCACCTTTCCGTCGGAGTTCTATGCTGGCCCGAACCGGCCAGGCACCGCCCCCGGCTACGCCCCCCATGTGCGGGAGGATATCAGGCGGGCGAAGGCGGAGGCCGACTACGTGGTGGTCTCGTTCCACTGGGGGGCGGAGCGGGCAGAGTTTCCGAAGCAGTACCAGACGGAGACTGCCCGATTGGCCATTGATGCCGGCGCCGACGCCATCATCGGCCACCACCCCCACGTGCTGCAGGGGCTCGAATTTTACCGGGGAAAGCCGATTCTCTACAGCCTCGGCAACTTCGCCTTCGGCAGCCGGAGCACCGCCGCCGATCGGAGCGTCATGGCACGGCTGATCCTCTCCGACGAAGAAACCTCCGTGGAACTGGTCCCCCTGAACGTCCTGCACCGGGAGACCCGCTACCAGCCCGGCATCCTTTCGGGGCGCAAGGGAGCGGAGGTTATCGAGCGGCTGAACCGGCTGTCGCAACCGTTCGGCACGGTGATTTCGGGTTCTGCGGGGCGCTTCAGGGCAAGAACATCCGGAGCCGACCAGCGCATCGCCGCCCGCTGACGGGGTGAAAAGGAGGCGCGTCATGCGCCTGTTCGTGGCAATCGATCTTCCCGACGAGGTCAAACGGTCAGTGGCTGATATCTGCCGGGGAGTCCCCGGAGTGCGGTGGCTTCCACCGGACCAACTCCATCTGACCCTCCGGTTCATCGGCGAGGAGGACGATGCCGTCGCTGCGGCGATCCGTCGCGGCCTGGCAGAGATCACCTCTCCCCCCTTCCCCCTTTCCCTCCAGGGGGTGGGCTGCTTCCCTTCCCCCCGGCGTCCGCGGGTTCTCTGGGTGGGGCTCAGCGGCGGAGCCCCCCTCCAGCAGCTCCAGCAGAAGGTTGAGGCGGCGGTGGTAGCAGCCGGCATCCTTGCGGAAGAGCGCCCCTTCTCACCCCACATCACCCTGGCCCGCCTGAGGGAACACCGGGAGGGTGACGTCGCCCCCTTCCTGGCGCGGAATGCCTCCTTCCACTGCGAGCCGTTCACGGTCGACGCATTCCACCTCTATTCGAGCATCCTTGCCGCAAAGGGGGCCATCCACCGGCACGAGGCGAGCTATCCTCTTGCAGGGCGAATGGAGACGGCTGGCTGACGTTCGGGAGGGACGAAACAGGGTTAAAGCACGGCCGCCATCCTGATGGGATGGCGGCCGTGATCATTGGAGGGATCAGCTAAAGAGGTCCATGACCTTGTCGAAGAAGTTCTTCTTCATGGGGTGGGCGTCTTCGCCGCTGATGCGGGCGAATTCTTCCAGGAGCTCCCTCTGGCGCTTGTTGAGATTTGAGGGGGTCTCCACCTTGACGACCACCATCTGGTCGCCCCGACCGTACCCCTGGAGCTGGGGAACCCCCTTGCCCCTGAGGCGGAATATCCTTCCCGACTGGGTCCCCTCGGGAACTTTCATGGAGACCTTGCCGTCGAGGGTCGGCACCTCCATTTCACACCCCAGGGCCGCCTGGACGAAGCTGATGGGGATCTCGCAAATGACGTCGTTGTCCTCCCGGTTGAATATGGGGTGCTCCTTCACGGCAATGGCCACGTAGAGGTCGCCGTTGCCCCCCCCCTTGGTCCCCTGCCCCCCCTCACCGGTCATCTTGAGGCGGGTGCCGGTCTCGACGCCAGCCGGTACTTTCACCGAGAGGGTCTTGGTGTCACGCACCATGCCGTTCCCCCGACAGGTGGGACAGGGGTTCTCCACCACGCGTCCCTCGCCGTTGCAGTGGCTGCAGGTCTTGCTGACGCTGAAAAACCCCTGCTGGAAGCGGACCTGTCCGGCGCCCCGACAGGTGGGGCAGACCTTGGGCTCGGTGCCGGGCTTGGCGCCGCTGCCGCCGCACTCGCCACACCGCTTGCCGAAGGGAACCTGGATCTCCTTCTCCACCCCGAAGGCGGCCTCCTCGAAGGTGAGCTCAAGGTTGTACTGGAGGTCGTCCCCCCGCCGGCCCCGGCTCCCCCGGGGACGCCCCCCGAAGATGTCGCCGAAGATGTCGCCAAAGATGTCGCCAAAGGGGGTTCCGGCGCCGAAACCACCGAAGCCGCCGGAGGAAAAGCCGCCGGCCCCGAGGCCGGCGTGGCCGAACTGGTCGTACTGGGCCCGTTTCTGGGAATCGGAGAGGACCTCGTAGGCCTCGGTGATCTCCTTGAACTTCTCCTCGGCCTCCTTGTCCCCGGGATTCTTGTCCGGATGGTACTGGATGGCCAGCTTGCGGAATGCCTTCTTGATCTCGGTGTCCGAGGCGTTGCGGTGGACCTCGAGCACCTCGTAATAGTCGCGTTTCTCTGCCAAGGGATATCCTTTGGGGCAAACGGCTCAGGGGCCAGGGGCACAAGGGGAGGTGTACCGCATCGCCCCTTCGCCCCTGGCCCCTTTGCCTTCAGCCAGTGATGTTTGGTTACTTCTTGTCGTCCTTCACTTCCTCGAAGTCGGCGTCCACCACCTTCTCGCCACCCTTGGCGCTGGCGTCGCCGGCGGCCTCAGCCCCCGGCTGGGCTCCGCCCTCGGCCTGAGTCTTGGCGTAGACCGCCTCGGCCAGCTTGTGGGATGCCTGGGTCAGGGCGTCGGTGGCTTGCTTGATGGCGTCGACGTCGTCCCCTTCCATGGCCTTCCTGAGGGCAGCCACGGCCTCTTCGATCTTCTTCTTCTCGTCATCGCCGATCTTGTCGCCGTACTCCTTGAGGGACTTCTCGGTGGAGTATGCCAGGGTGTCGGCATGGTTGCGGGCCTCGATCAGCTCACGCTTCTTCTTGTCCTCGGCCGCGTGGGACTCGGCCTCCCGGACCATCTTGTCGATCTCCTCCTTGGAGAGGCCCGACGAAGCGGTGATCCGGATCGACTGCTCCTTGCCGGTGCCGAGGTCCTTGGCCGACACGTGGACGATGCCGTTGGCGTCGATGTCGAAGGTGACCTCGATCTGGGGGACACCGCGGGGTGCCGGCGGGATGCCGGTCAGCTCGAAGTTCCCGAGGGTCTTGTTGTCGTTGGCCATCTCCCGCTCCCCCTGGAGGACGTGGATGGTGACCGCCGGCTGGTTGTCGCTGGCCGTGGAGAAGACCTGGGACTTCCGGCAGGGGATGGTGGTGTTCTTGTCGATGAGCCGGGTCATGACGCTGCCGAGGGTCTCGATCCCCAGGGAGAGCGGCGTCACGTCCAGCAGAAGCACGTCCTTCACGTCCCCCCGGAGGACTCCGCCCTGGATGCCGGCGCCGATGGCCACCACTTCATCGGGGTTGACCCCTTTGTTGGGGGCCTTGCCGAAGATCTCCTGGACCCGCTTCTGGACGGCCGGCATGCGGGTCATGCCCCCCACGAGGATCACCTCGTCCACCTCGGAGGGAGAGAGGCCGGCGTCCTTGAGGGCGGTGCGGCAGGGGCCTTCCAGCTTGTCGAGGAGGTCGGCGCAGAGGGCCTCCAGCTTGGCCCGGGTGAGCTTCATGGTCAGGTGCTTGGGCCCAGTGGCGTCGGCGGTGATGAACGGGAGGTTGATGTCGGTCTCCATGGAGGAGGAGAGCTCGCACTTGGCCTTCTCGGCCGCTTCCTTGAGGCGCTGGAGGGCCATCTTGTCGCCGCGAAGATCAATCCCCTGGTCCTTCTTGAACTCGTCGGCGATCCAGTCGATGACCCGCTGGTCGAAGTCCTCGCCCCCGAGGAAGGTGTCGCCGTTGGTGGACTTCACCTCGAAGACCCCGTCACCCAGCTCCAGGATGGAGATATCGAAGGTACCGCCCCCTAGGTCGAAGACGGCGATCTTCTCGTCCTTCTTCTTGTCGAGGCCGTAGGCCAGGGCCGCGGCGGTGGGCTCGTTGATGATCCGCAGGACGTTGAGCCCCGCGATCTTGCCGGCGTCCTTGGTGGCCTGGCGCTGGGAATCGTTGAAGTAGGCCGGCACGGTGATGACCGCGTCGGTGACCGTCTCCCCCAGGTAGTCCTCGGCGGTCTTCTTCATCTTCTGGAGCACGATGGCCGAGATCTCGGGGGGGGAGTACATCTTGCCGCGCACGTCCACCCAGGCGTCGCCGTTGTCGGCCTTGACGATCTTGAAGGGGGAGATGGAGATGTCCTTGCGGACCTCCTCGGTGTCAAACTTGCGGCCGATGAGGCGCTTGATGGCGAAGAGGGTGTTCTCCGGGTTGGTGACTGCCTGGCGCTTGGCCTGCTGCCCCACCAGACGCTCGCCGCTCTCGGCGAAGGCCACCATGGACGGCGTGGTGCGGCTCCCCTCGGAGTTGGCTATGACAACGGGCTCCCCCCCCTCCATGATGGCGACGCAGGAGTTGGTGGTACCCAGGTCGATACCGATGACTTTGCTCATGTAACTGTTCCTCCTTTGGTGTGTATCTGAACAGAACCTAGTTATCGCCCCGGCGAAAGGCAAGGGGGCAACGAAAAAAATCTACTTGGACACCGAAACCATGGCGGGGCGGATCAGCCGCTCGTTCAGGAGGTACCCCTTCTGGAAGATCTCCACCACGCTGTTGGCCGGCACATCGGCGCCATCCACCTGGCACATGGCCTGGTGAACCGCCGGATCGAAGGAAGTCCCCTTTTCGGCTTCCACGGCCGTGACCCCGAACTTCTTCAGGGTCGACTGGAGCATCCCGAGGGTCATCCGGACCCCCTCGATGACCGCCGAGGCACTCTCCTCGCTGACATGGTCCAGGGCCCGCTCCATGTTGTCCACGATCGGCAGGATCTCCATGATGAGGCTCTCGTTTCCATACTTGAGGAGCTCTTCCTTCTCCTTCTGGGTCCGTTTGCGGTAGTTCTCCAGGTCGGCCCGCTCCCGGACGAACTTATCCCAGTTGGCGGCCGCCTCGGCCTCCTTGGCGGCCAGGGCCTCCTCCAGCTCCTTCACCCGGTCGGCGCCGGCGGCGGGTGCCCCTTCGGCTGCCGGGGCCGCGGTTTCGGCCACGGGCTCTTCGGTATGGTGCGCTCCTGCGTGGGAGCCGTGCTTTTTCTTGTCCACGATGGTTTTCCTTTCTTCTCTACTCGTCTTCGAGCAGCTTGCTCACGAGCTTCGCGGTGTAGTCGACGATGGGGATCACCTTGCCGTACCCCATGCGGGTCGGGCCGATCACCCCGAGGACGCCGAGGGTATTTTTCCCCGACATATAGGTGGAGGTGATAACGCTCAACCCCTCCATGTGGTTCAGGTGGGTCTCGGAACCGATGAAAATCTGGACTCCCTGGGCCGAAATGCAGCGGTCCAGGAGATTCACCAGTTGGTTCTTCTCCTCGAAGGCCCGGAAGACATCCTTCATGCGCCCCACATCGGCGAATTCGGGCTGATCCAGAATATTGGTCTGCCCTTCCATGAAGATCTGGGCGCTACCCTCCACAATGGTCTGCTCCGAAAGCCTGAGCGCCCGCGAGAAGAGCGTGTCGTAGAGGACCTTTTCGTTCCGCATCTCCTCCAGGATACGGGTCCGCACCTGGGCGACGGGAAGCCCCTGAAGAAGCTCGTTCAGGTAGTTGGACATCCGGACCAGGTCGGCCTCGGCGAACTCTTCCTCTGACTCGATGAGCCGGTTCTGGACCGCACCGTTATCGGCGACCAGGATGGCCAGGATCCGGCGCCCCCCCAGCTTCACGAATTCAATGTGCCGGAGGGTGGTGGAGGAGAAGCGGGGAGCGAGGACAATCCCCATGTAGTGGGAAACCGACGACAGGAGCCGGGTCGTCTCGTGGAGAACCGCCCCCATGTCGCGCCCCGCGCCGGTGTAGCGCTTCCGTATCCGCTCCCGTTCGGCCTTGTCAATGCGCCCTACCGCCAGAAGGGAATCCACGTAGAAACGGTACGCCCGGTCAGTGGGAACGCGGCCGGCAGAGGTGTGGGGCGAGGCAAGGAGCCCCATCTCCTCCAGATCGGCCATGGCGTTGCGGACCGTGGCCGGCGACAGGTTGAGCCCGTGCCGCCGCGTGACGGCCCGGCTTCCCACCGGTTCGGCGGTCACAATATAGTCCTCGATGATCGCCTCAAGGATCTTTTTATTGCGCTCTGAAAGCCCTTCTCCCATACCGACCCCACAAAGAAGATTAGCACTCAGAGTTGGTGAGTGCTAACGGGGTAAAGGTAACAACGCCCCTCTTCTTTGTCAAGGAGATTTCCGGCAGCGGGACCGGTCAGAGAAAGGCCGCGAAGACCCGGTTTGAGAGGATTACCCCCCGGCGGGTGAGCCGCAGGCGCCCCCCCTCGCGCACAAGGAGACCGGCGGCGTTGAGCCCCTCAATGGCGGTGCCGTGGATCTCCATGAGGGGCCGGCAGAATTCCTCCCGAAACCGCGCTTCCTCGATTCCTTCGAGCATCCTGAGCCCCAGAAAGAGCCACTCGGCCATGGCGTCCTCTTCCGCAAGAAGGGTAATGTCCGTCTCGGGCAGAACCCCATCCGCCAGGGGGCATCCGTAGGTGCCGAGGTCGTCCGGGTTGCGCCAACGGAGGCCGGGGAACGGCTCCCGCAGGAACGAGTGGGCCCCGGCGCCGAACCCGAGATAATTCCCCCGCCGCCAGTAGACCTGGTTGTGGCGGGAGCGGCATCCCGGGAGGGCGAAGTTGGCAATCTCGTACTGTTCATAGCCGGCCGCCGCCAGGATCTCCGACGTCTCCTCGAACATGGCGGCGGCGTCATCCTCGTCCGGAAGCGTCAGTTCACCCTGATCCTCCTGGCGGGCAAAGGGGGTCCCCTCCTCCACCGTGAGACCGTAGGCGGAGATATGCTCCGGCCGAAGGGCTGCCGCCATCCGGAGCTGGTCTCGCCAGTGGTCAAGGCTCTGGCCCGGAAGCCCGTGGATGAGATCGATGCCGATATTGTCGAAGCCGGCCCGGCGGGCCAGGGCAAAGGCGTCCTTCGCTTCCTGGGCCGTATGGACCCGGCCGAGTCGCACCAGCATCCGATCGTCGAGAGACTGGACACCGAGAGAGAGGCGATTCACCCCGGCCGTCCGGTACCCCGCGAGGGAGTCGGCCGTGACGGTGCCGGGATTGGCTTCGAGGGTGATCTCGGCCGCGGGATCGAGCCTGAACAGGCGGGTGGCGCAATCGATGATATTCCCGACAAGGTCGGGCTCCAGCAGCGACGGGGTCCCTCCTCCCAGATAGAGGGTGGTGGCGCGCAGGGGGGATGCCAGCGCCGCGGCCCGGAGCGCCATCTCCCGGAGGAGAAGCGCCGCGTACTCGCCAGTCGCGAGGGGGGCTTCGTCCGTGGAGGCGAAGGCGCAGTAGAGGCACTTGCGCACACAGAAGGGGATGTGGATGTAAAGGGCAGCCGTATCGTCCATTTGTGCCGATGATACGCCACCTTCTGCGCGGAAGTCCAAACTTCTTTGGTTGAAAATGGCCCGGGATGCCGCTACACTAAACCCCGTTTGGCAGGCGCACCCCAAAGTCCCGGAGGGAGATCGGCATGACGCGTACCGTGAAGGCAGGAGCCGTCCAGTTCACCATCAAGGTTGGCGACGTGGATGCCAACATGCGGTATGTGGAGGGGGCGCTGCGCCGCCTCGCCGCCCAAGGGTGCACCCTGGCGGTCCTCCCCGAGATGTGGGACACGGGCTATGCCTACCGGGAGCTGAACGAGCTGGCAAAGCGGACCCCCGAGGTAGTGGCGGAACTGGGGCGGCTCTCCCGGGAGCTGGGAATGGTGATCGTGGGGAGCATGCCGGAGCCCCACGGGGAAAAGGTCTGCAACACCGCCTACGTCCTGGACCGGGGGGAACTCCTCGGCTTCTACCGGAAGATCCACCTCTTCTCCCTCATGGGGGAAGACCGCTCCCTGGACGGCGGCGACCGCTGGCTCGTGGTGGATACCAGCGTGGGGCGGATCGGCGTCTTCATCTGCTACGACCTCCGGTTCCCGGAGCTGGCCCGGCGGCTGGCAGTGGAGGGGGCGGAGATCCTCGTGGTGCCCGCCGAATGGCCCAAGCCCCGGGACGAGCACTGGAAGGCACTCCTGAACGCCCGGGCCATAGAGAACCAGCTCTTCGTGGTGGCGGCCAACTGCTGCGGGATCCAGGGAAAGCTGGACTTCTTCGGCGCGAGCCTCATCATCGGACCCAAGGGGGAGCACCTAGCCGAGGGGGGGTACGAGCCGTGCGAGATCAGCGCCTCTCTCGACTTCGGGGAGATGGATTCCTGGCGCCGGCAGATCCCCTGCTTCGAGGATAGAAAGCCCGAATTTTACTAGGATTATTTCGTGCCGCCCTCTGCTGCCTTCCGGAAAACGGTTGACGTGGCAGCCGGCCGGGACTATTGTTCAGCCAACGCGTATCTCATTAATTTAACTGCCGGAGGTTCATGCCGTGTTACATCTTGCGGGAACCGGTCTCGTCGTCAAGCTCGTCCTCTGCGTCCTCGTCTTCTTCTCGGTGGTCTCCTGGGCCATCATCTTCTTCAAGCTCCTCCAGGTCTACCGGGCCAACAGCGAGTCGGAGCGCTTCCTGGATTTCTTCTGGAAGACCAAGCGGTTCGACGGCATCAACTCCCAGCTGGACCGCTTTACCAACTCGCCCCTGACGGTCCTCTTCAGCGAGGGGTACGGCGAGCTGAAGCGCCTCGTGGAGAAGGGGGACCAGAAGGAAGAGCTGGACGTCATGAGCACGGAGCTGGGGGGCATCGAGAACATCGCCCGGGCCCTGCGCCGCGCCACCACCTCGGAGATCACCCGGCTGGAGAAGTACGTGACGTTCCTGGCCACCACCGGCTCCACCACCCCCTTCATCGGCCTCTTCGGCACGGTCTGGGGGATCATGACCGCCTTCAAGGGGATCGGCGAGACCGGCTCGGCATCCCTGGCCGTCGTTGCTCCGGGCATATCCGAGGCCCTCATCGCCACCGCCATCGGCCTGGTGGCCGCCATCCCGGCGGTCATGGCCTACAACCATTTCCAGTACAAGATCAAGGTCCTCATCGCCACCATGGACAACTTCTCCACCGAGTTCCTGAACATCGTCCAGCGGACCGTGACCAAGAAGTAGGAGCAGACCATGGAAATCGGCAGCAGAAACAACGGCGACCGCGGCACCATGTCGCAGATCAACGTCACCCCCCTGGTGGACGTGATGCTCGTGCTCCTGGTCATCTTCATGGTTACGGCCCCCATGATGCAGCAGGGGGTCCAGGTGAACCTCCCCAAGGCGGAAACCAAGGCCATGGCCACCCAGGAGGAGGCGGTGGTCGTCTCCATTGACCGGAGCGGCAAGGTCTTCATCAACGCCACGGAGGTGGCTCCGGGAGACCTGAAGGCGAAACTGACCACCATGGTGGCCAACCGGACGAAGAAGGAGGTCTTCCTCAAGGCCGACCGGGATGTCCCCTACGGTGATGTGGTGCGGACCATGGCTGAAATCAAGGGGGCCGGCATCGAGCGCCTCGGCATGGTGACGGAGCCAGCCCCGACAAAATGAGCCGTACCCGCCAACCGAGAGATACCGGGCTGGGGTGGGGGGTTGCCGCTTCCTGCGTCGTCCACGCCTCCGTCGCCGCCTTTGTCCTCCTCCACCACTTCTCTTCCCCCGCCCCCCTAGAGGCGCCCGTCTACTACGTGGATGTCGTGAACCTGCCGGTGGCCGCTCCCCAAGCCGGGAGTCGCGTAACCGGAGGGAGCCCGCCCCCAGCGGCGCCGTCTCCCCCACCGAAGCCCGCGGAGATGGCCCTTCCCCAGAAACGCACCCCGACAAAGGCGGCCACGCCGAAGAAGAGTTCCTCAAAGGAGAGTGATGCCGGCAAGGCCTTCGAGGAGCGGATGGACAAACTCCAGCGGGCCATCGACGAACGGCGCCAGGAGGCGGCCCTCGACTCCCTGCGGCGCAAGACCGCGGGAAGCGGCCGCCAGCCGGAGCGGGTGGGAACCCCCGGCGGCACCGGGAAAGAGGCCGGAAGCGACTACGCCAGCTATATCCAGTCCCGGCTCACGGACGCCTTCCAGTCCACCATCGCCCACCAGAGCAAGGCACCGGAAGTGGTGGTAAAACTCACCATCGACGCCGGCGGGCACATCGCGCGGAAGCGGATCGAGCGTTCGAGCGGCGACAAAATTTTCGAAGAATCGGTCTACAAGGCCATCGCCCGGGCCGAAAAGACCTTTGTCCCGCCCCCCGGCGGCGGCGAATTCGACTACGGTTTCATCTTCAGACCACAGGGAGTGGGAAAAAAATGACACGACGTCTCTTCATTCTCATCACCATCATGCTCTGCCTGATCCCCGCACTCCTCCATTCCCAGGAAGGGTATCGGGAAGTGACGGCTGCGGGAACCCACAAACTGACCCTCACCGTGGACTCCCCACGGCGCCTCGGCGGTTCCGATGCTCCCCAGGTGGCCCGCGAGACGGCCGAAGCGCTCCAGTTCGACATGGTCCTTGCCGGCCCCTTCACCGTCACGGCCCCCTCGACCGCCGCGGCCTCGGCCGGCATCCGGCCGGGAGAGTTCGACTTCGCCCCCTGGCGCGGCGCCGGGGTCGACCTTCTGGTCAAGAGCGGTTACACGGTTACGGGAAACGCCATGACCATGGAGTTCCGCCTCTACAACGTCACCCAAGGGAAGGAGATCCTGGCCAAGCGGTACACGGGCCGTCCCGGCGATGTCCGGAGAATCGCCCATACCTTCTCGGACGACATCATGGCCGCCCTGACCGGGGAGCGTGGTCCCTTCACGGGAAAAATCGCTTTTGTCTCCACCCGGGCCGGCGCCAAGGCGATCTTCCTCATGGACTATGACGGTCACAACGTCCAGCAGCTCACGAAAAACCGCTCCATCAACCTGAACCCCGATTTTTCCCCCAGCGGGAAGGAAATCATCTTCACCTCCTACCGCCAGGGAAATCCGGACCTCTTCCGCCGCGAGCTCTTCACCGGCGCCGAGGCCCGGATCTCCTCCTACCGGGGGATCAACGCCACCGGCGCCTGGTCCCCCGACGGCAAGACCATCGCCCTGACCCTGAGCAAGGACGGCAACTCCGAGATCTACACCATCTCCCGGGACGGGAAGAGCCCGCACCGGCTCACCAACACCAGCGCCATCGAGGTCTCCCCCGCCTGGTCCCCCGACGGCCGCAAGATCGTCTTCGTCTCCGACCGGCTCGGCAAGCCCCAGATTTTTATCATGAATGCCGACGGCACCGGAGTCCGACGCCTCACCACCAACGGCAGCTACAACGTGAGCCCCCGCTGGTCTCCCAAGGGTGACCGGATCGTTTACTGCCGCCAGGAGGGGGGGTTCCAGATCTACGCCATCAATCCCGACGGCTCTGGCGATACCCGGCTCACCAGCGAGGGGAGCAACGAGCATCCCCGCTGGTCCCCTGACGGCCGCTTCATCACCTTCAGCTCCACCCGCGGCGGCGGTGAACGGATCCACGTGATGAGGGCCGACGGCAGCGGCCAGACCCGGGTTTCCGGCGGGAAGGGGAGGGACTCCCATCCCGCGTGGTCGCCGCGTTGGTGAGGCAGGTGTTGAAAATGGAGCGCTGTCCTCTATAATGAAAACAGAAGGGGCACGTGCAGAACGTGATGAGGAGGCCGGTATGCTAGGCGCAAGCGAGCGAGGAGGCGAGGCGTACCCGAAGGTACGATGAGCTTTCGAGCGAGCGGCAACAACGCAGACCGGCCTCGTAATAGTTTTGCACGTGCCTCAGAATTTTCGGCGACCGGCCGGGTATCATTTTTCCGGCAGGCGCTTGTCTAACAACAAAAGGAGAAGATGTATGCGAAAAAGCACCTTTGGTCTCGTTGCCCTCATCTGTTCCGCTCTCGTTGCGACTGGTTGCGCCAAAAAGGAGATGGTAAAGCCGGAAGAGGCGGTACCGCCGGTAGCGGCCCCCCAACCCACAACTCCGGCCAAACCCGCTGCTCCGCCGGTGAAGGAGGAGCCCATTACAGCCCAGCCCATCCCCGAGGCCCCCGTCAAGACGGAAACCCTCCAACCGGCCACGGCCCTTGACACCGTCACGGCGACTCTGGATCGGATCTTCTTCGATTTCGACTCCTTCGTCCTCTCCCAGGCCGCCCGGGATATCCTCTCCAAGAACGCGGAGTACCTCCTCAAGAAGCAGCCCAATGCCCGCCTCCTGATCGAAGGGCACTGCGACGAGCGGGGCTCCGACGAGTACAACCTGGCCCTGGGGGAGAAGCGGGCCAAGGCGGCCCGTGATTACCTGGTGACCCTCGGCGTCGCCGCCAATCGCCTTTCCATCATTAGTTACGGTGAGGAGAAGCCCCTTGATCCGGGACATACCGAAGAAGCCTGGGCGAAAAACCGTCGGGCCGAATTCCTCATTGTCAAATAAGACCATCGTCCGGGAAAACGGGAGGGGAGCCGGCAACGGCTCCCTTTCTCTATTGCCGGGCAACAACTACGGAGACGCCGATGAACATCGTACGGAATATATCGCTCGTCGTGCTGCTGGCCCTGTCGGGATGCGCCATGCGCAGCGACCTGGAGACGGTGCAACGGGACAACGAGGAACTGAAGACCCGCATCTTCCGCCTTGAGAAGGACCTGGGAGGGGTGCGGACGGAGACCAGGGCCGGCATCGAGACAACCTTGCAGGACTTCGAGAAGGAGCGGGCCGGCGCCCGTAAGGGGCTCGCGGACCTCCAAGCATCCATGGACGCCATGAAGGTTGACCTCCAGGTAATGGCCGGGAAGGTGGACGACCTCTCCCTGGCCGCCAAGAAGCCGGCCGAGGAGGTGAATCTCCTCAAGGAAGACCTGGAACGGCGCCTTTCCTCCCTGGAGGAACGGCTTGGCGCGGTGCAGAAGAAGGTAACGGACATGGAAACGGCCCAGGCCAAGCCTCCCGAGCCTGCGACTCCCGAAGCCCTTTACCAGAAGGGGCTCGACGCCTACCGGAGCGGCAATTTCGCCGCGGCCCGGGAGTCATTTGCCCGCTTCCTGGAACAGCACCCGAAGCACGAACTGGCGGTCAACGCCCACTACTGGTCCGGCGAGGCCTACTACGGCGAAAAGAAATACGAACAGGCAATCCTGGAATTCCAGGAGGTGATCAAAAATTTCCCCGGCAAGGAAAAGGTACCTGCGGCTATGCTGAAACAGGCCGGGGCCTTCAACGAGATCGGCGACGTGAAGAGCGCCCGCTACGTGCTGCGGAAACTCATCGACGAGCACCCCTCCACCGAGGAGGCGAGGCGGGCCAAGGAGAGGCTCAAGGCCCTCAAATAACAAAAGGCGGGTGCAAGCCCGCCTTTTTCATTTCCGACATCTCGTATCAGGCCGTCTCAAGCCGACTTCGCCCCGTCGCCTCCCCTGGACGCAGTCTCTGCTGCCCGGTCCCCATGGGCCTTAACCTCGGCAGCCGGGTCCCCCATCGGGTCGGCAGCGGCGGTCTGGGCTTCTTTTTCGGCCTTTTCCTTTTCATCCAGATTCCGGACCTCCTCGGCCATGTTCCGCTGGAAGTCGTCGGAGGCCCGCTTGAACTCGGCCAGCCCCTTCCCCAGGGACCGGGCGATGTCGGGGAGCTTCTGGGGACCGATAACGATCAGGGCGATGACAAGGATGACTATCAACTCCGGCATGCCGATTCCAAACATGTTCGTATACCTCCCGTGACAGCGGCCGGAGTCGCCGGCCCGCCGCAAAACACCTTCTCAATTCTGGCCAAAGGATGTGAAAATAATAGAGTGTGGGCCGAGTCGTGTCAAGGGCGCCATATCGAGGCCCCGCCCATGGACGGGCAAAGGGTTTGACATCGGGGCGAACGTTGATTTAGTATCATCCAATTTCGCCCGTATACGGGAAAACGGGAAAGGAAACACACCCATGCAGGCCGATACCATCAAGCAGGAAATCAGGCGGCTCCTCAAGGAGCGCAACGCCGTCCTCCTGGCTCACAACTACATGCGGGACGAGGTGCAGGAAATCGCCGACATCACCGGCGACTCCCTGGGGCTCTCCCAAGAGGCGGCCAAAACCGCTGCGGACGTGATCGTCTTCTGCGGTGTTCACTTCATGGCCGAGTCGGCATCCATCCTCTCGCCCCATAAGACGGTGCTCCTGCCGCGGCGCGACGCCGGCTGCCCCATGGCCGACATGGTGACGGTGGAGGGACTCCTGGAGCTGAAGGCCAGGCATCCGGGCGTGCCGGTGGTCACCTACGTGAACTCATCGGCGGCCGTAAAGGCCGTGAGCGACATCTGCTGCACCTCGGCAAACGCTGTGAAGGTGGTCAACTCCCTCCCTGACCGGGAGGTGATCTTCGTCCCCGACCGGAACCTGGGGCAGTTCGTGGCGAAACAGTCCGACAAGACCTTCCACTACTGGGACGGCTACTGCCCCACCCACGAGCGGCTCAAGGCCGACGTGGTGGCGCGCCTGAAGGCAGAGAATCCCGATGCCCTTTTCATCTGCCACCCCGAATGCAACCCGGCGGTGGTGGCCCTGGCCGACCACGCCTGCTCCACGAGCGGCATGTACGATTACTGCCGCAAGAGTCCGGCCAAACGCTTCATCATCGGCACCGAGGCGGGAATCCTCTACAAGCTCCGCCTGGAGAACCCCGACAAGGAGTTCATCCTCGCCTCGCCGGCTCTGGTCTGCCCCAACATGAAGCTCACCTCCCTGGAGGACATCCTCGATGCCCTCACGACCATGGCGCCGGTGGTGCAGGTGCCTGAGGATATCCGGGTGCAAGCCAAGCGGGCACTGGACCGGATGATCGCCATACCGAGGGACTGAGATGCGGGGACCGGGGACCCGGGACCGGAACAATCCAATCTGTCGAGGTTTTCCAATGATCCGTTCATTCCAGGGGATGCAACCCCAGATCGCCCCTTCAGCGTTCATCGCCGAAACCGCCGTGGTCATCGGCGACGTGACCGTGGGGGCCGAAAGCAGTATCTGGTATAACGTGGTGGTCCGGGGAGATGTGAACTTCATCCGGATCGGCGCCCGGAGCAATATCCAGGACCTCACTATGCTCCACGTGACCCACAAGAAGCACGCCGACGACCCCGGCGCCCCGCTCGTCATCGGTGACGACGTGACCGTGGGGCACAGCGTCACCCTCCACGGCTGCACCATCGAAAACGGCGCCTTCATCGGCATGCAGGCCATGGTCATGGACAAGGCAGTGGTTGGAAAAGGGGCACTGGTAGGGGCGCGGGCGCTGGTCACCGAGGGGACCGTAATCCCCCCCCACACCCTATGGGTAGGGGCACCGGCCCGGTACAAGCGGGATTTGACTCCTGACGAAATCGCCTGGCTCCAGCGGTCTGCGGGCAACTACGTGAAATACTCCCGGGAGTATCTGGACGATACGCCATAGCACCCGGCCTCCGCAGCCAATGAAAAAGCCGGCATCCCCTCGAGGGGAGCCGGTTTTTTTGTTATCGCAACGCAGGGAAACTGGTCAGAATTTGAGGAACGTGAGCCGTTCGGCCGGGTCGGGTCGAGCTGCATCGTCCCGTGCCGCCGCCTTTGTCACCGTGCCGCCCCCCCTCCCCTCTCCATCCTCCGTCAGCACCGCCACGCTCCGCTCCATGACCGCATTGGTGAAGAGCCCGCCCCGTAAGTTTGCGCTTGCCAGCGCTGCACCCCGCAGGTTCGCCCCCACGGCATAGACACCCGTCAGGTCCGCCCGCTCCAGGTCGGCCCCTTCCAGGTTCGTCATGAAGAGGCCGGCCCCCGAGAGCTTGGCCCCCTTGAGGCTTGCCCCCCGCAGATTGGCCATTTCGAGGGATGTCCCCCGCAGGTTCGCCCCGTCGAGGCACGCCCCCGCCAGATTGGCCAGGTAGAGGTCGGCATTGGCCAGGGAGGCGTTGCGCAGATCAAGGCCGGCCAGGTTCATCCCCCGCAGGTTCGCCCCCGACAGATCGCGGGTCGTGCCAAGGACCTCGCGCACCTCTGCCGGACCGGGCCGCCATCCCCCTCCCCGCTTCGGCTCGACTGCCACGACCGGCGCAACGGTCCGGACGGGAACGACCGGCGTCGGCTCGGCTTTTGCGGAAACCACCTTCTGGTCCGCTTTCTTTGCAGTACGGGTCACCTTTGCCGCCTTCGCCGGCTTCTTTTTGGCGTGGCCACGCCCGGCGACACCCCGCCTGCTTACGAGACGCACATACTCGGCATAGGCAAGGGCCGGCTTCGCCGGGGAAGAGGCCGCGACTTCGGTGGACTCGGTTTTTTTCTTCCCCGCCGGGGAGGCGGCGGCCGGCGTTTCACTGCCGACGGAGACGGAGAAGGTGGTGATGACGATCGGAATTCCCAGGCAACGGAACAGGAGGTGCTTCATGGACGGTACTTCCTCTCGGGCGTAGTGCGAACAGGGGGGCGGACTTGCCGGAGGCAGACGACATTGTCCCCTCTTTCCGTATCGGACATTTTTCGCCTTCCTTGAGCATTTTTTTCTCGAGAACCCGGTCCTGCGCCCCCGGAACCCCTTTCACCAAGGGATACGCCGAGGGGGCAGCCTTGCCTTTTCACAGCCGCGCTGGTATCGTTCCAGAGCACCCTTACGACGCAAAGGAAGACGGAATGCCCCTCGCAAACAGCCAGCTCATCGACCGGATCACCGACCACCTCGCCCCAAAAACCGGCCGGGTCACCCTCACCGGTCTCAAAGGATCGGCCCCGGCCTATCTCCTGGCCCAGCTTCTGAAAACGGCGGAGCGCCCCCTCCTCGTCATCGCCCCCGACGCCGACAGGGCCGCCGAGGTCTGCACCGAGCTTCGCTTCTTCAGCGGGCGCCCCTTCGACGTCCTCTCCTTTCCCGCCTGGGACGTGGCCCCCTTCGAAAAGGGATCGCCCCACGCCGACGTGACCGGCCAGCGGCTCGCCTGCCTCCGCCGCCTCATGGATCGCAAGACGGCCGCCGTGGTGACCACTCAAGCGGCCCTCAGGCAGCGGGTGCTCCCCAGGACGATGCTGGACAACGCCTCCCTCTACTTCCTCCCCGGCGAGGAAAGCAACCGGGATGAATTTCTCGCAAAACTCGTCACTCTGGGTTACCTGAATGTCCCCCTGGTGGAAGACCGGGGAACCTTCGCCGTAAGGGGAGGAATCGTGGACATATTCCCCCCCGGTTTCGAACAGCCGGTGCGGATCGAGTTCTTCGGCGACTTCGTGGAGACCATCCGGGCCTTCGACCCCCTATCCCAGCGCTCCCTGGCTCCACTGGAAGAGCTACTCCTCCTCCCCTCCCGGGAGATGGTCCTGACCGATGAAGTGCTGAAGTCCGCCTCTCACCGCATCAAGGCCCGCTGCGACGAGCTGGAGATATCCCCCGTGGCCCGGCGGGAACTTCTGGAGCAGCTACAGCAAGGCCTCTACCCCGCCGGCGTAGAGTGGCTCCTCCCACTCTTTCATCCCCGGCTGGAGACCCTCTTCGACTATGCCGGCGACGCAGTCCGGGTGATCCTGGACCCTGACGCCCTGGCCGATGAAAATGCGCGGCTCGACGCAGAACTGGAAACGGCCTCGGCCCAGGCGCGGGAACAGGGAGACCTCTTCGCGTCACCGGCGGAATTCTTCCTGACCGCTTCGGAAACCGCCGGCAGCATCGAAGCGGGACGGCTCGTGACCATCCCCTACCTGACCGTAACCGGGGAGGTCGACGAAAAAACAGCCGTAGCCCTGGACATCCAGGAAAACACCGACCTCAAGGTGGACGTCTCCTCCGACAGTGAGCGGGTCCTGAAGCCTCTGGTGACACGGCTCAACGGCTGGCTGGAGGAGCGGCAGCGGGTAATAGTCGCCTGCCACCAGCGGGGCCAGGCCCAACGCCTCTACGAGCTCCTCTCCCACTACCCCCTCCCCCTGAACATCTCCGACCGCCCCTTCCCCGCCGAGCGGGAGCGGGGCGACGGCAAGGTGGACGTTGTAATCGGCGACCTTTCACGGGGGTTCCGGCTCCCCGAAGAGAAGCTCATTGTCATAGCCGAAGAGGAGATCTTCGGCCGCCGCCAGAAGCGGCGCGGGGTCTCGGAGCTGCGCAAGAAGCAGATCATGACGTCGCTGGCAGAGCTGAAGCCCGGCGACTACATGGTCCACCTGGACCACGGCATCGGCATTTACCGGGGGCTCCAGCACATTTCCCTGAGCGGTTGCGCCGGTGACTTCATCCTCCTTGAATACGCGGGAGGGGACAAGCTCTACCTCCCCGTGGACCGGCTGAATCTCGTCCAGCGCTACGTTGGGGCCGAGGGGCTCGAACCACGGGTGGACAAGCTGGGGGGAACCTCCTGGGAAAAGGCCAAGGGGAAGGCCCGGGCCGCCGTGCAGGAGATGGCCGGGGAGCTCCTGCAGATCTACGCGGCCCGCCAGCTCCACGAGGGACACGCCTTCTCCCCCCCCGACGACCTCTACCGGGAGTTCGAGGCCTCATTCGCCTACGAGGAGACCTCGGACCAGATGTCGGCCATCATGGACGTGATCGGCGACATGACAAGCCCGAAACCCATGGACCGCCTTGTCTGCGGCGACGTCGGCTACGGCAAGACCGAGGTGGCCATGCGGGGGGCCTTCAAGGCAGTCATGGACGGCAAGCAGGTGGCGGTGCTGGTCCCCACCACAGTCCTGGCCCAGCAGCACCTGGAGACCTTCAAGGCCCGTCTCGGCGCCTACCCGGTCACCGTAGAGATGCTCTCCCGCTTCCGCACGCCCAAGGAGCAGAAGGAGATCCTGGAGAAGGTGAAAAAGGGGGCCATCGACGTCATCATCGGCACCCACCGGTTGCTCCAGAGCGACGTCTCCTTCAAAGACCTGGGGCTCCTCATTGTGGACGAGGAACAGCGCTTCGGCGTCACCCACAAGGAAAAACTCAAGAAATACAAGGCGGTGGTAGATATTCTCACCCTCACCGCCACCCCCATCCCCCGGACCCTCTACATGTCCATGATGGGGATCCGGGACCTCTCCATCATCGACACCCCGCCGGTGGACCGGCTGGCGGTAAAGACCTTCGTAGCCCGCAACTCCGACGACCTGATTCGGGAGGCGGTCATGCGGGAACTGCGCCGGGGGGGGCAGGTCTTCTTCGTCCACAACCGGGTCCAGTCCATCATGAACTGGGCCGAGCACCTGCGCCGCATCGTCCCCGAGGCAAAGATCGCCGTGGGGCACGGCCAGATGGACGAAGGGGAATTGGAGAAGGTGATGCTCGGCTTCATGCACGGAGAGACCAATCTCCTGCTCTGCACGACCATAATCGAGTCGGGGCTCGACATCCCCAACGCCAACACCCTCATCATCGACCGGGCGGACACCTTCGGCCTGGCCCAGCTCTACCAGCTTCGTGGTCGCGTCGGGCGCTCCAAGCAGCGGGCCTACGCCTACCTGCTGATCCCCGGCGAAGGGGCCATCTCGTCCGATGCCCGGGAACGACTGAAGATTATTCAGGAACTGACGGAACTCGGCGCCGGTTTCCGGCTCGCCACCCATGATCTCGAAATCCGCGGCGCCGGCGACATCCTGGGGGCCAAGCAGTCGGGGAACATAGCCGCCGTGGGCTTCGACCTCTACACGGAGCTCCTGGAGGAGGCGATCCAGAACCTGAAGGGTGAGGAACGGCTGGAGCGGGTGGAGCCGGAGATCAACCTCCGGATACCGGCATTCGTCCCCGAGGACTACGTCAAAGAGCCCAACCAGCGGCTTATCATCTACAAGAAGCTCACCCAGGCCGAAAACGAGGAAGAAGTGGACGAAGTCATGGCGGAACTGGTGGACCGCTTCGGTAAACTTCCCCTGGCCGCCACGTACCTCCTGGAAGTGATGAAGCTGCGGATTCACTTCAAGCGCTTCGTGATCACCATGGCGGAATTCGACGGCAGGCGCCTCTGCCTCAGCTTCCACCAGAAGACGCCGGTCCCTCCGGATACCATCATCGGACTCATCCGTTCAAACCCGAAGCGATACCAGTTCTCACCGGACTTCCGGCTTACGGCGGAGCTTGCCGACACCTCCTTCGAGGGGGTCCTGGAAGAGGCCAGAAATCTCTTGAAAAGGCTTGGGTGATGTGCTAGCTTCCGTAAGATTCTTCAATACTTAATGAGCCTGAAAAGGAGTTTCAACGTGAAACGAACAGCGGTTCTGACGATCCTCTCGGCCACCCTCCTGGCGGTCCCGTTCACCGGCTGCAAAGGAAAGACCGAAACCGGCACTGCCACGGCCCCCGCCAAGAAGGCCGGGGAAGTGATCGCCGAGGTTAACGGCGACACCATCACCACCGGCGACTTCCAGAAGGAGCTGGAAAACCTTCCCCCCTACCTGAAGCCCATGGCCGACACTGCCGAAGGGAAAAAGGAACTCCTCGACACCATGGTGGTCCGGGAGCTGATCCTCCAGCAGGCCAGAAAGGACGGCCTGGACAAGAGCCCCGATGTGGCAGCCAAGCTGGAGGAGCTCAAGAAGCGGGTCGTAGTGGAGGCGTTCCTCAAGAAGAAGGTGGAGGAGCAGGCCAAAGTCTCCGACGAGGAGATGAAGAAGTTCTACGAAGAAAACAAGGACAAATTCAAGACCGGTCCCCAGGTCCACGCGAGCCACATTCTCATGAAGAGCGAGGACGAAGCCCAGAAGGTCCTCAAGGAACTCAAAGAAGGGGGGAACTTCGAGGAGCTGGCCAAGAAGCACTCCATCGACTCCGCCGCGGCCAAGGGAGGCGACCTGGGATGGTTCAGCAAGGGCTCCATGGTCCCCGAATTCGAAAAGGTGGTATTCGGCCTGAAAGAGGGGGAAACCTCCGGCATCGTCAAGACCAAGTTCGGCTACCACATTATCAAGCTGACCGGCAAGCGGCCGGCCGGCATCCGTACCTTCGACGAGGTGAAAGAGCAGCTCAGGGCAGCCATCCTCCCCAGCAAGCAGCAGGAAGTCTTCCAGAAGCTCAAGGATGACATCAAGAAGGGGGCCAAGGTCACCATCAAGGAGGACGTCCTCAAGGGAATCGGAGGCGCCGCCGCGGAAAAGCCGGCACCCGCGGGCCCCGAGAGCACTCCGGCAAAGAAAGCGGAAACGAAGTAAGCGCACCGGGGCTGCCGGCAGCAACGTCGGCAGCCCCGTGCCCCCTCCCCAACGGAAACCATGATTAAAACCCTCATCACAGCCACCCTTGTCCTTATCGCCACCCTTCCCTCACCGTCACACGCAGAGGTGGTCAACCGGATTCTTGCCGTCGTCAACGACGAAATCATCACCTCCTACGCGGTCGAGAAGGAAAAGGCAACTATCCTCAAAGAGGCTGAGCGCCAGCAGCCTCCGCCCCCCCCTGAATCCCTCGTCCATCTGGACGAGACGGCCCTTAACCGCCTCATCGACAAGAAGCTCGTGGAGCAGAAAGTCCGGGAGCTGGACATCAAGGTAAGCGAAGAGGAAGTCCGGCAGGCCATCGAGGACGTGAAGCGGCAGAACAAGCTCTCCCAGGAGTCCCTCGTCTCGGCCCTGGCCAATCAGGGGCTCTCCTTCGACCAGTACAAGGTCCAGATCCGCGAACAGCTGGAGCGGCTGCGCCTTGTGAGCCAGGAGGTGCGGTCGAAGATCCAGGTCGGTGAACGGGAGATGCGGGAGTACTACGAGGCGAACCCCGGCCGGTTTGGCGGCGAGGAGAACTTCCGGGCCCGCAACATCTACTTCAAGCTCGATGAAAAGATGCCGGCCGACCAGGTGAAGAAGATCATGACCACCGCCCTGACCGTCCTCCACGAGGCCCGTGACGGCAAGGACTTTGCCGAACTGGCCCGCCAGCACTCAGACGACCCTGCGGCAAAGAATACCGGTGGCGATCTGGGAACCTTCCGCAAGGGGGACATCCTCCCCGAATTCGAGGAGAGCCTCATAAAGATGAAGCCGGGCGAGGTGAGCGACCTCATCTATGTCTCGGGGGGGCTCCACATCGTCAAGCTGGAGGCACGCTTCGCCGGCACACCGAAACCCTTCGAACAGGTCAAGGCCGAAGTGGAGGACATCCTCTACCGGAAAAAGTCGGAAGAGCGCTTCAACCAGTGGGTGGCCGACCTCCGCAAGGGGGCGGCCATAGAGATTAGACAGGAAACGGGGACCGGGGACCGGGGACCAGCAAAACCGTAAACCAACCTCCACCCGCTTCTCGCCGACTTTTGGTTCGGATGCTCTTGACGTTTTTCTTCGCTTTTACCGATCCCTGGTCCCCGGTCCCGACCTTTACAGCCCCTTGCCCCGCAACTCCTCCACCAGGGTCTTCTGCTCCGGGGTAAGGCTCTCGGGCACTGACACCCCGATCCGCACGAAAAGATCTCCCTTTCCCGCCTTCCCCATGCGGGGGAAACCGAGCCCCTTGAGGCGGATCTTGGTCCCCGGCTGGATGCCGGCGGGTATCTTGATCCGCTTGGTACCCTCCAAGGTTGGCACGTCGAGGGAGGCGCCGAGGAGGGCGTCGGTAAAGCGGATCTTCCGCTCCACCACGATGTCATCACCCTCCCGAGTGAAATGGGGATCGGTTCCCACCTTGATGATCAGGTAGAGGTCGCCGGTTGGTCCGCCGCCATGGCCAAAGCCCCCCTTCCCCGCTACCCGAAGCCGCGCGCCGTCCTCCACCCCGGCCGGTATCTTGACGGCGAGCTCCTCCCGCTTCCCGTCTCGCATGAAGGCCACTCGCTTTTCTCCGCCGTCATACGATTCCCGGAACGTAACGGGAACCTCCATGGTGAAGTCCTCGCCCCGCCGGCGACCGCCACCGAAGCCGAACCCCCCCTGGCGGAAACCGCCGGCGCCGCCGAAGATGCGGGAGAAGATGTCGTCGGTGCCGAACCCCATGTCCTTGAAGATATCCCCCACGTCAAACCCGCGGAAGATGTCCTCCTGGCTGTAGCGCTGGTGGAAGCCGCTGGAGCCGAACTGGTCGTACTGGGCCCGCTTCTGGGCATCAGAGAGCACGGCGTAGGCTTCGTTGATCTCCTTGAATTTGTCCTCGGCCCCCTTGTCGCCGGGATTTTTGTCGGGATGGTACTTGACGGCCAGCTTCCGATAAGCCTTCTTGATCTCAGCTTCAGTGGCCCCTTTCTTCAGGCCGAGTACCTCGTAGTAATCCGTTTGCGCCATCTGAAAATCCTTTCCGTAGGTCTTGAAAGAATGTAAGCGCTCCGGGGTACCCTGTCAACGGTTCAGCTGGAGAAGGCTCCATGTTTACTTTCTTGACAGCCGCCCATGCAGGGTCTATCAATGATCAGAGTGCATTCATCGAACGGTGAGGAGCAGGGATGAAAAAAGTTATCGTGGTGGGGGGCGGCATTTCGGGACTCGCAACCGCCTTCGAGCTGCGCAATAAAGGTGCAGAGGCGGGCATCGAGCTGGATGTGACCCTGCTGGAAAAGGAAGAGCGGGTCGGCGGCAAGATCTGGAGCATCAAGGAGGAGGGATACCTCTGCGAGTGGGGGCCCAACGGCTTTCTGGACTCCAAGCCCCAGACCCTCGACCTCTGCCGGGACCTGGGTGCCTCGGAAAGGCTCCTGCGGAGTAACGATAACGCCCGTAAACGCTTCATCTACACCGGGGGCGTTCTGAACCGGCTCCCCGAGAACGGCCCCATGTTTCTCAAGAGCAGCCTCATCTCGTGGCCCGGCAAGCTGCGCCTCGCCATGGAGCCCTTCATCTCGAAGCGGACCGACGGCACCGACGAGACCCTCGCCTCCTTCGGCCGCCGGCGCCTCGGCGAGGAGGCCCTCCAGAAGCTCATCTCCCCCATGGTGTCGGGGATCTTCGCCGGCGACCCGGAAACCATGTCGCTCCGCTCCTGCTTCCCCCGCATCGCGGAACTGGAGGACGAATACGGCAGCCTCATAAAAGCCATGATCAAACTGGCGAAAAAGAAGAAGCAGGAAGCGGCCCAGGGAAAGGCGGTATCGAGCGCCGCCGGCCCCGGTGGAGTCCTCACCTCTTTCCGATGGGGGATCCAGGAGCTGACCGACATCTTGGCGGAGCAGCTCGGTTCCGCGACCGTGGTTACGGGTCAGCCCGTGACGGGCTTGACCAGGGGATCAAGCGTCCCGTGGCGGCTGAAGACGCCCACCGTCGATATCGACGCCGACGTGGTGATCCTCGCCTCGCCGGCCCATGCCACCGCCGGCATCGTCAGCGGCGTTGACGCCGCCATGGCCCAGGTGCTGGGGGAGATCCCCTACGCCTCCATGACCGTGGTCTGCTTTGGCTTCGAACGGGAGCGGATCGCCTACGACCTGAATGGCTTCGGCTACCTGATCCCCAAGGTGGAGGGGATGAACACCCTCGGCACTCTCTGGGACTCCAGCATCTTCGAAAACCGTGCCCCAGAGGGTAAGGTGTTACTGCGGAGCATGCTCGGCGGCGCCTGCTTCCCCGAGTACGTGAAACTTTCCGACGCGGAGGTGATGCAGCGGGTGAAGGCAGATCTCAAGGCGACTATGGGAATCACGGCGGACCCCTCCTTTATCAGGATCTTCCGCCATCCCCAGGCCATCCCCCAGTACACCGTCGGCCACGGAAAGCGCTTGGCGGCTCTCCAGGAACGCTCCTCGGCCCTCCCGGGGTTCTTCCTTACCGGAAACTCCTACCGCGGCATCGGCCTCAACGACTGCGCCACCGCCGCCAACCGCACCACCGACGAGGTGGTGGCCTATCTGAAGGGCCGATAGTTAATGCTTGAACATACGACGATCACATTCTATTCTTCCCGTACCCCGTACGGGCATTCACACCAATACCAAGGAGGAAGACCATGAAGAAAACCCTGCTGACCCTGACCGCCTGCATCACCCTCGGCGCCTTTGCCGGTATCGCTTCGGCCGCCGACTACACCATCCCCTCCCCCTCTGCCGAGCTCCAGAAGAGGGAGGATAAGGCAAAGGAAAAGGTCCAGAAGAAGGAAAAGGCCGCGAAAGAGAAGCTTGCCGAAAAGGAAAAGAAGGTCTCCGACAAGCAGACCGACGTAAAGGAGCAGGTTGAGAAGAAAAAAGCCCAGGCCACTGAAAAGCACGAAAAGGTAAAGAGCAAAGTGAAGCAGAAGAAGGAGAAGGCCAAGCAGATGAAGGAAGCCGGGAAGAAAGAAGTGCAGGACTTGAAAGAGATGAAGTAACCGCCACAGACTACGACGCCAGTCTTCGGGGGGGGGCCGCGCCAGCAGCCTCCCCGCTTTAGTTTTATCCATCCGGCAGCTCACGCTACCTGTAGTTCTTCCTCCGGAACAGCCCCGTCTTGAGCGACACGATCCGATCCAAAAAGAGGATCCCGTCCAGATGGTCCATCTCGTGCTGGATGGCGACCGCCTCGAAGCCGCTGGCGGAGATCACCCGCTCCGTCCCCTCCCCGTCCCGGAACCGGACGGTGATGGTGGTGGCCCGCTCCACGTCGCCGGTGTAGTCTGGGACGCTCATGCATCCCTCCCGCATGATGGCCGCACCTTCCCGGTGGGCGATCTCGGGGTTTACCATGACAAGGAGACCGTGGTTGTTCTCCTTACCGTGGCGGCTTCCGGAGACGTCCACCACGCAGACCCTTAGGGTGACACCGATCTGAGGTGCGGCGACCCCGACGGAGCCGGGTCCGGCACGCATGGTGTCCAGAAGGTCGTCGATAAGACACCGGATCTCGTCGTCGATAACGGCGACGGCATGGCTCACCTTCTTGAGTACGGGATGGGGATAGCAGAGTATGGGCTGTGCGGGCATGGCGTCAGAGGGAGACCGGCGTGATGGATCGCACCGAAATCTCCACGTTCATCTCCTTCTTAATCTTGTCGAACATTGCCGCCACGTCTTCCACGACAATACCTTCCGGTAGTGCCGCCTCCAGCATCAGGACGTAGACCGGCTCTTCCTTGGTGCCGATGAGCTTGGTATTGAGGTCGGTAATATTCACCTTCCGCTCTGCCAGCTCATTTGTCACGCGGTAGATGATCCCGGGCCGGTCGGAGCCGTAGACCGAAACCATGCAGAGCTCCCCTTCCGGTGCCTGATAGGCCACCTCGTCGGGGGAAAGGGTCCGGGCCGCCACCGTGAGCCCCATCTCTTCCGCCACTCCCCGGAACTCCTCCAGAATCCTCCCCTTGCTGAAGGGTTTCTCATGGGAGACGATGAGAATCATGGAGAACTCCCCCCCGAGCATGGTGGAGCTGGAATCCTCGACGTTGCACCCCAGCCGGTAGAGGACCCCGGCCGTTGCGGCCACGATACCGGGGCGGTCTTTTCCCACAACCGTGACGGCGTAGTGGGCAAGGGAATCCGTTTTCTTCGTGCTCATCATGGAAAGGGTCTCCTTCGGTGATCGACGCGCTATTCCGCAGCGGGTAGACGTCGACTCTAGCAGATGGCGTCGCCAATGGCAAGGTGGCGGATGAGGTTCCTCATGGCCAGGACTTCACTCGACCGGCCGAACGATCATATTAAGCACGAAGCTGACGACACTGAAGACCAGCGCCCCCACTATCGCGCTCCCTATGCCGGCGACGCTGAATCCCGGCACGATCCAGGCGGCCAGGGCAAAGACGGCGCCGTTCACCACGAGGGTGAAGAGGCCGAGGGTGAGCACCGTGATCGGCAGGGTAAAAAAGGAGATGATGGGCCTGAGTACCGCGTTGAGGAAACCCAGCACAAGGGCCGCAACGAAGAGATTACCGGTACCGGCGATGCTGATGCCGGGAACCAGGCGGACCACGGCAAAGAGGGCCACTGCGTTGACAATCAATTTAAGGATGATTCCGAGCATTGTGTGATGTCTCCTTACCGGCCTTTTAGCCGGCCCCATTCGTAGATCGGAGCGCCCCGATGAGTTGCTCGGGAAGCCGGCGGGGCTTCATCCCAGGCCGGACGCAGACGAGGGTGACGCGCCCCTCCACGAGGGTCTTTCCGTCTTCTGTCCTCACTACCCGCTGCCTCAGGGAGAACGTGGTCTTCCCCACCTCAAGCACCTCGGTTTCCACCCGGAGGAGGTCATCGAGCACCGCCGGCGCCCGGAAGTCCACCTCCATCCGCACTACCGGGAAGACGGCACCCTCGTCGGCCAACTCCCGCACCGACAGTCCCCGCCGGCGGAGAAACTCGCACCTCCCCCGCTCGAAAAAGCCCAGGTAGCGGGCATGGTAGACAACCCCTCCGGCATCGGTGTCCTCATAGTAGACGCGAAACTCCATTCCTTCCCCTCCCATGACAAAAAAAAGAGGCCCGGGGCCTCTTTATGAGCGGCACCTTAGCGCCGTTACTTGAATTTCAGAACCACACTGTGGAGCGAGCCGGTGTCCTGGTCCCGGAGCTGCATCCGCAGTTCCCGCGCCGTATCCGCCTCGGCAGGGAAGAAGAGGAAGCCGCTGGCGATGCTCCCGGCCGGGAGGGTCTTCCCTTCCAGCCCCTTGGACCGAATGTCATTGATAATGGATCGCTCCCGTTCCCCCGAGGTTCCCCCCTTGAGGCCGCCGGCAACGGCACCGCCGGCGCCGCCGATGGCAGCTCCCTTGCCGATCGCCTCGCCGATGCCGTGACCGGAGACGATGCCGACGGCAGCGCCGAGTACGGCACCTCCGACGGCGCCAAGAATGGCACCCTTTCCGGTCTCGCTCCCGAAGAAGGAGGCGAACTGGGTCGATTTCTCGATCCGGTCCACGGCCACCGCGTTGGGGACCACCTGGAAGTAGCGGTTCTGATCGTTCACCAGGAAGGTCTGATTGGAGACAATCTCCATGTTTTTCGCCCCCTGGTTGGTCATGACGATCTGGACGGGAATGAGGCCGCTCCCCTTGATATCGAAGCCGAAGGCGTTCTGGGCGGCCCCACTGTCGGCGTAGGCCTCGCCGCCGATGGTGACGCCGCTTACCACGAGCCGGTTCACGTAGTCCTCGGCGGGCCGGAAACCGACGTACTGGCTCCGGTAGGGGGTGCAGGCCGAGATCAGCATCAGGGGGATAAGCAGGGTGGCGCCTTTCTTGAGCATGGCATGCTTCATGGCTTGTTCACTCCTTGGTGATGAGGTGAATGGAACTGTGAAAAGATTATCACGCTTCTTTCCCGTGACAATCATCATCCGTGGCTCAATGTGCCCAAAAAAGCGGCATCAGATTTTTCAATGTAACGGGTTTTCTCGAGCAGAGACAGGGCACGGGCTCACTTATACCCCAAAACCGTCCACACGCGAATCTGGTGTCAATAACGCGAAAACAGTCTATGCCTCGTTTTTTCGTCCCATTACGATGAGGCTTCGCCCGTCACCGGAGAACGGCAGAGGGAATTCCAGCACCTGGCGGATCTCCACACCGAGCACCTCCAGGGCGGGGCGGGACGTCTCGGCCTCCTCGCGGCCCCCCTGCCCCTTCATGGCGACAATGGCACCGTTTGGCCTCAGGAGGGGCAGCGCCATGCGGACAAAGGTGGGGATGTCGGAGAAGGCCCGGGAAACGATCCAGTCGAAGTGCTCGGCAAACCGCCCTGCCAGCTCCTCGCCCCGGGCATGGAGCGCCTGGAAGTGCGAAAGGCCCAGAAGCCGCCCCACATGGCGCTGGAAGATGATTTTCTTTTCCACCGCATCCACTGACATCGCTTCGCTCTTCGGATGAAGGATGGCAAAGGGGATGACCGGAAAGCCGCCGCCGGAGCCGAGATCCAGGAGCCGCCCCCCCCTCCCGACCGCGCGGCAGAGAGAGAGGGAATCCACGAAATGCTTCAGGGCGATCTCCCGTTCGGTGGTGATGGCGGTCAGGTTGATCTTGCGGTTCCATTTCCGAAGCTCAGCGGCAAAGAGGGCTAGTTTCCCCAGTTGGGCCGGGGTGAGTTCCACCCCCAGTTGGGCCGCTCCGCGCACCAGGAGGTCCTTGGCTTCCTGGTCCATGCTACCCCCGGGCCTTGAGGGCAAGGGCCAGGATCCCCATCGCCGCCGGGGTCACCCCCTGGATACGGGAGGCCTGCCCCAGGGTATCGGGGCGAAACTTCGCCAGCTTCTCCCGGACCTCGGCCGAGAGGCCGGGGAGGGCACCGTAGTCGAAGCCGACGGGAACACGGGTCCCTTCCAGCTTCCGTGCCCGCTCCACCTGGTCCAGCTGCCGCTCGATGTACCCCTGGTACTTGATCTGGATCTCCACCTGCTCCCGAACCACCGGCGGCACCTCCGCCGCCCGGGGATCGATGCGACACAACTCCTTGTAGGTGATATCGGGTCGCCGCAGGAGCTGCTCATGGGTGACGGCATTCTGGAGGCCGGTCAGGGCAAACGCGGCCAGGAAGTCCGGATCCGCCCCGGAGGGGAGGAGCTTTGCCCCCTGGAGCCGCGCAAGCTCGGCACCAATTTTCTCTCGTTTTTCCAGAAACTGCCGGTACTCTTCCTCCGGCACAAGCCCCGCGGCGTGGCCCCGCTCCCGCAGCCGCAGGTCCGCGTTGTCCTCCCGCAGGAGGAGCCGGTACTCGGCCCGTGAGGTGAACATCCGGTAGGGTTCCCGGGTGCCGAGGGTGACAAGGTCGTCGATCATGACGCCGATATAAGCCTCGCTCCGGCCCAGAATCAGCGGTTCTTTGTCCCGCACCCGCAGGGCGGCGTTGATCCCCGCCATGAGCCCCTGCCCCGCCGCCTCTTCGTATCCGGAGGTGCCGTTAATCTGGCCGGCGTGGTAGAGGTTACGGACAAGCTTCGTCTCCAGGGAGGCGTGGAGCTGGATCGGGTCCACGTAATCGTACTCGATGGCATAGGCGGGCCGCATGATCTCCACCCGCTCCAGCCCCTCGATGCTCCGGTAGAAGGCCCACTGGATATCGATGGGGAGCGAGGTGGAGAGCCCCGAGGGATAGTACTCCACCGTGTCCCGCCCCTCGGGCTCCAGGAAGGTCTGGTGGCGGTCCTTCTCGGGGAAGCGGACCACCTTGTCCTCGATGGAGGGGCAATAGCGTGGACCGATTCCTTCGATCACGCCGGCATAGAGGGGCGAGCGGTCGAGCCCCGAGCGGATGATCTCGTGGGAGCGGGGGTTGGTGTAGGCGATGTAGCACGGCACCTGGGGCTGGTCGATCCGCTCCGTGGAGAAAGAGAACGGTACTGGCGGGTCATCCCCGTGCTGGGGCTCCAGGCGGGTGAAATCAATGGTGCGGCCGTCGAGCCGGGCCGGGGTGCCAGTCTTGAGACGGCCCACGGCAAAGCCCAGCTCCCGGAGCTGATCCGACAGCCCCACGGACGGCAGATCCCCCGCCCTCCCCCCCGGGTAATTGGTGAGCCCCACATGGATGAGCCCCCGCATGAAGGTGCCGGTGGTGAGGATGACGGTGGCGCCGAGGTAGCGGACCCCGACCTTCGTATCGACACCGCGTACCTCGCCATCCTCAACCACAATGCCGGTCACCTCGGCCTGCTTGAGGGAGAGGTGTTCCTGCTGCTCCATGACGTGTTTCATCCGGAGACGGTAGAGCTGCTTGTCGGCCTGGGCCCGGGAGGCCCGGACCGCCGGCCCCTTGCGGGTATTGAGGATGCGGAACTGGATGCCGGTGGCGTCGATATTCTTTCCCATCTCGCCGCCGAGGGCATCGATCTCCTTCACCAGATGCCCCTTGGCCGACCCGCCGATGGCAGGGTTGCACGACATGAGGGCAATGGCGTCCAGATTAATGGTGAGAAGCAGCGTCTCGCACCCCATGCGGGCAGCGGCCAGGGCCGCCTCGCAGCCGGCATGGCCCGCCCCCACCACGATGACGTCGTACTGTTTATCGTAGTCGATGAATTCCATCTCTTGCGTATGACCTCAATCCTGTTTCACAGGAGGCGATAATGGATACGGTATCCCAGCAAATTAGTCAGTGGCAACAAGAAGTTAGCCACAATGTTCCACGTGAAACATCTACCCAATGATACCCGTTGCACCCCTTGTTCGTCAAACCTACTTCCCGATGCAGAACCGCTGGAAGATCAGCTCAAGAATATCATCGGGGGTCGTCTCGCCGGTAACCTCCCCAACGGCATCAAGGGCGTCCCTGAGGTCCACGGCCAGAATTTCCAGATTGTTGCCCGCCGCCAGATTGGCGAAGAATACGGCGATTCTTCCCCGAGCCTTTACCAGGGCATCCCGGTGCCGTGTCTGCGAGAGGGCCACATACTCCCGGCTGTCAATGGCTCGACCGTGAATGAAGGTTTCGAAAACGGCCTTCCGCAGGTCGTCGATGCCGGCCCCGGTGGCAGTGGAAATAGCAACGGCGCGCACACCCTCCAGCTCGCCGGGAATACGAAGGGTGACCGGAAGATCGCTCTTGTTTGTGACGACAATTACGCGCCGTTCCGCCAGGGCGGCAAGAATCATCCGGTCGTCGTCGTCAAAGGGACGGGAACCGTCGAGGACGAAAAGGATCAGGTCAGCCTGGGGTATCTTCTCCAGGGTGAGACGGACTCCCTCCTGCTCGACGACATCCTCAGTCTCCCGAATGCCGGCGGTGTCCAGCATCCGGAGCGGCAGGCCCCGGACGTTAACCACCTCCTCGATGATGTCCCGGGTGGTACCGGGGACCGACGTGACGATGGCGCGCTTCTCCTGGAGGAGCGTATTGAGGAGACTCGACTTCCCCACGTTGGGCTTCCCGGCGATGAGGACCGACACCCCGTCCCGGAGCACCCTCCCCTCGTCGAAACCCTCCAGGAGTTCTTCAATTCGGCCCGAGGCCTCCCGGGCCTTTGCCTCGATCTCCACCCGGGAGGCGGGATCCACCTCGTCATCGGGGAAATCGATGAACGCCTCAACAAGGGCAAGACTATGTCGCAGACAACCCTGCACGGCCTTGAGCCGCTCGGAGAGGCGCCCCTCCCGCTGGTGCTGGGCCAGATTGAGAGCCACATCGGTCTTGGAGCGGATCACGTCGATGACCGCCTCAGCCTGAACGAGGTCAATGCGGCCATTCAGGAACGCCCGGCGGGTAAACTCCCCCGGCTCGGCCGGACGGGCGCCGCACTGGAGCACCGCGTCCAGGACCCGGCGGGCGACCAGGTATCCCCCGTGGCACTGGATCTCAAGGACATCCTCCCGGGTGAAGGAACGGGGTGCCCGCATCAGCACCGCCATAACCTCGTCAACGGTGTCCCCCGACTCGGGATCCACTACGGTGCCATAATAAAAACGGTGACTCACGAAGTCACCGTTCTCGTTAACCCGCCGGACGATCCGCCGGGCAATGGCGGGGACATCGGGACCGCTCACGCGGATGATGCCGATCCCCCCCTCCCCCACCGGCGTGCCGATGGCCGCTATGGTATCTTCCAGGTACATCGTGTCCCTACTTGGCCTCGGCCGCGGCGATGCTCTTGTTGATGTAGGATTGCTGGATAATGGTCAGAACGTTGTTCACGAGCCAGTAGAGGACGAGTCCCGACGGAAAGTTCAGGAACATGAAGGTGAAGACCACCGGCAGGGCCATCATCATCTTCTGCTGCATGGGGTCCATTTGGGACGGCGTCATCTTCTGCTGGATGACCATGGTGATCCCCATGATGATGGGAGTCACATAATAAGGATCCTTGCCGGCGAGATCCTGGATCCAAAGCATGAACGGCGCGTGGCGCAGTTCAATGGAGAACATGAGGGCCTTGTAGAGGGCGAAGAAGACCGGGATCTGGACGAGCATCGGGAGGCAACCACCCACGGGGTTCACCTTGTGGGTCTGGTAGAGTTCCATGATCGCCTTGTTCATGGCATCGCGGTCATTCTTGTACTTTTCCCGCACCTCCTGCATCTTCGGCTGAAGCTTCTGCATCTGCTTCATGGACTTGTAGCTGGAGTGGGTCAGGGGATAGAAGATGATCTTCAGGATCACCGTGATAATGATGATGGCGATGCCATAGTTGTGGACGTACTTGTAGAAGAACTTGAGGCTGTGGAGAAGCGGTTTGGCCAGCATTGCGAACCAGCCCAGGTCGATGGCCCGCTCCAAGCTGTTTCCCTGTGCCTTGAGGATATCCAGATCCTTGGGACCGAAGTAGAGGCGATAGGCGACGGATTTCGACTCGCCGGGATTCAGGGAAGTTTCCGGTGCGGTGATGGTGTCCTCAAGCATCCCCCGGGGGGTGCTGCGGACAGCGGCCGTGGCGATGCTCCCCCCCTGCCCCACGACGGCCGAGAGGAAATACTTGTCGGCAAAACCACTCCAGAGAGGTGCACTGTAGCTCTTCCCCTGCCCGACCAGGTCCTTGACCTTCTCCTCCGTAAGCTTGTCCTGGGCAAAGGTCACCGGTCCGAACGTCTCAAGCCGGCTCTCCTTTACCCGGGGAACCGCCGGATAGGTCATGACCGTCTGGAAGGCGGCTCCGGCCCGGGCCGTGCCGGAATTGGCAGTCTGGTAGACCATGTCGATGCCGTAGTTGCCACCCTTGAAAGTGTAAATCTTGCGGACCGTGACGCCGGCAGGCGAGATCCAGGTGAAGGCCAGTTCCTTCTTCTCCCCTGCCTCCACGGTCAGGGAGTCGGCGCTCGACACAAAGAGGGCAGACAGATCGAGACCAATGCCGGCAGCACGGGTGGAGAGGGTATACGCGGACGGGTCGCGCTCGTCCACCAGGGTGACATGTTTGCCGGTGAGGTCAGCGGTTTCCCGGTACTTTTTCAGGACAAGGCGGGTCAGACTACCCCCTTGAGTCGAAAAGACCGCCGTATAGTCCGGCGTCTCGACGGCTATCTCTTTCTGCTGGGCCTTAACCGCTGCAGCGGGCACAGGTGAAGGGGCCGGAACTGCTGCTACAGAAGCCTGGGGTGCTCCCGGCTGGGAACCGGTCACCGCCTGCTGGGCGGACGGCGCCGGAGCCTCCTTCTTCGGCGGGGGGAACAGGGCCGAGTACCCGTAGAAGAATACAATAGAGAGGATAACTGCAATCAAAGCCCTTTTTTCCATGTCAGCTCCTGATGGATGGTTACTTGACGGGGTCGTAGCCACCGGGGTGGTACGGATGACATTTCATGATCCGGACGGCACTGTACCACAGCCCTTTGAGCAGGCCGTGCCGCATGAGCGATTCCTTGGCATAGGTTGAACAGGAGGGATAGAAGCGGCAGGTGGGCCCGGTGAGGGGCGAGAGGTAGCGCTGGTAGATGCCGATGATCTTGATGAGAATCTTCAGCATGATCGTGTGAGGCCCGCAAGGCGCTCCACCACCCGGTCCAGTTCCTTGCAGACTCCCTGGTAGTCGAGCTTGTCAGCTCCCCTTCGGGCAATTATGTTGATGTCGAGGGGAGGAAAGAGCGCCTTGTGCAGTCGATAGTACTCCCGCACAAGGCGCTTGATCCGGTTTCTGGTTACCGCGTTGCCGACCTTGCGGCTTACGGTGATGCCAATACGACAAGCTGGTTCAGGACCCGCTACCCAAAGAACAAGGAAACAGGGGGTGCTGATCTTGCGCGCTCTCTCCGAGAGCCTGAGAAAATCGACTCTTTTGAGCAGACGCTCGTCTTTGGTGAACGTGAACAGAGGAATTCCCCCTCGGTCCGCCTCCAGGCGTCGGAAGGCAAACGGAGGATTACTTGCCGGCGATGGTCACAGCAAGACGCTTACGCCCCCTGGCACGACGACGCTTGATAACGAGCCGGCCGTTCTTGGTGGACATCCGGACACGGAAGCCGTGAGTGCGCTTCCGGGAAGTGTTGCTGGGCTGAAAGGTCCTTTTCATATGCTATCTCCCTGAATCAGTGTCTCTTTAGCTGATATTGCAAAGAGAGTATCTTTAATCACAGCAACCATTGTCTGTCAAGTACAAATTTACCTCCCTACGGTACATTTGGCCTTGCAAACAACCCTCTCCTCTGCTAGTCTCCTCTATCCTGAGGCTACATCCAGCCTGTCCAGAATAGTAGCTTTTCCACTTCCAATACCTCAATTTATCAACAAAAATCCAGTTATTCACACCTGTTGACAACCATGTGTATAACTGGTCCCCGAGACTACCCTCTATGGAAGATGTTTGGCTCCAGGCACAATCCAATCTGGCCAAGGTGCTCACGCACCAGACCTTCACCACCTGGATAGAGCCGATCAGGTTCGCCGGAGCCCATAAAAATACTCTCCTCCTGGAGGCCCCCAACCAGTTCATCAGGGACCGGGTCAGGGAGAGCTATCTTCCCATGATCCTCGAATCGGTCCGCTCCCTCACCGACTCCCACTTCCAGGTTGAACTCCAGGTGGCGGCCCGGCAACAGGAAAAGACAGCGAAAAGCCCACGCAAAAGCCACACAGAGGATGAGCTCGGGCCCGTTGAGTCGGAAAAAAGCGTGCCCGCCGAATTTTCCACCAATCTGAACGCCAAGTATACCTTCGACACCTTTGTCTGCGGCGGGAGCAACCAGTTCGCCCATGCAGCGGCCCTGTCGGTGGCCAACAACCCGGCCGGCAAGTACAATCCACTTTTCATCTACGGCGGCGTGGGTCTGGGGAAAACCCATCTCCTGACGGCCATCGGCAACCAGGTTTTGGCCAAGAACCGCAAGGCCCGGGTCTGTTTCTACACCTCCGAGAAATTCATGAACGAGCTCATCAACTGCCTCCGTTACCAGAAGATGGAGCAGTTCAGGAACAAGTTCCGCAAGATGGACCTCCTCCTCATCGACGACATCCAGTTCATCGCCGGCAAGGAACGGACCCAGGAAGAGTTTTTCCACACCTTCAACGCCCTCTACGAGTCACACAAGCAGATCGTGGTCACCTCGGACAAGTTTCCCAAGGACATCCCCGGCCTGGAGGAACGGCTCCGCTCCCGCTTCGAGTGGGGACTCATCGCCGACATCCAGCCCCCGGACACCGAGACCAAGGTGGCCATCCTCAGCAAGAAGGCCGATTCCGACGGCATCCGCCTTCCGGACGACGTGGCGCTCTTTCTTGCCTCCAGCGCCAGCACCAACGTGCGGGAGCTGGAAGGGATGCTGATCCGCCTCGGCGCCGTGGCGAGCCTCACGGGAAAGAACATCACCCTTGACATGGCCCGGGAGGTTCTGAAAGACATCATCGTCGACAAGACCAAAGAGGTCACCGTGGAGATGATCCAGAAGTATGTGGCCGACCACTTCAACATCAAGGTGGCGGAGCTTAAGTCGGACAAGCGCCTCAAGGCACTGGTGGTGCCACGCCAGATCGCCATTTACCTCTGCCGCGACCTGACCAAGGCCTCGTACCCGGATATCGGGGAGAAATTCGGAGGGAAGGACCACTCGACCATCATCCACTCGGTGAAGAAGGTGGACAAGCTCCTCTCCCAGGATTTCGAGCTGAAAAGCACCATTGAGACCCTGCGCAAGGGGCTGTTGAACTAAAGGGGACAACCCTGTGAATGGAGGGACCCTTTGTGGACAACCTTCCTATCCTTGACCGTCCGCTCCGGGATAACCCGGCAGCCGTCAACAGGGAAGCACTTATAAAAATTGTGTTACTATCGTGAGTTACCGAGTTATCCCCGGATCCACAGCCCCTATTGCTTCTACTAAGCTTTAAAAAAGCATAAACATACTAATCTGCATCTGTTGACAAGGAGGAGCGATGGAATTCAAGATCGACAAGGAAACCTTCTCCCGGGCTCTCCAGAAGATCCAGGGAATCGTCGAAAAGAGGAACACCATGCCGATCCTCTCCAACGTCCTTATCGAGGCCCATGCCGATCGGATCGAACTGACGGCCACGGACCTGGAAGTGGGAATGAAGAGTTCCTACGAGACGACTGTGACCCGGGAGGGACGAATCACCGTTTCGGCCAAGAAGCTCTATGAGATCGTCAAGGAACTCCCCGAGGAAGCCATCTCTTTCGCCACCAAGGAGAACGACTGGGTGGAAATCCGCTGTGGCAAGGCCCACTTCAGCATCGTCGGCCTTTCCCCCGAGGAGTTTCCCTATTTCCCCAAGGTGAACGAAGAGAGCCTGATCCGGATCGAGGGGGCGCTCCTGGCCGACATGATCGAGAAGACCGCCTACGCCATCTGCTTCGACGAGACCAAGTACAACCTGAACGGCACCTTCGTGAAGGCCACCGTTGAAGATGATAAACCGATTCTCCGGATGGTGGCCACCGACGGCCACCGCCTCTCCATCGCCGAGAAGGAATTCCACGGGGCCGTGGGGCCCGAGATGGCCAAGGGGGTCATCTTCCCCAAGAAGGGTATCTTCGAGCTCAAGAAGATCTGCGAGGAGGCGACCACCGAAGAACTGGCCCTCGGCTTCATGGACAACAGCGCCGTCATCAAGAAGGGGAACACCGTGGTGGTGATGCGGCTCGTGGACGGCGAGTTCCCCGACTACACCCGCGTAGTCCCCGTGGCCAACGACAAGATCGTGACCGTGGCCCGGGATCCGTTCCTCCACTCCCTGCGGCGGATGTCGATCCTCTCCAGCGAGAAGTTCAAGGGGATCCGGATGGAGATCAACGGCGAGCAGATGATCATCTCCTCCAGCAACCCTGAACTGGGGGAAGCGTCGGAGGAACTGGACGCAGCCTACAGCGGCCCTCCCCTTTCCATCCGGTTCAATGCCAAGTACCTCCTGGACGTCCTGGCGGTCCTCAACGAGAGCGAAGTGGCGCTGGTCCTCCGGGACGAGCTGTCGCCGGCCATCGTGAAACCGGCCGCGGTCGACGGTTTCACCGCGGTGATCATGCCGATGCGGCTGTAGGAAACAGTAACCGGCAGGCACGGAAGGCGAAGGCCCCTCCCCGGGAGAGGCCTTTTG
The DNA here is from genome assembly GCF_018531165.1 of Geobacter grbiciae. Lineage (NCBI taxonomy): Bacteria > Pseudomonadati > Thermodesulfobacteriota > Desulfuromonadia > Geobacterales > Geobacteraceae > Geobacter > Geobacter grbiciae. The sequence continues at coordinate 240,494 of NZ_JAHDIW010000001.1, read as the reverse complement.
CCGTTCTTTCGGCTATAGAAACACCATGTTCGTGACGAAGATCCAGATCAGTTCCTTCCGGAACATCGCCGCGGCGGAGATCCGCTTCGACCGGCGCTTCAATGTCCTCCACGGCGCCAACGGCCAGGGGAAGACCTCGGTCCTGGAGGCCATCTATCTCCTGGGGACCATGAAGTCGTTTCGCCTCGCCAAGACCCCTGATCTCGTTACCTGGAACGCTCCACATGCACTGCTGCGGGGTTGGGCCGAACGGGATGGGGTCGGCAGGGAGATCGCCCTCTACCTGGGGAAGGAAGGCCGCAAAGCGAGGGTCGACCAGAAGCCGGTGACCCGGCTCGCCGATTTCTTCGGCAACGTGAACGCCGTGGTCTTCTCCCCCGAGGAGATCGCCATGGCCCGCAGCGGCCCGGACCTCCGGCGCCGTTACCTGGACCGGGCCATCTTCAGCGGAGATCTGGGGTACCTGCTCCTCCACCACGAGTATCACCGGCTTCTCAAACAGCGCAATGCCCTGCTGAAACGGGGCAGCCGGGATGGCTTGGACATATGGACCGGCCAGTTGGCCGAGGCCGGTACCCGGCTTATGATGAAACGAATGGAGTATCTGGCCGAGGTAGAACCGCTGGTACAGCGTTTTTACCGGGATATTGCCGGGTGCAATGAAGAGGCCGGACTTGCCTTTCGCCCGCATCTTACGAGCCCCGAACGGGTTGCCGGAGAGGGAACCGGCGCCTTGCTGGCGCTCTTTGAAGCCCATGAAGCCGAGGAACTCCGCCGGGGTACCACCGTGGTTGGCCCCCACCGGGATGATGTTGACTTTATCCTGAACGGCCGGGTGCTCCGCACCCATGGCTCCCAAGGGCAGCAGCGCAGCTTTGTCCTGGCCCTCAAGATGGCCGAGATAGAGTACCTGGAGCGGCTTAACGGAGCCCCGCCGGTGTTGCTGCTGGATGATATATCTTCGGAGCTGGATCCGCAGCGCAACGAAAATCTCATGACCTTCCTCCGGGAAAAGCGGATGCAGGTCTTTATCACCACCACCGATGTTTCAACCCTCCGCCTGGCGGGGATTGCAACCCATGCGTCCTTTCACGTTTCACGTGGAACGGTAACGCCTTCATAGAGGGAGAAGTATGGCTGACGAACTGAACAACGATTACGGAGCGGACAAGATCAAGGTCCTTGAGGGGCTCGAAGCTGTTCGCAAGCGTCCCGCAATGTACATCGGCTCAACTTCGAGCCAGGGGCTCCACCACCTGGTTTACGAGATTGTCGATAACTCCATCGACGAGGCCCTGGCCGGCTACTGCAACGAGGTGAACGTCACCATCCACCTGGACGGCTCCATTACGGTGGTGGACAACGGCCGGGGTATTCCCACCGAGATGCATCCCACTGAAGGGAAACCGGCGGCGGAGGTGGCCCTTACGGTTCTCCATGCCGGCGGTAAGTTCGATAACACATCCTACAAGGTGTCCGGCGGTCTCCACGGGGTCGGCGTATCGGTCGTTAACGCCCTGTCGAAAAAGCTTGAACTGGGAATTCGCCGTGACGGGAAGGTGTTTCAGCAGTCCTATGCCTACGGAGCACCGCTGACTCCCCTGGAAATTGTGGGGGAGACCAAGAAACGGGGAACCAGAATCACTTTCCTCCCCGATGACACCATCTTCGAGACAACGGAATTTTCCTTCGATATTCTTTCCCAGCGGCTGCGGGAGCTGGCCTTCCTGAACGCCGGGGTGCGGATCACCATCTCCGACGAGCGGGAAGAGGGTAAACACCACGACTTTCACTACGAGGGGGGAATCGTCTCCTTCGTGGAGTACCTGAACCGGAACCGAACCGTGCTCCATCCGAAACCGGTCTACTTCCGGGGTGAGAGGGCGGGGATCGACATGGAGATCGCCATCCAGTACAACGACTCCTACGACGAGAAGGTTTTCACCTTTGCCAACAACATCAACACCCACGAGGGTGGTACCCACCTGGTGGGGTTCCGGGCGGCACTCACCCGCTCCATGAACTCCTACGCCGCGGCCAACGAGCTGACGAAGAAGGAGAAGGTCTCCATCTCCGGCGAGGATCTGCGGGAGGGGCTCACGGCGGTAATCTCAGTCAAGATTCCCCAGCCCCAGTTCGAGGGGCAGACCAAGACCAAGCTCGGGAACTCCGAGGTGAAGGGGTTCGTGGAATCCCTCATGAACGAGCAGCTGGCGGTCTTCCTGGAGGAGAACCCGAAGATCGCCAAGGACATCATCGGCAAATCCATCGAAGCGGCCCGGGCCAGGGAAGCGGCCCGCAAGGCCCGGGAGCTGACCCGGCGTAAAAGTGCCCTGGACATCTCCAGCCTCCCCGGCAAGCTGGCCGACTGCCAGGAGCGGGACCCGGCCCTCTGTGAGCTCTATCTCGTCGAGGGTGACTCCGCCGGCGGCTCCGCCAAACAGGGACGGGACCGGAAGTTCCAGGCGATCCTGCCGCTCAAGGGGAAGATCCTCAACGTGGAGAAAGCCCGGTTCGACAAGATGCTCTCCTCCCAGGAGATAGGCACCCTGATCACTGCCCTGGGGACCAGCATCGGCAAGGAAGACTTCGACGTGGCCAAGCTCCGCTACCACCGGATCATCGTCATGACCGACGCCGACGTGGACGGCTCCCACATCCTGACGCTGCTCCTCACCTTCTTCTTCCGGCAGATGCCGGAGGTGGTTGAGCGGGGGCACCTCTACATCGCCCAGCCGCCGCTCTACAAGGTGAAGCGGGGACGCAAGGAGCTCTATCTCCGCAACGAGGCGGCCATGCAGACTTACCTCCTGGAGGAGGGGACCGAGGATATGGTCCTTTTCCTGGAGAACGGCGAGAAGACCTACACCGGCAAGCAGATCATCCCGATCCTCAAGCAGCTGGTGGAGTACCGGACCATTCTGGACAAGGTGGTGCGCAAGGGGATCAATGAGGAGCTCATCCGGGTCTTTCTGCGGCTTGGGGTCAAGTCCGGCATCGAGGACATGGAGCAGTTGGTGCCGTACCTGGCGAACATATCCCGGGTCTACGAGGGGGGTGATTCCAGCCCCCTGGACGACGGGCGGGCAATCGTGCGGCTCGGCAACCTCCGGATTGCCCTGGACCAGCACACTCTCGACATCATAGGGTCCTACGAGTACGGGCTCCTGGCCGAAAGCTTCCGGAAGGTCAGGGAGATGTTCGGCGACGGCCGGGCCGTGGTCTCCAGCGAGGGGAGGGAGCTCTTCGCCACCGCCATCGGGCTCGACCTCCTCTCCTTCTTCATGGACTCCGCCAAGAAGGGGCTCTCCATCCAGCGCTATAAAGGTCTCGGCGAGATGAACCCGGACCAGCTCTGGGAGACCACCATGGAGCCCACCAACCGGACCCTCCTCCAGGTGAAGATTGAGGACGCCATCGAGGCCGATACCATCTTCACCATCCTCATGGGAGACCAGGTGGAGCCCCGCCGGGACTTCATCGAGAAGAACGCCCTGAACGTGTCGAACCTCGACATCTGATGACCGATATTAGTAATTATCCGAGGAAACAGAATGCTTGAACATACCCTGAACAAGACTGCCGTCAATATCGAAGACGAGATGAAGCGCTCGTACATGGACTATGCCATGAGCGTCATCATCGGCCGGGCCCTCCCCGACGTGCGGGACGGACTGAAGCCGGTGCACCGGCGCTGCCTCTACGCCATGTACGACATGGGGAACGATTACAACAAGCCCTACAAGAAATCGGCCCGGGTGGTCGGGGACGTGATCGGTAAGTACCACCCCCACGGCGACACGGCGGCCTATGACACCATCGTCCGGATGGCCCAGGACTTCTCGCTCCGCTACCCCCTGGTGGACGGCCAGGGGAACTTTGGCTCCGTGGACGGCGACTCTCCGGCGGCCATGCGGTACACCGAGATCCGGATGGAACAGCTGGCCCACGAACTCCTGAACGATCTGGAGAAGGAGACCGTGGATCTGGGGTTCAACTACGACGGCTCCCTCACGGAGCCACTGGTGCTCCCCTCCAAGTTCCCCAACCTGCTGGTGAACGGCTCCTCCGGCATTGCCGTCGGCATGGCCACCAACATCCCCCCCCATAACCTCTCGGAGGTCATCGACGGGATCATTGCCACCATCGGGAACCCGCACATCAGCTTCGAGGAGCTCCTGGCCCTGGTCCCCGGTCCCGATTTCCCCACCGGCGGGTTCATCTACGGCCGGGAGGGGATCCTCCAGGGGTACCGGACCGGCCGCGGCATCGTCCAGATGCGAGCCCGGGCCAGCATCGAAACCCACAAGAAGACCGAGCGCCAGTCCATTGTCGTCACCGAGATTCCCTACCAGGTGAACAAGGCGAACCTCATCACCAAGATCGCCGAGCTGGTGCGGGAGAAGAAGCTGGAGGGGATCAGCGACATCCGCGACGAGTCCGACCGGGACGGGATGCGGATCGTCATCGATCTCAAGAGGGACGAGAATCCCCAGGTGATCCTCAACCACCTCTACAAGCAGACCCAGATGCAGACCTCCTTCGGCATCAACATGCTCGCCATCGTGGCGGGACGGCCGAAGGTCCTGACGCTTCAGGACGCCATCGGTCACTTCATCGACCACCGCCGCGAGATCGTCACCCGGCGCACCATCTTCGATCTCAAGAAGGCCGAGGCCCGGGCCCACATATTGGAAGGCTACAAGATTGCTCTCGACTGGCTCGACGCGGTCATCGAGCTGATCCGGGGGTCAAAGACCCCGGCCGAGGCCAGGGAAGGGCTCATGTCAGGCCTCTTTTCCGACGAGGAGTGGCTCCAGAAGATGGGGCTCCCCCTGCCGGCCATCCACAGCCAGTACCAGAAACCGGTGCGCCTCACCGAGGTCCAGGCCCAGGAGATCCTGAACCTGCGGCTCCATCGCCTTACGGGTCTGGAGCGGGACAAGATCCTCCAGGAGTACGAGGACATCCTCAAGTACATCGCTCGTCTCAAGGAGATCCTCGCCTCCGAGGCGGAGATCCTCAAGATCATCGTGGGAGAGCTGCGGGAACTGAAGGAAAAGTTCGGCGACGAGCGCCGCACCGAGATCGTGGACCGGAGCGCCGAGATCTCCCTGGAGGACACCATCGTCGAGGAGGACGTGGTGGTCACCGTCTCCCACACCGGCTACATCAAGCGGACCGCCGTCTCCCAGTACCGGTCCCAGCGCCGGGGGGGGAAGGGGAAGACCGGCATGAAGACCAAGGAGGAGGATTTCGTCGAGCACCTCTTCGTCGCCTCCAGCAAGGACTTCATGCTCTTCTTCACCGATGCCGGCAAGGTCTACCAGATCAAGGTCTACGAGATCCCCGAGGGGGGCCGGGCCACCCGCGGCAAGGCCATCGTCAACCTCCTGAACCTTCAGGAGAACGAGCAGATCACCGCCATTCTCTCGGTGAAGGGGTTCGACGACGAGCGGAACATCCTCATGGCGACCCGCCTCGGTGTCGTGAAGAAAAGCCCCCTGCGGGAGTACGCCAACATCCGGAGCGGCGGGATCATCGCCGTGAACCTGGACGAGGGGGACAAGCTCATTGCCGTGGCCCTCACCGACGGGCGGCAGGACGTACTCCTGGCATCCAGGAACGGCAAGTCGATCCGCTTCCACGAGGAGGACGCCCGTCCCATGGGGCGCGTGTCGCGCGGGGTGCGGGGAATGACCCTGGAGGACGACGACGTGGTGATCGGCATGGAGGTCATCAACCCGAGCGCCACCGGCTCCACCATCTTCACTGTCACCGAGCACGGCTTCGGCAAGCGGACCGAACTGGACGAGTACCGGGTCCAGTCCCGGGGGGGCAAGGGGATCATCACCATCAAGACCACCGAGCGCAACGGCTGCGTCGTGGACATCATGCAGGTGACCGACGAGAACGACCTGATGCTCATCACCGACCAGGGGAAGATCCTCCGGATACCCGTGGCCCCCTTCTCGGTCATCGGCCGCAACACCCAGGGGGTCAGGCTCATGACCGCCGAGCAGAACGAGCGGATCGTGGCCGTGGCCAAGCTGGCCGAAAAGGATGAGGGAGATGAGGGGCCCGACAGCGGCGATGACGTTCCCGAGGCGGAGGTTGTCGAGGAGTAGCCGCGACGGACAGCGGCCCAAGACCGGATGATGCGTATTTTCCGGCCGCGGGTCCCTGGTCCCCGGTCCCCGCCTATGAAAAGTAATCGCAGCATCGACACGAGTCTCCGGGAGCGCCACACGATCCTGAACCTCCTGGAGGAACTGACAAGAGAGACCGTCACCACCGACGAACTGACCAGGATCGGCACCACGCTAAGGGCGGCGGGACGCCGGGCCCTTTCTCCCCTCTTCCGGCGCCTCTGGCGGGAGAAGAACGAAGCGGTCATCTCCCGCTACACCACGCTCCTGAGCTTCTTTGAGGATGACGGGTGGCTGGAGCAGCTGATCCAGGTGGCCCTCACCCGGAAGGACTTGGAAGGACCGGCCCGGTTGGCCCTCATCCAGGCACTGGCCGGCTATGGGGTGGACGTGTCAGCCCCCCCCTTCGCCCAGGCCGTGGACGGGAGCGGAGGCTCCCTTCGGCTTGCGGTTCCCCGGCTCCTTGACCGGGGGGAGGAAGGGCTCATCGTTTTCATGGAGGAGTTCGCCGCTTACGGCCTGGAGGCCCAGAAGGCCATCGTCCGTGAGCTTTGCTTCGTGGACGACCCCCGGGTGGTGGACCTCTTCGGGGTCCTCCTGGCGTTCGACGAGCCGGATACCCACCGGGAGATCATTGAGACCCTGGGGAGGGTCAGATTCCCCGGGGCTGCGCGTCTGCTTCGGCGTTATCTGGCCGAAGCGCTCGAAGAGCACCGTTCCCTGGCCGAGCGGAGCCTGCGGAGGCTGGGGTTCCTGGGGGTCGACGCCGGCGACGGCGGGGCGGAACCGCAGCTGCCATTCCATGCCACGTGGGCGAGCCCCCCCGATGCCGCAGGACTCAGCTGCCTCCTGGTGGCACGCTGGACAGCGTCCGATCGTCTCGACGTTCTCTTCATGGAGCTCCACGAGACCGACGGGATGCGGGATGCCTGGGGATGGAGCGGCCTGACGCCGGACGAATATGGGGATATCGTGCGGGAAAACGCCGTGGAAGAGACCCTGGTGGCGGTGGACCCGGGCTACGCGGCCGATCTGATCGGGGATGCCCTGGAGCGGAGCCACGCAAGCGGCTTCTACCTCCCTCCCGAGTTTTACGTGCGGCAGCGGATCCTGTCGGGGCTCGACGTGACCCCGCGCCCCTACGTCCCCTCCTTCGGGGGGATGGAACTGGCCGGGGCGGACCGCCCTGATGAGGTAGCCGGGAGCGCCGGGCTCCTGGACGACTGGTTCTTTGACGGCTGGTTCTTCTTCGACAGCCGGACCCGGCTTCTGGCCGACGAGCTGGAGCGGTTCGGCGACGAACCCTTTGCCCGGGAGGACGAGGCGGCCGTGGACCGGTTCCTGGAGCAATGGTGCAGCCAGGAAGTGGCCCCCCGCTTGGAGCGGATAGTCCGGCGGCTCTTCCTCACGGCCGACCTCATGGTCCGCGCCGGCCGGGAGGAGCACCCGGTGGCCCAGACCGTGGCCTGCGCGGTGAGCCTCTCCCGGGGGATCATCCCCCTTCACCGGCACCCCTTCCTGCGGCGCTGGCTCCTGGAACTGATCGGCATGGTCCGGGAGGCCCGGGCCGAAGGGTACCAGTTCCCCCCCACCCCCTGGGACGACGAGGATGGGGAGTGGGATTAAGCGCAAAAGCTATTTGAAACACTGAGCAACGGAGCAACGGAGTAAAATCTGAGAAAAAACCCTAGTTGGGAACAGGCAGGATTTTTCGAAAAAAGGGGTTTTCTCTGTTGCTCAGTTGCTCTGTGTTATTAGCTGGTTAACTAACATGAGCGAGGGACTGTCCATGGGCGAAAAGATCGGAGTCATCGGCGCGGGGAGTTGGGGAACGACCCTGGCAAATCTTCTGGCAAAGAAGGGGCTGGACGTCACCCTCTGGGCCTATGAGCCGGAGCTGGTGGCGGAGATGCGGGCCACGCGGGTCAACACCCTCTTTCTCCCCGGCACGGAACTCGCTGCCGGCCTCGCCTTCACCAACTCTCTTGAGGAGGCGGCAACGGGGAAAGATGTGCTGGTTCTCGTCTCCCCCTCCCAGGTCATGCGGAGCGTCTTGACGCAGCTCGCTCCCCTCCTGCGGCCCGGGGTGACGCTGGTGAACGCTTCCAAGGGGATTGAGCTCGATACCCTCATGACCATGGACCAGGTCTGCGCCGCCGTCCTCCCCCCCGCAGTCGCCGGCCGCTTCTGCGTCCTCTCGGGCCCAAGCTTTGCCCGGGAGGTGGCCCAGGAGATGCCGACGGCGGTGGTGGCGGCCTCCGCCGATCTCGAGGCTGCGGCCCAGGTCCAGCGCCTCTTCACCGCCCCCTATTTCCGGGTCTACACCAACAGCGACGTGGTGGGGGTCGAGATCGGCGGGGCCCTCAAGAACGTCATCGCCCTGGCCGCGGGGATCTCCGACGGCCTGGGGCTCGGCCACAACACCCGGGCCGCCCTCATCACCCGGGGGCTCGCCGAGATGAACCGCCTCGGCCGCGCCATGGGGGCGGATCCGGCCACCTTCGCCGGGCTTGCCGGCATGGGGGACCTGGTCCTCACCTGCACCGGCGACCTCTCCCGCAACCGGACCGTGGGGATGAAGCTGGGCCAGGGGATGCGCCTTGCGGAGATCCTCGGGGAGATGCGGATGGTGGCCGAGGGGGTGAAGACCGCCGAGTCGGCCTGGCGTCTTGCCAGCCAGATGGGGGTCGACATGCCCATCACCGAGAAGGTCTACCAGGTGCTCTACGAGGACAAGCCGGCACGGCAGGCGGTCCTTGAACTCATGACCCGCGACCCGAAGGCCGAGCGGGGGTAAGAACCCGAGTCCCCACACCCGTCGGAGGGTATGCCATGAACCTGCGCCTCACGATCAGGAACAAGCTTTTTCTGGCTACCCTCCTCATTCTCTTCATCTCCTACGCCATCCTTATCCAGACAACCGTCACCAGCATCAACACCTCCCTTGAAGACAACCTGGCCAAGGAACTTGCCGAGAACCTCCGCTACGCCAAAGACCAGTACTTCTCCCGGGCAGAGCACCTGAAGTACGCCCTCCTCCTCCCCGCCTCCGCGCAGACGGTGCAGGAGCGGGTCAGGCGGATGGACAGGGTCTGGCTCCAGGAGACGGCGCGGCGCTGGAAGACCAGCCTCCCCTTCGCTGAGCCGTTCCTCTTTGTGGACCCGCAGCTGAAGGTCATCGCCGGCGATGGCGAGTCGGTGCCGGAGAATGTCCGCGAACTGGCTCCCATCGTGGAACGGGCGCTGCGGGAAAAACGGCCCGTTTCCGCAACCGAGTTGGTGAGCGACCGTTTCCTCTGCAGCGCCGGGGTCCGCGACTTCTGCTCCCGTCCTCCCTACAGAGACGGGAGCGTCATGATGATAACCGTCGTCGTCCCGGTACTGGCCGAGGGGGGGGAGGCCCTGGGTGCCATCGTGGCCGGGGAAGTCATCGACCGGGACGTGAAGCAGCCGGCCGGGACTCAGGAGATTTTCGGCAAGCAGGTGGTTGTGGCCGTCATCCGTGGCAATAGGCTTGCCCCGGCCGGCGTCAATCCTGCCTTCCCCTACCCCGCAGCCATCGCTCCCGATATCCTCGACAAGCTGGAGCGGGGGCAGTCGTTCGGAGGCGACGTCACCATAGGGGGAACGGCCTACAAGACCGCTATCTCACCCCTCACCAATAGCCGCGGAGACTACGTGGGTTCCCTCTACGTGGCCCTGTCCCGGGACGACTTCAAGGGAATCATCGGCGACAGCCTGAGGAACATCCTGGTTTCCGCCGTCATCGGCATCGTCCTCACGTTTCTGACGGCCTTTCACGTGGCCCGCCGGCTGACCATGCCCCTGAACGCCCTTGCCGGCGGGGTGCGGCAGATCGAGAATGGGGACCTGCGGCAGCGGGTGGAGGTAACCACCGCCGACGAAGTTGGAGAGTTGGGAGAAGCGTTCAACCGCATGGCCCGAAGCCTGGAGGAGCGGGACCGGACCATCCGGGCCACGGCCCGCGAACAGGCGGAGCTGAACCGCAAGCTCCAGGAGATGAATGAACACCTCGAAGAGAACGTGAGCGAACGGACAACAGCCCTGCAGATGGAGATGGGGCGTCTTGAGGCGATTCTCACCGGCATGGCCGAAGGAATCGCGGTCACCGACCGGGAGGGGAAAGTCATCCTCTTTAACCCCGCTGCCCAGCGGATCTTCGAGATGGTTCCCCCCCGGGTAATGGGGCATACCCTGGAGGAACTCTGTGCCGGCGGAGAGTTCTGTGCCCTCGCCGATTACGTCCGCACCATGAAAGAAACCGATGACCTGACCCCCCGCCGGGACGTGGAGATGTCCATGAAGGGGAAGAAACTCACGATCAGCCTTTCACCGTTCTGCGACCAGGGGGGAGCCCTGGCCGGCGTCGTCATGTCGGTGCGCGATGTGACTGGGGAAGAGGATGTGGATCGGGTGAAGACCGAGTTCATCTCCACGGTGTCCCATGAGCTCAAAACACCCCTCACCTCCATCAAGGGGTCGCTCCAGTACATCCACGACCGGGGGAAAGGGTTCGGCGGGATGGAGGGGGAGCTTCTCTCGGTCTGCCTCCGCAACACCGACCGGCTGATCCGGCTCGTGAACGATATCCTCGACATTGCCCGGATCGAATCGGGACGGCTGGAGTTCGTGCCGGAGCCCCAGGAGGTGCGGGCCCTGGTCACCCACTCCATCGAGGAGTTGGCAGGGTACGCCCTGGAGCACGACGTTGCCGTCGAGAACCGCTGCGGCCAGGATCTCCCCCCCATCTATGGGGACCAGGACCGTCTCGTGCAGGTTCTCACTAACCTCCTCTCCAACGCGATCAAGTTTTCACCCCGGGGGGAACGGGTGGTGGTGACGGCGGAGAGGACCGCAAACTACGTGGCCATATCCGTGGGTGATCGGGGCCGGGAGATCCTGTGGTCGGATCGGGGGAAACTCTTCAAGAAATTTCAGCTGCTCGACAATTCGGACCGCCGTCAGCACGGCGGGACGGGCCTTGGGCTTGCCATTTGCAAGGAAATCGTCGAACATCACCACGGCAGGATCTTCTACAACGAAGGGACCGGGGGGGGGAACGTTTTCACCTTCACGGTTCCCGTCTATGAGGAACAATCATGAATAACCTCAAAATCCTCATCGTCGACGACGAAGCGGATATCGCCCTCATCCTCAAGCTTCAACTGGAGGACGCCGGCTACCGCACCACCCGGGCCCGGGATGGCCTGGAAGCCCTGGAGATGCTGGCCCGGGAACACTATGACCTGATTCTCCTGGATATCCGCATGCCCCGCCTGGATGGCATTGAGGTGCTGGAGCGGATCCGGCAGGAGTGGCCCGAGCTGGTGGTGGTGATGATGACTGCCCACGGCAGCGAGGACATCGCCGTTGAGGCCATGAAGAAGGGGGCGGTGGACTATATTTCCAAGCCCTTCTCCTCCGACGATATGAAGAAGCGGGTGGAGCGGGCCATCGAGTACAACCGGACCCGGCTCGAGAACGAGCGGCTCCAGCGGGAGGTGGAGGAAGAGCGCCGGAAGATGGAGGCGATTCTCCAGGGGATGGCAGAAGCTCTTGTGGCCGTGGACCGCCAGGGACTCGTCATGAGCATCAACCGCACTGCCGCGGAACTTTTCGGGGTTGATGCGGCCGCGGTCCATGCCCGCCCCGTGGAGGAGCTCCTCTCCGCCGCCATCCCGGCCGACCGGCTCCCCTGCCGCGTGGTGCTCGCCACGGGAGAGCCGTGCCTCGACGTGGCCTACGACCTCCGCCTGCCGGGGCGGGTCGTGCCGGTCCTCTCCAGCGCCGCCCCCCTGGCGAACGCCGCCGGCGAGATGATCGGGAGCGTGGAGATCATTCGCGACATCTCGGCCCTCAAGGCCCTGGAACAGGAGCGGGAGGATTTCGTCAGCATGCTCTCCCACGACCTGAAGACCCCCATCACTGCCATCATCGGCTCCATCGACCTGGTGAAGGAGGGGCGGCTCGGTCCGGTGAATCCGGAACAGAGTATGTACCTGGACGCCGCCGTGGAGAGCTGCGCCGAGATGGTGGACATGATCGACACACTGCTGGATGTGCATCGCTTCGAGGCGGGGCGGATGGTGACGACCCTTGTGGAAGAAGAGCTCGGGCCGCTCCTGCAGCGGACCGTTGGCAGGTTCGAGCCGGTGGCCCGCCACAGCGGGCTCGAACTCACCCTCTCCCTCCCCGGCGCTCCTGTCACCTTCCTGGTGGACCGGAAGCAATTCGGGCGGCTCCTCGGCAACCTCCTCTCCAATGCGCTGAAGTTCACCACTGATGGCGGCATCGAGGTACGGGCGGAGTTGCCGGAGAACGTCGCGGCGGCCGCACAGGGGATTACCCCCGGCGCCTACCCGACCGAGAGTCTCCCCCGGGAGGGACAATACCTGCTCGTTTCGGTGAGCGACACGGGGGCCGGGGTTCCGGCCGATTCCCTCGTCACCATCTTCGACCGCTTTGTCCAGGCCCGCAACCGCAAGATGGGGAAGTCGAGCGGCACCGGGCTCGGGCTCGCCTTCTGCCGCAAGGTCATGGATGCCCACCGCGGCTTCATCTGGGCTGAGAGCGAGCCTGACAGGGGGAGCACCTTCCGGATGCTCTTTCCGCTGGGGACCGACTGACCACTGACCGGGAGAACCTCGCCCATGAAGCTGCCGTACCACACCATGCCCCTCAGGATCGCGGCCTACTATGCCGTCTGTGCAGGGCTCTGGGTCCTCCTGTCCGACCGGCTCCTCGGGGTTGCCGTGCGGGATCCCGACCTCATCACCAACCTGGCGACGGCAAAGGGATGGCTCTTTGTGGCGGTCACCGCCCTCCTCCTTCATGTGGTGGTCCGGCGCTTTGTCGAAGAAGTGACGCGTCGGGAGGAGCTTTTGCGGGAGCGCAACGAGGAGCTCTGCATGGTGGAGGAGGAGCTCCGCCAGCAGCTGGACGAGTCCGAGCGAAACCAGCATGAGCTGCGGGAGAGCGAGGAAAACTACCGGCTCCTCAACGCCGAGTTGGAGCAGCGGGTGCGGCAACGGACCGCGGAACTGGAGCAGACCAACCGTGAGATGGAGTCATTCAGCTATTCCGTTTCCCACGACCTGCGGGCGCCGCTACGCCACATCGACGGGTTCAGTCGGGTGCTCCTGGAAGACTGCGGCGACCAGCTCAATCAGGAGGGAAAGGGATACCTTACCCGGATCTGCGCCGCTGCCAACCGGATGGGGCAGCTCATCGACGATCTCCTCCAGCTGGCCTCCGTGAGCCGCAGCGAACTGCAACGGCGCCCCGTCGATTTCAGTAACCTGGCTCGGACCATAGCCTTGGAACTGAAGCAGACAGACCCGGAGCGTGAGGTTACCTTCACCATTGCCGGGGGGGTCAGCGCCCTGGGAGATCCCGTCCTCCTGCGGGTCGTGCTGGAAAACCTCCTGGGTAACGCCTGGAAATACACGGGGAAGAATCCCCGCACCGCCATCGAGTTCGGGGCAGTCGAGGGGGAGGAGGGACGGGTCTACTTCGTGCGGGATAACGGGGTCGGCTTCGACATGACCTACGTGGGCAAGCTTTTCACCCCCTTCCAGCGGCTTCACGCCATGGACGAGTTCGAGGGAACCGGCATCGGGCTCGCCACGGTGCGCCGGGTGGTGGAACGGCACGGCGGGCGGGCCTGGGCCGAAGGGACAATCGGCGTAGGCGCCACCTTTTATTTCACCCTGGGAGAATCTTACCGCCTTGCGGAGAGCGAAGAAGGATAAGCGATGGACGATATGCACCTGAGGATACTGCTGGCGGAGGACTCCGAGGAGGATGCCTTTCTGCTCCTGCGGGAGCTGGAACGGGGGGGATACACGGTGGAGTGCGAGCGGGTGCAGACCCGCTCCGCCATGAAAAAGGCCCTCGCTTCCCGGGAATGGGACATGGTCATTTCCGACTACCGGATGCCCCGGTTTTCGGCTCCCCAGGCCTTGGAAACCCTCAAGGAGAGTGGTCTCGACCTCCCCTTCATCATCGTCTCCGGCAAGATCGCCGAGGATATGCTCGTGGACGCCATGCGGGCCGGCGCCAACGACTACTTCATGAAGGGGAACCTGTCGCGGCTCATTCCTGCCATCGAGCGGGAGCTGCGGGAGGCTGCCGAGCGGCGCATCCGGCGCCGGGCCGAGCGGGCCATCCGCCAGGGGAAGATGGAGTGGGAGGCGGCTTTCGACGCCGTGTCGGACCTGGTCCTTCTCACCGACCTCTACAGCACGGTCATCCGCTGCAACAACCGGGTCATCGAGGCCTTCAACGCCACCTACAGCGACATCCTGGGGAGGAACATCACCGAGCTTTTCTACGGCAGCCCCGACGCCGGGGAGAGCATTTTCGATCAGTGCACCGATCTGAAGGCCGATAACGGCGATGTCCGCTTTCCCAAACTCACGGGATGGTACAAGGCCTCCTGCTTTCCCATGCACCCTACCGAAAACGAACACGGCTTCGTCTACGTCATCAAGGACGTCACCAAGCGGAAAAAGATGGAGGAAGAGAAGGAGCTGGCCACCCTGGAGCTTCTCCGGAGCCGCCAGGCCCTCAGGGAGAATCTGGAGGAGATGAAGCGGGCCAACATGGAGCTGGGGCGCCTGAACGCCGCCAAGAACACCTTCATCGGCATGGCCTCCCACGAGCTGAAGACCCCGCTTACCTCCATCATCGGTGGGCTCCAGTTTCTCTTCCACTACAGCGGCCTGGAGATGACCCCGGAGCAGAAGGAGATGATGGAGTCGGTCTACGAGGGGGTGACCCAGCTGCGGGGGATCGTGGACGATCTCCTCTCCATCTCCCGCATTGAGACCAAGGGATTCGCCGTCACCAAGCGGATGGTGAACCTCCTCAATCTCTGCCGGGAGGTGCGCCATACCCTGCTTCTTCCCCTGTCGGAGCGGGATATTGAGCTCTCCATCGCCGAGGACACCTGCAGCATCCCGGCCGACGAGGGGTTCTGCCGACTCGTGACCCGAAACCTCCTGGAGAACGCCATCAAGTTCACCGCCGACGGGGGAAGGATCACCATCAGCGGCGAGCTCACCTCCCTGGACGACCTCCTCCCCCAGGCCGATTCGCTCCGCTGCTTCTACCGGGAGTTCCCCTCCAACATCGAGGGGCACCCTGCCTTCTATCGCCTCGACATCGCCGACACGGGAATCGGCATCCCCCCCGAGGAGCGGGTGCGGATCTTCGAGAAATTCTACGGCGTCGGCGACCTCGCCTACCACTCCTCCGGCAAGACCGGCTTCATGTCCAAGGGGTCAGGGCTCGGCCTCTCCATCGTCAAGGGGATCATGGACGCCCACGGCGGCATGGTCTGGGTGGGGCCCGGGGAAAACGGCTCGGGAAGCGTCTTCTCCCTCCTCTTCCCCATGGACAACACCTGTGTCATCCCGCCCCGCGAAGGGAGACGGTAGGCCCCATGACAGCGGCTCTCTCCCTTCATAGCCTCACCAAGCGCTTCGGCTCCCTCACGGCCGTGGATTCCTTCTCCCTGGAGGTGGCGCGGGGAACCATCTTCGCCCTGCTCGGCCCCAACGGCGCCGGGAAAACCACCATTATCCGGATCCTCACCACCCTCCTTCGCCCCGACGCCGGCACGGCCCTGGTGGAGGGGTTCGACGTGAGGCAGCAGGGGAAGGAGGTGCGACGCCTCATCGGCGTGGTCCCCCAGGACAACAACCTGGACCGCTACCTGACCGCCCGGGAGAACCTGGTGATGCAGGCCCGGCTCCACGGCATGGGGGTCGCCGAGACGAACAAGCGGGTGGACGAGCTCCTGGATCTGGTGGGGCTTACGGGGCGGCGCAACGACTTTCCCGACACCTTTTCCGGCGGCATGCAGCGGCGCCTCGTGGTGGCCCGGGCCCTGGTCCACCGCCCCCGGGTCCTCTTTCTCGACGAGCCCACCACCGGTCTCGACCCCCAGTCCCGCCGGGCAGTCTGGAACTATGTGGACTCCCTTAAGGATTCCATGACCATCTTTCTCACCACCCACTACATGGACGAGGCCGACGCCCTCTGCGACCGGATCGTCATCATGGACCACGGCCGGATGCTCGTGGACGGGAGCGCGGCCCGGCTCAAGGAGCGGATGGCCCACGCCCACTGCTACGAGCTCCGGTTCCGGGCCAACGCCGACCGCTACGAAGCGATCCTGGCAGGCTTCCCCTTTGTCCGCTCCCTCCAGCGGACCGGCGACCTCTTTCGCCTCTCCCTGGCCGGCGAGGAAAGCCTCAAGCCCCTCATGGACGCCATCGGCACCGACGACATCCGCACGATCTGTCTCCGGGAGCCGACCCTGGAGGATGTGTTCATCGAGCTGACAGGGAAAGAGGTGCGGGAATAGTGTTCAAAGGTGCCTTCTCCATCTGGAAGCGGGACATGCTTGTCCTCCGCCGCAGCCTCTTCTCGGAGCTGGTGGCGGTGGTGGCCTCTCCCCTCACCTTCTACCTGGCCTTCGGTTTTGGTTTGCGCGGCTACATCGCCGACGTGGAGGGGGTTCCCTACACGGTCTTCATGGCGCCGGGGCTCATCACCATGACCGCCGTCTCCGCCGCCTTCGACGAGAGCGCCTGGAGCATGTGGTTCCACCGCAAGGTGCAGCGGACCATCGAGGCCTACCGGGTCACCCCCATCACGGTCTACGACATCGTCATCGGGAAGATCATCTCCGGCTTCAGCCAGGGGGCCATCAAGGGGGTGGCGGTGGCCGCCGTCATCTTCCTCCTGACCGGGGTCCGGTTCAACCCGGCCCACCTGGCTGGATACCTTGGTTTCATCGTCCTCGGCTCCATGGTCTTCTCCTGCGCCGGCACCGTCTGCGGCACCCTTATGGACAAGCCCGAGACCATCGGCAAGGTCCAGGCAGTGGTCATCATGCCTCTCATCTTCCTCTCCGGGGTCTTCTTCCCCGTCTCTTCCTATCCCGAGACCATGAGAACCGCCGTCATGGCGATCCCCACCACGGCCCTCTTCGAGGGGTCGCGCCGGGCGCTCCTGGCGGGTGCCTTCGACGGAGGGCTCATCGGCATCCTCGCCGTGACCGCCCTGGTCGCCTTTGCCGCCACGGTGGCCATCTTCAACCGGAAGATGGCGGAGTAGCCTCTATCTGCGCGGAGCTAAACTTCTTGTGCTGCCGGCGTTATTCATAGTAGGATTTATGAGATTGACATACGAACGGAGAACCCATGGCTGAAGAATTCATACCCAAATGGGTTGCCTGGGAAACCACCCAGAAGTGCAACCTCAAGTGCGTCCACTGCCGCTGTTCCTCTGACCTGACCTCTTCCGAGGGGGATTTCACCACCGAGGAGGGAAAGAAGCTCCTGAAGGAGATCGCTGACTTCTCCAAACCGGTGATCGTCCTCTCCGGCGGCGAGCCCCTCATGCGCAAGGACATCTTCGAGCTGGCCGAGTATGGCACCTCCCTGGGGCTGCGCATGTGCATGGCCACCAACGGCGCCCTGGTCACCGACGAGATCTGCCAGAAGATGCGGAAGGCCGACATCAAGATGGTCTCCCTCTCCCTGGACGGCTCCACGGCCGCGGTCCACGACGACTTCCGCCAGTGCCCCGGCGCCTTCGACGGGGTGGTGCGGGCCGCTGAGATATTTCGGCGCAACGGCCAGAAATTCCTCATCAACTCCTCCTTCACGAAGCGCAACCAGCACGACATCGCCAGCACCTTCAAGCTGGCCAAGAGCCTGGGAGCCACTGCCTGGTACATGTTCATGATCGTCCCCACGGGGCGCGGCGAGGAGATCATGAACGAGCTCATCACCAAGGAGGACTACGAGGAGATTCTGGAGTGGCACTACCAGCAGGAGAAGCTGGAGGACGAGATCCTCATGCGCCCCACCTGCGCCCCCCACTACTACCGGATGGTCCCCATGCGGGCCAAGGAGGAGGGGGTGAAGTTCGAGCGCCGGTCGCTGACCTTCTCCACCGGCGGCGGCAAGGGATGCATCGCGGCCCAGACCATCTGCCTCATCGACTGCTTCGGCAACGTGAAACCCTGCTCCTACTTCCACCGCACCGCCGGCAACGTGAAGGAGACCCCCTTCCGGGAGATCTGGGAGAACTCCGAGATCTTCAAGGACCTGCGCAACTTCAAGGCCTACAAGGGGAAGTGCGGCGAGTGCGAGTTCATCAACGTCTGCGGCGGCTGCCGGGCGAGGGCCGACGCGGTGCATGGGGATTACATGGCGGAAGAGCCGTTCTGCAATTACGTCCCTATACGCCTTCAAAAGAAGGCGTAGGGAGGAACGCGATCTTTGCGCCATCTTGGCGCCGTCCTCGAATCTCTCCTTGTGCGGCGTAGCGCTGCTACGCCTCCGCGGGAGCTTCTGCGGGTGCACCAATCTGACGCAAATCTCACGTTCCTGTTTTTTTTGCTCAAAATCCAATACAAAATTTCTCTGGGGAGGATTTTCAATGAATAATCGTTTTCTCGACGCCTGCTGGGGGAAGCCCGTTGACCGTACCCCCGTGTGGCTCATGCGGCAGGCGGGGCGCTATCTCCCCGAATACAGGGCGGTGCGCTCCAAGTGCACCTTCCTGGAGCTCTGCAAGACCCCGGAACTGGCCGCCGAGGTGAGCATCCAGCCGGTGGATATCCTGGGGGTCGACGCGGCGATCCTTTTCTCCGACATCCTGACGCCGGTGGAGCCCATGGGGCTCAAGCTCGATTTCGTCCCCGGCCCGGTCTTCGAGACCCCGGTCCGGACCATGGCCGACGTGGAGCGGCTCCGGATCCCCAACCCCGAGGAGGATGTCCCCTACGTCCTCGACACCATCAAGATCCTCCGCAAGGAACTGGCGGGCCGGGTGCCCCTCATCGGCTTCGGCGGGGCACCGTTCACCCTGGCCTGCTACATGGTGGAGGGGAAGGGTTCCAAGGATTGGGCCACCATCAAGCGGATGATGTACGCCGCCCCCGAGGTTTACGCCGCCCTCATGGAGAAGGTGACCATGATGGACATGGAGTACCTGAACGCCCAGATCCGGGCCGGGGCCCAGGCGATCCAGATCTTTGACACCTGGGGCGGGGTCCTCTCCCCCACCGATTACGAGAAATTTGTCCTCCCCTACACCCGGAAGCTCATCAATGGCCTGAACCGCCAGAACACCCCGGTGATCCACTTCGTCAAGGGGGCCGGCACCATGCTGGAGACGGTGCAGAAGGCCGGCGGCGACGTCATGGGGCTCGACTGGCACGTGAACCTGGGGAAAGCCCGGGACGTGCTTGGCCCGAACATGGCTGTCCAGGGGAACCTGGACCCCACGGTCCTCTACGCCCCCAAGGAGGTCATCGAGCGGGAGGTGCAGCGGGTTCTCGACGAGAACGCCGGCCGCCCCGGCCACATCTTCAACCTGGGGCACGGCATCCTCCCCACGGTGCCGCCGGAGAACGCCATCCACATGGTCGAATGCGTGCACCGGCTGTCACAGAAGTAGGCGCAGCGAAGAGATGAACCGGAAAAGGGAGCGAAGGTGGCTCCCTTTTTCTTTTCACCGTTAGGAAAGAGGCCCCCATGAATGATCGCATCACCGACCTGGAGATCCACGTTACCCACCTGTCACGCACCGTCCAGGAGCTGAACGACGTGGTCTACCGCCAGCAGCAGACCATCGACCGGCTGGAGGCGGAGCTGAAGGGGCTCCGGGAGCAGGCTCTGGCCGTGGCCCCGTCCCTGGTGCGAAAGCCGGAGGATGAGGAGCCGCCCCCCCACTACTGAGAGCCTGTCCATGAATAAGCATTCCAGGCCCGCATCCTGTCTTCACGCCTTCTCCGTCCCTCTCTTCGCGACAAAGCCCCCCCGCTTCATCCCTCGCAAAAACGCATCCACCACCTGGGGATCGAACTGGCTCCCCTTCCACCGCTCGATCTCCGCCAGGGCCGTTTCCTGGGGCATCCCCCGGCGGTAGGGGCGGTCGGTGGTCATGGCGTCGAAGGAGTCGGCCACGGTGATGATCCGCGCCACCAGGGGAATCTCCTCCCCCTTGAGGCCGCTGGGGTAGCCGGTGCCGTCGTAGAATTCGTGGTGATAGAGGATGGCGTTCATGACCGAGGAAAAGAAATCGGAGGTGGAGATGATCTCCATCCTCTTGAGGGAGTGGGCCTGCATGATCTCTAATTCCTCCGGGGTGAGGGAGCTCTCCTTGCGGAGAATGGCGTCGGGAATGCCGATCTTGCCGATGTCGTGGAGAATGGCTGCCATCTCCACCCGGGAGACGGTTTCCGGCGGGAGCCCCATCTCCCGGGCGATGCCGAGGGCGTAGCGGGCCACCCGGTCGATGTGGCCCCGGGTGTAGGAGTCCCGGGCCTCCACCGCCGCCGCCAGGGTCTTGAGGCCCGATTGGTAGCCGCTGATGATCTGGTCGGTCATGGTGTTGAAGGCGGTGCCGAGGTTCTCCAGTTCGTCCCCCGTGGTGAGGGTGGCCCGGGCCGTGTAGTTGCCGGCGCTGAGGCTGCCGGCAATACCGTGGAGGTGGGCCACCGGCGCCAGGACCATCCGGCGCAGGAGGTAGTAGAGGGTTCCCATCACCATGGCCATGATGCCGGCGCCGGCCAGGGCAAAGAGGATGCGGGCCTTGACGATCTGACGCTCCGCATCCTGGAGCGGCAGGGCGACGCTCAGCCCCCCCCGCACCTCGCCCACCTTGTATCCCTGCTGCAGGTGACAGGTGAGGCATGACTTCTCCACCACCAGGGGGATGATCCGCTGGTAGGCGGCATGGTCGCCGTCCCGCACGATGCCGGCGATGCCGTCGCGGCTGGCGGTGAAGCCGCGCCGCTCGAACTGCCGCAGTGCCTCGGCCTCGAAGGGGGCCGGCTTGTTTGCGGGGTTCAAGGGCTTGAGGCTTGAGAGGTGGAAGCGGTAGAGCCCTTTGCGTTGGGCGTATTCGGAGAGCTTACGGATGGCCAGGGCCGGGTTGTGGAAGACGTAGTCCCGTCCCTCCTTGTCGGTGATGCCGGAACCGGGCAGGTAGGGGTTCGGCTCCACCCCGGGGGCCTGGCGGATGTAGATCCCCTCATGCTCCGAGATCCAGGCCCGGGTGATGACCACCTGCTGGAGCAGTGCCGTGCTTTGGCGGTCCACGTGGTCGTAGATGGCCTTTTTTGCCTGCTCGTACATGAAGAAGAAAAGGATGCCGATTGTCACGAAGACCGTGATGCCGACGGCCACAAGAAACTTGCGGGCAAGGGCCAGCCTGATAGCCATGGAGTCCCTCTCTTTCCGGCGCGTGGGAACGTCTTCCCTGAAGCTTCAATAATACATTATCCGTGCCTAATATTCTCTCCTCGGGGCAAAATCATCTCTTCCGCCTTGACCGCCTCCGGGTAATGGGGTATCTGGAAGGGAAGCCGCATATCCCTTCAGCGAGGCGATCATGACAGAAAAAACCGCCGTCCTCCTCCTTCAGATGGGGGGGCCCGACTCCCTGAACGCCGTGGAGTCCTTCCTCGTCAACCTCTTCACCGACCGGGACATCATCCGGATTGGCCCCGCCTTCCTGCAGCCCTTCATCGCCCGGCTCATCGCCAAAAAGCGGGCCAGGCCCGTGGAGCGAAAGTACGAGGAGATCGGCGGCAAGTCCCCCATCCGGGAACTGACCGAGGCCCAGGCAAAGGCCCTGGAGGAGGTTCTGGGGGACGGGTACCGCTGCTTCACCGCCATGCGCTACTGGAAGCCCACCACGGTGGAGGCCCTGGCCGCCATCCGGCGGGAGGGAATCACGCGGGTCATCGCCCTCTCCCTCTATCCCCACTACTCCCGGGCCACCACCGGCTCCAGCGTGAACGAGCTGAAGCGGGTCCTGGCCCAATCGGGCGCCACCTTTGACGTCACCTACGTGGATCGCTTCTTTGACCATCCCCGCTACATCGAGGCCCTGGCCGAGAAAATAAAGGAAGGGCTCGACGACTTCCACCCCCTGGCCGAGGTGCAGATCCTCTTTTCGGCCCATTCCCTTCCCCAGTCCTTTATCGACGAAGGTGACCCCTACCTCTCCCATATCGAGGAGACGGTGCGGCTCGTCATGGAGCGGTTCGAGGGGGTCACCTACCACCTGGCCTTCCAGTCCCGGGCCGGGCCGGTCAAGTGGCTGGAGCCCTCCACCGAGGAGATGCTGGAGCACCTGGCGGCCCACCAGGTGAAGAACCTCCTCATGGTCCCCCTCTCCTTCGTGTCGGATCACATCGAGACCCTCCACGAGATCGACATCGAGTACGCCATGCTGGCCCACCGGCTGGGATACGCCAAGTTCCGCCGCTCTCCGTCCCTGAACAGCTCCCCGGCGTTCATCGACTGCCTGGCAGACCTGGTGCGGAAGGCAGGGACGTGAGCGGCATGGAAAACGGGACGAAAACCTGCGCCGTCTGCGGGGGGGAGTTCACCCCCGGAGAGGAGCGCACCCCCTACGAGGAGGCAGGCGAATGGCTGGCGGCCGAACTCTGGAACGACGCCGGCACCCTCTGTCCCCAATGCCTGGACAACCGGGCGAAACTCGCCATGATGTACGTTATCGACAGGTGAACTGCTATGGAACAGACAACCATCGACGGAATCTCCCTCTCCCTGGCCGGACCGGTCCAGCTTCCCCTGAAATGGGTCGGCCAGGATGAGCTCCTCCAGCAGCTCCTGGCGGCATGGATGGTCATCGACGACCGGGACATCCCCTTCAACCCCCGCCTCATCGGCAAGCCGGGGGTGGGGAAGACCACCCTCGCCTACGCCGCGGCACGGCGCCTTGGGCGCCCGGTCTACCTCTTCCAGGCCACCATGGACACCCGCCCCGAGGACCTCATCATCACCCCGGTCATCGGCCCCGACGGGAAGATCCAGTACGCCGCCTCGTCCCTCGTTTCCGCCATGGTGAAGGGAGGGATTCTCATCCTCGACGAGGGGAACCGCATGAGCGAGAAGGCCTGGGCCTCCCTGGCGCCGCTCCTGGACGACCGGCGCTACGTGGAGTCCATCATCACGGGGCTGAGGGTCCCGGCCCACCGGGATTTCCGGATCGTGGTCACCATGAACGAGGACGCCTCCACCTTCGAGGTCCCCGAGTACATCCACTCCCGGCTCCAGCCCCAGATCTTCATCGACTTCCCCGAGGCCGACGAGGAGCTCATGATCCTCAAGGAGAACCTCCCCTTCGCTCCGTCTCGAATCCTGAAATACGTGGTGGATTTCCTCCAGCGGGCCCACGCCGCCGACGAGCTCTACTCGGTCCGCGACGGCATCAACATCGCCCGCTATGCCCTCAAGATGATGGCCGCCACCGAACGCGCCGCCGCCGAGCTCCTCCCCCTTGCCGTGGAGCGGGTGCTGGGGGACGAGGCGCTGCGGTATCTGGCGTAAGCCATGCCCCACCGCCTCCACCTGGAACAGTTCGGCCCGGTTCACGCCCTCCCCGTCCTCCACTACCGGATGGAGTTCGCGCACCTCGTGCGGGAGGCGGTGCACCGGGTGAAGCCCGACTGCATCGCCCTGGAGCTGCCGCCGACCCTGGAGGCCCCCTTCCTGCGCGGAGTGGCCCGGCTGCCGGAGATGTCGGTCCTCCGCTACGGCACCAGGGGGAAGAAGAAAGGGGAGGAGACGGTCTACCTCCTCGTGGAGCCGGCGGATCCCCTGGTGGAGGGGGCACGGCTCGGCCGGGAGCTGGAGATCCCCGTGGCACTGATCGACGTGGATACCGATTCCTATCCCCTCCACCACGAAGCGCTCCCCGACCCCTACGCCATCCACCGGCTTGGCCTCACCCCCTACTACGAGGAGTATCGCAAGGGGTGCGCGGCGCTCTCCCACGGTCCCGAGGACCGGCGGCGGGAGCAGGGGATGGCCTTCCGGCTCCAGGAGCTTTCCCAAGAGCACGGCCGCATCCTCTTCATCTGCGGGATGTTCCACCTGGAGCGGGTGAAGGAGGAGTTCGGCCGCCCCCAGGCCGCGCCCCTGGAACGGGTCCGGCGCGAGAACGTGGCCCTCTTCAATCTCCACCCCGATTCCTGCCGGGAGATCCTCGGGGAGTTTCCTTTCCTCTCGGCAGTGTACGAGCTGCGTCGGGACACTCTGCCACCGGAGCCTGGAGACGGCAGTGCCACGCTGCGCAAACGGTATAGCGTATTGGAACTGATCGAGGGGGGGAAGCGGGAGATTCCCGAGGAGGAGCTCCTGCGTCATGCCATCGACCGGAGCGCCCGCCACACGGGGCGGGAGGGGGAGTTTCCGGACCGGCAGCGGATCATATACCATCTTTTCAAAGAGGCGGCACGCCACTACCGGCAGGAGACTGGCGAGCCGCTCCACCTCTGGCAGAAGCGGGCCTTCTTTCGCTTTGCCCGCAACTACGCCTTGACCGGCGGCATGCTCCTCCCCGATCTCTTCCAGCTTCTGGCCGCGGCCCGCGGCTGCATCGACGACAACTTCGCCTATGCTTTCTGGCGTCTGGCCACCCACTACCCTTGGCAGCGGACCGACGCCGACCTTCCCACCCTCGCCATCTCTCCCGAGGAGATCTGGGGTGGCGCTCGCCGTATCCGCTTCCGCCCCCGGCAGAAGCGGCAGAAGGGGCTGTCGCACCTGGGATTTCTGAAGCGGAAGAAGGAGAAGCGCCCCGGCGAGTGGCTGGAGGGGTTCGACAATCCCGCCATCTGCTCCTACCCGCCGGAGGACGTGGTGATCGAGGACTACGGCCGGTTCCTGAAGAGGAAGGGGGCCATGCAGCTCTCCGAGGAGCTCTCCCGCACCGAGCCCTTCACCGCCTCGCTCCTGGACGGGATCGACATGCGGGAGACCCTGCGCAATCTGGCCGACGGCCGGATCTACGTGCGGGAGAACCAGCGGGCCACGGGGGGCGTCGGCGGGGTGGTGGTGATCTTCGACGAGGACCGGGACAACCGCAGGTTCCCCTACCGGATGACCTGGCTCGGGGAGCACGATCAGGAGTCGGACATGGCCTTCTACGCCACCTCCCCGGCCGACAACATCGTGGGCCCCGGCATCTGCCGCTGCGAGTACGGCGGCTTCCTCCTCTCCTACCCTCCCCGGCGCATGATGGACGTCTGGCACGACCCGGACTACGCCTTTGCCCGCTCGAAAGCCGAGGTGCTCCTCCTGGCGGCCCTGGACTACTCCCCCGAGAAGCACGTGGTCTACGCGGCGCCCCGTCCCCCCCGGAGCATGTTCCGCCAGCTGGCGGCCCGCATGGGGAAGAAGATCGTCTACATCCCCCTCGGCTCCCTGTCGCCGGTGAAGCTCAAGGGGCTGCGGGTCCTCCACATCCTCCATGGCCACGACAAGCGGGAGATCGCGAAGAACTATGTCTGGTGACCCTCCTTGTCGAGGGCGGCCGGACGGGTATACTTGAAGCAATGTTAATGGCCGGAGGCACGCATGTCCTGGTTTGCCAACCTGAAGATCAGCACGAAGTTCAACATCATTCTGTCGCTCCTTCTGGTTTTCGTCTTTCTGGCGGCGGCCTTCTTCGTCTACCATCGGGAAAGGGCGCTCATCGACCGGATCGCCGTGGACAACGCCCGGAGCATTGCCCGGCAGATCATCGAGACCCGTGACTACATCTCCAGCGTGGTAAAGGGGGAGCCCAACGAGAACTACAACCTGGTTCCCCAGGTGGTGGCCACCAACGTGGCCAAGCGGCTGACCAGGGGGAGCGACTACTATGTGCGGCAGGTTTCGCTCCGGTACCGCAACCCCGACAACCGCCCCGATCCGTACGAGGAAGAGATGCTCAAGCTCTTCGCGGCAAAGAAGAGCACGGAAACCTACCGCATCGTCCGGACCGACAAGGAGCAGAGTTTTCGCTACATGCTCTCGATGGTGGCGGAGAAGAGCTGCCTCGAATGCCACGGCCGCTACGAGGATGCGCCACCCTTTGTCCGGGCCCGCTTCCCCAAGGGGCATTTCTCCTACAACTACCAGGTCGGCGAGGTGATCGGCGCCGTGTCGGTCTCGATCCCCCTGGCCGACCTCTACCGCGAGGCCGGGACCGACTTCAGACTCGATCTGGCCACCCGGGGGCTCACCTTCTGTCTCATCATTTTCGTGATGGGATTCCTTGTCCGGCGCGCCATCATTGACCCGCTCCGGCAGGTTTCCGCCTCCATCACCCATGTCGCTGCCACCGGCAGTTTCGGCGACCGGATTCCCCAGCGCTCCCGGGACGAGATCGGCGAACTCGTGGCCGCCTTCAACGGCATGATGGAGGAGTTGGACCTCAAGACCCGCCAACGGCTAGAGTCCGAGGACCGCTACCGCAATGTCCTGGAGATGGCCCAGTCGGCCATTGTCACCTTCCTGGCCGACGGCAAGCTCATCATCACCAATCGCCGCGCCGAGGACCTCTTCGGGCTGCCCAAAGGGGAACTCCTCGGGGCATCGATCTACACCTTCCTGGCCGACGGCGACGGGGTGCGGGAGGGGATCGCGGCATACCTGCGCGACGGGACGGGGGGATTGGTTGGTGAGACGACTTCCCGGAAAATACGGGACATCAGGGGGAGGATAACTGAGGTTGAGATGGCCCTCTCCGTTTCACGGTCGGACCATAATCCCCTCTTTACGGCAATCCTGAGGGAGCACAACCAACACTCGGCCTACTGAAAAAGTTTCGGCACAAAAAGAGGGGGAACGCTTGATGCGCTCCCCCTCTTTTGATAATCCCTCCACCATGCCGTTGGCTTGTAAGGGCCTCACAGCGAGTTCCTTACAGGTGGCAGGCTCTGTACCGCTTCAGGCAAATCCCACATGATGGGGCAGCACACCACGGTAGAAAGAACCCCCGTCTTACGTAAATGTTCCGCTGGGGCATATCAGCCTGACGCGCATGGCAGAGAGAATTCTAATATTTGTAGCTAGTTTAGCCTCCTCTCCCGGATAAATCAAGGGGCTTTTTCTCCACCGTCGTCGACCCCGAGGAATGCGTTCAGGCGCCTGATTTCCTCCATGAGCAGATCAAAGCCGTGGAAGGTCAGGGATTGGGGACCGTCGGAGAGGGCCTTGTCCGGCTCCGGATGGACTTCAATCAGGACGCCGTGGGCTCCGGCCACCAGTGCCGCCTTGGCCATGGGGGCCACGAGGCTCCGCTTTCCCGTGGCGTGGGAAGGGTCCACCATGACCGGCAGGTGGGACATCTCCCGGATGAGGGGAACCACCGCCAGGTCCAGGGTGTTGCGGGTGGCGGTCTCAAAGGTCCTGATCCCCCGCTCGCAGAGGATCACGTGGGGGTTCCCCTCGGCCAGGATGTATTCGGCGGCGGCCAGGAATTCTTCGATGGTTGCGCTCATGCCCCGCTTGAGCAGGACCGGCTTCTGGATGCGGCCAAGCTCCTTGAGGAGCTCGAAATTCTGCATGTTGCGGGCACCCACCTGGAGGAGGTCGGCGTATTCCGCCACGAGCCCCACCGTGTCGGGACTCATGACTTCGGTGACGATGGGAAGTCCTGTTGCCTCCCGGGCCTTGGCCAGGAGCTTCAGACCCTCTTCCCGCATTCCCTGGAAGGTATGGGGGCCGGTGCGGGGCTTGAACGCCCCTCCACGGAGAAGATCCGCCCCAGCCTTCTTGACGGCCCGGGCGGTCTTCAGGATCTGCTCCTCCCCTTCCACCGCGCAGGGGCCGGCCACCACCACCGGCCGTTTCCCCTCGCCGATGGAGACGCCACAGACCTTCACGATGGTGTTGCGGGGATGGAAGTCGCGGGAGACGAGCTTGTAGGGCTTGGAGACGTGGATCACTTCCTGGACGCCGGGGAGGTCCCTGATGGTGGTGTCGTCCACGTACCCCTTGTTGCCGAGGACCCCGATGGCGGTCCGCTCGCTCCCCGGAATCGGCGCCGCCGTAAGCCCCATGGTTTCCACCGTCTTCACAACCGCCTCGATCTGTTTCGGACCAGCCTTGTGGTTCATGACGATCAGCACGCGCCCCTCCTTTTCCAAGATTGCAGTCGTCTCATCGGAGCAACGATACCAGAGGGGGACACGGGGGTCAACGGTGCCTTGCTTTTTCGCCGGCAATGGGTAGAATGGATTTCCCGGCCGCAATGACCGGGCCACGACGTGACGGAGCATCGGGAGGACCCATGAAGCTCAAGGAAGCGCAGATCGCCCGGCTCGCGGAGCAGGTGCTGGAACGGCTCATCGCCGCGGGGCTCATAAACCTCAAGGCCGAGCGGGGGGTCGTCCTCGACCGGATTAAAAAAGCCGTTGCCTCCGATGCCAAGGGGGAAGAGGATCTGGCGCGGGAGGCCGAGCGCCTCCTGGAGCAGACCCTGCGCTCCATGGGGGGGGGCGTCGGCATCGACCGGCACAAGATGCTGAAGATGATCAAGGAGCGGCTGGCCAAGGAGAAGGGGATCGTCATCTGACCCTGGCCCGCCGGCACGGAGCACAAAACCATGAGCATTTCCGAAGACCGCATATCCCATCTGGCCCATCGGATCCAGGACCGGCTCTGGAAGGACGACCTGGCCGATTTCCCCGATGAGCGGCGCTCGCTGCAGTGCATCAAGGAGGCGATCTCCTCCTTCTTCGCGGTGACCGGCGAGGTGGATGCCGCCGTCCGCAGGAAGCTTGCCTCCTACGCCCAGGCCAAGGTGCCGGGGAGCCGGGAGTACGAGGTCCTCTACCAGAAATTCTACCAGGAAGAGATGGCGAAGCGGAAATGGTGAGCTTCTGCGGCAGATTGACGCGCGCGCTTGTCTTTACGGCGCTTCTCGCCATCGTTTTCATGGTGCTGGCCGGCTGCGGACCAAAAACCCAGATCAGCGTCTCCCCCTCCTTCCGCCCCGCCTCCGATGTGGAAACCGCCTATGTGGTCCCCTTTGGCGGCGCCCTGGTACCCGAGGAGTTCTCCGCCACGGTCTTCAACGATTTTGTGGACCAGCTCAACGGCCGCCGGCGCGAGACCGGGATCCGCTCCTTCGCCATCCTCAAGGACGAGGTGAGCGCGGTGGATCCCGGCTGGCTCGCCCGCCAGTACTACATCTCTGGCGACATCTGGAGTTATGTGGAGGACTCGGGGTGCTGCTCCACCAATATCCGGGTCAAGGCCCGGGTCTATATCCATGAGCCCGGCAAGAGCATTCCGTCGGTGGAGATCTTCGTCCCCATGGAGAGCTTCTTCGACCATGACCGCTCCACCATCGACCGGGAGCGGGGCCGCCTTGCCCGGGACCTTGCCCGCGACCTTTCCCAGAAAGTACTTGCCGCCATGGCGCCGCCACGTCCCCCTGTGTCTTCTTCCCCCTGAAATTTTTTTTGCAAATGACCTTGATTTTTGCCCGGGGGGTGACTATAGTTACTTCGCGTTAGCACTCAGCTGTATCGAGTGCTAATTTTTTTCGATGAAATCACGTGAGCATACTCATGGAAGAAAGGAGAAGCAGCAGATGAAACTCAGACCGTTGCAGGACCGCATCCTCGTGAAGAGAATCGAGGAGGAGCAAGTTACCGCCGGAGGGATCTTCATCCCCGACACCGCCAAGGAGAAGCCCCAGCGCGGCGAAATCGTGGCCGTCGGCAATGGCAAGAAGACCGAAGACGGCAAGGTTATCCCCATCGACCTGAAGGTGGGCGACAAGGTGCTCTTCGGCAAATATGCCGGCACCGACATCAAGGTCGAAGGCGAAGACTTCCTGATTATGAGGGAAGACGACATCCTCGGCGTCATCGAATAGAGTGGCCGGCTTCGCCGAAGGTCCATCCGGAGCCTTTGGCCGTGCCATGAAACAGCATAGATAACAACATACGAAGACGAAGATTAAATAGGGAGGAACGAGTAACATGGCAAAGATTATCAAGTTCGATCAGGAAGGTCGCAACGCCATCCTGAAAGGTGTCAATACTCTTGCTGACGCGGTCAAGGTGACCCTCGGCCCCAAGGGACGCAACGTCATCATCGAGAAGTCGTTCGGTTCCCCGCTCATCACCAAGGACGGCGTCACCGTCGCCAAGGAAATCGAGCTGGAGGACAAGTTCGAGAACATGGGCGCCCAGCTTGTGAAGGAAGTCGCTTCCAAGACCTCCGACGTTGCCGGCGACGGCACCACCACCGCCACGGTTCTCGCCCAGGCCATCTACCGCCAGGGCTCCAAGCTGGTGGCCGCCGGCCACAACCCCATGGAGATCAAGCGCGGCATCGACAGCGCCGTTGAGACCATCGTGGCCGAGCTCCAGAAGATCTCCAAGCCGATCAAGGACCACAAGGAGATCGCCCAGGTCGGCACCATCTCCGCCAACAACGACAAGACCATCGGCGGCATCATCGCCGAGGCCATGGAGAAAGTCGGCAAGGAAGGGGTCATCACCGTGGAGGAAGCCAAGGCCATGGAGACCAGCCTTGAGACCGTCGAGGGGATGCAGTTCGACCGCGGCTACCTCTCCCCCTACTTCGTGACCGATCCGGAGCGCATGGAGGCTTCCCTCGAGAACGCCAACATCCTGATCCACGACAAGAAGATCTCCAACATGAAGGACCTGCTCCCGATCCTTGAGCAGACCGCCAAGAGCGGCCGTCCGCTGCTGATCATCGCCGAGGACATCGAGGGCGAGGCCCTGGCCACCCTGGTTGTCAACAAGCTGCGCGGCGTCCTCAACATCTGCGCCGTCAAGGCTCCGGGCTTCGGCGACCGCCGCAAGGCCATGCTGGAAGACATCGCCGTTCTCACCGGCGGCAAGGTGATTTCCGAAGAGCTCGGCTTCAAGCTCGAGAACGCCACCTTCGACATGCTCGGCACTGCCAAGCGGATCACCATCGACAAGGACAACACCACCATCATTGACGGCGACGGTTCCGAAGCCGACATCCAGGGCCGCGTGAAGCAGATTCGCGCCCAGATCGAAGAAACCAGCAGCGACTATGACCGCGAGAAGCTCCAGGAGCGCCTGGCCAAGCTCGTGGGCGGCGTTGCCGTCATCAAGGTCGGTGCCGCCACCGAAACCGAGATGAAAGAGAAGAAGGCACGGGTCGAGGACGCCCTCCACGCTACCCGCGCGGCCGTTGACGAAGGGATCGTCCCCGGCGGCGGCGTTGCCTACATCCGTTCCCTCTCCGCCCTCGATGGGGTCAGCCTCCCTGCTGAGCAGCAGTTTGGCGTTACCCTCATCAAGCGCGCCCTTGAAGAGCCAATTCGCCAGATCGCCCAGAACGCCGGCGTTGACGGCTCCATCGTCGTCGACAAGGTGAAGAACGGCAAAGACGCATTCGGCTTCAACGCTGCCGATGACGAGTACGTGGACATGATCGCGGCCGGCATCATCGACCCGACCAAGGTTTCCCGCTCGGCTCTGCAGAATGCCGCTTCCGTGGCCGGCCTTATGCTGACCACCGAGGCTATGATCGCCGAAAAGCCCAAAGACGAAGCAGCGCTGCCTGCCATGCCCGGCGGCATGGGCGGCATGGGTGGCATGGGCGGCATGATGTAAATCATTCCAGCCCATTCTGGATGAACCCAAAGAGGGGAAGGACTTCGGTCTTTCCCCTCTTTTTGTTTCCAGGATTTTACCGCCCTGTTTCTATTGAGTTTTTGAGTGGTAACCTTTGAAATATCAACCCATTTAACGAATAAAAAAATGCTGGGTGGGTCCTTGGCTCCCCGCAAAAATGTGTATACTTAATAAACGCCAAGGGTTGCCCCGCGGCCCACACTTATCGGGCAGGTAAAGAGCCTGCTTTTCCTGCCCGCGTTTCGAGGGAGGGGAGAAGACGATGAACGGTACCAGCACCGTGACGCTGCGCGAACATATCGCCGCGGTCAAGGAGGGAACACGCCGCTTCGAGAACGCCTTCCAGGGGGTGACCCGGATGATCCTGGAGCAGGGAGTCGACAAGGTGGTTGTCAACGGACGCACCACCTACGATTTCCGGATATTCCGCACCGGCCGCAAGCATCCCGTCGGCATGTACGACGAGATCAACAGCTTCGTCTCCTTCGTGAAGGATGCGGCCGAAGGGGGATCCTCCAAGGAAATGGCCTTTGTACTCGTCGGGGAGCCGGGCAACGGCAAGACTTTCTTCGTGGAGTTCGTCTGCGGACGCTACCGGGAGTTCCTCTCGAAGCCCGAAAACCGGCGCTATTCATTCCGCTACACCGGAATGGCACAGTTGGGGAGCTACGGTAAGATCGACGTCATTGAGTCCCAGACCTACGAAGACCCCATGGTTCTTGCCATGAACCTCTTCGAGAGCCGAAGCGAAGGGGCGGAATTCCTGGCGCGGGAGTTCGGCTTTAGCGACAGCGAGATTGAACACCTCTCCGACAACTATCGTCCCCTGGGGGCCTGCTCCAGCTACATCCTGAACGACATCAGGAACTTCTCCGGCGGCAACATCGACGAGATGCTGAAGTTCATCGAAGTTATACCGGTTCCCCTTACCGAGACCCTGGGGACCGTCACCGGCAAGTACGCAGCCAAGGACAAGATCACCTCCAGCGCCGTGGACCTCCTGGGGGAGGAGTCGATCCAGCGGCTCCTCCACATCACCGACATCAACAACCCCTACCGCTTCGACCTGCGCCGCGGCGCCCTGGCCCGGGTGGCCGGCGGCGGCATCCATTTTTCCGACGAGATCTACAAGAACAAGAAGGACCTGGTGCAGGTGTATCTCGGGGTAATCCAGAACCGGATGATCGAAATCGACGGCTACCGCTGGCCCATCGACACCCTCATCATCGCCACCAGCAACAACGCCGAGTTCAACCGCTACCTCTCCGAAAAGGAAGAGGCCCCCATCATCGACCGGTGCCGTATCTGCTACGTCTCCCACAACACCAACTACCGGATGCAGGAGCAGCTCACCACCTACGCCATCGGCGGCGAGACCAAGACCACCCTGAACCGGGAAGAGCTCCACCAGGACCCGAACCTGAACTACGCCGCCTGCGTAGGGGTGGTGCTGACAAGGCTCCCCCGTTCCGAGAAGCTCACACCCATCGAGACCATGAAGCTGGGGGCAGGGGAGATCGCCGGGGAGAAGAGCCTCAAAACCCTGGCCGAGGTGGTGGATATACTCAGCCAGGAACAGGACGTCACCAAGCGTTTCGGCCAGAAGGGGCTCGGCCAGCGGAACCTGGGGCGGGCCGTCCAGCTCCTGGTGGAGAGCTCGGAGACCAACGAGGGGCGCTGCATGGTGGCCTACGACGTGTTCAAGTCCCTGGAGCGGATCGTTCTCGACTATGTCCCCGACCAGAACGACCGGGCCAAGTATCTGGAGGACCTGAAGATAGCCAAGGGGCTCTACCGCGAGCGGATCATGACCGAGATGTTCAACGCCTACATGGACGAGCCTTACGCCGTCAAGAAGGACGTCATGAACTACGTGAACATGATCATCGGCATCGACGCGGAGAGTCTCGGCCCCGACCGGATGTGGAAGTACAAGGATCCCCAGACCGGCGAGCTGAAGGCCCTGAAGATCGATGAGCGCTACGTGAAGAACGTGGAGGACCGGCTTGGCCTCAAGACCGACGAGCAGCGGGAGAGCTTCCGCACCTCCATTCGCAAGATCTACGGCCAGAAGATATCGGTGGATTCCACCTACGACTTCATGGACAACCTGGAGTTGGTGAAGGCGGTGACCGATGTGCGGCTCAAGAGCGACATCGCCGGTGCCGGGAGCCTCATCGGCGCCCTGGCCAACCGGACCAACGAGGAGAACCAGAAGCTCTACGACCGGATGGTTGACACCATGCTGAAGAAGCTGGGCTACTGCCGGACCTGCGCCCAGAAGACGATAGAGTACTTCTGCACGCAGGAAGACGAGATCTAGATAGAAACGCGGCTTTTCCGCAATCTCTGCGTTGATCTTCATAATTGCTTGTGCGGCGTAGCGCTGTTACGCCTCCGCGCAATCATTCGATCGCCTTGACCTTGCGAAAAATCCACGTTTCTATACGGTCTGAAACCAACATGAAAAACGAAGACTCCAAAATCTTTAAAATATGGGACATCTCCTCCCTTGCCCCCGGGCCTGAAGGGTCCTACACCACCCGGATTCGCTCCCTGGATGAACTTCTGGAGCGGGACCGGCTCCGGGAAGAGGACGGCTTTCCGCGCAAGATCCGGATCGGCAAGCTCATCAAGCCGGGTAAGGGGAAACAGGAGAAGTTCGTGGTGGTCCCCACCACGGTGGAAGAGAAGTTCATGCACGACCGGGCCCCCACTCCTCCCGAAGAGGAGGAACCCATGGGGGGGACCGGCGACGAGGCGGAAGGGGATATCCTCGGCGAGCAGCCGGTCCGCCCCGAGCAGGGGGCGGGAAGCGGCACTGCGGGACACGGTGGCGGCGAGGGGCATGAACTGGAGTCATCGGCCTACGACCTGGGGCGGATTCTGACGGAGCGGTTCAATCTGCCGAATCTGAAGGAAAAGGGGAAGAAGAGTTCCCTCTCCCACTACACCTACGACCTCACCGACCGCAACCGGGGCTTCGGCCAGATCCTCGAAAAGAAGCAGACCCTCAGGCGGGTCATCGAGACCAACATCGCCCTGGGGAACATCGATGATGTGACCAATATCGACACGACCCGCCTCCTCATCGACCCCCGGGACCGAATCTTCCGGATCCTCTCCCGGGAACTGGAGTACGAGTCCCAGGCCCTCGTCTTCTTCGTCCGTGACTATTCCGGATCCATGGAGGGGAAGGCATCGGAGGTGATCTGCTCCCAGCACGTGCTCATCTACAGCTGGCTCCTCTACCAGTTCGCCAGGCAGGTGGAGACCCGATTCGTCCTCCATGACAACGACGCCCGGGAGGTCCCCGACTTCTACACCTACTACAACCTCCGGGTTGCCGGGGGAACGAGGGTGGCGGCGGCCTACAAGATGGTGAACGACATCGTGGAGCAGGAGAGCCTTGCCAAGGATTACAACATCTATGTCTTCCACGGCACCGACGGCGACGACTGGGACACCAACGGCGAGGAGACCATTCCCGAACTGCGGCGGATGCTCACCTACACCAACCGGGTGGGGATCACCATCGCCGAGCATAACGCCTACGGCTCCCGCGGGGCCACCGAGGTGGAGCGGTACCTGAAGGGGTCGGGGCTCCTGGATGAAAAGCCGGAGTTTTTGCGCATGGATGTGATGGGAGAGGATGCCGACGAGACGCGGATTATCGACGGGATCAAGAAGCTGATCTCCTGATTCCTCAAGGTTATTATGGAACTCATCGATCAACATACCAAGAGCATCATGGAAGGGTGCAAGGAGCGCGCTCGCGACGCCGGCTTGCGCTTCTCCGACGAGACCCTGGAGTACATCGTCACCAACCGGGACATGCTGGAGCTTCACCCGAAGGTGATGATCCCGACCCTCTACGACTACTGGGTCCATGACGTGGAACTGCTCAGGGAAAAGGGAAAGTACGAACTCTACCCCAGCAACCCCTACGAGACGGTCATCAACACCCGCCCTCCCATCTCCTTTTACAACGACAACAATCCCGACTGGCTGAACGTGATGATCTTCTACCACGTCCTGGCCCACATCGACTTCTTCCAGAACAACCTCTACTTCCGCCATACCTGGGAATACGACCTGACCGGGAAGGCCCTGGCCGACAAGCGGCTCATCGCGCGGTTGCGCTCCGAGCACGGCCGGTGGGTCGACTACGTCATCGAGTTCGCCCGTTCCATCGACAACCTGGTGGGGTACTTTGACGGGCTCTCCCACCTCTTCCGGCAGGACCGCCCCCCCTTTTCCAAGCGGCTCGACTACTACTTCGACGTCTTCCTCCAGGAGGTCAAGGGGGTGAAGACTGCCGAGTACGTGAAGGAGATCGAGCGCTACAACCGCTGCAGGCGGGAAGTGGGTGAGCTGTGCGAAGAGAGCTTCTTTGCCGACGTGGTCGCGAAGAATCCGGAGTTCGAGGCGTTCTATCTCAAGGGAACCCGGGAGAAGAAGGACGAGCGGCTCGATCTTCTCCAGTTCCTCATGGAGCATTCGGAGTTCCTGAACCAGGACGAAAACCTGTGGATGAAGTCGGTGCTGGAGGTGATCCGCTCCACATCGGTCTACTTCCAGCCCCAGATCCGGACCAAGATCATGAACGAGGGGTGGGCCAGCTACTGGCACGAGGCCCTCTTCCTCACCGACGACCGGATCAAGGGGCACGAGGTGGACTTCGCACGGGTCCACTCGGGGGTCACCTGCCTCCACCGGGTGGGGCTCAATCCCTATGCCATCGGAATGCGGCTCTTCCAGCAGATCGAGGAGGGGGGCGAT
Source organism: Geobacter grbiciae (assembly GCF_018531165.1). NCBI lineage: Bacteria > Pseudomonadati > Thermodesulfobacteriota > Desulfuromonadia > Geobacterales > Geobacteraceae > Geobacter > Geobacter grbiciae. The sequence continues at coordinate 204,056 of NZ_JAHDIW010000001.1, read as the reverse complement.
CAGGGGCGGCTCTCCCTGGAGTACCAGCGGCTTGCCGACAGCCATGCCCGGAAGGAGTTCGACCGGGCCACCGGCACGGGGCGCGACGTTATCTTCGCGGTGCGGGAAAACCTCTGCGACTTCACCTTCATCAACACCTACGTGGACCAGGACTTCGTCAACCGCCACAACCTCTTCGTGGTGGGTAAGCGCCTGAATGCGGAGCGGACGGCGTGGCAGTACTACGTCAAGAGCCGTAAGGCCGAGGAATACCGGGGCATGCTCCTGGAATCCCTCTACCATCCACCCCGCATTGAGGTGGACCGGGCAAAGGGGGGTGGAAAGACCCTCTACCTCAACCATCTCTTCGAGGGGAAACCGCTGATTCCGGACTTTATCGCCAACACCATGCTGGGGATAGAATTCCTCTGGGGGGGACCGGTGAAGCTGGAGACCAGCGAAGTGGTGTCGGCTCCTCCCCGGGAAGCGGGCGCGCCCCGCGGCGAAGGGGAAGCGCCGAAGATCCACTGGCGTCGGCACGTCTATACCATGGAAAACCGGACACTTTCCAAGACTCTCGTGTGAGCGGAACAGACCCATGGACACCATAAGCAGGGCATTACATCACATGGACCGGAGCGCGAACGAATGGGAGCACCTGGCCCCCATTCCCTTCGAGGAGTTCCTGAAGATTCTCGTGGCCAATCCCACGCGGGTCATCCGCAACGTCTTCCAGGTCTTCAATGACATGGTCATGAGCCACATCGACATCGGCGCCGATGAGTATCCCGACGACCCCGAATCGATCCATTTCATCCCCTATGACTGTCGCCGCCTCTTCGTGGAGGGGACCGACCATCCCTTCTTCGCCGACCGCCTCTTCGCCAACCGGTTCGTGGGGCTCGTGGAGGCCCTGAAACGGGGTTCCCTCCAGAACAAGATCTATGTTTTCGAGGGGCCGCCGGGAAGCGGCAAGAGCACCTTCCTCAACAACCTGCTCCTGAAGTTCGAGAACTACGTCAATACCGACGCGGGAGTACGCTACGAGGCGGTCTGGCGTCTGGACCGCCAGGCATTCGGGGGGTTCACCCGGCACGAGACAGCGGTTTTTCTCGACAAGCTTTCCAAGCTCCTGGAGGAGCACGACTTCAGTCAGGATGAACTCCTGGCGGCGGAGCACGCCCTCCATCCGGGGGATGACTACGTGGAGATCCCCTGCCCCTCCCACGACAATCCCCTCCTCGTGATCCCGAAGCAGCTCAGGCGCCAGTTCTTCGACGACCTGTTCAAGAATGACGAGATGAAGTGGCGTCTCTTCACCGAGAAGGAGTACGAGTGGCTCTTCCGCGACACCCCCTGCACCATCTGCAGCTCCCTCTACCAGGCGCTCCTGGCCCGGCTGAAAAGCCCGGCGGCGGTCCTCGGCATGCTCCACGCCCGCCCCTACCGTTTCAACCGGCGCCTCGGCGAGGGGGTCAGCGTCTTCAACCCCGGCGACAAGCCGATGCGTAACAGTGTCTTCACCAATGAGATGCTCCAGAGCCGGATCAACGCCATCCTCAAGGACAGTAATCTGGTGAAGTACCTCTTCTCCGAGTATGCCAAGACCAACAACGGCATCTACGCCCTCATGGACATCAAAGGGCACAACACCGACCGGCTCATCGAGCTCCACAACATCGTGAGTGAAGGGGTCCACAAGGTGGACGACCTGGAGGAGAACGTCGACTCCCTGTTCCTGGCCCTCATGAACCCCGAGGACAAGAGTAACATCGAGGGGTACCAGTCGTTCCTGGACCGGGTCGAGTACATCAAGATACCCTACGTGCTGGACCTCAACACCGAGGTGGAGATCTACCGCAACACCTTCGGCAAGCACATCGACCACAGCTTCCTGCCCCGGGTCCTCCACAACTTCGCCCGGATCATCATCGCGTCGCGCATGGACGAACGCTCCTTCGCCATGCACGAGTGGATCCCCGAGCCCCACCGCTACAGCACCTTCTGCGATTTCAACCTCCAGCTTCTCAAGATGGAGATCTATACCGGGTTCATCCCTCCCTGGCTCACGGAGGAGGACCGCAAGCGCCTCACGGCCAAGCGGCGGCGCCAGATCATCTCCGAGGGGGAGAACGAGGGGCACAGGGGCTTTTCGGGGCGCGACGCCCTGAAGATCTTCGGCGAGTTCTATTCCACCTTTGCCCGCAAGGACAAGCTGATCACCATGACCATCCTCATCGCCTTCTTCACCAAGGTCCACCCGGAGCTGGGGAAGCAGCTTCCCAACGGCTTCCTCGACGCCCTCAGGGGGCTCTACAATTTCACCATTCTCCAGGAGGTGAAGGAATCGCTCTACTACTACAACGAGGAGCAGATCTCCCGGGACGTTCAGAATTACCTCTTTGCCATCAACTTCGAGCCCGAGGTGGACGAAACCTGTACCTGGACCAGGGACAAGCTCCACATCAGCGAGTCGTTCTTCGAGGGGATCGAGAGCCGTCTTCTGGGGGCCAATGGCCGCGACCGGGCGCAGCGTCTCGCGTTCAGGAAAGAGATCCAGCGGGAGTACGCCGCCCACACCCTGGCCCAAGAGATCCTCTTCGAGGGGAAGGGAATCACCGCTACCCGTCTCTACCGGACTTTGTTCGACAAATATGTCTTCAACCTGAAGGAGAAGGCCTTGGACCCCTTCCTGGAGAACGTCAACTTCCGCCGCGCCATCAAGGATTTCGGGAAAGAGGAGTTCAAGACCTACGACAAGCGGATCCGCGACGACGTCACCTTCCTCGTCAACAACCTCTGCAGCAAGTTCCGCTACACCAAGAACGGCGCCAAGGAGGTCTGCATCTACGCCATCGACAACGACCTGGCCAAGGCGTACGGCAGCACCTGATGAACGGCTAGCCCCTTCTTCAGCCGAAGGGGATCAACTCGATGATGGTAACCTCGGGGGGGGCCAGGAAACGGAGCGGCGGACCCCAGGTGCCGCTGCCGCGGCTCACGGAGAGGGCTGACCCGTTCGCCAGCCGATAAAAGCCGTCCATGTAGGGATAGGAGAGACGGACCAGGAGCCCGAAGGGGAAGAGTTGGCCGCCGTGGACGTGGCCCGAGAGCTGGAGGTCGAAGCGTCCAACGGTCTCCCCGTCGATCCGGGGGCGATGCTTGAGAAGGATGGTGAAACGGTCGGCGGGAAGTCCCGCCAGGGCGTTCCGTTCGGCATGGGGCGGCGAAGGGGCTGCGGGGTCGTCGACCCCGGCGATGTTTACCGCTCCCCCGGCGGTCATCCCCTCCCCCCGCAGGACCGTAAATCCTCCCCTGCGAGTGAAACCGATGGCTTGGTCGAGACCGACGTAAACCTCGTGGTTGCCGGTTACCGCGAACTTTCCGTACCGGGGCGAGAGCTCCGCCAGTGGTTTCTCCAGAGCCGACAGGTCGTCGATCTGGCCGTCCACCAGATCCCCCGTCGAGACGACGATGTCGGGCCTGGCCTCCCTGACTCTGGCCAGGATATTCTCAAGCCGTTCCTTCCGTACAATCAGACCCAGATGGACATCGGAAATTTGCGCTATCGTCAGCTTCGGGATCGTGGCGGGAAGTTTCGTGGTGGGGATAACGATCCGCCGGGACCTGATGTGTCGTGCCTCCATGTAGCTCGACAGGCATGCCAATACTGCGTAGGCTGCGGCGATGCCGAAGGCGGCCCTTCTTCCGATGATCAGGAGGGACGGGTCGCGCTGCAGGAGCGTTCCTCCCCCCTTGAGAACGAGGTGAAAGAGATCCATGGCAAGAGATGCGGAAAAGAAGAAAAAGAGGAGGCCCATCCAGAGATAGCCGGTCCAGGCCAGGAAGCGGGCTGTGAATTCCCACCCCTGCCGCTCGGTGATACGGACGAGGACCGGCGCGATGGCCATGAGCGCCAGGAAAAAAGCGAGGAGGGTGCCTATGGATGGGCCGAAGCCGAAGGCCCCCCGCGCCTTGACGAAGAAATAGGCGTGAGTGCCGCCGTAGACCAGGAAAAAGACGAGCAGAAAGAGGTTCACGACGGTTGTTACTCCCTGGTGGCAAGGAAATGGGGCACAGACGTTCCTCCGACGCGCATCCTAAGGCTCCGGATTGTCGCAGGACGGGCACGACTGCTCGCCACTTTCCGGATCAATTTCCAACTCCGCGCCGCACACCTCGCATATCCCCTCGGTCTTCTCTCCCGTTGCCCACGTGCGGTAGGTCTCCCCGAATCGCTTTGAACCTTCCATGTGTGTACCCTCCGTTTCGTTACGCAGAAGATAAGGTACCTGTTCATGCCCCGCAAACCTGATAATTGTATCACGGAGCGGCAGCGTGGCTACGGCGCCATTCGACGCTCTGCGGGCAGGGTCGGTTTTCCTCTCAAGAAAGAGGCGGGGGATGCCGATAAGAGCTGTGAGTCCAAAAGGTTAGGGACCAGGCACAGGAGGGTAGCCCATGAATGTCGACAACCGGATTGCCAGGGCCGAAGAGCTGCTGGCCACGATTCCCGAACTTCCAACCGTCCCGACGGTTATTGTCAGCATTGTACAAAAACTTCACGACCCCGAGGTGGATATTCAGGAAATTCTCGACCTTCTCCTCATGGACCAGGTGCTGACGATCAGGCTCCTGCGGCTGGCCAATTCTCCCTATTACAGCACCATGAAAAACATCGTCTCCCTGAAAGAGGCGATCCTATACCTGGGGCTGGATCACATCAAAGAGGTCATCTACACCTGCTCGATCGTCGACCTGTTCAGGGAAGGAAAGGGGGTCATCGATCGGGCAACACTCTGGTCCCACGCCCTTGGCGTCGCCCTGGTCTCCAAGAGGATCGCCAAAAAGGTCGGCTACGCCGAACCGGATAATGCGTATATTGCCGGGTTGCTCCACGACATCGGCGAGGTATTCCTCAACTACTATCTCGAACCGATGTTTGCCCAGATCGCCCAGAAGGCCAAGGCAGAGGGGCATTCCTTCCACGGGGTCGAGTCCCTGTTGCTCGGCACCACCCACAACGAAGTGGGTCACGTCATCGGCAGACGGTGGAATGTTCCGAAATTCGTGACTGATGCCATGCTCTACCATCATGAGCCGACCCACGCTCCCCAGGATGATGCCGGCCTCGTTTCCATCATCGCCGTCGCTGACCAGTTCTGCCGCTGGCGGAGCATCGACTACGGCGGGTATGAGGTGAGCGAGGGGGGCGAGACCGAATACGCGGCGTGGTGCCGCATGGCCGGGCACTTTCCCGGCATCGATGCAGACGCCATTGAGACGATCCTCCGTGACCTGGACAACGCCATTGAAGACATCAGGCTCCAGGTGGAATCGATCTTCCTGTTCATCTGAGAGCCCTTGTTGCGGCAGACGCCAGTGATGGGCATCACCTCACGATGGGGCATTCATGTCGCCCCTGGGGCGTCGGGACCTGCCGATCAGTAGATGCACGATTTTGCGGGCGAGGAAGGCAAAGACAAGGAGAAATACCACGACCACTCCCAGCATCAGAAGGGGGTGTGTCAGGGCGATCAGGGAGCCGCCCACGGCGAAGAGGTCCTCCACCAGGCTTGCCCCGATGTTGCTGATGGGCTCCGGGCTCTGGTTGAGGATCACACGGGTGCCCGCCTTTGCCGAATGGGCGGTGAAGCCGATGCCGCCACAGGCGAGGACGATCGCCACCTGAATCCACGGATCATAGTTACCGATAACGGTGTAGCCGAGCACCGCGGCCCCGATCGGGCGGATAAAGGTGTGGATCCCGTCCCAGACCGTATCGACGAGGGGAATCTTGTCCGCCAGGAATTCGACAACGAAACATGCCGCCGCAATGGCAAGCACCCGCCAGTCGGCAAGGACCGAAAGCCCTGCCAGCCTTTGCGGAAGATGGAAGGAGCCGAATCGCAGGGCAAGGCCAATGGCAAGGATTGTCGTGTAGAGCCTCAGCCCCGAAAAGAGTGCGATGCCGGTGGCCGTCCCCAGCAGTGCCAGTATATCCATGGTGAATCATCCCGGTCCGAACGTCGGTTGTATTCTCCTCTTCGCCAAGCCCTGACCCTCGGGTTTCATTCGACCACTTCGAGCACGCCTTCCATCCCCTTTTCCCGGTGGCTCTTGAAGAAGAGAAGTTTCTTGTCGCAGTACATGCTGTACCTGCCGGTCTTGACCGGGGTGAATTTCACGATTTTCGGCTCCTCACCCAGGCTGACATCAAAGACAATCCCGGCCTCCGGCGAGTTCATGGCGATATTGTGGGGAACCATCCCCGCTTCTTTTCGTACCTTCAACTCCACCGGCACGTTCACCTTGACAACGATATGGCCCGGTTTGAAGAAGTAGCTCCCCCCAACGATTTCCACATGCTGGATCCCGTCGCTGCCGATGGTGGCAAAGTAAGGTTTTTCCTCCTCCTGGGAAGCGACAGCCGCAAGGCTGCCTGCCGCCAGCATCATCACGATGGCGATAGTTGTTTTCATTGAAGGACTCCTCTGTCGCGGTTTGTAAGGTAATTCTAAGGCGCGAGGCGTGCTTGTCAATGGAAGGGAGAGGAGTGGAAGTATTACATCTCCACCCGCGTCACGACACCCTGGAGGCGGCTGGCCGGCAGCTTGTGGAACTGGACGAAATTTGGGGTGAGCTTTTTGAAGACCGAGAAGACCCGCCAGATGGGGTTGCGGGTGGAGATGTCCTCGACCCCGTAGAAGATGACCTTCTCCTGGATGCCGTTCGCCTTGAGGAGCGCCTCAATGTCCACCACCTCCATGTACCCGGCCTCGATCCGGAAGGCGTCAAGCCCCGGCCCGATGCCCTTTATCAGCTCGGTCTCGACCCCCAGGGGTTCGTCGGTGATGACGAGGGAGATGAAGACGTTGCGCTCGTAGATGATGTTGCTCCGGATGATGCAGTGGACCACGTAGGGGGGGACCACGTCGGTATCGCGGGTGAAGAAGAGACCGGTCCCCCGGATGGGCCCCTTGGCGTAGATCTGCTCGTAGGAGAGGAGGAAAGTCTCCAGGTCGAGGGGTTTCAGGGCGTGGTAGAGGGAGCGCTGTCCCCGGGTCCAGATGATGATGGTGACAAAGGGGATTGACGCCAGGATCAGGGACCAGTAGGCCCCGTGGGGGATCTTGGAGAAAGTGGAGAGGAGGTACGCGGCGTCGATGAGGGTGATCACCAGGGCCACCAGGGCCCGCCACTTCTTGGTGGTGTGGGCGAAGACGATGATCATCATGATGCCGGTGATGGTCATGGAGCCGGTGACCGCCATGCCGTAGGCGGCGGCCAGGTTCTCGGACTTGCGGAAAAGGAGCATCACGAGGATGACCGCCACCATGAGGAACCAGTTGACGGCCCCCAGGTAAATCTGGGATTTGATCTCCCGGGAGGTGTAGTCGACCCGCATGAGCGGCAGGAGCCGCGTGGTGATCCCCTGGTAGACGATGGAGAAGACCCCGCTGATGATGGACTGGGAGGCGATGATGGTGGCCATGATGGTGAGAATGAGGAACGGGATGTAGAGGGTCGGCATCTGATCCCTGACCATGCCGAAGAGGAGGTTTTTCGCCTCCGGGTGGGTAATGGCGAAGACCCCCTGCCCCAGGTAGTTGAGGTAGAGGGCCATGAAGACAAAGTACCACGACTTGACGATGGGGCGTCGCCCCAGGTGTCCCATGTCGGCGTAAAGGGCCTCGCCCCCCGTGGAGCAGAGGATCACCTCGGAGAGAACGAAGTAGCCGGCCAGGCCGTTCTCCCGGAAGAAGGTGAAGGCGTGCCACGGGTTGATCGCCTCCACAATCTCGGGCATGGAGAGGGCGGAGACGACGCCGGTGACGGCGAGGGTGCTGAACCAGACCGCCATGATGGGACCGAAGGCGCCGGCCACCCGATCGGTCCCCTTGAACTGGACTGAGAAGAGGCCGATGGCGATGGCGGCGGCGATGGCGACAAGGGTCCCGGTGGAGAGCCCTTCGAGGCCGGGGATCAGGAGGAGCCCCTCCACGGCGGAGAGGATACTGATGGCGGGGGTGATAACCCCGTCGCCCAGCAGGAGTGATACCCCCACGAAGGAGAGGAAGCCGGCAAAGGCCACGAGACGCCCCGTCTTCACCAGCTTCATGATGATCTCCCGCAGGACGATCTCCCCCCCTTGCCCTTTGCGCCCTAGGCTCATGGCGAGCCAGGCGTACTCCATGGTCACCAGGATCGTCATAGTCCAGAAGACCAGCGACAGGATGCCGAAGACGTTCTCCTTCGTCGGCTGGGTTAGGGTGAAGATGACGGTAAGGGTATAAATGGGGCTCGTGCCGATGTCGCCGAAGACGAGACCGAGCGCCTTGACGATTCCCCCCAGTGAGGCGTCTCCCTTATGCTGGTCCATGGCCGGTCCCCTTCGCGGATTACATCTCCACCCGCGTCACGACGCCCTGCAGCTTGCTGACCGGCAGCTTGTTGAACTGGACGAAGTTGGCGGTCTGCCGCTTGATGGTCGAGAAAACGCGCCAGATGGGGTTGTTGGTGGCGATGTCCTCGATGCCGTAGAAGATGACCTTTTCCTCGATTCCCTTCTTCTTGAGGAGCCGCTCGATGTCAACCAGTTCCATGTAGCCGGCGAGGATCTCGAAACTGTCGAGCCCCGGCCCGATCCCCTTCGTGAGATTGGCACTGACGCCAAAGGGCTCGTCGGAGCGGTTCAGGGAGACGAAGACGTTCCGTTCGTAGATGATGTTGCTCCGGATGATGCAGTGGATCACATAGGGGGGGACCACCGCCGTCTCCCGCACGAAGAAAAGCCCGGTGCCGGGAATATTGTGCCCTTTGGCGTAGATTTGCCCGAAGGAGAGGAGGAACGTCTCCAGGTCCAGGGGCCTGAGCGCCCGGTAGAGGGCTCTTTGGCCCTGGGTCCAGATGATCATGATCGCCAGGGGAATCGAGGCAAGGATCAGGGACCAGTAGCCGCCGTGGGGGAGCTTGTGGAAGTTTGCGAGCAGATAGGTCAGATCGATGAGGGTCACCGCCAGGGCGATGGGGACCTTCCACTTTTTGGTGGTGTGGGAGAAGATCATGGTCATCATGATGCCGGTGATGAACATGGTGCCGGTGACCGCCAGGCCGTAGGCTGCAGCCAGGTTCTCCGATTTCTTGAAGATGAGCATGATGAAGATGACCGCCACCAGCAGTGACCAGTTGACGGCGCCGATGTATATCTGGGATTTCAGGTGCGTGGAGGTGTAGTCCACCTTCATGAGAGGGAGGATCCGGGTGGTTATCCCCTGGTAGACGATGGAGAAGACCCCGCTGATGAGGGCCTGGGATGCGATGATGGTGGCCATGATGGTGAGGCAGAGGAAGGGAATGTAGAGAATGGGCGCCTGGCTCTTCACCATGGAGAAGAGAATGTTCGTTTCGTTGGGGTTTCTCAGGATGAAGGCCCCCTGCCCCAGGTAGTTGATGACCAGGGCGCTGAAGACGAAGTACCAGGCCCGGATGATAGGCTTTCGCCCCAGGTGCCCCATGTCGGCGTAGAGGGCTTCTCCCCCGGTGGCGCAGAGGATCACCTCCGAGAGGATGAAGAACCCGGCTAGGCCGTTGTGCATCAGGAAGGTCACGGCGTGATGGGGGCTCACCGCGCTGACGACCTCCGGAGTGCCGGCGATCGACACGATCCCCGACAGAGTCAGGGCGCCGAACCAGATGACCATGATCGGCCCGAAGGCGCCGGCCACCTTGTCGGTTCCCTTGAACTGGAAGATGAACAGTATGAGGGCGATGACCGCCGCAATGAGGATCAGGACCCCCTGGGCGAGGTTCTCCCATCCCGGGATCAGCCGCATCCCCTCCACGGCGGAGAGGATACTGATGGCCGGCGTGATGATGCCGTCCCCCAGGAGGAGCGAGACCCCCATGAAGGCGAGAAAGCCGACGAAGGCCACCTGGCGCCCCGATTTCAGGAGCCGGACCAGGATCTCCTTGAGAACGATGGTCCCCCCCTCCCCCTTGCGGCCGAGGCTCATGGCGAGCCAGGCATACTCCACGGAGACGAGGATGATGAGGGTCCAGACGATGAGGGAGAGGATGCCGAGGACATGCTCGGCGTCCGGTTTCGTCAGGGTCATGATGACCGTGAGGGTATAGATGGGGCTTGTGCCAATGTCGCCAAAAACAAGCCCCATGGACTTGATGATTCCGCCCCAGAACGATTCCGCGTGTTCCTGCACCATCCGTGCATCCTCCAAGGCTCGCGAGCCGGTGCCGGGCATCGGGATGCGAGCCAATGTATACAGCCGGCCCCTTATATCACTTAGCACACGGCGGCACAAGCGCAAACCGGCTCCCTTTCCGGCCATTACCCTTGACCTTCTCTCCCCGCTTCGGGTAGTCTGAACGGATGACAAAACCGTACGAACAGCCGAAAAAACCGGAACTTCTCGCCCCGGCCGGCTCCCTGGAGGCCTTCTTCGCCGCCATGGAGAAGGGGGCTGACGCGGTCTACGCGGGGCTTCGGGAGTTCTCGGCCCGGGCCAAGGCGAAGAACCTCTCTCTCCCCCAGATGGAGCGGATGGTGGCCTATGCCCACGGCCTCGGCCGCAAGGTCTACATCACCCTCAACACCCTGGTGAAGGAGGGAGAGCTGCCACAGCTCGTGGAGACCCTCGCCGCCCTTGAGGCCATGGGGGCCGACGCCGTTATCCTCCAGGATTTGGGCGTGGCCCGCCTCATCCGGGACCACTTTCCGGGCCTTCCCCGCCATGCCTCCACCCAGATGACCATCCACAACCTCCCCGGCGCCCGGATGCTCAGGGATATGGGGTTCGAGCGGGTGGTCCTGGCACGGGAGCTCCACCTCGACGACATCCGCCATATCAGCCGGGAGTCGGGGGTGGAGATCGAGTGCTTTATCCACGGCGCCCTCTGCTTCGCCATCTCGGGTCAGTGCTACTTCTCGTCATTCCTCGGGGGGCACAGCGGCAACCGGGGGCGCTGCGCCCAGCCCTGCCGCCGCCACTACCGCTATCGACAGAACGAGGGGTACTTCTTCTCCACCAACGACCTCTCCACCGTGGACCTCATCCCCGACCTGGCCGCCGCTGGGGTCTCGTCCCTGAAGATCGAGGGGCGGATGAAGTCGGCCGAGTACGTGGCGAGCGTGGTGGAGGCCTACCGCCTCGTCCTCGACGCCCCGGAGCGCAAGCGGGCCGAGGCGGCGGCCCGGGCCAAGGAGATCCTCAAGTTTTCCTTCGGCCGGGTCCCTACCAAGGGGTTCATGGCGTCCCGCACCCCCACCGATATCGCCATCCCCACCCTCCGGGGGGCCACGGGGCGTTTTCTCGGGGAGGTGAAGAGCGTGCGGGGGGACCGGCTCACCTTTGAAACGAAAGACCGCCTCTTCGTGGGGGACCGGGTCCGGGTGCAGCCCAAGAGCGACATGGCCGGCAAGGCCTTCACGGTGAAGGATATCTTTGTGGGGAAGGAGCGGGTGAAGTCGGCCAGGGAGCGGAGCATCGTCACGGTGGTGTCCCCTTTCGCCTTCAAGGCGGGGGACGCGGTCTTCAAGGTCTCCTCCGAGACCGCCTTCACCATGAGCGAGAACGCCTGCCTGAAACGCCTCGACGCGGTCAAGCCGGGGAAGATCCCTTGTGCCCTTGAGCTTTCCCTTGCCGGGGAGACCCTCCGCATCGCAGCCCGGGCCGCCGGTGCCGAATTTGCCGCCGAGTTTCCGGTCGGCCTTCTGGAGCCCTCCACCACCAGCGACATGGCAGGGGTCCTTCGGGCCCAGTTCTCCCGCACCGGCGAGACCCCCTTCGAGCTCCTGGGCCTTGACGCTCCGGGCTTCCCCTCGGTTCTCATCCCGCCGGCTCGGCTCAAGGATATCCGTCGCGACTTCTATCGCCGGCTGGGAGAGAAGGTGGCGGCCGGCGTTGCCCAGCGCCGGGCCGAAGCGCGGAAACGGGCACTGGCTTCCCTGGTCCCGCCGGGGCACCCGCGTCGTGAGGTCAAGAGCGAGGTGACGGTCCGGATCGAGCACCTGCGCGATGCCGCCATCCTTCGCCAGCAGGGGGTTGACGCCATCATCCTTCCGGTCTCTCGGGCCAACATCCACCAGGTTCCCCTTGCGGCGCGCAAGCTCCGGGGGGATGAGGGGCGGATCATCTGGCACCTCCCCTTCGTCATCTTCGACGCGGACCTCCCCTTCTACGAGGAGGCGGTCGCCCTCCTCACGGGGCAGGGGTTCCGCCGCTTCGAGCTCTCGAACCTCTCCCACTTCCCCCTTCTTGCGGGACGGGACGTGGAGCTCTCCACCGACTACCGCCTCTTCTCCCTCAACACCCAGGCCATCATGGCGTGGCACGAGCTGGGGGTGACCACTTCCACCCTCTACATCGAGGACGACGTGGAGAACATGGCGGTACTCCTCGGCGCGCCGGTGCCGGTGCGACGGCGGGTCCTGGTCTACGGCGGGGTGCCGGCCATGACCACCCGCGTCGCCATCAAGGGGGTGAAGGGGGACGCCCCCCTGGTCTCCGACCGGGGCGAAGAGTATGAGGTGGCGGTGCGGGGAGACCTCACCACCATCACCCCAGCGGTCCGCTTCTCCGTCACCCACTTCCGGGGCCGGCTCCAGGAGGCGGGGTGCGGCTCCTTCGTGGTGGACCTCTCCCAGGCCCCCCGGGAGCGGTGGCGCCCCATCCTCGACGCCCTTGCCCGGGGCGAGGGGGTGCCGGGGACGAGCGAATTCAACTTTGTCATGGGATTGGTATAGATACTATGGGAAACAGCACCGACTCGATCATCACCGACTATCTCGTCCGCGTCATCGCCAGGGACGGCAGCATCCGGGCTCTCGCCTGCGTCACCACCGGCCTCGTGGGTGAGCTCTGCCGGCGCCACGGCACCTGGCCCACGGCCTCGGCGGCCCTGGGGCGGGCCGTGACCGGCGGCGCTCTCATGGGGGCGCTCCTGAAGACCGGCCAGCGGGTGGCACTCCGCTTCGAGGGGAACGGCCCCCTGAAGAAGATCCTCGTGGAGGCCGACGCCAACGGCGCCGTCCGTGGCTGCGTGGGGAACCCGGAGGTGAGCCTCCTGCGGGAGGGCGGCAAGCTGGACGTGGCAGCCGCCATCGGCCAGGCCGGGCTTCTCACCGTCACCAAGGACCTGGGGCTCAAGGAGCCCTACACGGGGACGGTGCTCCTCTACACGAGCGAGATCGCCGAGGACCTCGCCTACTACCTGACCGACTCGGAGCAGGTGCCGTCGGCGGTGGGGCTTGGGGTCTTCGTGGAGCCCGACGGCGCCGTCGCCGCTGCTGGCGGGTTCCTCATCCAGTCGCTCCCCCCCCACAACGACGAGGCGGTGGACCGGCTCATGGAGCGGATCGGCGCCATGCAGCCGGTCACGGAGCTCCTCCGGCAGGGGAAGAGCCCCGAGGGGCTCCTGGAGTACCTCTTCGAGGGGATTCCCTACGACACCCTGGAGAAGCGGGCACTGGCCTTTGTCTGCTCCTGCAGCCGGGTACGGATCGAGCGGGTCCTCATATCGCTTGGGCGCGACGACCTCGCCTCCCTCCTCGCCGAACAGGGGGAGACCGAGGTGACCTGCGAGTTCTGCCGGGAGCGCTACCATTTCGGCCGCGATGACCTTGAGCGTCTCCTTGCCGGGATTTCAGCAATGTAGCGCTCGTCCTCGCAAATTCCTCCGCCGCGGGTATACTTTTTGGTGATTCCCCCACGCAGCGGAGGCCAACCATGACAATCCACGACATCACGGTTCCCCTTTCTCCCGACCTTCCCGTCTACCCCGGCGACCCGCCGGTCACCTGCGAGCCGGTCACCCGCATCGCCCGGGGAGACACAGCCAACGTCACCCGCATTACCATGACCACCCACAGCGGCACCCACCTGGACGTGCCGGGCCACTGCCGCGATGGCGGCGCCACCGTGGACCACCTCCCCCTCTCCCTTCTCATGGGGAAGGCCCGGGTGCTGGACATCCGCGGCGAGCGGGCCATCGGCCGCCATGAGCTTTCCCGTCTTCCGGTGCGGGGAGAGGAGCGGCTCCTCCTGCGGACCGACAATTCCCTCCTCTGGGATAGCCCCGGCTTCCAGGACGATTTTGCCCACCTCACCGAGGAGGGAGCCGCGTTTCTCATCGAGGCGGGAGTCCGGCTCGTGGGGATCGACTACCTCTCCATCGAGGGAATCGCAAGCGGCATCACCGTCCACCGGATGCTCCTGGACGCGGGGGTTGTGATCTTGGAGGGGATCACCCTTGCCGAGGTGGAACCGGGTGAGTACGAACTGGTTTGCCTTCCCCTTAAGATTGCCGGCGGGGACGGCGCTCCGGCCAGGGCCATCCTCCGGGGGAGGGAACCGAAGGGGGGAGAAACCCCCTTCGACCCCCACACGACCCGTTGGCCCGTGGCCTGACTGGGGGCGCCATGGCAGGATCACGGAAGATCGTCAGCGCCCGGGAGCTGGACCTCCTGCGCCGCCTTCTCCGGGAACGGACCGAGGAGCTGGAGCGGGCCAACGAGCGCCTCTTCATGGCCACCCAGGTGAAATCCGAATTCCTCTCCCACATGTCCCGGGAGTTCCAGCGTCCCCTGGACCGCATCGTCGACTTCGCCTCCTGCCTCCGGGACGGCGCCATGGGGGAGGTGAACCCCGAGCAGCGGAGTGGCCTCGACGCCATCGTCATACGGGGGATGCGGCTCCAGCGGATGCTGCAGCGGGTCCTGGAACTCTGCAGCAGCGATCTGGGGATGGCGGTCTTTCTTCCCAAGGAGTTTCCCGTCGAGGATGCCCTTGAGCGGGTGGTGAAGCGACTGCGGGAGAGGGCCGAGAAACAGGGTGTGGCCATCGATGCCGGCTGCGTTGATGGGGGAACCCTCCTGGCCGACGAAGGGAAGTTCTCCTTCATTATTGAAGAGTTGGCCACAAATGCCCTCAAGTTTTCACCCCGGGGGTCACGGATCACGGTGCGCCTGCGGGACGTGACCGGAGGCCTGGAGGAGCGGTTTCTGGAAGTGGCGGTTTCCGACCAGGGGCCGGGCATCCGGGAGGAGGAACTGGGGCAGATCTTCAAAAGCTTCGAGATGGGGAGCGGCGTGATTGCCAGCCCCGGAAGCCTCGGGCTCGGGCTCGCCCTGGTGAAGCACTTCGTGGACCTTCACGGGGGGAGGATATCCGTCGAGAGTCAGGCCGGTGAGGGGAGTTCTTTCACCGTCCTCTTCCCCAAGGGTGGTCCTTCGGTGCGCATGGTCCGCACCCCCCGGGTTCTTGTGGCCGGTCTGGAGGAGGACTTCGCGGGGCCTCTTCTTTCGCGGCTACGGGACGAAGGGTATGAAACCATCACTGCCGGCGGCGGTCAGGACGCCCTGGACAAGGGGATTTCCATGGCCCCGGACCTCTGCATTCTGAGCCTCTCCCTCCCCGAAGTGGGAGGGATCGACGTCTGCCTGCGACTCAAGGCCCACGAACGGAGTAAGCAGATCCCGGTCATTATCACCGCCCCCTATCCTGACCGCTCGGCCAAGGTGGGAAGCGCCCAGGCGGGGGCCGACGGTTTTTTCGTCCTCCCGGCCGAAACGGAGGAGCTCTTCCTCAAGGCCCGCAGCCTCGTCGCTCAGAAGTTCAATTACGATTTCCTCAAGCGCAATTACGAGATCGCCGCCAGCGAGGCGTTCACCGATCCCCTTACCGGCCTCTTCAACCTGCGCCAGTTCTGGTTGAGCCTCGACCACGAGCTGGCCCGGGCCCGCCGCTACGGCAGGCACTGTTCCCTCGCCATGATCGACATCGATTTCTTCAAGCAGTACAACGACCGGCACGGGCACCTGCGCGGCGACGAGGTGCTGAAGGAGATCAGCAAGCTTTTCGTTGCCAGCATCAGGAACTCCGACATCGCGGCCCGCTACGGCGGAGAGGAGTTCGTGGTCATCATGCCTGAAACCGGCCGCGACCTGGCGCTCATCGCCGGGGAAAAGCTGCGGCGGGCCGTGGCCGAGCACCCCTTTTCCCTCCAGGAGACCCAGCCGGGCGGTCTCCTCACGGTAAGCGTCGGCATCGCAACCTTCCCCGACGACGCCACGACGGCCCGGGAGCTGGTGGATGCGGCGGACCAGGCCCTCTACCGGGCCAAGGGGCTGGGAAGAGACCGGGTGGAGAGCCGTTCCCCGTAGTCTGTGGCGTCCCGGACGGCGGGTGGTATACTGGAAAGTGTAAGAATACTGCAGGCGATTGGGCGGAAGGCAGGAAGCCTTCCGGGAAAGGGGTGTGACGCCTATGACAACTCCACGTGGATCAGCGCGGTTTGGCGTTGAGGAGCACGGCAAGAGGGCAGCCCGCAGCACGGATGTCTACCTGCCGGCTGAAGGTAAGGAAGAGGCGGTGGTCTGCACCGGGTGCAAGGCTACCTTCTGGGGGAAACGGTGGTTCAACGAGGGTGACGAAGGGGCAAAGTTCCCCGCCGGCCATCTGCCCCACAAGGGGGTCTGCCCGGCCTGCCAGCGGATGAAGGACAATAACCCCGCTGGGGTTGTCACCCTGTCCGGCGACTACCTCCTCAAGCACGAGGAGGTGATCCTGAACGCCGTCAAGAATGTCGAGGCGAAGGCGCGGGCCAAGAATCCCCTGGCCAGGATCATGGAGATCGGCCAGGAGGCGAATGTCATCACCATCCGCACCACCGACGAGAAGCTGGCGGAAAAGCTGGGGAAGGAGATCTACAAATCCCACAGCGGGAAGCTCGGTCTCCAGTGGAGCCAGGACGAGGGCTTCGTTCGGGTGAACTGGACACGGTGACGCAGAAAAGGCGACGGAAACGTCGCCTTTTTTTGTGAGATAACCCCGAAAAGGCATTTGAACACTGAGCAACGGAGCAACGAAGTAAAACCTGAGAAGTAAAGGCGCTATTTCTTCTTTAAGAAGCACGCCTGGAGATTAGGCAGAATTTTAAGCAAACAGTTAATTGTAATTCTCCGTTGCTCCGTTGCTCAGTGTTATTGCATTACAACAAGATGCCCCGGTTGGCGCATGCGTCGCGGAAGGGGTCGTCGAGGGGTGCCTCAGCAGTGATAGGACGCCCGTCGGCAGCGGTGAAGGACATGGCTCGGCAGTGGAGCATCATCCGTGGGGCCTTTTCGCCGCCGTAGGTGGCGTCGCCGACGATGGGAAGACCGCAGTGGGCCAGGTGGACCCGGATCTGGTGGGTGCGGCCGGTGAGCGGGCGGGCCTCCACGAGAAAGCCGCCGGTCCCCCGGGCGATGACAGCGAAACGGGTCAGCGCCTCACGGCCCGGGGTGGCCACCCCGTAGCGGGCGCTCCCTACCTTGGCGATGGGGGCGTTGACCTCCCACTGGTCCGATGCCGGCTCGGCCGTAACAAGGGCCCAGTAGACCTTTTCCACCCTCCCCTCTTTCAACTGAGCGGAGATGTGGGCCGCTGCCCTCTTTGTCTTGGGGAAGATCATCACCCCCGAGGTCCCCCGGTCGAGACGGTGGATCACCCGGGCCGGCTCCTGGCTACCGAGGGTGCGCAGGTAGAGGGTGACCGCATGCTCCACGGTCCCCTTGAGTTGGTAGGGGGTCCGCTGGCAGTTGAGCCCGGCCGCCTTGTTCACCGCCAGGTAGTCGCCGTTCTCGAAGAGGAGGTCATCACGGGTGTAGGCCAACTCCTGGTAGCGCTCCGGCTCCATGACGCCGAGGACGATCTCCTCCCCGGCCCGCAGCGTGCGGGAGGCGACCCGCACCATGGCGCCGGCCACGGCGCATCCCCCCCAGTCGATGATCTTGCGGACACGGGTCTTGGAGAGCTGCGGGAAGAGCCGCACCGCCCCGTCGTCGAGACGCATCCCCGCCTCCCCTTCTCCTACCCGGCCGGTGAGGATCATGGCAATCCAGCCTTGGCCCGGAAAAGGGCAATGATAGTCTTGCCGTCGCGGATGCGGCCGTCCGTCGCCATGGCGACAGCCTCCTCAAGGGGGACCCGCACCGTTTCAATCTCCTCGTACTGCTCCGGGTCGGCCTCCCCCTGGGAGAGTCCGGTTGCCAGGTAGAGATGGATCGCCTCGTCAAAGACTCCCGGTGAGGTGAGGATGACACCGAGGGAGTCGAGCCGGGTCGAGGAGAGCCCCGTCTCTTCGGCCAGCTCCCGGAGGCCGCATGCCGCCGGCTCTTCTCCCGGATCGAGGCGGCCGGCCGGGATCTCAAGCAACGTTGCATCCACCGAGGGGCGCAACTGCCGGATGAGGGTCACCGTGCCGTCGTCGTGGAGCGGCAGGACGCCCACCCCTCCCGGATGGCGTACAACCTGGAACGTGTGCCATCCCTTGTCGCCTATCCGTACATCCATCTGCTCAATGTCGACCACCAGCCCTGTGAAGGGGATGGTGCGGTTGCGGGTGTCCATGGCATTTCCACCTTTCAGCAAATGAGGCGAGCATATCACTAAGCGGGGAGAGAAGGGAAGAAGGGGCTTGGTCGCGGCAGTCGTTTAATTTCTCAAGAAATGGGACATGTTACCGAAATAATACTGTAATGATGAACTTTATGGTGACCGTTACCTAAGGGTGCCCATGGGACGGATGAGCCTCAAAACCAAAATTGCAGCCTTCGTGATGCTCATTATGTCTACCTGCATCCCCTTGGCCGCTCACCTCACGCTCTCTTTTCTCGAGAATGAATACGCTCGCGGTGTGGAGGCCCAGCAGACCACTCTCGTGACGAGGCTAGCCAAGGATCTGGACGACAAGCTCGTGGTATCCCATGACACACTCGTCTCCGCGGCCCGGAGCTGCACCGCCGGTCACCTTGCAAGCAGCCGGAGGGCGCGGGAATTCCTGAACACGCTGCCGGCCCTCGGCTCCATCTTCGACAACGGGGTGTTCCTCTTTGCCGCCGACGGGAAGCTCCTTGCCTCCACTATTGAAGAAGTCATCCGGCCCGGCATGGACTTTTCGGACCGGGAGTATCTCCGTGTCACGGTGGCAACGGGGAGGCCGTATATCTCGTCTCCCTATATCTCCCGGCAGTCCCTCCGGCATCCGGTGATCATGTTCACCGCACCGATATTCAGCCGCGACGGTCGCCTGGTGGCACTCCTTGGCGGCAGCATGGATCTCATGAAGGAGAATTTCCTCGGTTCCCTGTCCGACGCGAAGGTGGGGCGCACCGGATACTTCTATCTCTTCACCGCCGACGAAACCATCATGACGAACCCCCATCGAGGGACCATGCTGAACTTCGGCCTGCCACCGGGGCTGCGAAGCCTCTATGCTCGCGGCGCCGGCGGCGTGGCAGTTTCCGGCGAGACGATCAATGCGCAGGGAGAAACCGTCGTCACGACAGTGAAGCGGCTGGGCGCGGCGCCGTGGATGCTTGCAGCCGATTACCCGGTGGCCGAGGCCTATGCACCGATGCTGGCCACGGAACGTTCGGTCCGGACCTGGATCATCCCCGCCGGGCTCCTGATCGCCATTGTCGTCTGGTTGTTCATGCGTCGCTTGATGACGCCGATGCTCTTCCTTGCGGAACAGATCAGGGGGATTGAGGAAAGCGGCGCCTACCGCAACGTGCTCATAAACTCCGGCGACGAGATCCAGGCGGTGGCCGACGCCTTCAACAGCCTCATGAACCGGCTTCGCGACAACGAGGAAAAGCTTGTCCTCCTCTCCACCCGCGACTCCATGACCGGCCTTTACAACCGGCGCTTTTTCGAGGCTGAGATGGACCGGATCGACCGGGGGCGCCACTTTCCGGCCAGCGTCATCATGGTCGACGTGGACAGGCTCAAGTGGGTGAATGACACCTCGGGGCATGCCGCCGGAGACCGGCTGATCGTCATGGCGGCCTGGGCGCTCCAGGAGGCGTTTCGGGCAGAGGATGTGGTGGCGCGGGTGGGGGGGGATGAGTTTGCCGTGATTCTCGAAGGTACCGACGGGGCTGCAGCAGCTGAAGCTCTGGTTCGCTTGCGGGGAAGCGTAGCCGCACTCAATGGCGGGTCAGCGGAGTGCGGCTTGAGCCTCTCGCTCGGCGCGGCAACGACCGATGCTCCCGGCACCCTGCGTGACGCCTGGCGCCTGGCCGACCGGCGGATGTACGAGGACAAGTCTCTCCATAAAGCCGGGATGGAGACGAGGTGAGGCGGTTTCGGGGCAGGGGGAGGCGGGGGGGGTTACAGGGCACAGCGCAGCAGTTTCACCCCGTCCCTGAAGAGGATCTCCACCTTGTTGGGCTTGGTGACGGTCACAACGATGCCGATGCCGAAGACGGGATGGGAGACGACCTCGCCGGTGCGGAAGGGGCGGTCCATGGCATAGGGGGTGGCCGTGTCCGGGTCGACCCTCTCCATGCTCAGTTCCCACTCCGACGGCCCCTTCGGGACCGGCTCCCTGCGGGGGCGACCCGCCGATGGGGTGCGGGGGGAGGCAGTGCGCTGGGAAGAGGAACGCTCGACCGGCTTCTTTTCTTCCTGGGGCTGGTGGTAGTTGTGCTGGCCGCCGCAGGTGTTGCACTGGACCCGGACAATCCGCTCCCCCACCATCGCCACGATGGTGTGGTTCAGCACCGCCCGGCACCGGGTGCATTTCGCCTCGACAATATCTCCTGCTGAGCGCTTCCTGACGATCATTCTTCCACCTCGCAATATTTCCCCCGAAAGGGACGGCGTTTATAGCACTTTGCCCCTGACGTGTCAAGGGAGTTCCCCCCACCGTCGCGCACGTCGGTATGGACCTGGCTGCCGCAACAATGCTATGCTTTCACATTGCGGTAGTGAAGATCAGTATTTCCAGGATGCATACGAGGTGTAACGCACGTCATGAACGTCGAACAGATGAAAACCGTCCTGCGGGAAATCCTGACCAGGACCGATCTTACTCCCTGCGTGGTGGGGCACCGGGGGGTCGGGAAGACCGCCGGGATCGTTCAGCTCTGCCGGGAGTTGGGGAGCAGCTACGTGCCGCTGCGCCTCGGTCAGATGGAGGTGGGGGACCTGGTCGGCATCCCCTACCGGGAGGGGAAGGTGATGAACTGGTCCCGCCCCTGTTGGTGGCCCGCCGATGACGAGCCGGCCACGGTCATCCACTGCGACGAGCTGAACCGGGCCCAGCAGGAGGACACCCTCCAGGCCATATTCCAGTTCGTGGAGCCCCCGGCCGAGGGGATGCGCCGAGCCCTCCACACCCACTCCCTCCACCCGAAACACAAGGTGGTGGTGACCATCAACCCCCCCGACGGCACCTACCAGGTGGCAACCCTGGACCGGGCACTCATCGACCGGATGGTGATGCTCTACGTGGAAACCGACTACCACTGCTGGGCCGGCTACGCCGCGGCCCGGGATCTGGACACCGGTGTGCGCCACTTCCTGGCCGCCAATTCCATGTTCCTCGCCAGCCAGGGGAGCCCCCTGGAGATGGATGCCGAGCCCACGGAGCGGGGATGGGAGATGGTGAGCATCCTCAGGAAGAGCTGTCGCTTCCCCAGGGACCTGGAGATGGAGATCTACGCCGGCATCGTCGGCAAGGAGGCGGCCATTGCGTTTCTACGCTGGTGCGCCGAGAACACCCGCCGCCCCGTCACCGCCGTCGAGGTCCTCAACGGCTGGGACGGGGTGCGGGAGCGCCTTGAGGCCCAGCGGGACGACCTGCAGGCTTCCACCATGGGGGACATCGTGGCGACCCTCACCGCTAATCCGCGGCTCGGAGCGGAGCAGGAGGAGAACCTGGTCCGCTACATCGACATTCTTCCCCGGGATATGCGGTTCGGCCTTGTGAAATCGCTTCTGAAGATCCCTCCCGTGGCCCAGGCCATCTCCCAGGACAAGTACGACGCCGTCGTCTTCGACGCCATCCGGACCATCAGCGCGGAAGCCCCATGACCACAATCACACCCCGGCTTACAACCCTTCCCAACGGCCTTCGTGTCGTTGCCGTGGAGATGCCCCACCTCAACTCGGCGGAGATCGCCGTCTACCTCAGGGTGGGGGGCCGCCATGACAGCCGCGAGAAGGCCGGACTCGCCCACTTCTTGGAGCACATGCTCTTCCGCGGCACTGTCGAGCACCCGTCGAGCCTGGAATTGGAGGCGGACTTCGAGGCGATCGGTGGCTGCATCAACGCCGCCACCGATGCCGAGACCACCTGCTACTACACCCGTGTCCACCCTGATCACGTGGCCGAGGGGCTGCGGCTTCTGTCGGTCATGCTCCTCTCACCACTCCTCACGGGGCTCGAGATTGAGAAGAAGATCATCACCGAGGAGGCCCTGGAGGATATCAACGAACAGGGGGAGGAGGTCAACCCCGACAACCTGGCGAGCCAACTCCTGTGGCCCGGCCACGGGATCGGCATGCCCACCATCGGCTATCTCGACACCATTGCCGGCTTCACCGCGGAGGATCTCCGGGGGCACATGGCCCGCCACTACGTGCCGGAAAACGCCGTCGTGGTGGCGGCGGGAAGGGTTTCTGTCGAGGAGGTATTTGCCGCTGCCGGCCGGGCCTTCGCATCCTGGAGCGGCCCCCCGGTGCCCGTGCAGGAATCGGTCTCCGATGTCCAGGACGCTCCGGTTTCCCTGTTTGTCAAGGACTCCGACAGCCAGGTGAACCTCCAGCTTGCCTTCCGGAGCTTTCCCCGGGAGGACCAGCGGCTGGCTGCTGCCCGGCTCATCCGGCGCATCCTCACCGGCGGCGGCTGCTCCCGGCTCCACCTGAACCTGCGGGAGCGGCTCGGCATCGTCTATTCGGTGGACGCCCAGCTTGCCACCTACGACGACACCGGCTGCTTCGCTGTGGAACTCTCCACGGCCCCGGAGAACCTGGCCGTGGCAGTGACGGAGGTGCTGCGCGAGACCCTGCGCCTGGCAACTGAGCCGGTGGGGGACGAGGAACTGGGCCGGGTTCGGCAGGGATATTTCTTCGACCTGGATTACAGCAGGGATTCCACCTTCGACATGCAGGTGCGCTACGGATGGGGTGAGCTCATGGGGATGGTGCGGAGCATCGAGGAGGACCAGGCCGAGGCCGGCGCCGTGGATGCCGCGGCGGTCATGGCCACGGCCCGGGAGCTCTTCGCGCCGGCACGGCTCAACCTGGTGGCCGTGGGTCCGGTGAAGGCGGCGGTCAAGCGGGAGATTGCCGGCATTGTCAGGCGGTACGAGGAGGGGTTCCGAGAAAATCTATTTTAAACACGGAGCAACGGAGAAAAATCTGAGTCGAAAAAAATCGGAAGCTAAGTGGTTTTCTCTGTTGCTCCGTTGCTCCGTGTTATTGCGTATTTTGGTTTTCGGATAATCACTTCGTCTCAATCACCCGCGCTTTGATCTTACCCACCACCCCGGCGATGGCCGCCAGGTCGTCGGGGCCCTCGCCTTCCACCAGCTTCACATGGGTGGCATCGACGGGAGCCTGCCCGAAGGTGGGGTCCACCTGCAGCCATCCCCCATCCACGTAGCTTTCGGCCCAGCTGTGGTAGAGAAATCCCTTCCCTTCCAGATAGGCGAGCCCCGAGACGAACCGGGTCGGGATCCCCGCGGCACGGGCGAGAGATGTATAGAGCCGGGCGTGGGACTGGCAGTTCCCCTTCCGTGATTTGAGGGTGTCGAGGGGGGAGGGGGCGTCGGTGACAGCGCCCTCCACGGCGGCTGCCACCCACTGGACGAGCTTTTCCACCCGCTTCCGGGGGATCGTTTCCTGGCCGACCACTTCCCTGGCCTGGGCAATGATGACGGGATTATCCGCCGGGAGCCGGTCCGTGGGCTCCGTGAAGCGCGTTCGCTCCGGATCGGCAAGGGGCGAGGCGGCGGTCTTTGCCGGTTCCACCGTGAACACCACCGTCCCGGCATCGGTCCGGCGGGTGGTTTGCCCCCCTCCCTGGATGAGGGACATGGAGGCAGGAATCCCGTCAAGCTCCATCACGAGCCGGGTCAGACTGGCCGCGTTGGCAAGGGGGGGATCGACCCGCACCAGGCTGAAGTCGAAGATAAGGTCCCGACGGGAGAGAGCCGCGGAGGCGATGAACTGCCGGGTGCGCCCCTCATCCTCGGCCACAGTTTCCACGAGGCCGTCCCGCACCGACTCCCGTATCGTATCCCCCGCGGCGTCCACCCAGATGTCGTTGTCAACGAGGGGGAAAAGGTCGTTGCGGATGTGGAGGGCGCGGGCCCCGTCCGGGAGGGGCTCGAATCCCACGACCGTCACGGTCACCTTCTTCACTTTCACCGCCTCCACATCGAGCATCTGGACCTGGAGGCGCTTCCCCTTGGCGGTCCCCTTCATGAGGGGGACGATGTTCAGGACCGGCGGCGGGAAAACGGGACCTTTAGCCGTCAGGAGCTTCTCTTTCCTTTCTCCACCCGCATTCACAACCACCTTGACTCCCTTGGGTGTCGCCTCCCCGGTAACTACCATGGGGGTTCCGTCAATGACCTGCTCCACCGCGAATGACCTGAGAGAGAGGTCGGTCCCCACGATATAGCGTTCCCGGGAAGATGCCTCGCGGGAGAACCCCATGACGACCATCTTCACGCTCCCCTCGGCCGTGATCTCGTACCCGCCGTCCTTCGCGGTGATGTTCTGGTGAGCGAAGCCGGTCCGCTCGTTTCCGAGAAAGATGCCGAACCACCGTTCCCCCACGGGAGGCTTTTGCAGCAGGGTAGAGGCTTTGGTTTCGGCGTTGACGGAAAGCGCCGTGACGAGAACGAAAAAGAGGATGCCGAGGCTCTGGGAAAAAAGGTGTATGAGGCGCATGGCGTGGGGGTTACTCCGTGAAGAGCGGCTCCTTGGTCGTTTCGGGACGCTCCTCCTTGCGGTCGAGAGTACAGCTGTTCCGGGTGGCAGAGGCCGTCCCCCCTTCGTCCTGGCGCTTGAGCAGGAGGGAGGCGAAGTCGAGAATCTCCTGCTTTTCGGCAGGATTCAGACGGCGAAATTCAGATATGAGACGGTGTTCGTCAAGGGTCAGGTCCATGGAGGGCTCCTTTGGCGGAATTGGTGGAAAATCGGCTGAATCTGAGGAGGTTATACCATAAACCGCAGAGGGGAGCAATTGGAGGCAAGGGAAGGCTTTGGCGGGCGAAAAGATGAAAAAACTTTGTATATTAATTAGTTAGAAATATTTTTTGTTGCAGGGGTGGCAGCAGCACGGTATACTATAGATGAAAGTATTGCGAGGGTCGCAAGGCCCTCATTATACCCTAGTTGACTTTCCCTCCTAGTCGCTAGGGTGTTTTTTTGCCTGCTGGTGTGCCACGTGTGGCACAGTGCGCTCCGGGTGTGCCATTGGTTGCACAGGGAGGGGGGCTTGGTATATGATTCAGCGGTGGATCAGGCAATCAACAGAGTGTAAGGCATAACATTCTCAGCTGGGAGAACCATGGAACCGATCATTACCGTAAAAGAGAAGTGCCGTAAATGCTACTGCTGTGTCCGGAGTTGCCCGGTCAAGGCGATCAAGGTGGCCAAGAGCTACACCGAGATCATCGTCGACCGGTGCATCGGCTGCGGCAACTGTCTCAGCAACTGCCCCCAGCAGGCAAAGATGGTGGCCGACAAGGTGGGGGTGACCGAAAAGCTCCTCTCCTCGGGGGAGGAAGTTATTGCCGTGCTCGGATCCTCTTTTCCCGCCTTTTTCCATAATGTTACCCCTGGTCAGTTGGTGGCGGGCCTCAGGAAGATCGGCTTTGCCGAGGTCCACGAAGGATCCTATGGGGCCGAACTGATCGCCGACGATTATGCCCGAATCACGTCGGATAAGGGGCACCCCCGTATCTCGTCCCACTGCCCTGCCATCGTCGATCTCATCGAGCGCCACTACCCGAAGCTCGTGGGGAACCTCGTGCCGGTGGTATCCCCCATGGTGGCCATGGGGCGGTATCTCAAGGGCACCCTGGGGCAGCATGTGAGGGTTGTCTACATAAGCTCCTGCATTGCCAACAAGCTGGAAACGCAGACCCAGGAGACCCGCGGCGCCGTCGACATCGTTCTGACCTACCGGGAACTGGAGGGTATCTTCCGGAGCCGTCAGATAGCCCTGCCGGCCCTTGCCGACGAGCCCCTCGACGGAATCAGGCCGGGGGCCGGCCGGCTTTTTCCCATTGCCGACGGGACGTTCCGGGCCTTCGGCATCCCCTTTGATCCCCTGGACACCGAGATCGTCGCCGCCTGCGGTGAGGTGAACGTCATGGGTATCATCAATGACCTGGCTGCCGGGCGCATCTCCCCCCGGATCGCCGACCTCCGTTTCTGCTACGACGGCTGCATTGGCGGCCCCGGCAGAAACCGGGCGCTTACGGAGTTTTACCGCCGCAACCGGGTGATTGCCCACTTCAAGCAGGAGGTTCCCTGCCGGACGGTCCCCAATTCCCTCCTTGAGGCAGGGAGGGTCTCCTTTGGCCGCAGCTTCGCCAGCAAGTACGCGAAACTGGAGGCCCCCAAGGCGAACGATGTCCGCAAGATCCTCAACGCCACCAACAAGTTTACGGTGAAGGACGAGCTCAACTGCCGGGCCTGCGGTTACCGCACCTGTCGCGAGTACGCTGTGGCGGTCTATCAGGGGCTCGCGGAGATCGAGATGTGCCTCCCCTACAACCTTCAGCAGCTGGAGGAGGACCGGGGGCGCCTCATCCAGAAGTACGAGTTGGCACGGCGGGAACTGGAACGGGAGTACGGGGACGAGTTCATCGTGGGCAACGACCGCAAGACCCTGGATGTGCTCGGCCTCATCAAGCAGGTGGGCCCCACCCCCACAACGGTCCTCATTCGGGGGGAGTCGGGGACCGGCAAGGAGCTCACCGCCCGGGCGATCCACCGCTACAGCAAGCGCAACGACAAACCGCTGGTTACCGTCAACTGTACCACCATCACCGACTCTCTCCTGGAGAGCGAGCTCTTCGGTCACAAGCGGGGAGCCTTCACCGGTGCCGTTGCCGACAAGAAAGGGCTCTTCGAGGCCGCCGACGGGGGGACGATCTTCCTCGATGAGATCGGCGACATAACCCCCAAGCTCCAGGCGGAGCTCTTGCGGGTTCTCGATATGGGGGAGGTGCGCCCCGTGGGGGGGACTGCAGCAAAAAAGGTGGATGTGCGCCTCATTGCCGCCACCAACAAGAACCTGGAACAGGGGGTCCGCGAGGGGTGGTTCCGGGAGGATCTCTATTACCGGCTCAACGTCTTCACCATCACCATGCCCCCCCTGCGAAGCCGCGTCGAGTCGATTCCCATTCTGGTCCACCACTTTATGGACAAGGCAAGCACCAAGCTCAACAAGCGGATGGTCGGCATCGAGGACCGTGCCGTCAAGGCGCTCACAAAGTACCCGTGGCCTGGCAATATCCGTGAGATGCAGAACGTCATCGAGCGGGCTGCCGTTCTCACCCATGACGGCGTGATCCGGGTCGAGAACTTCCCCCTTGCCCTCTCTGAGGGGCTTGAGGAGGGGTTCGCCACGGGGCACGACATCCACGCAGCATCGTTTCGGTCCGAGCGGGAGCAACATATGGGGAAGCTGGAGAGAAAGCTTATCCAGCGCTACCTGGCGGAGGCCAACGGCAATATTTCGCGGGCGGCGAAACTGGCAAACATCCCCCGGCGGACCTTCTATCGGCTTCTCGATAAGTACCGCCTCAGGGAACGGGATGTTCGCTAACTCCTTGATGGCGCAGCGTAAACAATGTGTGCACTTTTGGCCAACTCTGTGCCACCAGTGACACAATTGTGTATACAGAATATTTTATTAATCCAAACCAATGTTTTAAAAATGCAATAATTTTAAACTGTTGCGACTGGGTTATCGATTTCCGTGTTTTGGCATGCAAATGGCAATAGTGTTGTCTCATACGATTGAACGTAACCGAGCACACTATACACGGAGGAACAGACCATGGGTAGAATGAGAGAAAATCCGCGGTACAACGTCATTTCCATGAGAATCAGCGACGAGGAGCGCGATCGGCTCCAGCAGATAATGGAGGCAACCCAGAAGAGTGTCTCCGACATCATGCGCGAGGCCATGGAGATTTTCGCCGTTCAATTGCAAAAGACGGAGCAGCCCCACCACCAGAAGGCCGCCTAAGAAAAAAGGGCCGCAGGAAGCGGCCCTTTTTTCTTAGGTTGATTGTGCCAAAGGTGTCACAGGGGATGGGAACCCTGTGGCAACCATTCGTCATTTTACCTTCCAGGTCGTCCCCTGGGGGGAGTCGAGCAGCATGATCCCCTTTGCGGCGAGACTGTCACGGATTTCGTCGGCGCGTTTGAAGTCCCGGTTTGCGCGGGCCGCAATCCGTTCCTCGATCAGCCGTTCGATCTCCTCGGCGGTAATGGGAAGCTCCGCAGCCTTGCGGTTTTTGAGCCGCTCCGCGAACGCACGGGGCTCGGAGGTGAAAATGCCGAGCACCCCCCCCACCTCCCGAATGCGATCCCGCGCCTCTGCCAGGAGGTCGCGGTTGCTCCCTCCCGTTCCTTCCCCCAGCACCCTGTTTGCCGACCTCACCAGATCGAAAACGAAGCCCAGGGCCTGGGCCGTGTTGAAGTCATCATCCATGGCTTCGCGGAAACGCTCGGGAAAGGTGGCCGCCTTTTCGGCCAGCTCCCTGTCAGCCTCTCCCGTCGTACCCTCCGCTCCCTTTGTCAGATTCTCATCGATTCCCGCAAGGGTCCCGTAGATCCGCTCCAACCCGGCCTCGGCCTCCCGCAGGTTCTGATCGGAGAAGTCGATGGGGGAGCGGTAGTGGGCCGAGAGGAGGAAGAAGCGGAGCACCTCGGCGTCGTACTTCTCCAGCACCTCCTTGATGGTGAAGAAGTTCCCCAGGGACTTGCTCATCTTCTCGGAGTTGATGTTCACGAAACCGTTGTGGATCCAGTAGTGGGCGAAAGGCTTGCCGTTGGCCGCCTCGGACTGGGCGATCTCGTTCTCGTGGTGGGGAAAGACCAGGTCCTTGCCGCCGCCGTGGATGTCAAAGGTCTCCCCCAGGTACTTCATGCTCATGGCTGAGCACTCGATGTGCCACCCCGGCCGCCCCTGGCCCCAGGGGGACTCCCAGAATGGCTCGCCCGGCTTGGAGCCCTTCCAGAGGGCGAAATCCATGGGGTGGCGCTTCTTCTCCCCCACCTCGATCCGGGCCCCGGCCTGCATCTCGTCCAGGTTGCGCTTGGAGAGCTTCAGGTAGGGATCAAACTTTTCCACACAGAAGTAGACGTCGCCGTCCGCCGCGTAGGCGTACCCCTTGTCGATGAGGCGACTGATGACGTCGATCATTTCGGCGATATGATCGGTGGCCTTGGGCTGGTGGGTGGGGAGATCGAGCCCCAGGGCCGCCATGTCCCGGTCGAACTCGGCGATGAAACGCTCCGAGATGACGTTGTAGGGAACACCCTCCTGATTGGCCCGGTTGATGATCTTGTCGTCCACGTCGGTGTAGTTGCGGACGTAGGTAACGTCATATCCCGCGTGGCGCAGGTAGCGGTAGATCATGTCGAAGACCACGTTGGCCCGGGCGTGGCCGATGTGGCAGTGATCGTAGACCGTGACGCCGCAGACGTACATGGAGACCTTCCCCGGCACGAGGGGGGTGAATTCTTCCTTGGTTCCGGAAAGCGTGTTATAGACGCGCAAAGACATGTACTAACCTTTCATCTGAGGCTCTTGCAAAACTATTGCGGGGCCGGTCTGCATTGTTGCCGTTCGCTCGAAAGCTCAACGTACCTGCGGGTACGCCTTGCCTCCGCGCCGAGCATCCCGGCCTCCTCTTGACGTTATGCAAGAGCCTCATTGCATTTATTTCTTGGTCCACGAATCCCGCAGGGTCACCGTCCGGTTGAAGACCGGCGCCCTGGGGCGGGAATCCTTCAGATCGGCGCAGAAGTACCCCTGCCGTTCGAACTGGAAGCGGTCCTCGGCCTGGGACGCCGCCAGGGAGGGCTCCAGGCGGCAGTCGCGCACAATCTCCACCGACGCCGGGTTCAGGTGCTCCTTCCAGTCGTCGCCCGAGGGGTTGGGATCGGTGAAGAGCCGGTCGTAGAGGCGAACCTCCGCCGCCACGGCGTGGCGGGCAGAGACCCAGTGGATGACCCCCTTAACCTTCCGCTCGGACCCCGGCAGGCCGCTGCGGGTCTCGGGATCGTAGGTACAGCGGACCGCGGTGACGGTGCCCTCGGCATCCTTCTCCACGCCGACGCACTTCACGATGTAGGCTCCCCTGAGGCGTATCTCCTCCCCGGGGGAGAGGCGCTTGAACCCTTTGGGGGGGATCTCGGCAAAATCATCCCGCTCGATGAACAGCTCGCCGCAGAAGGGGACCTGTCGGCTCCCCAGCTCAGGTTTCTGGGGATGGTACGGGATGGTGAGCTCCTCCGCCTCTCCCTCCGGGTAGTTCTCGATGACGAGTCGCAGGGGCCTCAATACCGCCATGACCCGGGGGGCCCGCTCGTTCAGGTCCTGGCGGACGCTCTCCTCCAGGATGCTCATGTCGATCCAACTGTCGCTCCGCCCTACGCCGATGGTCTCGCAGAAGTTCCGGACCGCCTCGGGGGTGTACCCCCGCCGTCGAATCCCCATGATGGTAGGCATGCGCGGGTCGTCCCAGCCGGAGACGTCACCGTCCTTCACCAACTGCAGGAGCTTGCGCTTGCTCATGACTGCGTAGGTGAGGTTCAGGCGCGCGAACTCGTACTGGCGGGGGCGGTGAGGGACCGGCAGATTGTCCAGGAACCACTCGTAGAGAGGCTTGTGGGCCTCGAACTCCAGGGTGCAGATGGAGTGGGTGATCCCCTCGATGGCGTCGGACTGGCCGTGGGCGTAGTCATACATGGGGTAGAT
The DNA here is from genome assembly GCF_018531165.1 of Geobacter grbiciae. NCBI lineage: Bacteria > Pseudomonadati > Thermodesulfobacteriota > Desulfuromonadia > Geobacterales > Geobacteraceae > Geobacter > Geobacter grbiciae. The sequence continues at coordinate 173,270 of NZ_JAHDIW010000001.1, read as the reverse complement.
GCGCCAGGCGTCACCCACGTGGGGGTGGGAGGCGTGGATGATCCGGTACATGACTGGGTCCCGAAGGTTCATGTTGGGGGAGGCCATGTCTATCTTCGCCCGGAGCACCTTGGCGCCGTCGGGAAACTCCCCGGCCCGCATCCGGCGGAAAAGATCCAGGTTCTCCTCCGGGGAGCGGTTGCGCCAGGGGCTCTCCTTCCCCGCCTCGGTCAGGGTGCCGCGGTGGGCCCGGATCTCCTCGGCCGTCAGGTCGTCCACGTAGGCCTTCCCCTGGAGGATTAGGTGCTCTGCCCACTGGTAGAGCTGCTCGAAGTACTCGGAGGCGTAGTAGAGGTGCGTCCCCCATGAGAAGCCGAGCCACCGCACGCTTTCCTTGATGGATTCCACATACTCGGTTTCTTCCTTTACCGGGTTCGTGTCGTCGAAGCGGAGGTGGCAGCGGCCCCCGAACTCCTTTGCCAGGCCGAAGTTCAGGCAGATGGACTTGGCGTGGCCGATGTGGAGATAGCCGTTGGGCTCAGGGGGGAAGCGGGTGACGATGGTTTCGCGTTTGCCGCCCTTCAGGTCCTCCTGAACGATGGTGCGGAGGAAGTTGGCGGTGTGGGGCGTTTCGGTTGACATGGACTCGATCCTTTGGACGTGATTTCAGGGGGGGCGCTACCTGCGCTCCATGAGGACCACCGCATAAGCGGCGATTCCCTCGCCTCGGCCGGCAAAGCCGAGTTGCTCGGTGGTAGTGGCCTTGACGTTGATCCGATCGATCTCAGCGATGAGGTCTTCGGCGAGATTCGCGCGCATCTCCGGGATGAAGGGAGCCAGCTTGGGGCGCTGGGCCACGATGGTGGCATCCACGTTGCCGAGGACATATCCCTTCTGGCCGGCCAGGGCCATGACGTGGCGCAGGAGCTTGCGGCTGTCGGCCCCCTTGAACTGGGGGTCGGTGTCGGGGAAGTGCTTCCCGATGTCCCCAAGGGCCAACGCCCCGAGGATGGCGTCGGCGATGGCATGGAGGAGGACGTCGGCGTCCGAGTGTCCCAAAAGCCCCCGTTCGTAGGGAACATCAACTCCTCCGAGAATCAGTTTCCGCCCCTCCACGAGGCAATGGACGTCGTAGCCGTGCCCGATTCTCATGGCAGCTTCTCCTTGATGAACGCTTCTGCCAGAACCATATCCTCCGGCGTCGTGATCTTAACGTTGCGGTAGTCTCCCAGAACGATCCGTACCTGTCGCCCCAGGCGTTCCACGAGCATGGCGTCGTCGGTGCCGAGGAACCGCTCGGCGTCGGCCACCTCGTGGGCTGCGCGGATGACGCCGTAGCGGAAGGCCTGGGGAGTCTGGGCGAGCCAGAGGGTCTCCCGTGACGGCGTTGCGGTGATGATGCCGTCCTCCACCACCTTCACCGTGTCCTTGGCCGGTACCGCCACAAGGGCTCCGTCGTTTTCCCGGGCCGTTGCGGTTGCCCGGCCGAGGATATCCTCCGTGACAAAGGGGCGGACCCCGTCGTGGATGAGAATCACGTCGTACTCCCCCACCGTTCCCTCCATGGCCCGCAGGCCGTTCAGTACCGACTGCTGACGCTCGGCTCCGCCGGCAACGATGCTCCGCACCTTCGAAAAGCCGTGCCGCTCCACCACCTGCTCCCGGCAGAAAGGGATCTCGTCCGCTGGAATCACGACGAAGATGCCGTCCACCAGGGGGGAGCGCTCGAAGACTTCCAGGGTACGGGCAAGGATCGGCATCCCGTCCAGGAGCAGATACTGCTTGTTGATGGAGGCACCCATCCGCTTGCCCATGCCTGCCGCCGGAATCAGGGCGAAAACTGCCATGTGTCGACCTCATTACGGGCCGGTGCGCTGCGGGAGCAACCGGCCGGAATTATCCGATTATACAAAAGGATAGGTAAAAAACCAGACAAAAGTCGCGCCACATCGGTAGGAGTTCCTAGCCGGCAAGACTGCTGAGGGCCGCGGCTATGAACGGGATATCGTTATCCTGGAGGGTGCGGACATCGAGAAGGAAGCGCCCCTTGTGGATGCGGCCGGTGACCGGAACTTCCATCCCCCGAAGCCGGATTTCCATCTCCTGGGGAGAGATGCCGTCTGCCTCCACGGCCATGAGGGTCGTTGGCAGTTCGAGGAGGGGATAGGCCCCTCCCCCCACCTGGGAGATACCGCTGGTGAGGGTGAGTCGGATGTCTGGCGGGGATGCCCGGCGGATGCGTCGCGCAAAGCTCCGGGCGCGGGTCGCCAACTCCGCGGCCGACGCGGTAAGCATCCGGAGGGTCGGGATCTCGGCCAGGGCCAGCCGTTCGTCCCGGTAGAGGCGGAGCGTTCCTTCCAGTGCAGCCAGGGTCAGCTTGTCGATCCGCAGCGCCCGCAGGAGGGGATGCTTCGTGAGGGGAGCGATGAATTCCCTGCGGCCGACGATGATCCCTGCCTGGGGGCCGCCGAGGAGCTTGTCGCCGCTGAAAGTGATGACGTCGACCCCGGCCTTGACGAATTCCTGAACCGTCGGCTCGCCCCGGATGCCGAAGGGAGAGAGGTCCAGGAGGCATCCACTCCCGATGTCGGCCATGACCGGCACGGAATGCTCTTTGCCGATGGCGACAAGCTCGGTGGCGGACACTTCGGCAGTAAAGCCGACCACGGCAAAATTGCTGGAATGGACCTTGAGGAGAAGCGCCGTCTGCTCCGAGACCGCCTGGTGGTAGTCGCGGGGATGGGTCCGGTTGGTGGTCCCCACCTCCCGGAGAATAGCGCCCCCCTGCCCCATGACATCGGGAATGCGGAAGGACCCCCCGATCTCCACCAGTTCCCCCCGGGAGACGATGACTTCCGTCCCGGCCGCCAGGGCCGACAGGGCAAGGAGCACGGCGGCGGCGTTATTGTTCACCACCAGGGCCGCCTCGGCACCGGTCAGGTCGCAGAGAAGCCGTTCCACGTGGCTGTAACGGCTTCCCCGCTCTCCTTTTTCCAGGTCGAATTCGAGGTTGGAGTAGCCGAAGGCGATCTCGTCCAGGAGCGGTTTCACCCGCTTCGACAGGGGGGAGCGCCCCAGGTTCGTATGGATCACGACGCCGGTCCCGTTGACTACGCGCCGCAGACTGAAGGCAGTCGAGCGGGCAACTTCCCGTTCGATTCTCGACGTTACCGCACCTTCAAGCAGTTCCTCTTCCCTGAGAAAGCCGCTGCGGGCAGCGGTGCGAAGGGAGTCAAGAACGGACCTGACAGCGTTGAGGACGGTCGGGCGGGGATGAATGCCGAGAAGGACCTTGGTCCCATCCCATTCGAGAATTTTGTCAACTTTGGGGATACGCGCAAAGAGCGTCACGGGGGCGTCCTCTGTCTGGGGAGGTGGAGGTTGTGGAACGAGAAACCTCACTACCAGATCGATGCCGGCCTGTCAAGGCCGCCCCGTGACAGGGAAAAGGAGGAGTTAGAGGTCGAGGTGGAGGGCGGCTGCGCGCTCCGCCGGCTTGAGGGGAGGCGCTCCGTCGTTCTGCATGAGGACCTTGCCGCCGTACTCGGCGTTTTTCCGGACGAGAACTTCGGCCTTGTCCGGGTCCCGCTTGAGGAAGGCCTCGATGATTTTATCGTGCTCCTGCACCGATATCTTCATCCGTCCGGGTAGGCTCAGGGACGCGTAGCGCAGGCGCTGGAACTTGCGAACGAGGTTTGTAATCAGTTCGTAGAGCTTTTCGTTGTCGGCTGCCTTGAGGAAAAGATCGTGAAAGTCATTATGGATTCGAAAGAAGTGCTTGATGTCACCGTCGTCGGCCATGTGCCGAAGCCGGTCATTGATGGTGCGGAGTCGCTCGATATCCTTCGAGGAGAGTTTTTCGCAGGCCCGGCGGGCCGCATACCCTTCGAGGATGCTCTTGATGGCGTAAAATTCCTCCACATCCCGGGGGGAGAAGGCCGTTACCACAGCACCCTTGCGGGGGATGACGGTCAGGTACCCTTCCGACTCCAACTGGCGGAACGCCTCGCGGATCGGGGTGCGGCTGATGCCGAAACGCTCGGCAAGATCGGGCTCGGCAACCTTTTCCCCCGGCCTGAGCGCGCCGGTCATGATGGCGTCGCGGATGGTTTCGAGTATCTTTTCCCTGAGGGTCAGGTGCTTTTCCAGCGGTTTTTTCATTGAATCACTCCGGTAGGGGGTGCTTGCTTATTGTATACAGTATACAAGAATTGTCAAGCATGAGTTAATATGGCCTTAAAAAAAGAAAAAAGAGCGGTTCGTGGCCCGGTTACGCTCTTGCCAAGGGAGCTGGTCCGATAGTATCTTGGGTGAGGAAGAGAGACCATGGACCCCGTACGCCACTTCAAAATTTCCATAGCTGTTCTGCTGCTCCTCGTCTCTGTCGGGACGGCCGGCTACATGGCCATCGAGGGGTGGCAGTTCCTCGACGCTCTCTACATGACGGTCATCACCCTCGGCACCGTGGGTTTCAAGGAGGTCCACGACCTAAGCAATGCGGGGAAGATATTCACCATCGGGTTGATAATTTTCGGGGTGAGCGTTCTCGGCTACATCGTCGGCAGTCTCGCCCAGATCATGTTCGAGGGGCAGATACAGCGGATCATCGGGAGGAAGAAGGTGGAGCGAAAGATAGAGGCCCTGCATGACCACTACATCATCTGCGGCTTTGGCCGGATCGGCGCCCTCATCTGCCGGGAATTCGCGGCCAAGCCGATGCCGTTTCTGGTCATCGAGAAGCATCCGGAGGTGCACGAGAAACTGCACCATGAGGAGTACCTCCACATCCGGGGCGACGCCACCGAGGACGAGACGCTGCTGCGGGCCGGGATCAAGCGGGCCAAAGGGCTGATCTCGGTGGTCACCTCCGATACGGAGAACGTCTACATAACCCTCACGGCCCGGGGGCTCAACCCCGACCTCTTTATTCTGGCCCGCTCCGGCGAGGAGGGGTCCGAACTCAAGCTCAAGCGGGCCGGCGCCAACAAGGTGGTTTCGCCGTACGTCATCGGCGGGAGCCGGATGGCCCAGGCGATCCTTCGCCCCAACGTGGTGGATTTCATCGAGATCGCCACGGGCCGGGAGCACCTGGATCTTCAGATGGAGGAGATTCAAATTCCCGAGAAATCAGCCTTTATTGGCGAGAACCTGGTAACTTCCGGATTCCGCAAGGAGACCGGCGTCATCATTGTGGGGATCAAAAAGGCCTCGGGCAAGATGGTTTTCAACCCGAATCCCCACACCAAGATAGAAGCCCTCGACACCCTGATCGTCCTCGGCGAACCGGTGGCTATTACAAAGCTGGAGCAACTGGTCGCCTGCGAATCGTGCGCCGATACGATCATCAAAAAACACCGAAAAGAGCACCCCGATCATGTCTAATTGCGTCTATGCCCACGTCCCCTATTCGATGCTGGCGGCAAACCTGCCAGCCATTATCTCCCGGCGTATCAACCCGGAGATATTTTTTTCCGGCGATACCCTCGATACCCTCGTCCCCGAGGAAGTGGGCGCAATCGCCGGGCAGCTGGCCGAGGCGGGGCTCCGCTGTACCTTCCACGGGGCCTTTATCGACCTGAATCCCGGGTCGGTGGAGCGCCTCATCCGCGAGGCGACCATGCACCGCTTCGGGCAGGTGCTGGATGCGGCGCAAATCCTCAAACCCGACGTCATCGTCTTCCATCCGGGATACGACAAGTGGCGCTATGGTGAGAGCCAGGACAAGTGGCTTGCCCACAGCATTGTCGCGTGGCGGCAGGTGCTTGAGCGGACCGACTCCCTCGGCACCACCATCGCAGTGGAGAACATCTTCGAGGAGGAGCCGTCGACACTGAAGGCACTCCTGGAGGAGATCAGCCATCCCCGGTTGAGGCACTGCTTCGACGTGGGGCACTGGAACCTGTTCCACACCGTGGGGATGGAGGAGTGGTTCGCCGAGCTGGGCTCCTTCGTGGCCGAGGCCCATATCCACGACAATTTCGGCAAGCGGGACGACCACCTACCCCTCGGGGAGGCGGCCATCGACTTTGACCTCTTTTTCTCCCTCATGGAGCGTTACGCCCCTGGCGCCGCGTGGACCATCGAGGCCCATTGCCGCGACGCCCTCGACCGGGCGCTGGTCGCCATCGAGAAATACCGCACGTGACCCTGGCCCGCGCAAGCGGGCTTTTTCATGGATTTCTGTGGAGGGCTACAGATAGGGGGAGAAGAGCTTGGCCACCCCGTCCCGCAGCTTTTCCGGCAGGGGGCGGTTGTCCATTTGCTCGAGGCTTACCTCGCGGGACCGGGCCAGCACGTCGGCCACATGCTTTGTCAGGGTTCCGGCGAATTCCCGGTCATAGACCTCCAGGTTCAGCTCGAAGTTGAGGCGGAGGCTGCGGGGATCGAGATTGGCGGAGCCGATGAGGCTCCAGAGGCCGTCCACGATGAAGAGCTTGGTGTGGACGAAGGGGGGAGGTTGGTAGAAGACCCGGATCCCCTGCTGGAGGAGCTCCCAGAGGTAGGCCCGGGAGGCCCAGTGGACAAAGGGGAGGTTGTTCTTCTCGGGGAGGACGAGAGTCACTTCCACGCCACGCAGGGCAGTGGTGACAAGGGCTGCCACCAGTGCCCGGTCGGGAATGAAATAGGGGGTCATGATCTGCACCTGCCGGGTGGCGCAGGAGAGTGCCCCCATGAGAATCAGGAAGAGCTTGCGGAACTCCTTGTCGGGGCCGTCGCCGATGGCCCTGGATATGGCGTGCCCCGCCGCAGGGAGGGGAGGGAAGTGGTGCCGGTTGTCCAGGAGCTCTCCGGAAACGAAGTACCAGTCTTCCAGGAAGATCTGTTGAAGCTCGCCCACTACCGGCCCTGCGACGGCAAAGTGCAGATCCTTCACCACCGTCGGGAGTGGCCGCTCCACCATGTGGCGGTCACCGATGTTCATCCCCCCCGTGAATGCCCTTTCCCCGTCTATAATCAGCATTTTCCTGTGGTTGCGCAGATTCATGTAAAACCCCTGCCTCAAAGGCAGGAAGCGGGCGACCCGGATGCCGGTCCTCTCCATGAGCGTTCGGGCACGGGGGAAGGAATACTTTTCGCCGAGGCCGTCGATGATGACCCGCACGTCGACCCCTCGCCTCGCGGCGTCGGCCAGGGCATCGATGAAGCGGCGACCCGCGGCGTCCGAGTCGAAGATGTAGGTGGAGAGGTGGATCGACCGGCGGGCGCCGGCGATGGCTTCGAGCATGGCAGGATAGGCACCTTCGCCGTTTACCAGGGGGGTGAACCGATTTCCCGTCACGAGGGGAGTGCTCACCACCCGGTCGGCCAGACGGCGGAGCTCGCTCAGGTACTCGGCGCCGGGGGGGAGGGCCGTGGCGGTGTTCTGTTCGAGGGTCGATTTGAAAAACTCGGGGTCGGCCAGGCGACGGCCACTTTCGAGCCATGTACGGGCGCGGCGGAAGATCCGGTTGACCCCCATCCCCCAGTAGAACAGGGGGCCGAGCAGGGGGATGGTGAGGCAGGTGACGATCCACCCCAGGGAGGAACGGGGATCGCGCTTCATGATCAAGGCGTGTCCCGCGGAAAAGAGCGAGAGAGCAATGAGGACCGTTATTCCCAGTGCTAAGGCCAGTTCGTCGATCACATCACCTCTCCATAACAAGATGCACAAAACCCGCGGCGGGTCGGCCGGCACACGTCAAGGTTAGCTCACCGTCCAGTCAAGTCAAGCAGCAGGCCGAAGCCGTTTCTTGAGGTTTCGGGCGGGAATTACTATACTCAGAACCAATACAACGATAAAGGAATTATCCGTGACGAGAAGCAATCCGCGCCGAACGGCGCTCGACATCCTTCTGCGGGTCGAACGGGACCGCGCCTTTGCCGAGCAGCTCCTGGACCGGGAGCTTTCCCTGGGGACCCTTACGGGGCCCGACCGGGGGCTTCTGACTGAGTTGGTCTACGGGGTGCTCCGTCGCCAGGGGACCCTCGATTTCCTGGTGGATGCCTTTGCCGCCAGCCGCAGCGGCAAGCTGGAGCGGGCGATCCTGGTCATCCTTCGGCTCGGGCTCTATCAGCTCTTCTTCCTGGACCGGATTCCCGCTTCGGCCGCCGTGAACGAATCGGTGAACCTGGCCAAGGCCGTGGCGCCCCGGGCCGCAGGGTTCGTGAACGCGGTGCTGCGCCGGGCCGACCGGGAGCGGGACTCCCTCCCCTGGCCCGATCGCGGGGCTGACCCCGCTGCCTACATCGCGGTGCGTCACTCCCATCCCCGCTGGCTCGTGGAGCAGTGGATCGAGCAGCTCGGCATCCCGGAAGCGGAGGAGCTTGCGGTCGCCATGGCCGAGCAGGCCCCCCTCACCATCCGGGTCAATACGCTGAAGACCACCCGAGAGGCCTTCATGGAGGAGCTTGCCGCCGCCGGGATCACGGTTGAGCCCACCGTCTGGGCGCCCCACGGGGTGCGCATCCTCTCCCGTACGGCAGTCACCACCCTTCCCGGCTTTGCCGAGGGGCTCTTTGCGGTGCAGGACGAGTCGTCGCAGCTGGCGGTGTTTTTTCTCGATCCCCAACCCGGCGAGCGGATTCTCGACGTCTGTGCCGCCCCCGGGGGCAAGGCCACGTACCTGGCCCAGCTCATGGAAAACCGGGGAGAGGTCCTGGCCTGTGACATCTCGGCCAAGAAGCTCCGTCTCGTCGCCGAGGCTGCGGCCCGGCTCGGCATCGGCATCATCCACACCATGGCAGGCGACGCAACGAAGCCCGGCGTAGGTGCCGGTGAACCCCCCTTCGACCGGATCCTCCTCGATGCCCCCTGTTCGGGATTCGGTGTCATCCGCCGCAATCCCGAGGGAAAGTGGTGGAAGACCCCCGACGATCTGGCCCGTCTCGCCGCCACCCAGCGGAACATCCTCGCTGCCGTCGCCCCGAGGCTCCGGTCAGGCGGGGTCCTCCTCTACTCCACCTGCTCGACCATGGTGGCTGAGGACGAAGACGTCGTGGATGATTTCCTTTCCCGGCACGAAGATTTTGTGTTAGAAGATTTGAATGTCATTTTCCCCGATTTTTCCGGACAATTCACCGGTCGGGGGCATTTCCGGAGCTGGCCCCACCGGCACGGCATGGATGGTTTTTTTGCCGCCCGGATCAGAAAGCTCTAGCACGTGGAGGATGCAATGAAGAAGATAGCGCCATCAATTTTGTCCGCCGATTTTTCCCGGCTCGGCGACGAGGTCAGGGCCGTGGCAGCCGCCGGGGCCGACTATATCCACGTGGACGTCATGGACGGGCACTTCGTCCCCAACATCACCATCGGTCCCCCGGTGGTGGAGGCGGTCCGCAAGGTAACCGACCTCCCCCTCGACGTGCACCTCATGATCGAGAACCCCGACCGCTACATCCCTGATTTCGCCAAGGCCGGCTCCGACATCATCGTTGTTCATGCCGAGGCATCGGTTCACCTCCACCGGACCATCCAGCTCATCAAGTCCCTCGGAAAAAAGGCGGGGGTATCCCTTAACCCGGCCACCCCCCTCTCGGTCCTGGAGTATGTCCTTGACGAGCTGGACCTGGTCCTCCTTATGACCGTCAACCCCGGCTTTGGGGGGCAGTCATTCATTGAGGCCTGCCTGCCGAAGATCCAGGCCCTGCGGGCCATGCTCGACCGGCGGGGATGCGATGCCGAACTGGAAGTGGACGGCGGCGTGAAGATCGACAATATCGACCGGATCGCCCATGCGGGAGCCAATGTCTTCGTGGCCGGGAGCGCCGTTTTCGGAAGCAAAGATTACAAGGAAACAATAAAAGAACTAAAGCGCCGGGCAAAAGAGCCGATACTGTAACTACGTGTCGTGCACGTTATTCGGCAAGTGGTATAAATGACAGAGTCGGTTGCACGCGAGCAGAGTGATCTCCCTGAGCGAATAAGGGCCGCCCTGGCAAGCCGGAAGCGGGTGCCGCTGGCGCCGGGGCCGGTGCCGGCCGCCGTCCTCGTTCCCCTCTTTCTGGAGGGGGGAGAGTACCACATCCTCTTCACCAAGAGGACGGAGCATCTGAACCATCACCGGGGAGAGATTTCCTTCCCCGGCGGGGTACGCCACCCCGACGACAGGGGCCCCCGCGAGACGGCCCTGCGGGAGACCTGGGAAGAAGTTGGTATCAGACCGGGGGATGTGGACGTGCTGGGGGAACTGGACGATTATTTCTCCATCCACAACTACCTAGTGACGCCGGTGGTGGGGATTTTTCCTCCCCACTACCCCCTGAAGGTGAACCCGGACGAAATCGAGCGGATCATAACAGTGCCGCTGACGCATCTCCTCAGGCCCGACATTTTCCGAATCGAGGACTGGAACTGGAAGGGGCGTACCCATCCGGTCTATTTTTTCACGTACGAAGGGGACGAGATTTGGGGGCTGACCGCGGCCATCCTCAAGCAGTTCCTGGATCTGACGTTCCGCCGGTAGCAACCGGGACAGGTGAAACCAAGTAGCCGTGCGCTACGGAGCATAGGGCTGAAAATGAAGAAGACAGTCTTGGTCATCGACGATTCGGATACCCTGCGGGAGGAGATCCTTCGGACACTCAAGGGGGTATCCCTTTTCGATGTCTACCTGGAAGCCGGTGACGGGCTTGACGGGTTCAAGGTACTCCTCAACAACCGGGTGGATTTGGTGCTCTGCGACCTGGAGATGCCGCGGATGGACGGCTTCCGTTTTCTTACCATGATGCGGGCCCGAGAGGAGTTTCAGGACCTGCCGGTCATCATCCTGACGGGGCGTGAGGACCGTGACACGAAGATCAGGGGCCTTGAGCAGGGGGCTTCCGACTTTGTGACCAAACCCTTCGACACCGGGGAACTGGTGGCCCGGGTGCGGGTCCAACTCAAGATGAAGGGGCTTCAGGACGAGTTGAAGCGCTCCAACGAGATGCTGCGTACCCTCTCCATCACCGATCCCCTGACCCACCTCCACAACCGCCGCCACCTCATGGAGATGGTGGACAAGGAGTTCCAGCGCTCCTCCCGCAAGGGGGCGCCCCTCTCCCTCGTCATCCTCGACATCGACTACTTCAAGAAGATCAACGATACCTACGGGCACCAGGAGGGGGACCGGGTCCTCACCATCCTGGCCGACATCGTCCGAAGGCGGCTTCGGAGCTACGACCTCGCGGCCCGCTACGGCGGGGAAGAGTTCGTGCTGCTGCTGCCGGAAACCCCCGTCCATGAAGCCCTCTCCATAGCTGAACGGTTGCGGCTGGAGGTCCAGGAGCACGTCTTCGACGGAAGCCTCCAGGGTCTGGTGATAACCATCAGCCTTGGCGTGGCAACATACCCGTCGTCCCGGGTGGAGAGTATCGATTCACTCTTCAGGCAGGCCGACGAGGCTCTCTACCGGGCCAAGCAGGGGGGGCGCAATCGCGTTGAGCTCATGGCAGGGATGAGCATTGAAAAGGTGACACCTGCAGGCGCCCAGGTGCTTGTTACCGACTGACCGGAATTACGATGCCGGCTGTTCCGTGACGTGGCTTCGACAGAAGAGGTGGAGGCCACAGCCGGGGCAGAGGGGGCGCTTGCGGCAGTGGCGCTTGCCGTGTTCCACGATGAGGGCGTGGTACTCGTTGAAGAGCCGGACGTCGGGCGGCAGGTTGGCCATGAAGAGATCTCGCACCTCATCGTAGCCGGCCGACCCGTTCAGAATCCCCAGGGCCGCGAAGAGACGCTTCGTGTAGGCATCCACCACGAAGGTCGGTTTCCCCCCCGCGTAGAGAAGGATCGAATCAGCGGTCTCCGGGCCGACCCCCCGCACCCCCAGCAGTTCCTCCCGCAACGCGTGCCAATCCCCCGCGAACATCCGCTCCAGGCTTCCCCCGTGCCGTTCCCAGAGATACCCCACGAAATCCTTGAGCCGGAGGCTCTTCACATTGAAGTACCCGGCCGGCCGGATTGCCTCTGCCAGGAGGCCAACGGACACGTCGCGGAGGGCTTCGGGGGAAAGGAGCCCCCCCCGTTTCAGGTTCACGATAGCCTTTTCCACATTTCCCCAGTTGGTGTTCTGGGTCAGGATCGCACCGACACAGACCTCGAAGGGTGTATCGGCGGGCCACCAGTGGCGTGGTCCGTAGGCGGCATGGAGGGTGTCGAAAATCTCCAGCAGGACCGCGTCGAGCATCAGACCGTCCCGCCGGGGGAATCCCCCCCCAGAATCCGCTCGTAGATCCGCCGCACCGCCTCGGTGGTCTCCTCGTACTCCCGCATGAGAAGATCTCCCGGGTGCCGCAGCTTCGGGTCGTAGCCGAGGCGGCGGGCCAGCTTGTCTAGGTACTCCCGGGGTCCCCCCAGGTCGTTGATGGAGTAGTCGTGGATGAGGCGGAGCCGGTTCTCCAGCCGGCGAAGGAACTTGTACCCCGCCTGGAGCGTCGCGGATTCCTCCTCGGTCAGCACGCCGCAGAGCCGCATCGCCTTCAGGGCCAGGAGCGTGTTGGTGCTCCGGACCTCGGGGAGGTTCACCCCGTGGCTGAGCTGGAGGTACTGGACCATGAACTCGATGTCCACGATTCCCCCCCGGCCGGTCTTGATGTTGTAGCTCCCCTCTTTCTCCTTGGCCAGCTCCACCTCCATGCGGGTGCGGAGCCGGTGGATCTCCTGGCGCACCGTCTCGTCGGCGCCGGTGCCATAGACCGTCCCCCGCATCACCTCTTCGATCTGGCGCCTCAGGCGCTCGTCGCCGAACACGACCCGGGCCTTGGTGAGGGCCTGGCGCTCCCAGACCTGGGCCTCCTCCCGGTGGTAGGTCCGGAACGACTCCAGGGAGGTGACCAGGGGGCCGGCGTTCCCGGAGGGGCGGAGCCGGGTGTCGATCTTGTAGACATACCCCTCGCGGGTGGGGGTGGTGAGGATGGAGATGATCTTCTGCCCCAGCTTGGCGAAGTACTCCCGGTTCGTTATCTGCTTCTCGCCGTCGGTTTCTCCCTGCTCATCGTAGATGTAGATGATGTCCAGGTCCGAGTGGTAGTTGAGCTCGTTCCCCCCCATTTTCCCCATGGCCACCACGGCGAAGTGGGCCTGGCGCAGATCGCCGTCGGCGTCCCGGTACATGGGCCTGCCGAAGCGGGCCAGCTCTTTTTTGCCCATGCGGCAGGCGGCGGAGAGGCAGACCTCGGCGAGCCCCGTCAGCTGGTAGGTGAGTTCCGATTGCCCCAGCTTGCCGTAGATGTCGGTAAGTCCAATCCGGAGGAATTCTTCGTTGCGGTACCGCCGCAGGATGTCGAGGCGCTCCTCGTAGTCCACTGCCGCGGCGAGCATCCCTTCCAGTTCTCCTTCCATGGCCTCCCGATCCTTGATGAAGGAGGCGTAGGAACGGGAGACGAGGCTGTCCAGCAGTTCCGGGTGGCCGATGAAGATCTTGGACAGGAGCTCCGAGGTGGCGAAGAAGGAGACCAGGAGCTTCAGTATCTCCCGGTTCTCGGCCAGGAGGGCGTAGAAGGAGGAGCGGGAGCCCACGGCGCAGAGGAACCGCTCCAGGTTGGTGAGGGCCATGTCCGGATCGGGGGAGGCAAATATCTCCTGGAGGAGGAGCGGTGATATCTGCTCCAGAAGCCGCCGGGACCGCTCCGTGAGATGGGCCCGGGGAGGGCCGTCCCGCAACAGCAGCAAGTTCTCGTAGGCGGCATCCACGTTCTCAAAGCGCCGCTCCGCCAGCATGTCCTTGATGAAGTCTGGGTCGGCGCCCCGGTCGAAGAAGTAATACGTCTCCGGCCGCACTTCCTCCTTCAGCTTCTCATCCCGGGAGAGGAAGAGTCCGCCGTAGATGGACGAGACCCGCTCCCGATGCCCCTCCAGGACCTCTCTGAACTTAGTCAGGCCATCCTGCCGCAGGTAGCCGCAGCGGCGGGCCAGGGCCAGCATCTCGTCGTCCTTCTTGGGAAGGGAGTGGGTCTGGCGCTCCTGGACCACCTGGATCCGGTGCTCCACGGTGCGGAGGAACCGGTAGGCGTCGGCCAGGGCAGCGGCATCCTCCTCGGCGATGATGCGGCCGTCCTTCAGGGTCTCCAGGGCTTTGAGGGAGTTCCGTTCCCGCAGGGCCGGGTTTTTGCCGGCGTAGACGAGCTGGAGCGCCTGGATGAAAAATTCGATCTCCCTGATGCCGCCGCGCCCCAGCTTGATGTTCAGCTCCCCCTCCTGCTGCCGGGCCAGGGAGGCGTCGATCTTCTTCTTCATGGCCATCATGTCCTCGATCAGGTTGTAATCGAGATACTTGCGGTAGATGAAGGGCTCGATGGCGGCCAGGATTCGTTTTCCCAGTTCGATGGAGCCGGCCACGGGGCGGGCCTTGAGCATGGCGGCCCGCTCCCATGACTGGCCCCAGTACTCATAGTAGGTGACCGCCGAGTGGAACGAGCAGGCCATGTCGCCGCTCTTCCCCTCGGGGCGAAGCCCCATGTCGACCCGGAAGACGAAGCCGTCGGCCGTCACCTGGGAGACCGCCTTGCTGATCATCTCCCCCAGTTTCACGAAGAAGGCGTGGAGCGTGATCGTGCCCGTTGTTCCTCCCCGGCCGTCGGGAATGCCTGCCGTCTCCCCCTGGTCCGAGGAGTAGAAGTAGATGAGATCGATGTCCGAGGAGAAGTTCAGTTCCCGGCCGCCGAACTTCCCCATCCCCAGGATAGTGAACTCCGCCTCCCGGGGGCCGTCGGGGGTCTCCATGAGGGGGAGGCCGTGCTCCGTCACGAGCTTTCGCCGGGCCACGTCGTGGGCCACCTGGAGGGTGGCTGCGGCCAGGGACGACAGCTCCCCCGTCACCTCTTCCAGGGGGGCGACGCCGGTCAGGTCCCGGGCCGCGATCCGGAGGATCTCCATGAACTTGAAGCGGCGCAGGAGCGGGAAAAGGGTGGTGTAGTCGGTATCCTTCGGCACCTGGGAGCGGAGTTCCGCCAGCATCTCTGCCTCGCTCCGACGGATTGCCATCGCCTTGCGGACGAAGAGGTGGTGGAAATAGGAAGGGTCCCTGCAGAGGATGTTGACCAGGAAGGGGGAGGAGCCGCAGATGGTGAGGAGCTGGGAGAGCCCGTCCCGCCGGGAGCAGACGTCGAGGAGCTCGTCCTTGTCCGCCACGCCGCTCACCCGCTCCAGCCCGTTCAGGGCCATGTCCGGCAGGGGCGCGGCCAGGGAGGCGGCGGCGATGCCGCGGACGAGGCTGTCGGGGAAGACATGCTGAAGGAGGCGGAGGTTCGTGGCCGACCGGGCCGCGTAGGTGAACCCCAGCTCCTCCAGGAGCGCCATGAGGAGCTGGTCGTTGTCGATGTCGGGGGAGGTGCCGATGGCCTCCTCCAGGCGGCGGGCCAGGGAATCGGTATGGTTCATGGGGTCACGAGGGTTTTGAGCTTCGCCGTGTAATCGCCGGTGATCACTCCCTTCTCGGTGATGATGCCGGCGATGTAGCGGGCAGGCGTCACGTCGAAGGCGGGATTGCGGACCGCGATTCCCTCCGGTGCCACGGGGAGCCCCTGGAGGTGGGTCACCTCCCGGGCGTGCCGCTCCTCGATGGGGATCTGGTCGCCGTTTTCGAGCGACAGGTCGAGGGTGGAGGTGGGAGCCGCCACGTAGAAGGGGATGTTGTTTTCCCTGGCCAGGACCGCCACGCTGTAGGTGCCGATCTTGTTGGCCGTGTCGCCGTTGGCGGCGATCCGGTCGGCTCCCACCACGCAGCAGGTGATCTCGCCCCGATTCATGAAGAAGCCCGCCATGTTGTCGGCGATGAGGGTCACGGGGATGCCGTCCTTCATGAGCTCCCATGCCGTGAGCCGCGCCCCCTGGAGCCAGGGGCGGGTCTCGTCGGCAAAGACCTGGATGTTCTTACCCGCCTCATGGGCCGCCCGGATTACCCCCAGGGCCGTACCGTAGCCGGCCGTGGCAAGGCCACCGGCGTTGCAGTGGGTGAGGACCGTGGCCCCCTCGGGGATCAGGGCCGCGCCGTGGCGGCCGATGGCCTTGCAGAGTTCCAGATCCTCCTCCTCGATGCGGATCGCCTCGGCCTTGAGGACTTCCCGCACCTCATCCAGGGATTTGTCCTGGTTCTGCGCAGCCACCCGCTTCATCCGCTCGATGGCCCAGAAGAGGTTCACCGCCGTGGGGCGGGTCCGGGCAAGAACGTCGCAGACGTTGTCCAACTGCCGCAGGAACGACTCGTGGGTATCCGCGATGATCTCCCTGGCCCCCAGGGCGACCCCCATGGCCGCCGCCACTCCGATGGCCGGCGCCCCCCGGATGATCATCCCCCGGATCGCCTCGGCCACACTCTTGTAGTCGCCGTACTCGCAGTAGACCTCTTCGCCCGGAAGCCGGGTCTGGTCGATCATGATCACCTTGTCATCGCGCCACTCTATGGTTCGGAAGGACATGGCTATTCCCCCTTCAGCTTCTTCAGCAGCAGCTCGTTCACCACCGCCGGGTTCGCCTTCCCCTTGGAGGCCCGCATCACCTGCCCCACGAAGAAGCCGAAGACCTTCTCCTTGCCGCCCCGGTACTCCTCCACCTGCCCCATGTTGGCGGCCATAATCTCGTCGATGATCTTCTCGATGGCGCCGGTGTCGGAGACCTGGACGAGCCCCTTCTCCTCCACGATGGCTTCCGGAGCCTTGTCGCTCGACCACATCTCGTCAAAGACGGCCTTGGCGATCTTGCCGGAGATGGTCCCCTTCTCGATCAGTTGCAGCAGCGCAGTGAGGCGCTCCGGCGTCACCGGGCAGTCGGCGATTCCCGTGCCCGCCTCGTTGAGGGAGCGGGTCACCTCACCCATCACCCAGTTGGCGGCCCCCTTGGCCGGGGCGCCGGCGGCGAGGCACGCCTCGAAGTACTCGGCCATTTCCCGCGTCGCAGTCAGGACCTCGGCGTCGTAGTCGGAAAGCCCCAGCTCGGAGCGGTAGCGGCTCCGCCGGGCCTCGGGGAGTTCGGGGAGCGACAGGGCCACGTCGGCCACCCAGTCGTTGGAGATGACCAGCGGCACGAGATCGGGATCGGGGAAGTAGCGGTAGTCGTGGGCCTCCTCCTTGCCGCGCATGGAGCGGGTCTCGCCGGTGTCCGGGTTGAAGAGGCGGGTCTCCTGGACCACCTTCCCCCCCTCCTCGATGAGCTCGATCTGGCGCTCGATCTCGTACTCGATGGCCTGCTTCACGAAGCGGAAGGAGTTGACGTTCTTGGTCTCGGTGCGGGTGCCGAAGGTTGCGGAGCCCACCGGCATGACCGACACGTTGGCGTCGCAGCGGAAGCTCCCCTCCTCCATGTTCCCGTCGCAGATGCCGAGGTAGACCACGATCTGGTGGAGTTTCTTGAGGTAGGCCACCGCCTCGTCGGCGCTGCGGATGTCCGGCTCCGAGACGATCTCCAGGAGCGGTGTGCAGGCCCGATTCAGGTCCACCCCGGAGCCGCCTCCCAGGCCGGGGATGTCGCTGTGGACCAGCTTGCCGGCGTCCTCTTCCATATGGATGCGGGTGATGCCGATCCGCTTCACCGAATTCGCCTTCAAACGTCTGCCGGCGTTGGCTTCGTCATCAGCTCCTCGACGTACATTCGAGTACGCCTGCGTCGCTTCTTCCTCGCCGCCTTGGCAGCCGCTCGAAATCGAATTCGGGTCAGTGACCTCGATGTCCAAGTGGCCGTTCTGGCAGATGGGGAGTTCAAACTGGCTGATCTGGTACCCCTTGGGGAGGTCCGGGTAGAAGTAGTTCTTCCGGGCGAAGACGCTGCGCGGCGCGATGCGACAGTTGGTGGCGAGTCCCGCCCTGATGGCAAACTCCACCACCTTCCGGTTCAGGACCGGCAGTGCGCCGGGCATCCCGAGGCAGACCGGGCAGGTCTGGGAGTTGGGGGCGGCGCCGAACTGGGTGGAACAGCCGCAGAAGATCTTGGTGTCGGTCTTCAGCTGGACGTGGACTTCAAGGCCGATGACGGCTTGGTAGTTCATTCGGTTTCTCCTGGTTCAGGGAGTTCGGATAGTAGCTTTTTCTGTTTTTTCTCCAACTTCTTTATGCTGTCGGCAACCGGCAATTCTTCCGGCATGGTTCCGCCGAGGTCTTCAATGGTCTGACGGACCTTCGCACCGACTTCGTAGTGAGTCCTGTTGGCTTTTGTTTTGCCGGTGATGTTCTCTCTCCGCAGTTTTTCTTCAGTCTGGGTGGCTCGGAAAAGATTGGCTGCCAACTCTGTGCTCCCCATATGATCGAGGATTTGCTGACTCCTTTTCAAGCCCCTGTTTCGGTGGATATCCTGGGCGGTCATGCCGCCATACAATCCCATATAGCCGTGATTTTGGAAGATTGCATAATCCTTTGCCTCAACAACGCCGGCGCCCTTTGCCGCATCGGCCAACTGGACATTATGACGGCGCATCTCCTCGCGCAGCAACAGCCGGCGCTCCTCCTCGGGGGCCTGATCAGCGAGTTCCTGGCGTCTCGTTTGGACAGCAAAATAGGTCTGGCCAAGAGCGACAATTTCTTTAGAGGGATCGGCATTCTGAACGATCAAATAACAGGCATAGCGGGATAGAAATACCGATTTTACCTGGCGTTTCGCGCCACTGCCGAGATCGACCATTTCGGTGACGTCAACGAAATGGTCATCTATCCTCTGGCCGCTGTTGAAGCAGGCGGTACGTGCCTTGGTGACTACCTGCTCGAAGTTGCGATAGTCAGCATAATCCAGAATCTGGGCAAAATCGCGGCTCGACCAAAATTCATTGCCTGCGTCATTGGTGCGTTTGATCTGCTCGAAGGGAGAGACGTGTTTACCGGCAATGTCTTTCGATAGTCGTTTGCTCATTTCAGAGCCCTCACCATTCCCGCCTTTTGTGATCGCCCCTATATCCCTGCCTTTTGCGTATGCCACGCCGTGGCCTGCTCGAAGGCGTGGGCGGCGCGCAGGATGGTCTCCTCACCGAAGGGGCGGCCGATTAGCTGGAGGCCGATGGGGAGGCCGCTGCCGCTCATCCCGGCAGGGACGGAGACGGCGCAGGTGCCGGCCAGGTTCACGGGGATGGTGAAGATGTCGGAGAGATACATCCGGAGCGGATCGCTGGTCTTCTCGCCGATTCTGAAGGCCGGGGTCGGGGCCACGGGGGTAAGAATGGCGTCGACGGTCTCGAAGGCCTTGAGGAAGTCCTGCATGATGAGGGTGCGGACCTTCTGGGCCTTCAGGTAATAGGCGTCGTAGTAGCCGGAGGAGAGGGCATAGGTGCCGATCATGATCCGCCGTTTCACTTCGTCTCCGAACCCTTCGGAGCGGGTCTTGCGGAACATGTCGATGAGGTTCGCGGCCCCTTCGGCCCGGTGGCCGAAGCGGACCCCCTCGTAGCGGGCCAGGTTGGAGCTCGCCTCGGCGGTGGCGATCAGGTAGTAGGTGGCCACGGCGTAGTCGGTGTGGGGGAGGGAGATATCCACGAACTCGGCCCCGAGCCCCCGGTAGGTTTCGATGGCCTCGTCCATGGCCTTCTTCACGTCCGGGTCGAGCCCTTCGATGTAGTACTCCTTCGGGAGTCCCAGCTTCAGCCCCTTCACGTCACCGGTGAGGGCCTTCGTATAATCGGGAACCGGGAGATCGATGCTCGTGGAATCCATGATGTCGTGGCCGGCCACGGCGCCGAGCATCAGGGCGCAGTCGGTTACGTCCCGGGTCACGGGTCCCACCTGGTCCAGGGACGAGGCATAGGCGATAACCCCGTAGCGGGAAACCCGGCCGTAGGTAGGGCGAAGCCCCACGCAGCCGCAGTGGGAGGCGGGCTGGCGGATGGATCCGCCGGTGTCGGTCCCCAGGGTCGCCGTGGCGGTGCGGGCCGCGATGGCCGCCGCCGAGCCGCTGGAGGAGCCGCCGGGGATGCACTCCAGATTCCACGGGTTCCTCGTCGGCCCGAAGGCGCTCGACTCGCCGGAGGAGCCCATGGCGAACTCGTCCTGGTTCAGCTTCCCCACGATGACCGCGCCGGCCTCCTTCAGCTTCGCCACCGCCGTCCCGTCGTAGGGGGGGACGAAGTTCCCGAGGATCTTGGAGGCGCAGGTGGTGCGGATCCCCTTGGTGACGAAGATGTCCTTGAGGCCGACGGGGATGCCGGACAGCGGAGCCATGTCGCCGGCGGCGATCCGCCGGTCCGCGGCTTCCGCCGCTACCAGGGCCTCCTCGGGGGTGACCGTGATGTAGGCGTTCACCTTCGGGTCCGTCGCCTCGATGCGGGCGAGCATCGCCTTCGTCGCCTCCACGGAGGAGACCTCCTTCCGCTTCAGCCGGTCGTGCAGTTCGTGTATGGTCAGATCAAAGAGTTCCATGGGGTCTCCGATGCGTGCGATTTTACTTTTCCGTCTCCCTCCCCAGGGAGTTGTTCGTTATGGTGGCGCTCGTCTCCACCGACCCGTGGAAGCTCGACGTGAAGCAGCCGGCCAGAGGAAGCGCGGCAGCAAGGACGAGGAGCCCGAGGAGCAGTCGGTGCGACCGGGGTTTCACTCGATCACCTTCGGCACCCGGAAGAATCCTTCCACCCGGTCCGGGGCGTTGGCCAGGGCGTTTTCCACGCCGATGGAGGGGCGGACCGCGTCGTCCCGGAAGGCGTTTTCCACCGGCACCGCGTGGGAGGTGGGGATGATGCCGCTCGTGTCCAGCTCGTTCAGCTTTTCCACATAGGCAAGGATGGCGTCCATCTGGCCGGTGAAGGTCTCCGTCTCCTCCGGGGTCAGCTCAAGGCGGGCCAGGAGGGCAACGGCGTCGACTTCGGCTTTGGTTATCTTCATGGGGGATCTCCGTGGGGTGAACCTGGTGAAATGAACGGTATTTTGTAGCACGAACAGGGGGAAATGACAAGGCGACGTGGCCATGAATGCCGCGGCTCATCGTTCAAACGACCAGGAGGAAACGGGGAATGCGTTCGCTTTTCTAGTGTGGTTGTGGAGCTGGTCGGGAAATTCAGGGCACGGATGCGGTGACCCCGCCACCGGCGGGGGCCGGGGGGAGATTGCGGAGGATGGCGTGGTACAACTCCCCTGCCCTGACCGGCTTGGAGATGAAATCGTTCATCCCTGCCTCATGGCAGATTTTCTCGTATCCCTTGAGGGCGTGGGCGGTCATGGCGATGACTGGCGTGGTCCGGTCGATCCCCATCTCTGTCCCGCTCCGTATCACGCGGGTCGCCTCCAGGCCGTCCAGCACCGGCATCTGGATGTCCATCAGCACCACATCGAAGCGCTCCCCTTTTATGGCGCGCACGGCATCGCCGCCGTTCTCCACCGCAACAACCTGGCACCCCATCATCTCCAGGAGGAGCCGGGAAACCTTGAGATTCACGGGATTGTCCTCGGCGAGCAGGATCTTCACCTCCCGGTCAAACCGCGGTATCCCTGCCTGCCTGATTTCCCGGTTCTGGAGAGCGCAGGTCCCCAGCCGGACCGTGAACCGGAAGGTGCTCCCAACCCCGACGGCGCTCTTTACGGAGATATTCCCTCCCATCATCGACACCAGGGCGTGGCAAATGGCGAGCCCCAGCCCCGACCCCCCGTATTTCCTGGTAGTGGAGCCGTCGGCCTGGGTGAACGACTCGAATATGAGGGAGAGCTTGTCGGCGGGGATGCCGACGCCGGTGTCCGAAACCGTGAAGAGCAGCACCACGCCGTCGTCCGTGCCGGAAGAGGGGGCGCGCTCCACCTTCAGGACCACTTCTCCCCTGGCGGTGAACTTGACGGCATTGCTGAGGAGATTGATCAGCACCTGCCGCAGGCGGGTCGGGTCGCCGATGAATGCCTCCGGGAGGTCCCGGGCCACATCGAGGATCAGCTCCAGCCCCTTGCCGTGGGCCTGGGGTGCCACCACGTCCAGGGCTCCCTCCACAGTATTCAGGAGGTCGAAGGGTACCTTCTCCAGGAGGAGGCGCCCGGCCTCGATTTTCGAGAAATCCAGAATGTTGTTCAGGAGCCCCAGCAGACTCTCGGCCGATGAAGCGATAATCTCCAAGTTTTCACGCTGGGAGGGCGAAAGGGGAGTTTCCAGGGTCAGCTCGGTCATGCCGATGATGGCGTTCATGGGGGTCCGGATCTCATGGCTCATGTTGGCCAGGAATTCGCCCTTCATCCTGCTGGCGGATTCCGCTTCGTCTCGGGAAAGCTTCAGGTCGTTGACCATCCGCTCGATGGCATGGAGCACCTGGTGTGTCTCGTCACGGCATTCGTCCGCCACCACCGACGTATCGTGCCCCATGGCGGCGGCCGCGCAGAAGAGCGCCTGCCGCAGGGGGCGGTTGATGCGATAGGCCGCATAGGCGGAAAAGACCACGGAGAGAAGCAGTGTCACCAGCGCTCCCGTTATGACTCGCGCCTCCAGTATGGAGATTTCGTCCTGCACGTCGTCCAGGTAAAGGCCGCTCCCCAGAACCCACTGCCACGGCTCAAAGAGGGAAACGCGGGACATTTTGCGGCTCGGCTCCCGGTCACCCGGCCGGGGCCAGAAGTAGTCGACCTCACCCTTCCCCTCCCGGAGCGCAACCTCGTTCATGTCCTGGAAGAGATGTTTCCCCCGGGCGTCGGTGAGGCGGGCCAGGTTCTGCCCTTCCAACTCGGGGTGCACGGGGTGCATGATCATCCTGTTTTCCAGGTCGTGGATCCAGATGTAGCCGTTGACATCGTAGCGCAAGGTGCGCAGGGTATCCACGGCCAGCCCCCGGGCCTCTGTCTCGGAGATCTCCCCCCGGAGCTGGAGGGAATGGTAGTGGGCGGCTATGGAGCGGGCCGCGTCCACGATGTGGCTCGCGTTGTCCGTCCGCTCGCGGATCAGCTTCGATTCCAGAAGCGGGAGGAAGAACCCCAGCAGCCCCGCGATGATGACGAACACCGCCACCGTCGACATGAGGAATATCTTCGTGAAGAGTCGCCAGTTGCGTATCCGCCAGGTTTCGAGATTCATGGCCCGCAGCAGTCCTTCTGCCGAACAATGGAAGGCGTCAATGGTGGGAGTCGTGCCGGGTTCCGGCACCGCGCATCATTACTCTCTTTTCGGCAAAAAAACGGCATCCTTGAGAATTTTCTCAATCTCCATCACGTCACATTCCCGGAGTTCTCAGAGGATGGGGGTCAGCGGCAGCGACTTCCAGAGGCGCAGCCGGTTCCGCTTGGCCGCCGAGGCGTGGCGGTCCGGGTTGTCCGTGGCCGGGTTCCAGCTGTTCTCCGGGCGCATGTCCCGCTCGATCCGCTCCTCCACCTGGCGGGCCAGGGCGGAGTTCCGAACCATCACCCCCACCTCGGTGTTCAGGTTGGCGGAGCGGGGGTCCAGGTTGAAGGTGCCGACGAACAGAGTCTCGCCGTCGATTACCATGGTCTTGGCATGGAGGGCGAAGGTGGGGGGCTTCTCCTTCAGTTTCGGGTAGCGGTCGATCAATTCCTGCCGCACGGCCGGGTCGGGGCGGAATTCCCGGATCACGATCCCCGCTTTCAGGAGCCTGGCCCGCTGCTTCCGATAGCCGCTGAAGGCCTGGAGGTTGTCGGTGGCGGCCAGGGAGTTGGTGACGATCCGCACTGCCACGCCGCGCTTGATGAGCCCCCGGCAAAGCTCCAGCCCCCCCTCCGGCATGACCAGGTATGGGGACTGGATGGTAACCCGCCGTTTGGCCTTGCGCACCGCGTCCACCAGGGTAGCCGTGCTCCGGCCACCCCCCTTCAAACCATTCCGGCCGCTGTTTTTCCCCGGCAGGTCGGAGATGAAGCGGGCCTCGTCCCAGACCATCTCCCGCAGCAAGTTGTCAAACCTGACGGGGAGATCCTGGAGCGCCTGGCGGACTTCCGGGGCGAAGTTCTCAGGTTTCCCGGCATAGGCGTGGAGGCCGGCATAGACCTGGCCGGTCCGCTCCGGCGTCATCTTCTTCATGGGCTTTTTCAGCAGCTTCTCCACCGGCACAGCCAGGGGGCTCTCCCAGAACCGTGCGAAGCTCGCCTCCGCCTCGGCCACAGCCGGGCCAAGCATCAGCATGTCCCGGTCCCGGAAGGTGTACTCCTGGTCGAAATCGTAGTACTCATCGGCCATGTTGCGGCCGCCGGTGATCCCCACCATGCCGTCGAAGAGGGCGGTCTTGTCGTGCATCCGCTGGTTCACGGAACGGAAGCCGGTCACCACGTTGGCGATCCGCTTCACCTTCGAAGTCCCCACTGTCATCTTCGGGTTGTAGATCCGGATGTCGATGTTGGGGTGACGGGCCAGGGCTAGGAGCGACTCCGGCGGCGCGTCGATGAGGAGGTCATCCACCAGCACCCGCACCCGTATCCCCCGCTCCGCCGCCCGCAGCAGCGCCTCCGAGGCCAGGATGCCGATGTTGTCGCTGCTCCAGATGAAATACTGGACGTCGATGCTCTTTGTGGCATGGTCCGCGAGCCACGCCCGGGCCAGAAGCGATTCTTCTCCTTTTTCCAGGACATAGAGGCCGGTTTTGCCGGGGTGGGCGGCCAGGAGGGGCTGGATGCTCCAGGGCAGGGGAGGCGTGGTTTCGGCCGCTGACAGGGGCCGTGGGCCGACAACGGTGGCGAGGGTGAGGAGGGTGGATAGCGTGATAAGCAGCAGATGTCGGATCATTGCATAGTGCCTCGTTTCAATTGTCGGGAAGAGCGCGCAAAAAGGGCAGTCCAGCAGCAAATTCGGCAGTTTCGGGGGTTGTCGAATTACATAAACTGTCCCCGGAATACCCCCCCCAAGGGCAGGTACTCCATGCCGGGTCCTCGGGACCACATGCAGGACTTGGTGGTTGTGCCCACTCAAGCTGCCAAAGCTCTTCAACTCCATTTATGCTGATTTTATGTTCTTCCCTGATTACAGGTTTGCTATCTCCGGCAAAGGCACTAACGGCTGTCAATGCAGCCACGAAGGAAAACACGGAGACAATCAATTTTCGCTTCATATCTTGTCCTTCCAACGTCACAAGGCGCACCGGCGAGCGAAGCGAAGACCGCGTGACGCCGCATGTGGTCAAAAATCAGAAGTGTATATGCCATTCATCGTAAGGAATGCCGTTGGAGAGAGCACCTCGATACACGCGGTCCTTAATGGTGTCAGAGTAAATGTCTATACTCCACTGTCGCATTCGACCTTCGCCGCTCCCACTCATGTTTACTTTTCTGAAGTACTCCTCAAGTGGCCGCATATCAGGGAACGTCCAAGCAAGCTTACTGAATAGCCCTGATAGCAGTGTTCCAATTGGTGAAAAATATTCCTCTTGTCGATCAGCACCAACAGCATGACGTATGTAGCCTATTGTTGCACATCCGTTCGGCCCATAAATCTTGCTTATTTCATCATTGAAAAAAGGAAGCATTGGACTTAGGTATGTCATTTTACTAACATTCCATGTTGCCAGATCAGAAACAGTGACAAAATCTATGCACTCTTTTGGATGAATAACATGAGCCGCATCAGCCTCCCACAACGAATTCTCGACATTATCCAATGGTTTTGAATTTTGGCTTTTCCAGCTATGTGAATGCGCCAGTAACCCATATACAATTCCGGTATGTAACTCTTTGTAAGGTGTACCTTCACGTTTGGGAAGAGAGCGTTTGAGAGCGGCTGAAGTTTCGACTGCAGCTTTGACGTATGCCGCTGTCAAAGTAGTCTTGCATTCGAAGGCAGCAGCAACGCCACCTGAAAGATAAAGCTTCTTGTCAAGTAGTATGCGAGGGTACGAAGGGTATAGAACAAGAACATCAATCTGGGGACTTGCATAGCCTGAATCAGTTAGTATTCGCCCTTTCGTAACGACATGGAAATAGTGTGGGAGCCATTCCCTGAGCAAACTTGCCCAATTTTCTTCTCCCTGATCACCAGCGGTGCCAGGGTCTTCAGCGGCTCGTTTCTGGATTCTAAGGTATTCTGCTTGTAAATCCTTTTGGGCCTTCTTTATGAAGTCGTGAATATCATGTTCCATAATTACCTCGACCAACGGCTATAGGCTGACCCACGGAGCGTCAGCGGAGATGGGTCTAGCCGGGTGTGTACGCCCGGCATGGGCGTGAACTTATGGGGTGCAAGTCCCCTGTACGGTGAATCCAGCACTGTCGCGAGACAGCGTAACCAAAGTACTAGCCGAAGGCAAGGGCGTCTCCGCGAGGAGGGGTCTGGAGGAAGCCGGAGCGCAACGCTATGAGCCGACGAACAGAAACAGCATAGAAGGCCGGGGTGTCCGGGCAAGTCAGCACAACATGACGAAGTCCCATGGATTCAGGATGCCAAGGTAAATGCTGCGGTTGTGTAGCCACAGTTCACGTTCTTATCCGGGGAGACCTGTCCCACATGCCATTGTTTCCTGATGGCGCGGTATCTGGTAACAGCTGCCGTGATGGGGCAGGAGTCAGCAGAAGCCATAGTAGGCGTAGGACGTTGCCGCCAGCGATCCGGCAACTGGAAACAAGCCGATATAGAGAATCGGAAGCCTTACCCCGCCGAAGGGCCAAACGATAGATGAGGGGAACCGCACCAATGAGCTTTCACGACATGACGAACCCGCACGGGGGAATGCCCGTGAAGCGCGTCGTTGACCAGCCAACCCCGGAGCAACACCTACTGGAGCAGATACTTGCCACCGAGAACATGGAACTGGCGTGGAAACGGGTGAAAGCCAACAAAGGCGCTCCCGGTGTCGATGGCATCACCATCGACCAATTCCCCGACCGGTTCCGGCCACTATGGGCAGATATCCGCGCATCGCTTGCAACAGGTACGTACCAACCAAAGCCGGTTCTTCGGGTGGAGATTCCCAAACCTACGGGCGGTAGCCGCCCGCTGGGTATTCCCACCGTGCTCGACCGGCTGATCCAACAGGCAACAGCTCAGGTACTCACGCCGATCTTCGATCCCGGATTCTCGGCATCGAGTTTTGGTTTCCGCCCGAACCGGTCAGCACATGGTGCTGTCCGGCAACTGCGGGAGTATCTCCGGCAGGGCTACCGCATTGCCGTGGACATTGACCTTGCCAAGTTCTTCGACACGGTCAACCACGACCTCCTCATGACCATCGTGGGGAGGAAGGTCCGCGACAAACGGGTGCTGGCCCTGATCGGCAGCTACTTGCGAGCCGGGGCGGAAGTGAACGGACGGCGGGAAAAGACCCGCCTGGGAGTACCCCAAGGCGGCCCGCTTTCCCCGCTGCTCGCCAACATCCTCCTCGATCACCTGGACAAAGAGCTTGAGAAACGTGGCCACAAATTCGTCCGCTATGCCGACGACTTCGTCATTCTCGTAAAGAGTCAGCGGGCTGGCGAACGGGTCATGGGGAGCGTCAGGAAGTATCTGACAAACCAGCTCAAGCTCACGGTCAACGAAGACAAGAGTCAGGTTGCCAAAGGCGACCAGATCAGCTTTCTTGGCTTCGTCTTCAAAGGCACCAAAATCCTCTGGTCTGACAAGGCGTACAAAGAGTTTCGGCACCGCGTCAGGAAGTACACCGGCAGGAGCTGGTTCGTCTCCATGGAGTACCGGCTGAACAAGCTGTCTACCTACATCCGCGGCTGGATGGGGTACTTCGGGATTGCCGAAGCGTATCACGACATCCCGGAGATCGACGGCTGGATACGGCGGCGGGTGCGGCTCTGCTACTGGAAACAGTGGCGGTGGTGCCGCACCAAGATTCGGAATCTGCTCAAACTGGGCGTTCAACTTGGGACTTCCATCAGAGCAGGGCTGAATCGTGGCGGTCCGTGGGCCATGGCCCGCAGGCTTGCCGCCCAGCACGGTATGACCAACAAGTGGCTGAAGGATCAAGGTCTCGTATCTGTCAAAGAACTGTGGGTGAAGATCCATCACCCGGCTACGGCCCGGTGACGTCGTCGAACCGCCGTATGCGGACCCGCATGTACGGTGGTGTGGGGGCTGGGGGGCTAAGACCCCCGGCTACCCGATTGGCAGTTGTCTCCGCACGCTCGCGGGGAGTTGTCACAAGCTCGCACTTTTAAGCTCGGGTCTATTTGGCACGAAAAGGCTGTACTTTCCCTTGATCGGCTCTGCCTTGTTAAGCTGGACTCGCATTGTATTTTTTAAATTCAGCTCATCAATACACTGCTCAAGAATGTGGTAGTTGGCAGGATCCATTCTCATTCCAGCTATTACAGAATTCTGAATACTAATGTCGTATGTGTGAATACCGTGTCCCCTAACATAATCTATGACACGCTCTTCTTGTTCATATTTCCAATCTATACCTTTTATCAAGAATTGCTTTCTGCGTTTTTCATCTTCAGTGTCAAAAAAACTTATTATTGGCTTGTCTATTTCGTATTCAACTTCGTGAGGGACCAGTAGCTCAAACCAATAATCGTGAGGAAGATCCTCCAGATTAATATCTGTGGCAGCAACTGGAATCTCGAACTCAACGACAAATCCTTTATGGTGTTGAGCGTAGTGCGCCCACATAAGAAGGTTCAAGGGATCTCTTGAGAGGCTGCAAATTCCAACGGCATCGCTGGCTTTTTGGCCAAAAGCTCCTTCTTCGACTGCGAGTTTGAGTCTTTCTATCATTTTCTGTTTTTGATTTATCCGTTCGTTTTTAGTCAAATTTAGCATGTCGCAGGCTTTTCTAAGTAAATCCGGTCTGCTATCAAGATAGTCCTCTATGTTCCCATCCTCATAGTCTGGCGCACAGTCGAAAGGGTCATTGACTTTGCTTGGGGGGCTGAACTTCATTGTCCCATTTCTTATTATGTTCAGTGAGCCTTCATCAAATGGGAGGTATTTGTATCTAAGAATTTTTTCAACAACCACCATTTCTTACTCCATTAGCACCTACTTAAGGGATGGCTCATTTATTGTTCCTGCCAACTCGTTATTGACCGGTTTACGCGCACGCGCGCGTGAACTGCTGATCCACCCTATTGGAACATTTCTCCTGAAGACGACTTTTCAGCCTACGCCTCCTTCACCCCGCCGCCCTTCTTCACCAGCGCGTTCAGGTCCACCCCAGGCAAGAGCCGGGTCAACTGTCCCATCAGCCCGTCGCCAGCCGTGCCGCCGCCGGAGACGAGCACATCGGGAACGATCTTGATCTGGCCGTTTTCGATGGCGGCGGAGATCAGCTCGACGATCTTGATCTGCTTGATGGCATCCTCGCCGATGGCCTCTTTCTGTTTCGAGTAGGCCTGGGCGGTGGCGTCACCGATGGCGGCGATCTTGGACGCCTCGCCGTCGCCGATGGCTTTCAGCCGCTTCCCTTCGCCGGTCCCTTCCAGGGCCTTGGATTCCGCGGTCCCCTCGGCCAGGGTGATCATCTCGGTCTTTTTCTGGGTGGCCACCTTCACGGCAATCTCCGAAGCAACCAGGGTCGGCTGCTGATCGGCGGTGGCCCGCATCTTCTCCATCTCGGTCCGTTCCGCCTGGGACCGCTGCTCCATCTTGTACATCTCCTGCTGCTGCTCGGCGATGATCCGCTTGGTCTGGGTCTGCATCAGGTCTTCCGGCAGCTTGATCTGGCAGATGAGGACGGAGACGCATTCCACGTGGTACCTCTCCAGGTCGATGCGGGCGCGGCTCTCGGCCTTGGACTGCTCCTCAGAGCGGCTCTGGAGGAAGTTCATGGCCGAGGCGGTGGAGGCCTGGTTGCGGAAGGATGAGTCGATCATGGGGTGGATGACGTGCTGGATCAGGTTGTCGATGGAGCCCACCTTGGCCACCATGTAGGGGGCCTGGTCGGGCCGCACACGGATGACCACCTTGACCGCCACCTGGATCGGGAAGCCGTCCTTGGAGATGACGGTGAGCTGGTCGAAACGGGTATCCTCCTGGTCGTCCCAGTCGATGGTGATGTTGGTGGTGTCGATGATGTAGCACATGAAGGCCCGGCGGTTCAGGTAGTAGCGGCCCGGACCGGCCACCTCCTCCTGGATGCCGCGGAATCCCTTGGGGACCACGTACTTTTCTTTCCCTTCCTCGATGGATGCGCCGGTCTGGGATGAGCCGAGCCGTTTCTTCATCTCCTCCGTCGGGTCGTCACCCACGTTGGAGACGATAACCCCCACCTGGCCCCGCTCCACCACGGCCACGTCGTCGATGGCCACGCTGAACATGAGGGGGTTGATGTAGTAGGTGCCGGGGCGAAGGACATCGAGCTGGGGCCCCCGCTGGCCGCTTTTGGTGAGGAAGGCGGAGCCGTCCTGGTAATCGTTGTGGCCGGTGATGGGGGAGGCGACGTACTCCCGCTCCGGCAGCGGAATGCCGTCCAGGGCGGTGACGAGGCCGATCTTGTTGGCTTCGACCACCGCCGCCGGGGCGATCTGGATCTGGAACAGGTTCAGGTTGATCCGGTATGTGCCGGGGAGGAGCACGTCGATCTGGGGACCCTTCTGGCCGCCGTTTTTCAGGAATGCCTCGCCGTTCTCGAAGTTGGAGTGCTCCGGCACGCTCTGGGCCAGGAGCCGTCCCATGGGGATCGGTTCGCCGTCCTGGGCGGTGACCATCCCCACCTCACCCTTGGCGATCACCACGGCCGAGGCCTTGGTGATGCGGAAGAGATTGGGATGGATCCGGTAGACCCCCGGCGGCAGGATCTCGATCTGGGGCCCCTTCTGGCCGCCGCTCTTGATGAATGCCTCGCCGTCCTGGAAGGAGTTATGCCCCGGCACCACGTTGGCGAAGATGCGGCCGGCGGGGATGGCCGAACCGTCGGACGACTCCACCATGCCGATCTCCCCTTCGCTGATCTTGGTGGCCAGGCTCTTGGTGACCTTGAAGAGGTAGGGATTGATCCGGTAGTTCCCCGGCGGAATGATCTCGATCTGCGGCCCTTTCTGGCCGCCGTTCTTGATGAACGACTCGCCGTTCTGGAAGGAGGCGTGCCCCTCCACGGCACGGGCGAAGATTTTCCCCTCGGGGATGGCGGCGCCGTCCACCGACTCGACGATGCCGATTTCCGTATCCTTGATCTCGGTGACGGTTCCCTTGGTCAGCTTGAACAGGTAGGGGTTGATCCGGTACTTCCCCGGAGGGAGCACCTCGATCTGGGGCCCCTTCTGGCCGCCGTTCCTGATGAAGGCCTCGCCATCTTGAAAGGAGTTGTGGCCGGTCACCACCTCGGCGAAAATCCGCCCCGCCGGAATGGCGTTGCCGTCCACCGATTCGATGAGGCCGATTTCGTTGTCCAGGATTTCCGTGAAGACGCTCTTGGTCGCCTTGTAGATGAAGGGGATGAGGAAATGGAGCCCCGGGCCGAGGGTGCGGGCCTGGATCCCCACCTCGTTCCCCAGCGCCACCACCCGCCCCTGGGGCATCTTGCTCCCGAACCAGCGCCGCTCGATGAAGGCGATCTCGTTGCCGCCGACAATGACGACGGAGGCGTAGAGGAGGATGGCAATGGGCACCAGAACGGCAAAGTACCCCCAGTGGTCAAGAACGACATTCAATAACATTCTGATTCCTTTCGTGGTGCGAATGTAGGTGGGATGAGAGGCAACGGCAGGAGGTCGCCGGCGAGGTTTTGATTGGTGCATGCCCTGTTCAAAGCATCAAAACCACTTGATAACTCGTGCCTTTAAATCGATGGTGTGAGGAAAATCAGCCAGAAAACTCATTCCGAGCAATCCGGTTTCCTCTGAGTCTTCTCTCGGCATAATGCTCACAACGGCAGCGTTTTTGTTTTTGGATCCTACTGACACATGATCGCAGATGAATTGATGAGTTTGCACTTTTTTACCATCCGCAAGAGTAGCGTTACCTTGAGACGTTGGTTGCGCTCCGAGCCGTTGAGCAAGTGCTGGCGAAATGGTTATTCCTGTTGCTCCGGTATCGAGCAATAGCCTTGTCGTAACGGTTCGGCCACGATACGTCAGGGACACAGGCACGTAGACCTGATTATTTACCACATCAATAGGCGTACGTTGTTGTCCTGATCCCCCCTCAATAATCTTCATGTTTTTTCTGTATCTGGGCGGAATCTTATCGATATTGTCAACCATCACGATCAATCCACTTTTGTCGATATACTGAAAAATTGCCTCTCGCGGGTATGGTCCTACATTTTGCTGAGAAACGTCCTCCTGCTTATCAACCGGCTCTGAGTTTTCAGCCTTCTCGGTCTGGCGCGCCTGCTGTTGTTCATTCCAAATTCTTGTAACTTCTTGATATTGTGCTTGTGTCATGGTGTTAACTTCTGGCGCTGCTTTATGTTTATCAAAAATAAACGATGTAAGATCCAGCTGGAACAGCCACCAGGCAAACACGCCCATGATAACCATCAGAGAGACAACAGTTGCGATGGGATTCCCCGCCTTTTCACGGTTTGACTTTCGCATGCTCGCCTCGTATTCGAATCAGCAAAGCTCCCGCTGAGTAACATTCATTTCCCAAATCCTGGACCGCGACTCAATGCTCTCCTTATCTCTTCGGCAGCTGCGCCCCATAACTTTTAATAAATTTTTTGAAATTTATCCAGACGTCATTGAAGCCGAAGGATTGCTCTCGGTCTTGGAGACCTTCGCTCTCATCCCGCCAGCGCCGCCAGAGCCGCCTCCTTCACCCCCCGCAGATCCAGCTTCCCGGTACCCAGCAGCGGCAGCGCATCCACCGCCACGTAGCACTCCCTCCCCGGCTTCCAGAGGTTGGGGAGGTCGCTCTCGGCCATGAGCCGGTGGAGGGTTTCGGCGTCCCCGGCCTCCCGGGTGAAGACCACCACGAGCATTTCCCCCCGCTTTTCGTCGGGGATGCCGGTTACGGCCACGACGCCGGTCATCCCGAGGCGGGCGTGAAGGGCGTCTTCCACGGCGCCGTGGGGGACCATCTCCCCGGCGATCTTGCTGAAGCGGGAGAGGCGGTCGGTGATGTGGAGGAAGCCGTAGGTGTCCAGCCGGCCGATGTCGCCGGTGACGTACCAGCCGTCCTTTACCACCTCGGCGGTCTTTTCGGGCTTGTGGAGGTAGCCGAGCATGACGTTGGGCCCCTTGACGAGGATCAGCCCCGTCTCCCCCTCGGGAAGCGCGGCAAAAGTGTCGGGGTCCACGATCTTCACCACCACGCCGGGGACCGGGAGCCCCACGCTCCCCTCCCGGAAGGCGACCTGGCGGACCCCGTTGACTTCCACGTCGGGAAGCGACAGGGAGATGACCGGCGACAGCTCCGTGGCTCCGTACCCCTCCATGGGGCGGATGCCGAACTTCTCCTGGAAGGTGTCGGCCAGCTTCGGCTTCAGTTTCTCGGCGCCGGTGATGACGAGGCGCAGGGTGGCAAAGTCCTCCTTTTTGGCTCGCCGCAGGTAGGCCATGAGGAAGGTGGGGGTGGCGATGAGGAGGGTCGACTGCCGCTCCCGCACCGTTTTGGCGATGGTTTCGCCGTCCAGGGGGTTGGTGTGGTAGACCGCCGAGAAGCCCGAGAGGAGCGGGAGCCAGAGGGTGCCGGTGAACCCCAGGGAGTGGAAGAACGGCAGGGCCGAGCAGATGTTGTCCCGCCGGGTGGCGCGAAAGACCATCCGGAGCGCCTCCAGGTTGGAGAGGATGTTGTGGTGGGAGAGCATGACCCCCTTGGGCTCCCCGGTGCTTCCGGAGGAGAAGATCACCGTGGCGAGGCGGTCGGCTTCGAATCCGGCGGGGCGGGCGAAGGTGCGGAGCGGGAGGAAGCGGGCCGTGAGGAACGCCCGGCGCTTTGCGCCGTCGGTGAGCCCGGCGAGGAGATCCTCCACGTAGATGGCACCGGGGAATTCCGGCAGGGTGCCGAGCTTCTCCAGGAAGACGCGGGAGGTTATGGTGGTCCGGATGCCGCACTGGGCCAGGGCCGAGCGGATACCCTCCGGCGAGGCGGTGTAGTTCAGGTTCACCGGCACGGTGCCGTTCAGGGTGAGGGCCAGGTTCACCAGGGCGCCCCCCACCGTGGGGGGGAGGCAGATGCCCACCATCTCCTGGCCGGAAGTTGCGTCCTTAAGCTTCGCCGCCAGGGCCACGGCGCCGGTGAGGGCCCTGCCGTAGGTAAGTTCCCGGCCGCCGGTGTCGGCCATGGCGGGGCGGTGCCAGTTCTCCCGGGCTGTCTCGGCGAAGAGCTCCCCCAGGGGGCGGCGCCGCGGCTTGCGGGCCTCGAACCAGGCGGCGGAAAGCTCCATTACGGCCCGGCGCACGTCGTGGGGGGTGCTCCCGGCCGGCACGGGCGCGCCGAAGAGGACCGTCACCCGGTAGGGGATGAGGGAGGGGAGGCGGGAGAGGAGCCTGCCGTGGGCGTAGGAGAGCGCGCTCCCCCAGGCGCCGCCGATGTAGACCGGGATGATGGGGTGGCTCGTCCCCTTGACGATGCGCTCGAAGCCCCCCTTGAACCGGTTCAGCATGCCAGTACGGGTGATCTCCCCCTCGGCGAAGATGCAGATCAGGTAGCCGTCGTCCAGGGCCTTGCGGGCGGTGGCGATGAACTCCAGGAGGCCCCTTTTCCCGTCCCGGGACGAAACCGGAATCACCCCCATGAGGGCGCAGAGCTGTTTGAGGCCGGGTGCGCTGTAGATCTCCCGCTCCATGACGAAGCGGATCCGCCGCTGCTGGGTGGCGAGGAGGATGAGGGCGTCGAGCCAGGAGACGTGGTTCGCCACCAGCAACGCCCCCCCTTCCACCGGCACGTGACGGTCGTCGATGGTGGTCACCCGGTAGCGGATCCGCATGACCGCCAGGGCGATGAAGCGGAGCAGAAAGTCGGGGAGGACCCGGAGGGTGACGGCGGTGAGGACGAGGGTGATCGCCCCGAGGACCGTGAAACAGGCGCCGGGGGAAAACCCCAGGGGGCCCGAGAGGACCCAGAGGAGCCCCGAGGCCAGAAGCACCCCGACCCAGCTCAGGAACGACGAGGCGGCCAGTACCTCCCCCCGCCGGTCCGCCGGTGCCCGGAGTTGGATGAAGGATTGGAGCGGTACGATGAAGAGCCCGGCGCTGACGCCGAAGAGGGCCACCGCAGCCAGGACCGCCCCCAGGTTCGCCGGCATCATGGCCAGGGCGAAGGAACAGACGGTGAGCCCCACGGCGCCGATGGGGACCACGCCGAACTCCACGGTGCGCCCGGAGAGGCGGCCGGCCCAGAGTGACCCGGCGCCGATGCCGATGGCGGCGGCCAGGAAGAGGTAGCCGCTCTGCTCCTCTGAGAGGGCGAGGATCTTCATGCCGTAGGGGAGGAGGTTCAGCTGGCAGAAGGCCCCCACAAAGAGGAAGTAGGCAGCGCCGATCACCGCCAGGAGGAGGTAGCCGTCGTTTTTAAGGCTCCGGATGGTGCGCCAGTAGCTGGTCGGCAGGAAGGAAAGTGTCCGGTCGGGGGCAACGGCCGGGGTCGGGGGGAGGGTGCGGGCGATGAGGAGCCCGGCCACGGCAATGGCCACCCCCGCCAGGAGAGCCACGCCGTGGCGCCCCCCTGCCAGCTGCACGAGGAAGGGAGCCAGAGCAGTCCCCCCGACGATGGCGAGGAAGGAGGCCATCTCCAGGAGACTATTGGCCCTGGAGAGCTCCTCCCGGGGGACCAGCTCCGGCACAACTCCGTACTTAGCCGGGGCGAAGAGGGCGCTGTGGGTACCCAGGAGAAAGACCGCCCCGTAGAGGAGGGGAGGGCTCGCCAGGAAGAGGCCGCTTACGGCCAGGAGGGTAATCCCCACCTCAAGGACCTTGACACCCACCACAATCCTTCCCTTGGGAAGGCGGTCGGCCAGGGAGCCGGCCAGGGCCGAGAAGAGGAGAAACGGTGCCACGAAGGCGGCACTCCCCATGGCAGCGATGGTGCCGGCCTCCTCCCGGCCGTAGCGGCCGATGAGGTAGAAGACGATGATCAGCTTGATGATGTTGTCGTTCAGCGCCCCCAGAGCCTGAGCCAGGTTCAGGCGGCGGAAGGAGGCGGGAAGAGCGGTCGGTTCGGTGGTGTTCATGGGAGGCTCCATCAGAGTCAGTAATTCTGAAAATCTCATTTTGAAACGGCAGTCGAAATAACACAGAGCAACAGAGCAACAGAGAGATCAACACGTAATCCGAAATTTCGCCTAACCCATTTGATCTGTTTCTGAAATGGATATTCTTCCCGGATTTTACTCAGTTGCTCCGTTGCTCTGTGTTTCAAAGGTTTATAGTTGGTTGTTCCTGAGTATGCCTGCGGCCCGGAAAAGAATCTCCTCCGGCATCCCCAGGGCCAGCTTGAGCTGCACATCCTGGTCCCAGGGGTTGCCGATGGCGGCCAACCGCCGGGCCTCCATTGTCCCGAGCCGGAGGAGGTGGAACCAGGGGGAGGTGAGCCCCATGGCCGGCAGAGGCATGTCGGTGCCGTAGAGGAGCCTACCGTGAATCTCCCGGTGCGCCAGGACCCGCTCCAGATGCCCCCACCGGTTCACCTGGGTGAGGGCCGAGACGTCGGCGTACAGGTTCGGGAATTGGGCGAAGAGGGGAAGCAGCCGGGCAAGGTTCCGCTCCCCGTGGCTTTGTCCGCTGGTGGCGCAGTGGGCGGCGATAACCGTCACCCCCTCCTCCAGGGGGAGACGGAGCCGCGCCGGGTCGGCCAGGGCGTTGTCGGCCCGGCTGAAGGACTCCTCCTGTCCCGTGTGGGTCAGGAGCGGCAGTCCCAGTTTTGCCAGTTGCCGATAGAAGGGGATGAGCCGCCGGTCCGCCGGATCGGTCCCCTGGATGGAGGGGAGCCACTTCACGAGCACCGCCCCGGCCGCGGCTGCGGCGTCGAGGCGCTCCACGGCGTCGGGGCGCGAGGGATTGACGCTGGCGCCGAAGAGGAGGTTCGGGTAGCGGCGGCATTCCCGGGCCAGGAACTCGTTGGGGATGTACATCTCGGTGCGGTCCCGGTCCAGGTCGCCCCGGCCGTCCATCACGCCGTCCATGGCCAGGACCACCGCCTGTTGGACCCGGGACGAGGCGGCAAGGCGTTCCGAGAGGCGCCGGAGCACCAGGCCGTCCCCTTCCCGCTCCAGTTCCCCGCTGGTCACGCCGAAGGATTTGAGGTAAATGGGGTACTTCCAGCTCCGGCGCAGTTTCGGGGAGATGAAGCAGCCGCTTGCGCCGGCGCCGATGCCGGCTGCATGGCAGTGGATGTCGATGACGGTCATTTCTTGCTCCGGTGGTTCATGCGGCAATCGGCGATGGTCTTTACGGTCATGGCCGTGAAGACCGGGGCGGCGGCAACGGCGCTCAGCAACAATAGGGTAAGTGGGGTGAACATGGCAACCTCCCGAACAATGGTTTCTGCTCAGAAGATTGCCGATAGCATGCCAAGTCGGCTGCCATCTGGAATTGCCAATGATTCTGGATTGTTGCAGTCAGACGGCAATCGCTCTTGCTGATTAGCGGCAAATCGTGATTGACATTTTATGAATGGCAACTATACATCGAATGTATGAAAGCTATCGAGACAATACTGGCGACGGAGCGGGATTTTTTTGCCAAGGTGGCCCGGGCCGCCTTCCTCAATCCCTTTGGCGAGAGCCGCGACGAACTAGACCTGCTCCTGGCGGGAACTGGTGTCGGTGACCGGGGCGGAGTGCTTGCCGCCCTCATCACCCGGGTGGCCGAACGAGTTGCCGTCCTGCAGCGGGAACTACGGAGCAATCACCTCCGTCTGCCGGCTGCCGACCGGGAAACGGTCCGGACCGTGCTTCTCTTCGATCTCTTTCACCGGTTCCTGGACGCCTTCGACCGCCTGATCCGGGAGCAGGCCGCGGCTGGCGACACCCCCTGCCCCGTCCCCTTTGCCGGCGGCTTCCTGGGCGCCTTCGCGGAGGCGGGCTTCTCCGAGACGGAGAGCCGCCGCTACCTGGGCCTCTTCTACCAGCTCCGGCGGGCCTTCTACTTCATCCGGGAAGGGCTCGCCGGTTCCAGTCCGTCGCTGCGCCGGGTGCGGGAGCACCTCTGGCAGACCCTCTTCACCCACAATATCCGGTGGTTCGACCAGTACCTCTGGGACCGGATGGAGGACTTTTCGGTCCTACTTCTTGGGGAGACCGGCACCGGCAAGGGAGCCGCGGCCGCCGCCATCGGCCGCTCGGGCTTCATCCCCTTCGACCCGAAAACCGGCCGCTTCAGCGAGAGCTTCACCCGCAACTTCCTGGCGGTAAATCTCTCCCAGTACCCGGAGGGGGTGCTGGAATCGGAGCTCTTCGGTCACCGGAAGGGGGCCTTCACCGGCGCCATCGATCACCACGAGGGGGTCTTCAGCCGCTGCACTCCCCACGGCGCCATATTTCTCGACGAGATCGGCGAGGTGTCGCTGCCGGTGCAGGTAAAGCTCCTCCAGGTGCTCCAGGAGCGGAGCTTCTCGCCGGTGGGGAGCCACCAGCGGCTCCGCTTCAGCGGCCGGGTCATCGCCGCCACCAACCGGGACCTGACCCGCCAGCGGGAGCAGGGGGAGTTCCGGGACGACTTCTACTACCGCCTCTGTTCCGACGTCATCACCATCCCCCCCCTGCGGCAGCGGCTCCAGGAGTGCCCCGACGAGCTGGGGGAGCTGGTGGCGGGAATCCTCACGCGCCTGACCGGGACCGCGCCGAAGCGGGAGGTGCAGCTCCTGCGCAAGGCCATCGAACGGGAAACGGGAGCGAACTACCCCTGGCCCGGAAACGTCCGGGAGCTGGAGCAAGCGGTGCGGAGGGTGCTGGTCACAGGGCATTACCGGGGGGAAGAGAAAGGGGCGCCATCCGGCGTGACGGAGCGGTTCCTGGCGGACGTGGCGGCGGGGGGGCTCGATGCCCAGGGGCTTCTGGCCGGCTACTGCTGTATCCTCTACGAGCGGCACGGCACCTACGAGGAGGTGGCCCGTCGGGCCAACCTGGACCGGCGGACGGTGAAGAAGTATCTGCAGCAAGCAGGGGAGTGATATCAAACAAAAAAATCAAATCGCGATTAAACTCTTTCCAGCCCCGCAAACCGCACCAGCAGCTTCTTCGGTCCCACGGAGTTGAACCAGACGATCACCTTCTGGTCGTCCCCCTTCCCCTCGATCTTGCGGATGACGCCGACGCCGAACTTTCCGTGGTGCACCTTCATGCCGAGCCAGATGCCGCCGTCCTCGGGCTCGTCGGGGATCACCTCCACATCCTCGAAGTCGGGCTCGATCTCCGTTTCGAAGATGCTCGCCAGGTTGTGGCGCGCCGGTTCGGCTGCCGTCACTTCCCGCTCCATCCCCCGAGAGGCGCCGAAGCCGAAGGAGGACTGGTACTCGTCCTCCAGGTCCAGGAGGTCCCGGGGGACGTCGGCGATGAAGCGCGACGGCATGTTCACCTGGTCCTGGCCGAAGAGGCGCCGGCGGCGGGCGTTGGTGAG
Source organism: Geobacter grbiciae (assembly GCF_018531165.1). Lineage (NCBI taxonomy): Bacteria > Pseudomonadati > Thermodesulfobacteriota > Desulfuromonadia > Geobacterales > Geobacteraceae > Geobacter > Geobacter grbiciae. Next base: position 134,078 of record NZ_JAHDIW010000001.1, on the reverse strand, counting down.
GACGAGCCGCTCCCGGGCACGGGTCATCCCCACGTAGCAGAGGCGCCGCTCCTCCTCCATGGCCTCGGGGTCGTCCAGGGAGCGGACATGGGGGAAGAGCTTCTCCTCCATTCCGATCATGAATACCACCGGGAATTCGAGCCCCTTGGCCGCATGGAGGGTCATGAGGGTGGCCGATTCCCGCTTCCCCTCGCCCCGCTCCAGATCCGACACGAGGGCCACCTGCTCCAGGAAGGCGGCCAGGGTCTTCTCGTCGCTCGTCCGCTCGAACTCCTCCATGGCGGAGCAGAGTTCCTGGAGGTTGTCGAGGCGGTCCTGGGCCTCGTCGGTCCGCTCTTCCTTCAGTTTGGCGGCGTAGCCGGTCCCGTCGATGATGCGGGAGGCGAGCTCCGACAGGGGGACCGTGCCGGCAAGGCCGGCAAACTGCTCCATGAGGGTCATGAAGCCGGCGATTTTCCCCCGGGGCCCGGTGGTGAGGAGCCCGCTGGTGGATGCCTCGCTGAAGGCGTCGTAGAGGATGATCCCCTTGCGGAGCGCCAGCTCCGCCACCTTGTCCACGGTGGCGTGGCCGATCCCCCGGGCCGGGACGTTGATGATCCGCTTGAGGGACACCTCGTCGGCGGGGTTCACGAGGACCTTCAGGTAGGCAAGGATGTCCTTCACCTCCATCCGCTCGTAGAACCGCATCCCCCCCACCATGTGGTACGGGATCCCGTCGGCCACCATGGCGTCTTCCACCACCCGGGACTGGGCGTTGGTCCGGTAGAAGACCGCCACGTCCCTCAGGTCCCCGCCGCGCCGCACGTGCTTCTCCACCTCCCGGCAGACGAAGCGGGCCTCCTCACGCTCGTCGGAGAGCCGCCGGTAGACGATGGCGTCGCCGGACGGGTTCTCGCTCCAGAGGGTCTTGGCCTTGCGGCCGCGGTTTTTGGCCACCACGGCCCCGGCCGCGGCCAGGATGTTTTTGGTGGAGCGGTAGTTCTGCTCCAGCTTCACGGTGACCACGCCGGGAAAGTCCTTCTCGAAGTCGAGGATGTTCCGGATGTCGGCCCCCCGCCAGCGGTAGATGGACTGGTCGTCGTCCCCCACCACGCAGAGGTTGCGCCGCTCCCCGGCCAGAAGCCGCACGAGCCGGTACTGGATCGGGTTCGTATCCTGGTACTCGTCCACAAGGATCCAGCGATATTTGTCCCGGTAGCGGGCCAGCACCTCGGGGTGCTCTTCTAAGAGACGGACCGTCAGCATGAGGAGGTCGCCGAAGTCGAGGGCGTTGCACTTTTTCAGCCGCTCCTGGTAGGCGCCGTAGACCCGGGCCAGCATCTCGCCGGTGTAGTCGCCGGTGGGAATCTCCTCGGGGCGGATGCCGCGGTTCTTGCAGTCGTCGATGGCGGCGGCGAAGGAGCGGGCCGGGAAGCGCTTCTCGTCGAGGCCGAGGCTGGCGATCACTTCTTTCAGGAGCTTTTCCGCGTCCTTGTCGTCGTAGATGGCAAAGGCGGCGTCATACCCCAGGTGGTGGATGTCGCGGCGCAGGAACCGGGCGCAGGTGGAGTGGAAGGTGGCGATGAGGGGGGCCTCGCCGCTCCCCACGAGCCGCTCCACCCGCTCCCGCATCTCGCCGGCGGCCTTGTTGGTGAAGGTGACCGCCAGGATCTGCCAAGGGGGCACGCCGCGCTCGCGGATGAGCCAGGCGATCCGCTGGACGATGACCCGGGTCTTGCCGGAGCCGGCGCCGGCCAGGACCAGGAGCGGCCCCTCGCCGTGGAGAACCGCCTCTTTCTGGGGCGGGTTGAGATTTTTCAGAAGGTCCATGGGGATACCCTTTTCATGAAACCGGAACGTTTGAGCTTCAGGCCATATTTACGGCCGAACGGATTTTAGTCAAGACTATGTTTCGGGGCATCGGGCACCGGCTATGGTATAGTCATCGGAGGGAACATCCATCGAGTCCTGGATTTGAGGAGGAGCCACGATGAAACGGTACTGCAGCATCAAGACCCCGTTGGGGGACATGGCGGCGTTGGCGGAGGACAACCAACTGTGCGGGCTCTGGTTTGTCGATCAGAAATATACGCCCGAGGAATCGGGGGAGTGGCTGCACGACTCGGATCATCCGGTGTTCGTGGAACTGCGGCGGCAGCTGGACGCTTATTTTGCCGGGAAGCTGCAGACGTTCGACCTGGCGCTGGCGCCCCAAGGGACCCCGTTCCAGATGGCGGTCTGGGAGCTTCTGCGCACCATCCCCCCGGGGACGACCACCAGTTACGGAGCCCTGGCCGTCCGCCTGGCCCAGCGCCGGGAGGGGCGCACCACGTCGGCCCGGGCGGTGGGGAGTGCCGTGGGGCGCAATCCCATCGACATCATCATCCCCTGCCATCGGGTGATAGGGGCCGACGGTTCCCTTACCGGTTATGCCGGCGGGCTCGAGCGCAAAGCGGCTCTCCTGGCCCTGGAGCGGGACGGCGGGTTGCCGCCGGATTGACGCCTACCGGTTCCCCTCGTGCGAAAACTGTGCTAGGGTGAAGCCATGTCGATGGAATCACCCGAACACGAGGCAGCACCCTCCCCCCCCCGCAACCGCACCAAGGAAACAATCCGGGCCGTCAAGTGGCGGCTGGGGCTCGTCCTGTTCGCCTCTGTTGCAGTACCGGTCCTCCTCCTGCCGCGCCGCCTGGCCGTGGGGCTCGGCGCCTGCGGGGGGCGGCTCGTTTTTCTCCTCATGGGAAAGCTGCGGCGCAAGACCGTGGCGCACATCGAGAGCGCCTATCCCTACCTCGGCACCCTGGAAGGGTGGAACCCCGCCGCCGGCACGCCGGAGGCGATCGCCCGGCGCACCTTCGCCAACATCGGCCGGACCGCCGTGGAGATCATCAAGCTCTATTTCGGCCAGGGGAAGGGACTCGTGGACCGGACGGAACTGCGGGGGCTGGAGCACGTCTGGGCGGCAAAGGAGCGGGGGAAAGGGGTCATCTTCATCACCGGTCACTGCGACAACTGGGAGCTGGTGGCCCATGCCTTCGGCACCAACGCCGAGGGGATGGCCGTGGTGGCGAGGCGGCAGAAGTTCGAGCCCCTGACACGGCTGCTGGAGCGGCTCCGCAACCGGCACGGCAACAGCATCATCTACGCCGACGGGGCGGCCCGGCAGATCTTTTTCCGGCTCCGGAAGAACGGCGCCATCGGTCTCCTCATGGATCAGGCAGTCCCGTTCCACGAGGGGGAGCTGGTGGAGTTCCTCGGCCGAAAGGCCTGGACCACCACCATGCCGGCCCTCATGGCGGCCAAGACCGGCGCCGCCCTGGTCCCCGGCTTCGGCTACCGGGAGGGGGACCGCCACGTGGTGGAGTTCTTCCCTGAGATAGCCCCCGACCCTACCGGCGATCCCATCGCCACCACCCGCCTCCTCAACCGGGCCATCGAACAGTACATCGTCCGGCACCCCGACCAGTGGCTCTGGGTCTACAACCGCTGGAAGCGGGTGACCCGGGAGCAGCAAGGCTAGGCCGGCCGTCTCCCGGCGGCGGCCGCCAGCTTCTCCCGATCGTAGATCACCACCCGGCTCCCCTCCACTTCGATGAGCCCCTCCTCCTTCAGCTTCCGGAACGCCCGGGACAGGGTCTCGCTGACCGTCCCGAGGCGTGACGCCAGTTCTCCCTTCTTCACATCCAGATCAAGATAGGTCGTCCCCTGGAAGACGGTGGACTTCCGCTCGGCCAGCTCCACCAGGTGGGCGGCGAGGCGGGCCGGCACTTCGGCGAAGGTGAGCTCCTCGATCTGCCGGGCGAAGCGACGGAGCATCAGGGAGAGGGAGACGATGAGGTTCAGGGAGAAACGGGGGTTCCGCTCCAGGAGCCCCATGAACCCCTCCCTCGGAAAGAAGATCGCCTCCCCCTTTTCCGTGGCCCGGGCCTCGGCCGGGTACTTCCCGTCGCCGAAAAAGGCCGCTTCGGCAAAGGTCTCGCCGGGATGGACGAAGTGGAGCACCTTTTCCTTGCCGTCGGGGGACACCTTGCAGAGCTTCATGCTCCCCTGGGCCAGAAGGTAGAAGCCGCTGGCCTGCTCCCCTTCCGAGAAGATGGTTTCCCCCCGGGCAAAGGGGCGCCGCGTGGCGATGGCCGCCACGTCGGACAGGTTCTCGCCGTCAAGGCCGGAAAAGAGGAGGGATTTTTTCAGGATCTCGGTCAGTTCCACGGGATTGTCCTTTCAGTCCGGTAATTGAAATAACACAGAGCAACAGAGCAACTGAGAAACAACCGTTTCGAAGACATTAAATTATTGTTTTCCTATGGGGTAGCTCTGTTGCTCAGTTGCTCTGTGTTTCAAATGCTGTTGGGGCTCAGCGATTGTCAACGGTGCGTCCGCTTGCGCCGAGGGTCCTTCGCACCATGAGGCGGAAGAGCTCCTCCAGCCCCGCTTGGACGGCGGGTGATTCGATGATCCCCAGGGCCCGGGCAATGGCCTCGAAGGTGGCGAGCCCCTGGGGGTGGTTTTCCCGGCGGATGCCCCACTCGGTGGGGGGGCCCTCGGGAAGCCGGACCATCTCCGCGTGGTCGAGGCCGGGAAGCCGCCGCCCCATGCGGGACGCCTGGCGCCAGGTGCCGTCGGGGACCACGAGGGTGACAGGCCGGCAATCCCGCTCCACAAGCTCCCTCGTCAGAACCGGGACGTCGTCGCCGGGATAGAGGAGGAGGGTCCGGCGCTCCGGCGCTGCCAGATCGCTCAGGTCCAAAAGGGAGTCCCGCTCGCCGTGGATGCGGATCTCGCTGTTGGGGAGGGCCGCCAGGGCCAGGGGCCCGGTGGCCGTGGGCTTCGGGTATTCCCGGTGGTGCATGACGAGAACCACGCGGGTCGCCAGGTCATACCGGGGGATGGCCGGGCAGACGCACCGCTCCAGGTGCATGCGGCAACGGCCGCACCGCTCGCTTCGCTTCGATCGGGTTCCCATGATTCCTCAGCGTCCCACGAGCTCTCGCACCCGCTGGGCAACCTGGGGCGGGGTGAAGCCGAACTGCTCCGCCAGGACCTTTTCCGGGGCCGAAGCGCCGAACCCTTCCATGCCGATGAAGAGGCCCCCCGTGCCGAGGAGGCGCCACCAGAGGCCGCCGAGCCCCGCCTCCACCGCCACCCGGGGGACGCGGCCCGGCAGGAGCCGGCGCCGGTAGGCCTCGGGCTGGGCCAGGAAGGTTTCGAGGCAGGGGACCGAGACGACCCGGGCCGTCACTCCTTCGCCGGCCAGAATATCTGCCGCGGCCAGGGCCAGCCCCACCTCGGAACCGCTTGCCATGATGACCACGTCGGGCGTTGCCCCGTCTTGCCGGACCGCGTACCCCCCCTTGGCGAAGGTTTTCGCATCCAGTGGCTCCTCCCGCGTGATGGCCGGCACCTTCTGGCGGGTGAGGATGAGGGCCGTGGGGCCGTCGGCGCGGCGCAGGGCCGCGTTCCAGGCCAGGGCCGTCTCGGGGCCGTCGGCGGGGCGGATGACCCGGAGATTGGGAATGAGCCGCAGCGACGAGAGCTGCTCCACCGGCTGGTGGGTGGGGCCGTCCTCCCCCAGGAAGATCGAGTCGTGGGTGAAGACGTAGATCGCCTGCTGCTTCATGAGGGCCGCGAGCCGGATGCTTGGCCGGCAGTAGTCGGAGAAGACCAGGAAGGTGGCGCCGTAGGGGATGAAGCAGCCGTAGCGGGCCATGCCGTTCATGACGGCGGCCATGGCGTGCTCCCGGATGCCGAAGTGGAGGTTCCGCCCCCTGTAGCTCCCCGCAAGCACCGACGGTGATTCCGCGATCCAGGTGTTGGTGGAGGGTTCCAGGTCGGCGGAGCCGCCGGCCAGGGCCGGCATTGCCGCGGCCGCGGCCTGGATCACCTTTCCCGACAGGGCGCGGGTGGCGCCGGTACTCCCCTCAACGGCGGCTAGGAGCCGGGTTTCCAGGTCTTTCGGGATCGCCTTCTGCCACATGCCGTCCCAGAGCCGGGCCTTGTCGGGGTTGCGGCGGCGCCAGCGGCGGAACTCATCCTCCCAGGCGGCGTAGGCCGCGACAAGCTCCTCCCGACGCTTGTCGCAGATCTCCCGCACCCGCTCCGGCACGTGGAACAGTTCGTCGGGCCAGCCGAGATTCCTCCGGGTGGCGGCCACCTCTTCGGCGCCCAGGGGTGAGCCGTGGGCGGCGGCCGTGTCGTGCTTTCCCGGTGAGCCGTGGGCGATGTGGGTCCGGGCGATGATGAGGGAGGGGCGGTCCCGCTCCACCTTGGCCCGCCAGAGGGCCTCCCCCACCTGGCCGATGTCGTGGCCGTCCACCTTCTGCACCTGCCACCCCAGGGCCGTGAAACGGCCGGCCGTATCATCCGAAAAGGCGAGATCCGTGGACCCCTCGATGGTGATCCGGTTGTCGTCGTAGATATAAACGATGTTGCCGAGCTTCAGGTGTCCCGCCAGGGAGGCCGCCTCCTGGCTGATTCCCTCCATGAGGTCCCCATCGCTCACGATGGCGTAGACCTGGTGGCCGCACGGGTCGAAGCGCTCGTCGGCAAAGCGGGCAGAGGCCATCCGGGCCGCCAGGGCCATGCCGACCCCCATGGCGAACCCCTGCCCCAGGGGGCCGGTGGTCACCTCGACGCCGGGGGTGTGGCCGAACTCCGGGTGGCCCGGGGTGCGGCTCCCCCACTGGCGGAACCGTTTCAGCTCGTCCAGGGGGAGGTCAAAGCCGAAGAGGTGGAGGAGGCCATAGACGAGCATGGAGCCGTGCCCCGCCGAGAGGACGAAGCGGTCCCGGCCGGCCCATTCCGGGTCGGTGGGGGCAAAGCGAAGGTGGGAATGCCAGAGGAGGAAGGCATAGTCCGCAGCCCCCATGGGGAGCCCGGGATGGCCCGAGTTGGCCGCCTCCACGGCGTCCACCGCCAGCATTCTGAGGGTATCGGCGCCGAGGCGGGCGTCTTCGCTGGTAAGTACTGGTGCTGACATGGTGTCCTCCCTGACAATTGTTGTTCAAAGCTTCTCAAACGGCTGCGGTCGGGTACACTTTCTCTCAAAGGAGATCCGACAATGCCCGACGACACACACGATCTCGTCATCCTCGGCTCCGGCTCCACCGCCTTTGCCGCGGCGCTCAGGGCCCAGTCCTACGGGACGCGGGTCCTCATGGTGGAAAAGGGGATCCCTGGCGGCACCTGCATCAACTGGGGGTGCGTCCCGAGCAAGACACTGATCCACGCCGCGTTATTCTATCAGGAGGGGAAGCTCGGGGCAAGGCTCGGGCTCGGGGAATGCGGCGGGACGGTGGTTCTAGAGCGCCTCATGGCCCGCAAAGATCAGGTGGTGGGGTATCTGCGTCGGACAAAATACCTCGATATCCTCCAGGATGTGCCGGGGCTTCAACTGGTGAAGGGGACCGGCCGCTTCCTGGGGCCCGACCGGCTGGAGGTGGGGGACCGGGAGATCAGGAGCGAGCGGTTTCTGGTGGCCGTGGGGGGGGATCCCCGGGTCCCGCGGATTCCGGGTTTGGAATCGACCCCCTTTCTCACGAGCCGGGGGGCTCTCCTCCTCAAGACCATTCCTCAGTCCCTTGTCATCATCGGCGGCGGGGTCATCGCCGTGGAACTGGGGCAGATGTTCCAGCGCCTCGGCGCCAGGGTAACGATCCTGGAGCACGGTCCCCGCATCCTGGGGCCGGTGGAGCCGGAGCCGGCCCTGGCGGTGCGTGACTTTCTGCGGGCGGAGGGAATGGAGATCGTCTGCCGCACCACGATCTGCTTGGCGGCCCAGGACGGGGCCGGGGTGCGCGTGGAGGCGGAACGGGACGGGGAGCGGGTGAGCTTCACCGCCGAAAAGCTCCTCGTGGCGACGGGAACGGCTCCGGCCACCAACGGGATCGGGCTGGAGCTGGCCGGGGTTGAAACCGACCCGCGGGGGTTCGTGACGGTGGATGAACGGATGCGGACCACGGCGCCGGGTATCTGGGCCGCCGGCGACTGCACCGGCGGGATGATGATCGCCACGGTCGGCGCCCGGGAAGGGATCGTGGCGGTGGACGACATGCTGAATCCCGGCTGCGGCTGCTCCATGGATTTTCTGAGCGCTCCCATGGCCATCTTCACCGACCCGGAGGTGGGGATGGTGGGGTACACGGAAGAGGGTGCCAAAGCCGCCGGGTTCGACGTGGCCGTGAACGTGATGCCGGTTTCTGCCATCCCCAAGGCCCACGTCACCAGCCACACGGCCGGGGTCATCAAGATGGTGGCGGACCGGGCCACGGGCCGTCTCCTGGGGGTGCATCTGGCCTGCCACCGGGGAGCGGACATCATCAACGAGGCAGCCCTGGCCATCCGCTTCCGGGCCACGGTGGAGGATCTGGCAAACGCGTTGCATGTCTATCCTTCGATGGGGGAGGGCCTGAGGCTCTGCGCCCAGGGATTCAGTAGGGATATCAGCCGGTTGTCGTGCTGTGCCGAATAGCTGTTCCACACGGATCATGATGGGGCGGGCCATGGAGAGGAGCGCAAAAAGTACACACCTGGACCCTGAATTGTCACGGCGGCTCCACCGGGCCCTCACCTGCGGCAAGGAGGAGCTCTTCGAGGCAATCCTCGACTCCTCTCCCGAGGTGCTCCGGGCGGCCCTCCGGAACCCCGCCCTGGACAACAACCACCTCCTGACCCTCCTGGAGCGCCGGGACCTGACCGAGGACCTCCTCAAGACCGTGGCTGGGCTTGATACGGTGGCGGGGAACCACAACCTGACCGTTGCCCTGGTCCAGAATCCTGCAACCCCGGCCGGCGTAGCCCTGTCGCTCCTTCCCCGTCTCTACCTCTTCGAACTCGTCACCCTCAGCGAGCTTCCGGGGACCACTCCCGACCAGCGGCTGGCGGCGGAGCGGGCCATCGTCCAGCGGCTCCCCACCACTCCCCTGGGGAACCGGATCACCCTTGCCCGCCGGGCCAGTGCCTCGGTCCTCGATGCCCTCATGAAGGAGGGGGACGTGCGGGTGGTGGAGCCGTGCCTCGCCAACCCCCGCCTCAAGGAGGCGTCGGTCTTCCAGCTTGTCTCAAGCGCCCGCTCCTCCACCGAGGCCATTGCCGCCGTGGCCCGCCACCAGCGATGGGCGAGCCGCCCCAACCTGAAAATTGCCATGATCAAGAATCCCCGCACTCCCTCGACGGTCTTTGTTTCGCTTCTTGCCGGGGCACCGGCCATGGAACTTCGGAACCTGGCAGTCTCAGGCCGCCTCGGCCAGGAGCAAAAGCGGCTTATCGGCGAGGAACTCCGGCGCAGGGGATTCTAGGGGTACCACCGTCGCACGACAAAGGTCTTCTCTCCCCTCCCGTTATTCTCCGCGAACCGATCCACAGGCACCCTCTTTCCCATCACCTCGGACAGAACATCCTTCAGCGGCCTCACGGCCACACCGTCCCGCTTTCCCGGCACCGGGCCGAGTCGGCTCTCGATGGTCCGCTCCCGGTCGAGGACGATGATCACGTGCCCCTTCCAGACGATAAGGTCCAGGGGTTCCAGTTGCTGGCGGATCTCTTCTGCAGAGAGCCCGGCAATGGGCACCCCCCGGCCGTAGCCAGCAAGGGCGCTCGTGTTGCGGGGGGTGACGCCGTCGGTGGCCTCGTAGAGGAGCCCCGAGCAGTCGAGCCCTTGCAGCAGCCAGCGGCGCTCCGTCTCGGCGGAGAGTTTTCCCGCCGGCGGAAAGAGGCGGATCATGTCCGGCACCCCCGCGCGGATGTTGCCACCCCAGACGTAGCGGCTTCCCCGGGCCGCCAGGAGCCGGGCGATGACCTTGTCGCGGGGAGGAAGTTTCCGGGCACGGGGAGGGGGTGCCTCGTCCGTGAGCCGCACGAAGCGGTCGTCCACGAAGTAGCCTGTGGTCGGGTAGGGGTAGTCATCGGTGGTGACCCTATGGACCACCGACTTCCCGCGGCGGAGCGTCTCCCGGACCGTAAAGGCCGTCCCCGGCAGGGCGATGAACTCCAGTTCCCGGATCTGTCCCTGGCGGTCGGTTTTGACGGTCCTGCCGTCCTGGCCGCCGAATACGCGGGGAAAATCCGGGGTGTTGAGCACCGGCGCCGGCAGCTCTGCCACTGCATAGTGCTGCGCATCATCGGCCCGGGCCGCGGCAAGGGTGAGCATTAGGACGAAAAAGGCCGCGGCTGCGGCCCCCAACCAGCGAGACATGACTATTCCTTTCGTTGCTACCTGAGGAAAAACTGGTGTACCGCCGCCCCTGCCAGCCAAACGCCGAAGCTGGCTGTCAGGACCACCGTCAGGGGAAGCTGGCGCCGGAAGAGGAACAAGGCCGCCACGAAGAAGAGGATCGTCGGGATGATCCCCCAGAGGACCCCTTTCGTATACCCCTCCATGAGCCGGTAGTCCCCCGGCGCGTCGGACCAGAGCCAGAGCAGGACCAGGAGGCTCGTGAGGGGCATGGTGGCGATGAGCCCCCCCAGGGTCGGGAAGCGCTTGCCGATTTGGGCGCAGGCGATGATGATGGCGAGGCTGATGAGGGCCTTTATGATGCTCTGCACGGGGGCTCCGTTCTAGCGAAGGATTGCGGCGGCCAGGTCGAACAGCGGGCCAGGCCAGATGCCGAGGGCCAGGATGGCGAGGGCCGCAACGCCGAGGGACATCGCCTCGGCCGCGGTGGGGGGCTCACCGGTCCCTTCCTGTTCCGCCGGTTTCATGTAGAGGTTCACCGCCACCCGCAGGTAGTAGTAGGCCGAGGCCGCCGCCGTGAGGATGCCGATGATCGCCAGGGGAGCCTCTCCCCCTTTCAGGGCCGCGAAGAAGATGGCGAACTTTCCCACAAAGCCCACCGTTGGAGGAATCCCTGCCAGGGCGAGCATGGCCACGGCCAGCACCACCCCCTGGAAGGGGCGGTGATAGCCGAGCCCCCGGAGGTCATCCACCTGTTCCAGCGGCGTTTCTCCCTCCAGGGAGGCGATGGCGCCGAAGGCCGCCAGGACCATGGCTCCGTAGGCTACGGCGTAGAAGGCCGCCGCCTCGTACCCCCGTCCGCCGGAAAGGAGCGCCAGGGCCACGTACCCCATCTGGGCCACGGATGAGTAGGCGAGCATCCGCTTCACGTTGGGCTGCACGAGCGCCGCCAGGTTTCCGACGGTCATGGAGAGGAAGGCGAGCCCCCAGAGGGGCGCCCGTAGGGTGCCGAGCCCCCCCAGCGGCGGGAGGATAAGAAGGAAAAGGGCGATGGCCGCCCCCTTGGAGCCCGAGGCCAGGAAGGCCACCACCGGCGTCGGCCCCCCCTGGTAGATGTCCGGGGTCCAGAGGTGGGCCGGGGCGAGGGATATCTTGAAGGCGAGTCCCGCCAGCAAGAGCCCCCATCCCGCCAGGGCGATTCCCCCGCCGGCGGCCGAGGCCGCCACGGCCCTGCCGATCTCCAGGGTGCCGGTGGCCCCGTAGAGAAGCGCGATGCCGAAGGCCACAAAGGCCGCTGACACGGCCCCCATGAGGAGGTACTTGAGCCCCGCCTCCCCCGACGCCGTGCGGTTGTGGTCATAGGCCACCAGGATGTAGAAGGCGAAGGTGAGAGCTTCCAGCCCCAGGAAGAGGGTCAGGAAGTTGGCCGCGCTGGCCACCACCCCCATGCCGAAGGTGCCGAAGAGGATTGTGGCCGGGTATTCCTCCCCCTCCTGCCCCTGCCGCGCCGCGTGGTCGTGGGCCAGGAGGAGCGAGAGGCATGCTGTCGCCGCGAAAAACACGAGGAAGAAGCGGGCAAAGGGGGTGAAGGCCACCCCCAGGGTCGGCGCCATGGGCTGCGGCGGCGCCTGGATCGCCCAGAGGGCCGCACCGGCGCAGACCGCAACACCGATGGCGGTTCCGTACCGTCCCGGCACGACCGCGCCGAGGAGGAGCACCAGGACGCTCCCGCAGGCGAGGATCAGAAGGGGCATGATGGTCCAGAGATCGGCGACGGTCATGGTTGCGCCCCCGTCAGGAGCGCCACCGGCACCCTGAGGATATCCAGGAGCGGCTTCGGATGGAGCCCGATAGAGACGCCGATCACTGCCAGCGCCGCCAGGATCGCCCCCTCCCGCAGAGTCACGTCGGAGATGGCCAAAGGCCGCCGTTCCGTCTGGAACAGCACCTCCTGCACGAGCCGCACCGTGTAGATGAGCGGCAGCACGATCCCGAGGAAGGCGACGGCTGCCGCCAGCGGCGTGGTACGGAAGACCCCCGCCAGGATCAGGAACTCGCCGGTGAAGTTGTTGAGCCCCGGCAGCCCCGCCGAGGCCATGGCAAAGAAGAGGAAGAAGAAGGAAAAGACCGGCACCTTGCCCCAGAGTCCCCCGTAGGCCGCCACCTCCCGGGTATTGGTCCGCTCGTCCAGCATCCCCACCAGGGCGAAGAGGGCGCCGGTGGTGACGCCGTGGTTCACCATCTGGAGGATGGAACCGGAGAGTGCCACCGGGCTCCAGGAGGCGATCCCCAGGGCCACGAACCCCATGTGCCCCACGCTGGAATAGGCCACCATCCGCTTCATGTCCTCCTGGGCGTAGGCGATCCACGAGGCGTAGAGGATACCGGTCACGGCCAGCACCGAGATGAACGGCGTGAATCCCCTGGCCGCCTCGGGGAAGAGGGGGTAGCCGAAGCGGACCAGCCCGTAGGCCCCGGTCTTCAGCAGCAGCGCCGCCAGGATCACGCTCCCGGCCGTGGGGGCATCGGTATGGGCGTCCGGCAGCCACGTGTGGACCGGAAAGAGGGGAAACTTGATGGCGAAGGCCAGGAGAAACGCCCCGAAGAGCCACGGCGCCGCCCCGTGGACGATGGGGGCCTTGGCCAGAAGCGGCAGGGCGAAGGTGTACGTGCCGGTGGCGTCGCCATGGATGAGGTAGACCCCGATAATCGCCAGGAGCATCAGGAGTGAGCCGACGAGGGTATAGAGGAAGAACTTCACCGCCGAGTAGATGCGGCGGCCGTGTCCCCAGATGCCGATCAGGAAGAACATGGGGATCAGCATCACCTCCCAGAAGAGGTAGAAGAGGACGAGATCCAGGGCGAGGAAGACCCCCATGAGCCCGCTCTCCATGAGGAGGATGAGGAAGTAGTGGAGCGCGGTCCGCTCGGTGACGGCGCGCCACGACGCCGCCATGGCCACCACCGTGATGAAGGCCGTGAGCGCCACCATGAGGAGGCTGATCCCGTCCATCCCCAGGAGGTAGCGGATGCCGAAGCGCTCGATCCACACGGCATCCTCCCAAAGGAAATACCCTGCCGGCGCGCCGGGGGCGGCGGGCATCCCCGTGGCGGCCACCAGAAGCCACGCCGCCAGGGCCAGTTCGGCAACGGCAAACCCCAGGGCCACGGCGCGGGCAGACGTCCGGCAGTGCCAGACCGGCGCTAAACAGAGGCACCCCGCCAGGGGGAGGAAGATGAGGATGGTGAGAATCGGATAGTCGGTCACGATCAAATACCTGTTTTACGGCATCACTTTATGTGGCAACCCGCCACCGTCACAGCTCATTGCGGAAGCGGATCAGGAGATAGAAGCAGATGCAGCCCCCCGCCCCCATGAGTATATCGCGCAGCCACGGAATCGGCTTCTCCAGCATGGAATAGATGAGCGGATCGAGCAGGGCGCTCGTTAGGAGTCCGACGGCACCCCATGACAGAAGCTTTTTCAATGCACAACCCTCGCCTGACGCGCCTTGGCGACATCTCCCTTGGCCCGGCTGTAGAGCTCCCGCTCCTTGATCGACGGCAAGGAGAAGTCTCCCTCAATGTGCCAACGATCCTTCAAATAGAACCAGGGTGCCAGGCTGGACAAGCGGTATCCATCGAGGACGTCGATTTTTTCAGACTTCATGTCACGAATGGAAAGCCCCTTCTTCCCGGCAACTACCACGTGACTCCCGCTGAAGGGTAAAGCGCCGGCGTCAGTGAAGTCCCATTCCACATGCTGGCGCTGCTCGCCGTCGGGCAACTCGTGGCACGAGGCGCAAGGACGGCTTTTCCCATATTTATGGGAGACCTTGTCCATCTGAATCCATGCCAGTGCCCGGTTGTTCTCGGGCAAACCGTCGAACAGCCCGACATACCCGTAAGCGTCATCGGTGCGCTGCAGGTCGGGCAGTTCTTTGGGCCAGCGCCAGTGCAGCCCCGGCTTCAATGCCGACTCCTTCTGGTTCAGGACCGCCATCGGAAATGGTTTTACCGGTATCCAGCGCCCGTTTTGATCGCGTATCAGAATAGGCTCCTTCATGATCCCGTAGTATTCCTTGTACTTGAAGAAGGGCGTGTTTGAACCGGCCAGCTTGCCTGGTCCCCAGAAGGTCCCCTGGTAGCCGGAAATGTTCTGGATGTGGCATGCTTCGCAGGAGAGAGTTTTGTGCAGCGTCAGCTTGTGGCTGGCGACCTGCCGCTCGTGGCACCGGTCGCAACGTCCCTGCCGCTTGATCATCCCATGTCCCAGGCCGCTCTTGGATCCGCTGTTTTCGTGGCAGTCGAGACAGCCAATCTTCTTAACCTGATGGATGTCCGGCTCCATTCCCTCCGGATTGGCGTAGCTGCCGCCGAAATAGCCCGCTCCCCGGCGCCGCTCCTCCGGCCCGGCATGACAGATCTGTCCACGGCCGCCACCATAGCAGCTTTCCGGCTTCGGTACCCGGTTGAAGGTGTGTATCCCCTGCTTTGGGTTGGCCGGATCCGTCGGCTGCGGATCGTAGTGGCAATCGAGGCACCCCACGTGGCAGGTGTTGCAACTGCGCTGGTTCAACGCACTTTGCCCCCGAGAAAAGGGGACGGCCGTGTTGGTTGAGATTCTCTCGTAATTTCCATTGAACCATGCGCCGCAGTTATGGGGGCCTCGCTGTTGGTCGGTCCAGCTCTGGTATCGGCTCTGTTTGGCGTTGCGTCCCATAGTACTCTGGGTAAACTCGGAGAACTCCTTGGCATGGCAGGCGCCGCAGGTCTTCTCCATGACGCCGAAATCCTGGGAAAGATTGTCTCGACGCTTGTCCTGATAGAGGATCAGGGTGACATTGGGGTCGATGACCACCTTGCCGTCCCTGACGATTTGATGCTGAATACGGGTCATGGGATTGCCGGTCAGCTTCAGAGGGGCCTCGCGCTGTACAGACTCGGCCAGCATCCCTTTCTTGCGCACCAATAGCAACCGTCCCATGCCCCGGTGGGCAGCCGTGCGGTCCGGGTTCGTCGGGTCTCCCAAATGGCAATCTGAACAGGCTGCGTTCATGCCTGATTGCCTGGTTGCCTCCTCAGCAGTCACGCTCAGGTGGGGGAAGCCGAACCGAAGCATTTTCGACCGGTCCGCGTGGCAGCCACTGCACGTATCAGGAGGCTGAGCTGCGCCGACCTGCACAAAAAGCAGTAGCAGAATAAGGGAAGCGACAGACTGCAGGATGCACCGGCAGTGAGCAGTGATGATGGTCATGCCAAGCTCCTTGTCTGGAGATTTTCCTCCCGAGTATAATTTCCGTGATGTTGTGCGTCTCATGTGAGGGTTGCCTGACGTGTATTGCTCACCCGCTCACACAGCCGTCCCGAAGAGCGCACCGACCCCTGCCGTGGCCACCATGGCCAGCGCCCCCCAGAGTGTTACCCGCGTTGCGCCGACGGCGATGTCCGCGCCCCCAGCCCGTGCCGCCAGCGTTCCCAGAAGCGCCAGGCAGACGAGGGAGCCTCCGGCCACGACGGGGACGATGAGTCGCTCCGGACTGAGCAGGGTGATGATGAGGGGGAGGGTTGCTCCGACGGCAAAGGTGACTGCCGACGCCAGTGCCGCCTGGATGGGGCGTGCGGTGTGTATCTCGTTGAGCCCCAGTTCGTCGCGGGCGTGGGCCGCCAGGGCGTCGTGGGCCATGAGCTGCGCAGCGACCTGCTTGGCAAGCTGCGGTTCAAGCCCCCTGTCCACATAGATGGATGCAAGTTCTTTGAGCTCGAACTCGTGGTCTTCCTCCAGTTCCCTCATCTCGCGAGCCAGGTCGGCCTTTTCGGTGTCGGCCTGGGAGCTGACGGACACATACTCGCCCGCTGCCATGGACATGGTGCCGGCGACGAGGCCCGCCACCCCGGCTATGAGCACATTCCCCCGGGCGGCATGGGCGGCCGCCACTCCCACGACCAGGCTCGCGGTGGAAATGATCCCGTCGTTGGCACCGAGCACCGCCGCCCGCAACCAACCGATCCGCTCCGCATAGTGGGTTTCGCTATTCGTGCTCATCTCCGGTCCCTTCCGTGTTCAGTCCGGTCATTCATGCTGCGCATCCATTCCGGGTGCTCTCTATCTACCACACCATCCCCCACGCCAGCCACCCCAGGATCAGCGCCAGCCCCGCAGCGAAACTGAGGAGGTAGACCGACACCCTCCCGCAGCTCCACCCCCCCAGCACTTGGCCGGTCTTGCCCAAGCCGCCGGCCAGACGGTCCAGGGAGTCGTCGATCACTCCTTCGTCCACCCGGCGCCAGAGAAAGCCTGCCAGGGCCTCGTAGGGGCGGATGAGAAGGAACCGGTAGAGATTGTCGGCGTACCAGCCGTTCAGGAGAAAGGCGGTGATTCCCCGCGGTTCCGCAACGGCTGTCTCGATACGGGCCGTGCGCCGCAGTCCGCCGTAGCGGAAGTGGGCCGCGGCGAGGCCGGCAAGGGCCACCAGGGCCGCGATTCCCTCCACGGCCATCTCCTCCCCGTGGGAAAGGTGGGGGGCGCGTTCGGTCAAGGCCGTGGCCAGGAAGCGGCCGAGCCAGCCTTCGGCCAGAAAGTCGGGGAGGTGAATGATGCCTCCCAGGAGCCCCAGAAGCGCCAGGGGGAGCAGCATTGTCTCCATGATCCGGGGAGCGTGGTGGACCTCTGTCACCCCTTCGCCGCCAAAGACCAGGTAAACCATTCGAAACGTGTAGAAGGAGGTGAAGAGCGCCGCCAGAAGGCCCAGGGCGAAGAGCCCGCCGTAGAGGAGCCCCCCCTTGGCCCAGACCGCGGCCAGGATGGCGTCCTTGCTGAAGAATCCACCGGTGGGGGGAAGTCCGGCCAGACAGGCGGCCCCGGCCAGGAAGGCCCAGAAGGTGAGGGGCATCCGCGTGCGCAGTCCCCCCATCCTGAAGATGTCCTGCTCGTGGTGGAGGGCCGTGATGACGCAGCCGGCTCCCAGGAAGAGGAGGGCCTTGAAGAAAGCGTGCTCCAGGAGGTGAAAGGTGGCGGCGGTGACGGCGCCGGCCCCCACGCCGAGCATCATGTAGCCGATCTGGCTGATGGTGGAGTAGGCCAGCACTCGCTTGAAGTCCCGCTGCACCAGGGCGCACGAGGCGCCGTAGAAGGCGGTGACGGCTCCGGTGACGGCTACGGCGGCCATGACCACGGGAGCCGCCCCGAAGAAGGGCGACATCCTCGCCATGAGGTAGACCCCGGCGGTGACCATGGTGGCGGCGTGGATCAGGGCCGAGACCGGCGTGGGGCCGGCCATGGCGTCGGGGAGCCAGACCATGAGCGGCACCTGGGCCGATTTCCCCATGGCCCCGGCCAGAAAGAGGAGCCCGAGGGTGGTGATGATCCCCACGGGCATCAGGAACCCCATCTGGTTGATCTGAGTAATGGAGACGGTCTGGAAGAGCTGGAAGCACCAGACAATGCCGATGCCGAAGGCGGTGTCGCCGATCCGCGTCACGATGAAGGCCTTGCGGCCGGCGGTGGCGTTCTTCGGGTCGTCGTACCAGAAGCCGATGAGGGCGTAGGAGCAGAAGCCGACCCCCTCCCACCCCAGGTAGAGGAGCGGCAGGTTCTCTGCCAGGACCAGGACCAGCATGGCGAAAACGAAGAGGTTCAGGAGGGCGAAGAACCGGGCGTAGCTCGCGTCTTCGGCCATGTACCCCACGGCGTAGAGGTGGATCAGGCCGCAGACGAAGGTGACCATCACCGTCATCACCAGGGAGAGGGGGTCCAGGTAGAGGGTAACGGGGGCGGAAAAATCGAAGTCCGCCAGCCACGAGGCCAGCTCCACCGTGACCGGGGTCCGGTAGGCGTCAAAGGCCATGACCGCGCCGGCAAAAGCCCCCCAGACCGCGGTGCAGGCCAGGGCCTCGCACGCGCGGCGGGGGAGTTTGCGACCGATAACGGCATTGATGGCTCCCCCGAGGAGGGGGAGCAGGAGTATGATGGTGAGGTAGAGTTTCATCCCTTCAGCTCGCTGAACTCATCCGCATCCACCGTTCTCTTGCGCCGGTGGAGGTAGACCACCATAGCCAGGGCCAGGGAGACCTCGGCCGAGGTGAGGGCCATGATGACGAGGGAGAAGACCTGGCCGTCGGCCATTCCCCATCGGGCCGCCCCTCCCACAAAGGCGAGCATGGCGGCGTTGAGCATCACCTCGATGCCGATGAGGAGCATGATCAGGTTCATCCGCCAGACCAGGACGCAGACGAGCCCCAGGGCAAAGAGGATGCCGGCCAGGATCAGGACGTGCTCAAAGGGGACGATCATTGCGCGATGCTCACGTTACTTCTGGGTTGCGTCCTTGACCGCATCTTTGGTCTTGTCGGCGGCCTTGTCGACTGCCTCTTTGCTTTTGTCGACGGCCTCGCCCACCTTTTCACCGGCTTTCTCGACAGCCTCCTTGCTCTTTTCGGTTGCCTTGCCAAGCCCTTCGCCGGCCTTTTCCACGGCCTTGTCGATCTCTTGTCCCGCCTTCTCCGCCGGCCCTACCTCCTTCTTCTTGCATCCGACCGCGGACATCGCCACTACTGCAGCCAGCAGAACAACCATTCCCTTGAGATGTTTCATGCCATTCCTCCTTGGTTGATATGCACCGTGCCGCCCGTTCGGCACGAGTGTTCCTATCGCTTCCGTGCCAGGTAAAGCGCCCCGACGAGCGCGAAAAGGAGCTGCATCGAAATGACTTCCACCGCCACGCCGTACTTGCCGAAGAGGGCCAGGGCGAACTCCTTGACGCCGATGGCTTTCCCCGGTGCCGGAACCGCCGGGGCGCGGGATACGACGAGTGCCAGGGCCGACGCCAAGGTCACGGCGCCGAGGGCAAGGGCCGGCCACCACTCCCGGATTCCGGGAAGCCGGGCCCGCTCCGGATGCCCCAGATCGAGCATCATGATCACGAAGAGGAAGAGGACCATGATGGCGCCGGCGTAGATGATCACCTCGAAGATTGCCACCACCGGCGCTCCGAGCAGGAAGAAGATCACCGCCAGGGCGAAGAACGAGGTGACGAGGTAGACGATGGCGTGCACCGCGTGCTTTTCCGTGATGGCGAAGGCGGTGCCCGTGACCGTTACAACGGCCAAGATGTAGAAGAGGGCCGATTCCATATCGGATAAAATCTACCATATCGGGGGTAAATTGCAGAAAAAAAGGGGCCTCTCCCGGCAGTATTTCGCCGGAGAGACTCCATGCGTCCATACTCCCGTGGGGGAGATGTCAATCCATGCTACTTGTAGTAGCCCACCGTGCAGACCTGATCGTCCACCTTTGTGACGAAGCTTTGGGCACCGGGTCGGTGCTGCCGGGACGGGGCCACATGCAGGAAACCTCGCTGATGGTCCCCTGTCGCAGTCTAGCGTGCGCATGTGCCTGGGCTCTGAGATGCCGCAACATCCACACATTATAGAGTTTGGTAATTGTAAGCCACTGTTTCATTTTCGGCATAAAGTCTGTTGCTGTGTGGAAGGGGAGGGCTTGCGGAATACGGGGATGGAGAGGCAGGATTGGTCTGTCGGTTAGACGCTCAGGCGTGGGGATGTCACGGCATGAGTCCCCGCGCATCAACCGGTTCCTCTTCCCGCTCGCCGGCGCCCCGTGGCTGGGTGACGCCGATGCCGGCATGGCGGTAGAAGTTGTAGGCGGGGTCCTTGCCGCAGCCGTCGATGAGGAGGTCTTCCTTCTCGTAGACCAGTTCCATGATGTCCCGCTCGCAGATCTCGTAGTCAGGGGTCATCTGGATGGCGAGGGTGGGGCAGGCCTCGGCGCAGAGGCCGCAGAAGATGCAGCGGGAGAAGTTGATCCGGAACCATCGGGCGTACCGGCGGCCGTTCCCGTCCTCGGCCGCCTCCATGGAGATGCAGTCAACGGGGCAGGCGGCGGAGCAGAGGTAGCAGGCCACGCACCGCTCTCCCCCCTCGGGGTCGCGGGTGAGGACGATCCTCGCCCGGTAGCGGGGAGCGGGGGTCCGCTTCACCTCGGGGTATTCCACCGTGACGCTCCTGCGGAAGATGTGCTTCCAGGTGACAAAGAGCCCGGTGGCGATTGCTTTGAAGTCGGTGATGATGGGCATGGTGGCAACAGAGGGGCGAGGCATCCCCCGCCCCTGCGGTAACGTACCCTTGCGGGATCAGGCGTTTCCGGCCTTGGCCCGCTGGGCCTTCGTTATCAGTTCCAGGGTGTCGGGGTGTCCGTTCGCTTCCGCATAGGTCAGGGCGGTGTTGCCGAGCTTCATTTTGGCCAGGGGGTCGGCGCCGGCCGTCAAAAGGGTTTCCACGCACTCGTTGCATCCGTAGTTGGCCGCCAGCATGAGGGGGGTATGCCATTCCATGTCTCGCGGGTCCACTTCAGCCCCCGCCTCCAGCAGAGTCTTGATGGCCGCTGCCTTACCGTTGGCCGCCGCGTAATGCAGGGCCGTCTTCCCCTTCTCGCTCCGTGCATCCATGTCGGCGCCGCGGTTCAGGAGATCTCTGATCGTCTCGGCGTCCCCTGTCTTGGCCGCCTCGATGAGCGGCGTATGCCCATGCTTGTCTTTGGTATTCACGTTCTCAACCATGACACGTCCTCCTTTGAAATGTTGCGTAATGAGTTCACTTCTCCGGGACAATGACCAATGCGTGAGTGATACCTTGATGCGTGCGGACTACCCGTTCCCCTCCTTTCCGTTAAAATGTCCGACGCTCCGTTAGCGGAGCATCAGTATCCAGCCGGTGACAAGAATGTTGACCAGCGCCAGCGGCGTCAGCACCTTCCATCCCAGGTGCATGAGCTGGTCGTAGCGAAGCCGCGGCAGCGTCCCCCGCATCCAGATGAAGAAGAAGGCGAAGGCGAGGGTCTTCGCCGAGAACCAGACGAAGGGGGGGAGCCACGGCCCGTGCCAACCCCCCAGGAAGAAGGTGGTTGCCAGCCCGCCGAGGACGATGATGTTGATGTACTCCCCCACGAAGAAAAGGCCGAAGCGCATCCCCGAGTACTCGGTGTGGAACCCGGCCACCAGCTCCCCCTCCGCCTCGGGGATGTCGAAGGGAATCCGCTTGCACTCCGCCGCGATGCTGATGAGGAAGATCACGAATGCCAGGGGCTGATAGACGATGAACCAGATCCCCTCCTGGGCCGCCACGATGTCCGAGAGCCGGAGCGACCCGGCCAGCATCACCGTCGGCACCAGCGACAACCCCATGGACAGCTCGTAGGAGATGAGTTGCGCCAGACCCCGGATGGAGCCCAAAAGCGCGTACTTGGAGTTGGACGCCCACCCCCCCAGGGCCACACCATACACCGCTATTGAGGAGAGTGCCAGAAAGAAAAGGAGCCCCACGTTCAGGTCCGCCACCTGGAGCGGCACCTCCCTGCCGAAGAGCGTCAGAGGGGCCCCGAAGGGGATCACCGCGAAGGTGAGAATGGCCGGGATCGCCGCCATGGCCGGGGCCAGGTAGAAGAGCCACTTGTCGGCCCCGGCGGGTCGGAAGTCCTCCTTGGTCAGGAGCTTGATGAGATCCGCCAGGGGCTGCAAGAGGCCAAAGGGCCCCACCCGGTTCGGTCCCTTCCGGTCCTGGATCCAGGCCAGAATCCGCCGCTCGGCGAAGACCAGGTAGGCCGCCAGGGTCAGCACCACGAAGAAGATCAGGGCGATCTTGGCCAGGTGGATGGCTATGTCGAGGGCTACAGGGGGCATTCCATCATCTCTGTTTCGCTGCCTGTCGTCTCAGCCTGTCACGTCGCTTGGTCACCCCCAGCCGCTTGGCAAGGTTCGTGATTGGATATCATGCAAGGCTCACCAGGTTTGAGTGGCCGATTCGATGGTAACGGCCAAGGTGGCCCGTAACCAGTTGAACTTCGCCTTCATAAAGTCAAAATCCGGCCCGGAAGTAATGAAGGCTGCCTTGCCCTTGATCAGGAAGCCGGCGCCGGGGCCGTGCAACCCCGCAACCTTGCTGCTTCCCAAGGTGATCAGCACATCGGGATTATGGGCGATGTTGGCCTCAGTCTTATGCATGTACCCCGCGGGAATGAACAAACGCCCATCTTGTGAGACCTTGATATAGCTATTCCACGTGTTGACCATATGCGGACCATCCTCCCCCAAGGTCGCAATGGCGACAACTCCGTCCTGTTTCATGATTTCCAATAGTTTTTCTGGGATCATTGATAAGGTCTCCTCGCGATACATTTTTTGTCGTGCATAAACGGCGGGGAGAGCAGCCGTGTCAATGGCTGCATCTTCCTGATTACAATAGCCTTCTCCCCTTCATGATGTCAAATCAACCAATGCCTGTCCCCATGCTTGAGCGGTTCCCGTGCACGTGCCCGCTCATCTCCACAAACGGGACACGTATCACCCTCTCGGCCTCACCCCATCCCCCTCCGGATCGAGCCCCCGCAACACCTCCCACCGTCCCGCAAAGGGGTCAGTCTCTGTCTCCCCTCCCCACCGCTCCATGAGTTCCGCCACGCTCCGCCATGCGGGGCGAGTATCACCGCCGGGGGAAGCGCTGCGGTGGACCCGCGGCGGATGGAAGGGCGCCGGCTTGTCCGGTGAGGCGTGGTAGCGGGCCGGGAGCCCACGGATCGGGAGACCGGGGACCATGGCCTTGCGGAAGCGCTGTGCCCGCCCCTCGTTGTTGACGAAGGTGCCGTCCATCTCCACCCAGGCGGCCGTGGGGAGGACCACTTGGGCCCGCCGGAGCGCCTCCGTGGGGAGCCAGTCGGCGGCGACGATAAGGGGAACTTGCGCCAGAAGCTCCTCCGGGATGTCTGCTTCCACGGCGATGATCCCCTTCACCTTTCCGGAGGCCACGGCCTCGGCCAGGGCGACCGCTCCGTGCTCCTTTGCCAGAAGCCCGGCTCCGAAGGCGTTGGGGCCGGGGAGGAGGCAGGCGATCTTGGCATCGGCCCGGGCCAGGAGCTCGATGGCGGCGCGGGTGCTGTTCCTGGTCCCGCAGATGACCACGGGGCGCTCGAAGATGGCCAGGGGAACCTCTTCGAGGATGCTGAGCTCGATGGCTTCCATGGAGACGGTGCGGGCCTGCTCCAAGGGGGCGTGCTTCCCCACCAGGAAGACCGGCGCGCCGTGGCGCCATGCCTGCCGGACCGCCAGGAGCATCATGGGCCCCTCGTCCCGGAGGTCCGCTTCGAGGATGACCACGCAGTCGGCCTGCCGTACGTCCGCCATGGAGGCGGCTTTGTCGCCGGCAAGGAGGTCGACTGCCGCGGCGGTCCGCTCCCTCTCCTCCTTCTCGGTAAAGTAGCAGAGGTGCCCCGCGCCGAGGAGGTCCGACAGGCGCGCCAGCAGGATGTTCCCCTCCAGCGCGAGCCGGGGCGAGCCGACCACTGCCAGGCTCCCGGGGCCGTACAGCTCTTCCAGCTCGTTGACCCGCACCATGAGGGCATCCAGGGCCTCGTCCCACGAGACCTCTTTCCCGTCCACCAGCGGCACCCGGGGGCGCGCCGGGTCGTTCACCGGAGCATTGGTGAACCTTCCCCGGTCGCAGATGAAGGGGCCGTTCACGGCGGGGTTCTCCCGGGCAATGGTCTTCAGAAGCTCCCGGTAGCGGGCCGCCGGCACGGTGTTGCACCCCAGCGAACAGTGGGGGCAGACCGAGGGGGCCATCTCGTAGTCCCAGTAACGGGCCCGGAAGCGGGCGGTCTTGTCGGTGAAGACGCCGGTGGGGCAGATGTCCACTAGGGTGCCGGAGAAGGGAGATTCGAGCTTCCCCTCCTCAAAGCGGCCGTAGTAAACCCGCCGGGCGTTTCCCATGACGCCGAAGTCGCTCCCGCCGGCGTATTCCTGGTAGAACCGGACGCAGCGGTAGCACTGGATGCAGCGATTCATCTCGTGCTCGATGTACGGCCCAAGGTACTGGTTCACGTGGGTTCGCTTTTTCCCCTCGTAGCGCCGGATGCCGTGCCCCCCGGCAACGGTGTAGTCCTGGAGGAGGCACTCACCCCCCTCGTCGCAGACCGGGCAGTCGTGGGGATGGTTGGTCATGAGCCACTCGATGACGAGGCTCCGCATCTTCAGGGCCTCGGGGTCGGTGGTGGAGACCACCATTCCATCCTGGGCCGGGAGCATGCACGACATCTGGATCCCCTTCACCGGGCCGTCCAGCATTTTCACGGCGCAGAGCCGGCAGGCCCCCACGCTTCCCAGGGCCGGGTGGTAGCAGAAGTGGGGGATCCAGATCCCGACGGACCTGGCCGCCTCCAAAACGCTGGTGCCGGCGGGGACTTCCACCGGTATGTGATCGATGATGAGTTTCGGCATGGTCTCTCGCTACAGGATAATCACCCGGGGGCGCTCCCGGTCGTACTGGAGGGCCATGACGAGGCTCCCCCAACCAAGGGTGATGATGATGCCGAAGCCGAGGAGCACCGCCCCCACGGCCATGAAGATGCCGCCGACAAGCACCGCCAGGAGCCAGCCGACAAAGTCTCCCTTGATAGCGTCAAGGCTCCACCGGAAGGCGTCCATGAACTTCATCCTCCGGTCGATGATCCCGTACATCCCCGGGGCAACCACCACCGCCAGGGCGAACCCCGCCACCTGGCCGATGCCCGGCACGTGGTTCAGAGCGAACTGGGCCACGAGCACCAGGAGGAGGTAGACGAAGAGGTCGCCGAAGCAGTCCCACGCCCGGAAGATGTCCCCTGCCTCGGCCTTTTCCCCCCGGGCCACCTTGAGGATCGCCCGGGTGTAGCCGGCCAGGAATCCCACGTTGGCGATGGGGATCCAGCACACCAGGACGAAGACCAGTGAAAGAATGAGCAGGTTGCCGAAGTTCCCCGTCCAGAGCCGTGTGGCCCGGGTGACGAGGCCGCCGAAATCATCCACCGGTGGTGCCATCATTTCCCTCCAAAGGGGCAGCGCCCCAGAACAATATGCTCCCGGATCTCGCCCTCGAAGAGCCGCAACAGTCCCTCCACCGGCCCCATGGCGCCCGGGGCCAGGGGACAGAAGGAGTAGTTGAGGTATTGGACATGCTCCCGGAGGATGCCGATGTGCTCCTCCCGTCCCTCCCCCGCCTCGATCCGGGCCAGGACGTCCTGCACGAAGGGGAGCCCCTCCCGGCAGGGGGTGCACCAGCCGCACGATTCCCGGGCGTAGAAGACGATCAGGTTCAGTGTCGCCGCCACCATGCAGGTGTCCCGGTCGAAGACCACGATGCCGCCGGTGCCGAGCCGGGACCCCGCCTTGGCAACGGTGTCGAAATCCATGGGAACGTGCCAGTGCTCCTTCGTGAAGAACGGCGTCGACGCCCCACCGGGGATGCACGCCTTGAACTCCCTGCCCGGGAGCATCCCGCCGCAGGGGCCGTCGATGATCTCGCCCAGCGTCATCCCCAAGGGAAGCTCGAAGCAGGCGGCGTTCCTCACATGGCCGCTCACGCAGAAGAGCTTCATCCCTGCCGCCTCGGGGATCCGTGCCAGCCCCTTGAACCAGGCGGCGCCGTTGGCCACGATGGCCGGGATGTTGGCCAGGGTTTCCACGTTGTTCACCACCGTGGGGCGCCCCCAGAGCCCCTTTACCGCTGGGAACGGGGGCTTGCTCCGCGGATTGGCCCGCTTCCCCTCCAGGGCGTTCATGAGGGCCGTTTCCTCGCCGCAGATGTAGCGACCGGCGGACTGGTGGACGTCCAGCTCCAGGGAGAAGCCGGTGCCGAGGATGTTCTCCCCCAGGAGCCCCGCCGATTTCGCCTCGGCGATGGCCCGGCGGCAGTTCTCCGCCGCCTCCTCGTAGCCCCGCCGGATGAAGATGAAGGCGTGGGCCACGCCGATGGCGTAGGCGGCCAGGGTCATCCCCTCCACGAGGGAATAGGGGTTCGCTTCCAGGAGCACCCGGTCCTTGTAGGTCCCCGGCTCCATCTCGTCGCAGTTGCAGATGAGGTAACGGGGGCCGGGTATGTCCCGGGGGACGAAGGACCACTTCTTCCCCGTGGGGAAGCCGGCGCCGCCGCGGCCGCGCAGGCCCGAGTCGATCACGACCTGTTGAACGTCGTTGGGGGACATGCCGGCAAACGCCTTCTCCAGCGCCGCGAACCCCCCTTCGGCCCGGTACTCGGCAAAGGTCACACACCGGCCGGGACGATTATGTCGGAAGAGGAGCTGTTCCATGGGGCTAATCGAGCATTTCCTTCAAAACTACAGCGTTGTTGTGCTCCACATCCTTGGCCGCAAAGAGGAGCGTCACCGTTCCCTTCTCCGTAAGAGTCCGCAGGTGGTCCAGGATTTCCGCCTTCGCTTCCAGTTCCCGCCGGAACCGTTCCCGGAACTCCTCCCACCGGGCCGGATCATGGCCGAACCACTTTCGCAGGTTGTCGCTGGGGGCGATCTCCTTGAGCCACTCGTCGATCCGGGCCTCGTCCTTAGAAATCCCCCGGGGCCAGAGGCGATCCACGAGCACCCTCGTTCCGTCCTCCGGCGCCGGCGGATCGTATATCCGCTTGATCCTGAGCATCCCATCCTCCATCAAAAACAGAAGAGAGTGGCGACCGTGGCCAGTCGCCACGCTTGCCTCTACTTGAAGGTCTTCAGAACATACTCCGCGATTGCCCTTGCCTCTTTGTCGCTCACATCCTTCTTCTCGAACTTGGTCATCCCCGGCCCCGGGTTGCGCATCTTGGCGACGATGTCCTTCCACGTCTTGACCCCGTTGGCCTCCAGGGTCGCTTTCTTCAGGGGTTTGGCGGGGTTGACGATATTGCCGCCGTCGGGGTGGCAGACGGCGCAGTGCTCCTTGAATTCCTTGGCGCCGTCGATCTTCCCCCCCTTCTTGGTGTCGGCGAGGCCGGCCGTGGCGAACGCCGCCGTGGCCAGCAGGCTGATGGAGATGATAATTCCCTTTTTCATACGTTCTCCTCCTCTTGTGGTGTGCCGGGTCCTTCCGGCACGGTTGCCGCGGCTTCCCGCGCGTTACTCAGGATTTCCTCTCCCCGCTCCGGCGTCACCCGGCCATAGAGGGTGTCGCCGATCATCAGCGTCGGGGCCTCGCCGCAGTTGCCGAGGCAGCAGCAGGGAAGGAGCGTGAACATCCCGTCCGCCGTGGTCCCGCCGGGTTCGACGCCGAGCTTCGCCGCCAGGTGCGCCATGAGGCTCTCTCCCCCCATGGCCCAGCAGGAGATGGAGTCGCAGACGTGGACCACCCGCTTACCTACCGGCCGGCGGTAGATCATTTCGTAGAAGGTGGCCAGCTCCTCCACCTGGAGCGGCGTGAGCCCCAGGAGCCCTGCCGCCTCGGCCACCGCCTCGTCGGTGAGCCAGCCGTAGTGCCGCTGCAGCTCCTTCATCACGTCCACCGCCGCCTCGCGGTTGGTGACGGCGTGGGCGATGCGGGCGACAAGCTCTTTTCGCAATTCTTCCGACTCCATCGATTAATCTCCCCCTCCCCTCGCGGGAGGGGGTTGGGGGGTGGGGGAAGCTAGTTCAAGGCAACTCTGTCTGATCACTGCAAGAACCCCTTCGATATTCTCGAAAATGTCATTGTTCCAGAATCGCAAAACCCTGAATCCGTTGCGACAGAGGCAAGCCGTTCTTTGCTCATCATGCTTCAGGTCGTCTGCATGTTGACTGCCATCGAGTTCAATAACGAGCTTGGGAAAATATGCTGCAAAATCAGCAATATAATCTGCTATTGGCTGCTGTCTCCGAAACTTCACTCCTTCAATCTGGCTGTTACGCAAATGTCCCCACAGGATTCGTTCAGCATCCGTGGCATTATTACGAAGATCACGTGCCCTGTCATTCAGGGCATGACGAGGTTTCATAGTTGCTTCCCCCACCCCCTGCCCCCCTCCCGCGAGGGGAGGGGGAACTCTCCTACCGGTCCAGATCCGCCAGTACAAAGTCGATGGACCCGATGATGGCGAGAAAGTCCGCCACGAGCCACCCCCGACTCATGAGGGGGAGCGCCTGGATGTGGGGAAAGCTCGGGGTCTTGATTCGCACCCGGTACGGGACGTTGAGACCGTCGCTCACCACGAAGTAGCCGTTCTCTCCCTTGGGGGCCTCGATGGCGCTGTAGTTCTCCCCCCTGGGCGGCGCCATCCCCCGGGTGGCGTTGATGAAGTGGTGGATGAGGGACTCGATGTCGTGGAGCGTGTCCCGCTTCTTGGGGAGGACATAGCGGTAGTCGTCGGTGATCCACCGCCCGGCGGGCATCTCCTTCCGGCACTGCGCCACGATGTGGAGCGACTGGCGGATCTCCTCGACCCTGATCCGGTACCGCGCCCAGCAGTCTCCCCCCTCCTCCGTGGGGATATCGAAGTGGAAGTGCTGGTAGCCGTTGTAGGGGATTTTCTTTCGCAGGTCCCATGCCACGCCGCAGGCCCGAAGGTTCGGGCCGGTGATTCCCCACTCCATGGCCTCGTCTTTCGTAATGGCGCCGACCCCTTTTAGCCGCGCCTTGAAGATTGGGTTTTCCTTCAGGAGGTCTTCGTACTCCTTGAGCCGGCCCGGCATCCAGTCGAGGAATTCCTTCACCGCCCCGTCCCACCCCTCGGGGAGATCCTCGGTCACGCCGCCGATCCGGAACCAGGAGGGGTGCATCCGGCCGCCGGTGACCATCTCGATGATGTCGAAGATCTTCTCCCGGTCGGTGAAGGTGTAGAAGACCGGGGTCATGGCCCCCACGTCGGCGGCAAAGGTGCCGAGCCAGACCAGATGGCTGGCGATCCGGAAGAGCTCCGCCAGCATGACCCGGATGGTGATGGCCCGGTCCGGCACGGTGATGCCGCAGAGCCGCTCCACGCTGTTCACGTAGGCGAGGTTGTTCTGGACCCCGGCCAGGTAGTCGATCCGGTCGGTGTAGGGGATGAACTGGTTCCAGTGCTGGCGTTCGCCGATTTTCTCGGCCCCTCGGTGGTGGTAGCCGATGTCGGTGTCCATGTCCACGATCTCCTCGCCGTCAAGCTTGAGGATGAAGCGGATGATCCCGTGGGTCCCCGGATGTTGGGGGCCCAGGTTGAGGATCAGGGTCTCCTCGTCGACCCGGTCGAAGAAGTCCGAGGCGGGGAGCGCCTGGTGGCGCCGGGCGTCATCGGTGGTGTAGGGCGCCATCTCCGTGGCCCGGAAGGGGTGCTCCTTCCGCAGGGGATGCCCCTCCCAGTCGGGCGGCATGAGGATGCGGCGCAGGTTCGGATGCCCGGCGAAGTGGATGCCGTACATGTCGAAGGCCTCCCGCTCGTACCAGTCGGCCGCCGGGAAGACCGGGGTCACGGTGGGGAGCTCCGGCGTCTCCCCAGCCAGTCCGGTCTTGATCCGCAGGTGGCCGGGAACATCGAAGTTCAGGAGGTGGTAGTTGACGGTGAAGTCCGGGAACTTTTCCCGCTCCCGGCGGCACGACTCGTCCACGCAGGCCACGTCCTCCAGGCGGCGGAAGGGGGCGGAGCTTCGGCTTTTCAGATGGCGCAGCACCTCGGGCACCAGCTCCGGAGGGCAGCGGTAGGTGAGCATGTCGGTGGCAGCGGAGTCCACGGTAACCCGGTGCCCGAAGACCGTCTCCAGTTCTCCGGCGAGGCCGAAGTCGGGATAGTCGTGCCGCGGCGCGGGAGGGCGCCACATCTCGTCGGAACGGGACATCCAGAAGCGGGGATGCCGGACCGGGGTGCCGCGAATGGCGATTCCCTCCATCCCCGGTCCGCGGGTGTCGCGGGATTTCGTCACCCCGTCCACGAGGACCGGCCGGGTGGTCCCCTCGGTCCCGCCGGCCATGTGAAGAACTTTGCGTGCGGGGCGCTCTTCCCGCCTGATCTTCTCTTGCAGGAGCATCACCCCCTGGAGGAACGCCTCGGGGCGCGGCGGGCAGCCGGGGACGTGGACATCCACCGGGATGATCTGGTTCACCCCCTGGACCACGCTGTAGACGTCGTACATGCCGCCGGAGTTGGCGCAGCTCCCCATGGAGATGACCCACTTGGGCTCGGCCATCTGCTCATAGAGGCGGAGGATGGAGGGGGCCATCTTCTTGAAGACTGTCCCGGCGATGACCATGAGGTCCGCTTCCCGGGGAGTCCCCCGGAGCACCTCGGCCCCGAAGCGGGAGATGTCGTAGCGGGAGGTGAAGGAGGTCATCATCTCCACGAAGCAGCAGGAGAGCCCAAAGAACATGGGCCAGAGGGAATTGGCGCGCCCCCAGTTGATGAGGTCGTCCAGGCGGGTCAGCACTATGTTCTGTGGGATTTCAGTCTCTTCCATTATTTAATCCTGCTTTTCGAGAAACGTGGATTTTTCGCAAGATCAAGGCTGTCGAGGGACTGCGCGGAGACGTAGCAGCGCTACGTCGCACAAGCGGTCCCGAAGACTTACGCAGAGATTGCGGAAAAGCCACGTTTCTCACCTCCGTTCACGGGAAGGGCCCCAGTCGAGGCCTCCCTTCATCCAGAGCCAGACGAGCCCCAGGAGGAGGATGACGATGAAGAAGGTGATATGGATGAGCCCCGCCAGACCCAGTTCGCGCCAGGCCGTGGCCCAGGCGAAGATGAAGGCCGCCTCCACGTCGAAGACGATGAAGAAGATGGCGATGAGGTAGAAGGGGACCGGATAGGCGAGGCGGGCGCTCCCCGTGGGGATGACCCCGGATTCGTAGGGGAGTTCCTTGTTGCGGTTGGTGGTCTTGGCGCCGAGCCACCAGGCGGCCAGGAGGAGGACGCCGATCAGGACGGTTGCCGCAACGGTATAGAGCGCCAGGGGGAGGAACTCGGGCGGCAGGGTCGGGAGGAGGGAATGGTTTGTGACGGCGGCTTGCTGCATTCTACTCTCCGTGATGTCGAGTGAAATGCCAAGTTCAAACTCTAGCGCACGAGGAACTCATGTCAATGGTCGTAATGGTCGCAGCAAGGGCGCGGCAAGCAGCGCCCCTACCGCTTCTGCAGGAACTCCAGCACCTGGGCCGGATGGGCGTCAGCTTTGGCCACCTTGGGCCAGTGCTTCATCACGGTGCCGTCGGGGCCGACCACCACCGTGGAGCGGATAACCCCCAAGGCGGTCTTGCCGTACAGGAGCTTATTGCCGAAGGCGCCGTAGGCGGTCATCATTGTGGTGTCGGGGTCCGAGAGGAGGGTGAAGGGGATCTCCTGGTCCCGGACGAATTTGTCGTGGGCCTTGAGGCTGTCCTTGCTCACTCCCAGGATGCCGATGCCCAGTTTGTCGAATTCCGGCTTCAGGTCACGGAAGCCTTTGGCCTCCTTCGTTCAGCCGGGGGTGCTGTCCTTGGGGTAAAAATAGATGACGGTGGTCTTCCCCGCGTAATCCTTCAGGGAATGCTTCCTGCCGTCGCTCCCCTCCAGGGTGAAGTCGGGGGCTTGTTTGCCTTCCAGCGACATAAGTCTCTCCTTGGTGGATGGAATTCGGTGAGAAAAACAGTTTACCCCGTTTCAGGCGTTTGTCATCCCCCGGCGCCGTTCAGGAGGGCCGCCACCTCCTCGGCATAGACCATCTCTTCTTCGGTGTGGACCACGTAGACCGCCACGGGGGAGTCGTCGGCGCTGATCCGCTCCTCCCGCTCCACGGAACGGGCCGCCCGGTTCCGCTCCCGGTCGAGCCGGATGCCGAAGATTTCCATGTCGGCGAGGGTCTTCTCCCGCACGAGCCATTCCCCTTCCCCCGAGGCGGTGCTGAAGACCACGGCGTCAAGCCGGCCGAGGGCAGCAATGTAGCCGCCGATGTGTTTCTTGAGGCGGTAGGCCTCCATCTCCAGGGCCAGGAGGCACCGCTCGTCCCCCGCCGCGGCCCGGGCCAGGAATGCTGCCCGGTCCAACTTCAGTCCGGTTATTCCTGCGGCACCGCTTCGCTGGTTGAGGATCCGGTCCATGTCCCGGGGGGCAAGCTGCTCCTCCTGCATCATGAAGGGGGGGATGCCGGGGTCGATGGAACCGCAGCGGGTCCCCATCATGGTTCCTTCCAGGGGGGTGAGCCCCATGCTCGTGTCGATGGAGCGCCCCCCCTCCACGGCGCAGAGGGAGGTGCCGTTGCCGATGTGGACGGTGACCAGGTTGCATTGGGCCGGGTCGCGCCCCAGGAGGGCCGCACCCCGCCGTGCCGCGTAGCAGTGGGGGGCGCCGTGGAAGCCGTAGCGCCTCACGCCGTGCTGTTCGTACCACTCCCATGGGAGGGGGTAGATGTAGGCGTGGAGGGGCATCGTCTGATGGAAGGCCGAGTCGAAGACCGCCACGTGGGGAGTGCGGGGAAGGGTCGCCATGGCCCCCTCGATGCCGGCCAGGTTCGCGGGAATATGGAGCGGCGCCATCTCCTCGAATCCTTGGACCGCTGCAATGACATCGTCGTCGATGGCGACCGACGAGGTGAACCGCTCGCCGCCATGGGCGACCCGATGCCCCACGGCGGCAATCTGTTCGACCCGGTCAAGGGGTCCCTCCAGGGGATGGGTGAGGGTGGAGAGGATGAGGGCCACAGCGGCTCCGAAGCTGGAGCAGTCCGAGTCCAGATGGTAGGGGTCCCGGCCCGGGACTTCCATGACAATGAAGGAATCGCCCAGCTCGATCCGGTCCACGTCCCCCCGGGCGAGGATGGTGCGGGTGGACCAGTCGAAGAGTTGGAAATGGATGGAAAAGCCCCGGCAGTTCAGGATAAGGATAATCATTGGTCTTCCTGTTTCATGGGATTTGGCGCCCGGCTACCCCCAGTGGATGCAGGAGACCGGGCAGGCGTCGATGGCCTCCTGGATTTTCTCCTCGGCGGCGCCGGCCGGGTCGTAAGCCTCGGCCAGGTTGTCGTCGTCGAAACGGAACACTTCGGGGACCGTCTCAACGCAGAGACCGCAGCTGATGCAGACATCTTTCTCGACGTAAACGTTGCGGGCCATGGCACTACCTCCTTGTATTCGCCGGAACGGATTGTATCACTCCGTACTCCGGGGGGTAACAATATTTTTTTCCGGCACGATCTTCACAAAGCCGCTCCGGGCCGCGGCAATGATTCTCTCCACGGCGTCGGCTTCCTCCTCCTGGTGGGAGTGGAGGAGCTCCCGGTGGTATTTGAGCAGCAGTTCACCGATGGCCGCCACATCCTCCTCCCCGATGTCGCGGATTTCCACCCCGGCTCCCCGGGCCAGGCGCCGGCGCAGGGCCTCGCGGTCGAGCCCCATGGCCCCGTCCAGGCGACAGTAGACCACGCCGCCGGTCATGCCGGAGCAGATCCAGGGGCCGGGATCGCCGAGGACAACCACGCGCCCCGCGGTCATGTACTCGAAGGCGAACCCCTTGAGATTTGCCCGGCAGGCCGTGTCTCCCCGGGAGTCGTCCAGGGGTTCCCGGATGCGGGAACCGAAGACCACGTCGGCCCCGGAGAGGCGGATGCAGGCCCGGCTGTCGGCATCCCCCTGGATGAGGAAGGTTCCCCCCTGGGCGCCGTAGGCGAGCCCCTTGCCCACGGTTCCCCCCACCCGGCGCCCTTCCCGGTTCTCCCCCTTGAGGATGACGATTTTTCCGCCGGAGGCGCACTTCCCGACCCCGTCCTGGGCCCCCCCCTCCACCAGGATGTTGATCCGGTTGATGGAGAAGGCGGCAAGGCCGTTGCCCGGGATGGCATCCCGGTGGAACTGGAGGAGGGCGTTCTGTTCGGGGCGGAAGCGTCCCTCGGCCATCCCCCGCACGTAGGCGCCGGCCAGATGGGTGCCGATGGCCCGGTCGGAGCTGGTGGCGTTGTCGTCGTCGTAGCGGACCCGCTCCTCCCCCGCGGCAAAGGCGTCGGTCACGAGCCCGGAGATGAGGGATGTGAGATAGTTGAGGGGCTTGCGGATGATGCGCACCTCGGGCTCGAAGGAGGAGGCTTCCGCCGATTGGGCCGGGCGAAGTAGCTCCGCCAGGTCGAGGCGGTCGAGACCCCGGGCCTGGCCGAGGAGGTCGCTCCGCCCCACCATGTCCCGGGTCCGCCGGAAACCGAGCTTGGCGGTGAGGATCCGGATCTCCCGGCTCATCCCCCGGAAGAAGGTGCACATGTAAATGACCCCGTTCTCCAGGACCCGGGGGACGAACCGCTTGAGCCCCCTCGCTTCCGCCTCTTCCGTGGTCTCGATCTGGGTGGCGATTCCCACGTGGCAGGTGCCGAGGTGGCACCCCCGGCAGGCGGTGCAGCCGATGACCACCATGGCCATGGTGCCGAAGCCGACCCGGTTGGCGCCGAGGAGCATCAGCTTCACCACGTCGCGGCCGGTGCGGGCGCCGCCGTCGGCCCAGATTTCGACCTTCTGCCGCATCCCGGCCGAGACGAGGGCCTTGTGGGCCTCGGAGACCCCGATCTCCGCCGGGAGCCCCACGAATTTGATGGCGTGCTTGCGGGCCGCGCCGGTGCCGCCGTCGTAGCCGCTGATGGTGATGATGTCGGCCCCGGCCTTGGCCACCCCGAGGGCGATGGTGCCGATCCCCGCCACCGCCGGCACCTTCACCGAGATGCGGGCCGTCGGGTTGGCGGTCCGGAGCTCCTCCACGATCTGGGCCAGGTCCTCGATGGAGTAGATGTCGTGGTTGTTGGAGGGTGAGATGAGGGAGACGCCGGGCGTGGCGTGCCGGGCCGCCGCGATCTTGGCGGTCACCTTGAAGCCGGGGAGATGCCCCCCTTCGCCCGGCTTGGCCCCTTGGCCCACCTTGATCTCCAGGAAGTCGGCGGAGTTGAGGAACGCCATGTTTACCCCGAAGCGCCCCGAGGCGATCTGCTGCCCCCGGTTCTTCCGGTATTGGCCCAGCATGTCGGCGATCTCTCCCCCCTCGCCGTTCATGCAGACGATGTTGAGGCGCTTCGCCGCCTCGGCGTAGATCCTAAAAGGGGTTTCCCCCTGGGAGCCGAAGCTCATGGCCGAGAAGAGAATCGGCAGGGTGTGGTCACCCACGGAGGTGTCCACCTCGTCCGGGTCCACGGTCAGCTCCGAGGTGTAGCGGAGGTCCAGCAGATGCCGGATGGCCAGGGGATTCTCCGCTTCTAGCTGCTGGATGAGGCGGGAGAGGTCGGCGTAGGTCTCCTCCATCTTGGCCACGGCCCCCACCATCTTCCAGATCTTCGGATAAAGGCGGAACTGCACCGGCACCGGCTGCTTCTGGCGGCTGCGGGCCACGGCGGAACGGGAGCGGTTCTCGGCCTCCAGCCGCTCCAGGGTGAGTCCTCCCTGCCCCGAGCCGCAGAAGTTGGGGGTCTCGAAGATCCCGGCCAGGTGCCCACAGAGGCCGATGGAGGCGAAGTACTTGCCGTAGCCGCCGATCTCGTGGGTCCCCATGGTGGAGATGACCTTTTCGAGCCCCTTGGCGAGGACCGAGAGGAGGTTCCGCACCCCGGCCGTGTCGCCGGCCCCTTCCCACATGAGGTAGGGGCAGAGGGCGTCGGCACCCAT
Source organism: Geobacter grbiciae (assembly GCF_018531165.1). Classification (NCBI taxonomy): domain Bacteria; kingdom Pseudomonadati; phylum Thermodesulfobacteriota; class Desulfuromonadia; order Geobacterales; family Geobacteraceae; genus Geobacter; species Geobacter grbiciae. The sequence goes on along the minus strand of NZ_JAHDIW010000001.1, from coordinate 98,579 downwards.
GCCGAGGGCGAAGATGAGATCATGGAGGCTCCGGAGCGCCCCGGAGCGGACCACCAGCGATGCCCGGCGGCGCTGGCTCTCGCCGGCGGAGTCGGTGGTCTCCTTGAGCCCCTTGTGGAGGACCGCCGTTACCAGGAACGGGTCGATGAAGCTCTTTCCCGGCCCGAAACAGTCGCTGTCGTCCAGGAGGAGCATTGTCGCGCCGCGGGTCACCGCTCCCACCGCTTCGCACGTGAGACGCGCCAGGGCGTCGCCGAGGCGCTCGTCTTTTCCCATGAAGCAGGGGATCACCCGGCAGCGCCCCTTTCCCTCGCCGAAGGCGGCCACGAGCCCCTCCAGGGTGGCGGTGCCGAACTCCCGGGCCACCGCAACGTCGTCCGGATCGGTGCCGGTGCGGCGGCCGCCGGTCAGAAGCGGCACCTCCAGGGCTACTCCCGGCCGGGCCGGACCCCGGAACTGGGGCCGGGGCCCCAGGTAAACCCGGGTGGAGAAGTGCTCCGCCTCCCGCTCCCGGTCGATGGCGGGGTTGGTCACCACCGCCACCTGCTCCTTGAAGTAGTCGGAGAGGTTCTGGCGCTGGTTGGAGAGGGAGGCCAGGGGGCCGTCGTACCCCAGGGAGGCGATGGGGTCGGAGCCGTTTTTCGCCATCTCCCGGAGATTGGAGAGGTCGCTGGATTTCCAGGCAAAGGCCGACATGAGGTTGTCCTGGTGGAGTTTACTGTTTCGCCCAAAGCGGGCCGCAAGCGCGGGGGCCCCACCTTGCAACTCAGCGCCGGCGGCAAGGGCCTTCTCCTGGGCCGGAAGGTTCGTCCGCTTCCGGAAGCTCTGGTAGATCTCCTGCCTGAGCGCCGGATGGTCCACGAGTTCCACCGTGCGCCCCGCCGCGATCCGTACCCCCACCTTCTCGCCCGGAGCCAGGGGCTTCGGGTCGGCCAAAATCTCCTCGTGGGGGACCACCCCCAGCTCCGAGGAGGCGAAGATCTCCTTGGTCGTCTCCCCCACCCAGAGGGGGCGCAGCCCCATGGCATCCACGCTGAAGACACAGAGTTCCCGATGCCGGGCGATGATGGCCGCCGGCCCCTGGGCGCTCGCCTTCAGGAAGCGGCGGAACCAGGTGTACATGGACTTTAGCTCCGGCGCCATGCCGTCCATGGCGCTGAAGATCGGCGGAAAGACCACCTCCATGGCCTCGAAGAGAGTGAGGCCGTAGCGGAACATGAGCCCTTCCAGGGTCCGGTTCAGGTCCTGGGAGTCGGAGCCGTCGGCGAAAAGCGGTATCCCCATCATCCGGGCCTCCTCCCGGAGCCGGGCGATGGTGTTGATCTCGCCGTTGTGCCCCAAGAGCGAGAAGGGCTGGGCCCGGAGCACCGTGGGGAGGGTGTTGGTGGAGTAGCGGCTGTGGCCGATGGTGACCGAAGAGAGGAACTCCCGGCGCTTCAGCTCGGGATAGTAACGGGAGAGGATCTCCGGCGAGCCGTGGACCTTCCAGGCGGCAACGTCAGCCGACAGCGACGCCACGTGCACCGGGAAATCCCGCTCGATGGCCGTCTGGAGCTCGAAGAGGAGCGCGGGCGCCGCCACCTTCTCCGGGCAGAGCAGCGCCACCTGCCAGAAGAGGGGCTCACCCTCCCGGGCGCGGCTGGAGAGGACCTCGCTCCGGACGATGCCGGGGCGCTCCACCAGAAGCTGGACCCCGGCCGTGGCAAAGCGGGCAAGAATTTTGTCCTGCAGTTGCGGATCGGCCGCCGTGGCCTCTTTGGGGAGCAGCAGATGCCCCACCGCAAAGCCCGGCATTTCGGCCAGGTTCGGGTCATGGCCGGCGCCGGCCAGCACCTCCCGCCAGATCATGCGGGGAATGTCGGTCAGCACGCCGCAGCCGTCCCCTTCGCCGTTGATCTCCCCGGCCCGGTGCCCCATCTTGATGAGGGCCTCGATGGTCCGCTGGACGTTGCCGTGGGTCGGCCGCGCCTCCTTGTTGATGTAGCAGATGATGGCGCAGGCGTCCCGCTCGGGGGGGACGAGGCCGGAGGGGTCGATGGTCTTGTTGGTCATGGGGAGTCTCCGTGGCGGTGGTTTGGCCCGGTTCTGTCGCCGCTCGGCAACGTCACCGCAACCGGTCGAACAGATATTCGAGCCCGTTTACCTTGATTTCATAGACGGCGCGCAGCATGGTGCCCAGCTTCCCTTCGGGAAAGCCCTGCCCGGCAAACCAGACGACATAGGGCTCCGGCAGATCGATGAGGCGGCGCCCCTGATATTTGCCAAAGGGCATCCGCATGGTGGCCAGTTCCAGCAGCTGTTCGTGGTCATTGGAAGGATACTGTTCCATTGTTTCCTTTATGGGGGATCAGAGAGGAAATTCCTGCTGCCCGATGAGCGGCGGCAACCGTTTCGGCGCCTTGATCCGCAACTGTTTATTGACATTCATGCGCCCGAACACAACCTGAATATCTCCGACCGATACGCCGAATTCGTCAGCCAGAAATCGTACCATATGGTCGGTCGCCCGCCCGGCGCGGGGGATAGCCGTCACACTAACACAGAGCTGGTGACCCTTCACCTTGCCGATGGCGTCCCGTTTGGCATTGGGCGTGCCGAGGATATTAAGCACCAGGGTATCACCATCCCATGTATAAAAAGGTTTCTTCACCATTCCTCCGGCGCAGGTTACCACCCCGTCAGCCTCTTCCACCCGCTCCCTGCCAGATCCACCAGCCCGTCGATGGTGCGCTGGTAGAACTTCTTCACCGGCATCCGGTTGAGGAGGATCTGGCCGTCGCTCCGCTCCAGGCTGATCCGGTCGCCGGGGAGGAGCTTGATGAGTTGCTGGTAGTTCTCGCCGGCGATGCCGAAGAGGAAGCGGTAACTTTTGCCGCTTTGTGCCCGGCAGGAAACGATGGTGATGATTCCCTCGGGGTCGCCGCTCCTGTAGTCGAAGCGGGTGGTGGCGGTGACGAAGGTCCCTTCCACGACGCCGGTTTCCGCCAGGAGGGCGTCAACGGTCACTTCCTTCGGCTTGAGCCGGCCCAGGGAGGGGAGCCCCCACGGCTTGTAGGGTTCGTGGGGACGGCGCTCGTAGTGGTCGCTCCGCTCCAGGAGGGTGACGATGTTGTTGTTGATGGGGCCGCCGATGGAGTGGGAGACGCCGGCCTGGAAGCGCCCTTCGAGAATCATCCGGTGGTTCTCCACCACCTGGATCATGCCGGTGGCCCCCAGGGGGTGGCCCCGTCCCTTGAGGCCGCCAGTGAGGTTGGTGGGGAACATGCCGTTCTCCCCGGTGCAAGCGTCGTCCAGGAGGGCGTCGAGGATGCGCCCCCGGGGGACGAAGCCGAGATCCACCATGTTGATGGGGCCGAAGCCGTTGAAGGGGTCGTGCATGTTCACGTGGATCTTCCCGGCAAAGGCGCGGATGTCCCTGATGCCGGCCATGCCGTAGGCCTCGGCGGCGGCGGCCACGGTGGCGGGGAAGGAGTGGAAGTAGTTGCGGTCGGCGATGGTGGGGATATCGGTGGCGCTCCCCACGCCGGAGACCATCACCTCCTGGGGGGCGGCGGTGAGGATCACGGCGGCCACGCCATCGGACATGGGGCAGAAGTCGTGGTAGCGCAGGGGCCACCAGTAGCGGTAGTTTTTCCCGTTGATGATCTGGCGGTAGTACTCCTCCAAGGGGATTTCCCTGTTCAAATGCGCGTCCGGGTTCCTGGCGGCGTAGCGGTGGGCCCGCTGGGTGAGGAGGGCCGAGAAGGCGGTCCATTCGTCAATGGAGAGGCCGTGCCGCTCCATGAGCGCCCGGGCCACCAGTGCCCCACAGGCGGGCATGCTGAGGCCGAATTCAGCCTCGTCTTTGTCGATGACCCCGGCGACAATGCGGGTCGCCTCGGTGGTGGGGGCGTCGCTCATTTTCTGGATGCCGATGGCGAGCACATGGTCGCAGCGGCCCGAGGCGATCTGGAGGTAGGCGTTCTCGAAGGCCGAGGCGCCCGAGGAGGAGGCGGTGTCGATGAGGACCGACTTGGCCCCCGAGACCCCCACGACCCCGGCGATCTTGGCGGCGGTGTTGTCGACGCCGGAAAAGGCCACGGGGCTCTGGGAGCCGACCACCACCGCCTCGATGGCGCGGGGTTTCACCGGTGAATCGTTGAAGACCGACTTGGCCTTTTCGGCCAGGTCGAGGAAGGAGAGCTGTTCCCGGTGCTTGCCGTCGTAGCGCCCCACTGGGGCCATGTACGAGGCGGCGACGTAGACTCTTCGGGGAGTGAATTCGGGGTGTCTCATGGGGGCTCCGTTTACGGGGAGATTTGTGACCCTGTCTCTGTAGTGTAAACGAGGATTGCCGTTGAGCAACCGGCAGCAAAAAGCCCGAACCTTTCGGGCTCGGGCTTCGTGCTGCTCATGCCAGTTGTCTGTTACTGCACCGGCTTTGCGTCGATAGGGACTTCGCGGATCGGCGTCGGCTCCGGCACCGCCACGGATTCCGGTTGCGGCGCGGGAACCGGCTGTGCCGCGGGAGCCGGTGCCGCCTTGGATGCCGGCGCCGGTTGGGGTGCAGGCTGGTAGGACGGCTGCGACGCCGGCTGGGGCTGGTAGGAGGCCGGTTGCGGTGCGGAGCCCCCCTTTTTCTCGTCTCCAAAGAGCTTGATGGGTGGCTTCAGGAGTTCCACCATCTCGTCGAAGAGATGGTAGTAGGGGACCGTGGCCTTCCGCTCCCGGAAGAGGAGGTCTTTCTCCTTTTTCCCCAGGTAACGGGTGAGTCCGGGGATGGTCTTGAACTTCACGTTGATCCGCTCATCCATGTTGGCGGCCCCTTCGTCGAAGTCGGGGTACTGGAGTTCGGCGAGGACCGGCGTGGAGGGGCTGCCGGCCCGGAAGTTGGGGTACTCCCAGAGGGTGGCGCCGTTGGCGTCGAGGATCTGGGCGGAGGCGGAGAGGACGTTGTAATCGGAATCGAGGTATTTGACCAGGTTGCTGGAGAAGATCCGGTCCCGCATGGTGAGGCCGCTCACCGTCACCAGGAGCACCGCGTCCACGTTGTTCTGGGTGACCAGGGTCCTGATTTCCTCGGGCTTGAAGAACTGCTTGTTGTAGACCACGCCGGCGTCGTCGCGGCGCTCGGCCCGCAGGAGAAGTGTGCGGTAGAGTTCGTCGGGGGCGGCGGCATCCAGGAAGCGGACCGAGAAGTAGGCCCCGGATTCCTTGATCATCTCCGCCAGCTCCTTCTCGTTCTTCCGGTTGTACTCCCGCACCAGGGTAACGAGGGTGTCCTTCTCCGGGTGCCGGATGTCGGAATCGGCGTCCATGAAGATGGGAGCCACGCCGAGAACCTTCACCTTCTGTTCGTAGTCTGCCCGGGGGATGTTGAAGGGGTCGTGCGCGCAACCGAAGGCGGCAAGGGCCAGGGCCGCCAGGCAGATCCACTGAATGATCCGTTTCATCGCTTCCTCCTGATTCGATTTTAGGCTGGACGTTCAATCCCTTTCTAAATGCCCCGGTTATACCAGAACGGTACCCGCTTTGCCACCCCTTTCGGTTCTGCCGGATGTTTCAGTCTCGTCACTTTCATTGTCCGGGCGAATGTGTTATGACCGATACCTATGAAATGGCTCCTCATCCTTTCAGCAGGACTTTACCTCTTCGGCGCCTTCCGCCGCCCCTTCTTTGCGGCGGGGCTCGCGGCCGGCGCGGCCTACTTGGCAGTCCGGGGGATCGAGCTGGGGCGGCTCCCCCTGGTGGGGCCCCACGACACCCTCGTGTTTTTTTCCGTCTCCATCGGCCTCATGGCGCTGCCGTTCCTCTTGTCGCCCGCGCTGCGGCAACAATCTTTCTTTTCCTGGGGAATGGGGTGCGCCGCGGCCCTCTTCGGTCTCATGGCCCTGCTCTTTCCCTCCTTCGCCATGCCGCTTCCCCCTGTTCTCCGCACCCTCTGGTTCGAGCTCCACGTGGCGCTGGCCTTTTTCTCCTACGCCCTCTTCGCCATCGGCGCGGTCCTCGGGGGCATCTTCCTGGCCGGCGGGGAGCGGCGGATTCTTGACCTCCAGTACCGGGCCGCGCTGGTGGGGTACACCTTTTTCTCCGCATCCATGGTGTCGGGGGGGATCTGGGGGTACTTCGCCTGGGGTACCTACTGGCTCTGGACCCCGAAGGAGTTCTGGACCTCCATCCTCTGGATATTCTATACCTTCTGGCTCCATCTGCGGCTCCGGGGGACGGGGGGTGACAAGGCCCTGGCCTGGAGCGGCATCGTCGGCTTCGCGGTCGCCCTCTTCACCTATTTGGGAGTGAGCATCCTGATGAAGAGCTCCCACAGTTTCTAAGGGTATCCCGCGCGGCGTGTTCGGTGGCCCCGTTATTGCAATGGTGATCCCTGCGGTCACGTCGGGTTTTTTGCGATGATCAAGAGAATCTACGAATTTTTGGCCTCCCTCTCCCTCGGTCTCTGGCTCATGGGGGGAGTCATGGCCCTTCTGGCAGCAGGGTCGTTTGGTGGAGAGGACGCAGCGTCCCTGAACGAAATGCCGCTCTTCGCCTGGCTTGGCACGGCCCCCTTCTCCGCCTCCTGGTGGCTCTGGGGAACCCTCTTCCTCCTGGTCCTTATGGCGGTGAACACGCTTTTGTGCAGTGTGGAGGCGATCCGGAAGCGCTACGGCAAGAGCGGGTTCGTGGCTCTCCTGGCACCCCAGCTCATGCACGCGGGGTTTCTCCTCATCGTTCTGGCCCACCTCCTGAGCGCCAAGGGGGGGGAGAAACAGGCGATGCAGCTCTTTGAGGGGTCCAACCTCCGCTTTCCCGGCGGGAGTTTCGTCATGGTTGACGCCATCGAGGTGGAAACCGATCCCCGGGGGATGCCGCTCGATTACCGGGCCCGGATGCGGGTCGTGGAGCAGGGAAGATCAACGCCGGTGACGGTGCGGCCCAACGACCCCCTGTTCCATGACGGGGTCGGCATCTACCTGAAGCAGGCGGCGCCGTTCCCGTACCCAACCGCCTATGTGGAAATCCACCGGGAACCGGGCGCGGGGTGGGCCCTGGCCGGCGCGCTTCTCTTCACCGCGGGGAACGTCATGCTCCTGGCGGTGCGGCGGGAGCGGCGAACGGCGTAAATAGCCGTTGCGGCGAAGGATTGTTGTGGTAAGATGGACAGCCTGGCGACAAAATCCGGCTTTGCCGGATGCATGGCCCGTTTCGGAACACATGGGGAGGATATGGATGGGACAGGGAATCAGGACGGCAGTTGTCACGGCCACGGCAATAGCGGCATGGGGAGCGGGGAGCGGGGTCTTCGCCGCCGGAATCGATGACGGCTCGGTGACCGCGCCGAAGCTCGCCGACGGGGCCGTCACCTACCGGGCCATCGCCCCCGGTGCCATTACCTACAGCAAGATCGTCGACGGCGCCGTCACCGACGAAAAGCTCGGCTTCGGGGCGGTGACCACGCCGAAGATCGCCGACGGAGCCGTCACCGACGCCAAGATCGCCGGGCCAATCGCCGGCCACAAGATCGGCCGTCACGGCCACGACGCCGCCGACATCGTCCAGGGGACCATCGACGCGGCCCGTCTCCCCGTGGGGACCGGCCCCGGCACTGTTGCCGCCGGCGACCATACCCACGAAGGGCTTCTCAGAAAGCCCGCCGAACTTGTCACCGTAGCCCTGAGCGGCGGCGACTTCACGAATCCCATCGACGCCCTCAATTCAATCACCGACGCATCTGCCGATAAACCCTACCTGGTGAAGATCATGCCCGGCACCTATGAGATGGGGATCGCCACCCTGGTCATGAAGCCCTACGTGGACATCGAAGGCTCCGGCGAGCTGACTACCCGGCTGCGGGGGAACGCCGCCGATGCTGGCGTAGTGGCCGGGGCATCCATGGCCGAACTGCGGAACCTCACCATACAGGCCAGCGGCACCGAGGGGACCATCGTCGGCATCTTCAACGGGAGCGCCGCGCCGCGCATCGCCCACGTGACCGTCACTGCCGAGGGCGGCAAGGGGGCCTACGGCATCTATAACCTCATGGCGGCGCCGCTCATCTCCGACGTGACCGTCATGGCCGGGGGAAGCGACACGGCCTTCGGCGTCTTCAACCTCCACTCCTCCCCCATTGTCAGAAACTCGGCCATCAAGGCTGGAAACGGCATCTACAGCTACTATTCCGGCACAGTGACCGTGGAGGGGACCTCGGTTAACGCCTCTCTCACCACCCTCTTCACCGACGTGGGCGCCACCACCCTCGTGGCGAATTCACGCCTCACGGGGGGACGGCCCGCATCCAACGGCATCATGAAGTGCGTCGGGGTCTACGACGGTAACTACGAACCGGTCTCCTGCCGCTGATAGGTTTTTTTCAGTACCGCATCCTCACCCGGTAGACGAGGGTTGCCTCCCCGTCCTTGGGCACCGGAACCTTGAATACGGCGCTGAAAGCGTCCCCCTTCTCGTGGGGGTGGGATGACGAGAGCATCTGCCAGTCGCCGGGGACCGGCTCCACCACCTTCACGGTGACATCCTCTTTCTTGTGGTTGCGGAGTTTTATCTCAAAGGCCGCCTCGTAGGTGTCGCTGGCCACCTTCCGCCACTCGGTCTGCTTCCGTTCCCCCACCACGTCGAAGGCGTCCCCCAGCTTCACCCGCACCGTCTCCTTCTCCGGGGTGTGGTCGATGGTGTCCTCCCCCACGAGCTGGAGGCTTCCCCCGGCATCCCGCTTGTAGACCCGCACGATCCCCTTGGGGAGCGGCATCCCCAGGTTGTGCTCCTTCCGGTTCTCCATCTCCACGAAGACCCCCACCTTCTGCTTCTCGACCTCGCCGGCGGGGCTCTGGTAGTAGAAACTCTCCCCCTTCAGGAGGAATTCCTTCTTCACCGGCACGGCATCGGCGGTCACCAGATTGATCTGCTTGGTCTGGTTCTCCTTGATGGTGGAGGGGCGCTAGAGGGTGTAGAGGTGGTACTCGAAGAAGGCCTCCTCCTGGAACTGGGGAGCGGGTGCCATGGCTTCGGCCCGCACGGACTTGGCGAAGCGGGTGGACTGCTCCTGCACCCGGTTCACGTCGCCGGCCACGAGCTTGAGGGTGGCATTGCGGTAGGCGGCGCCGCTCCGGTTGTCGATGGTGACCCAGCCGGCAAGGTTCGCCTGGTCGTCCTTCTCGCTCAGGGTCACCACGTAGTCGGCCCGCCAGGAGATGCCGCCGGTGAGGTAGGAGGCCTCGATGGTTCGCTTCTCGACTGCAGCTCCCTCCAGGAGCCAGACCAGGGTCGGCCGCGCGATGAGGTCGTCGGGGACCCCGGGAAAGATGAGGCGTCCCGGGTGGCCGAAGGTGATCTCGTCGCCGATGCGGTAGACCGGCCCGCCGTTATTGGAGAGGAGCGTGGCGGTCACCACCTCTTCCCGCTCGGTGTGGGGGTTCTTCTGGTAGAGCTTCACCTCTTTCCCCACGTACTTGTCCATGAGTTTCTGGGGGGAGAGGAGGTCGTACTCGTAGTTCTGCTCCAGGACCTGGAGTTCCCCGCCGGAGAGGGACGCAATGGAGACGCTGGTGGGGATGATCTGGGCCGCCACGTCCATGAAACGGAGCTCGCCGCTTCCCTGGCCGAGGCGGATCTCCCGGCGGTCCTTCACGAGGCCGAGGTTCCGGTTGTAGATGGTGAGGGCGATGCCCGTCTGGTCCGCCACGGTGGAAACGGTGGGGGCGGCGGGTGCGGGGAGGGGGAGGAGAAGGGAGAGGAGGGCGAGTAGGGGAAGGAAGCGCTGTCTCATGGCATACCTCGCGTCATGGTTTGTTGCGGACACAGGAGGATATACCACAAAAAAGGGCGCCCGTCAGGACGCCCTCTTGTGAAACGTGCGGGTTGCCGTGCCCCGTTATTTGACGGCCTTCACCGACGTGATGACCACCGGCGTCACCGGGAGGTTGGCAAAGACCATGTTGAGGCGCTGGGTGGGGGTGGTAACGATCTTGTCCACCACGTCCATTCCCTCGACCACTTTGCCGAAGACGGCGTAGCCGAAGCCGTCCGGGTTCGGCCGGTTGAGGCCGTCGTTGTTCGCCACGTTGATGAAGAACTGGGCTGTGGCACTGTCAGGGTTCATGGTGCGGGCCATGGCGATGGTCCCCCGGTCGTTCTTGAGGCCGTTAGCGGCTTCGTTCTTGATGGGGGCCTTCGTTTCCTTCTGCTTCCGGTCGGCGGTGAAGCCGCCACCCTGGGCCATGAAGCCGGGGATGACCCGGTGGAAGATGGTGCCGTTGTAGAAGCCGCTGTTCACGTAGTCGAGAAAGTTCTTCACCGAGACCGGGGCCTTGTCGGGGTAGAGCTCGATCTTCACGGGGCCGAGGGTCGTCTCCATGAGCACCACGGGGTTCTTGGCCTTTTCGGCCTTTGCCGCGGCATCGGCATTGCCGGCAATGAGAAGCACGCTGAAAAGGCCGCAGATTGTCAGGGCCAGGATAATCCGTTTGAACATGGTGTCACTCCTCCGTGTCGATAATCAAACCGCTGAATTATAATGAGGATGCAGCCTTCCCGTCAATCATTTCATCGCGTTCCGCATCAGGTTTGCGCAGGACGATGGTGACGTACTCCTCCAGGATTTGCCAGTCGTGCTCAATGCATCCCAGGTTCCGGAAGCGGCGCTGGATGTCGAACTTGTCCTGGAGCGGAATGCCGGAGAGGATGAGCCACCCGCCGGGGCGCACGAGCCCCACCATCTCGTGGGCCAGGGCCAGGTGGATGTCGGCGTAGATGTTGGCCAGGAGGAGGTCGTAGGGTTCCCGCCCCACCGAGGCCAGTTCGCCGCAGACGGAGAAGATCCGTCCCTCCATGCCGTTGAGGCGCACGTTGGCGGCGCACGATTCAGCGGCCTTTGGGTCGATGTCCACCGCCACCACGCTGGCGGCTCCGAGGCGGATGGCGGCCACGGCCAGGATGCCGGTGCCGCTCCCGAGATCGAGGCAGCGCATGCCGGCGATGCCGGGGATTCGCTCCATCTCTTCCAGGCAGGAGGCGGTGGTCTCGTGCTCGCCGGAGCCGAAGGCCCCTTTTTTCCCCATGATGAGGGGGAGGCCCGCTGCCGGGTCCACGGGATGATCCTCCGGCACGATGGTGAACCCCCCGATGGCAAAGGGGGTGAAGATGCGTCCGTACATAGGCATGGGCCTCCTCGGTGGCGTGGTGAAGGGAAAACCATACCCCAATTCGACGGTGAAAGAAATAAACAAAAGGTTGACTTGACGGGCGATAGTGCGGAAAATTGTCTAGTTTTACGTACGATTACCCATGAACTGACATTCAGGAGGAGAGACGGTGCAGATAAAGTTCGGAACTGACGGCTGGCGCGGGGTTATTGCCCGGGATTTCACCTTCGACAACCTCTCCCGGGTGGCCCAGGCCACCATGGAGTACCTCATCCGCGAAGGACTCGCTCCCCGGGGGCTCGTGATCGGCTACGACCGCCGCTTCCTTTCCCGGGAGTTTGCCGAGCGGGTGGCGGAGATCGCCGCCGGCAACGGCATCCGGGTCTGGCTCACCGCAGGCTACGCCCCGACCCCGGCGGTCTCCTGGGCGGTCCACGAGCTGGGGGCCGGCGGCGGCGTCATGATCACCGCAAGCCACAACCCCCCCGCTTACAACGGCTTCAAGGTGAAGGAGTCCTTTGGCGGCTCGGCCCGCCCCTCCACCACGAAGATCCTGGAGGAGATGGTGGCCGCCAACGACGCCGCCGACCGCGAGATCAAGGCCCGCCCTCTGGCCGAAGCCCTGGCTGACGGGAGTGTCGCCACCTTTGACCCCAAGGGGGGGTATTTCCGGCAGCTGGCCCGTTATGTGGATCTGGAGGCGATCCGGAAGGCGAACCTCCCCGTGGTCGTGGACCCCATGTTTGGTGCCGGCGCCGGCTTCGTGCCGGAGCTCCTCCCGGGGGTCAGGGAGATTCACGGCGAGGAGAACCCCTCCTTCGGCGGACAGCCCCCTGAGCCCACCGACGAACACCTGGCGGAGCTGGCGGCCCTCGTGGGGAGCGGACAGTACCGCATCGGCCTTGCCCTGGACGGCGACGCCGACCGGATCGGCGCCGTGGACGAGACCGGGGAGTTCTTCTCCTCTCACCGGATCTTCACGGTGATCCTCCGGCACCTGGTGGAGCGCAAGGGGCTCACCGGCGGGGTGGTGAAGACCGTCTCCACCACCCGCATGGTGGACCTCCTGGCGGAGAAGTACGGCCTCCCCCTCCATGAGACCCCCATCGGCTTCAAGCACATCTGCGAACTGATGCTCGACCACGACATCCTCATGGGGGGCGAGGAGTCGGGGGGGCTCGGCGTCAAGGGGCACATCCCGGAGCGGGACGGCATCCTCATGGGGTTGCTGCTCCTGGAGGCCATGGCCGTGAGCGGCAAGGGGGTCCGGCAGCTTCTCGATGAGACCATGGACGAGATCGGCCGCTTTTTCTACCGCCGCATCGACCTCCCCATCGCCGACGCCGCCAAGGAGCTCCTCATCGCCCGGCTGAAGCAGGGAGGGATTGCCTCTATTGCGGGTCGTAACGTGGCACGGGAGAATTTCCGCGACGGCTTCAAGTTCATTTTTGAGGATGGCTCCTGGCTCCTGATCCGTCCGTCGGGGACCGAGCCGGTGCTCAGGCTCTACAGCGAGGCCGGCGATGCGCAGACGGTGGAGGAACTCCTGGCCGCGGCCCGGGAGATCGCCGGGCTGTGACATTACGGGGGAAATGTTCCCTTGACCGTCCTTCCCCTTCCATCTACAATTTTTTCGATGCGCCAACGGCGCGATTTTGAACTGGGAAATGGTGTTCCATGATCAAGGCCTACCTCCGCGCGGAGGATTCATTCAGAACGGTCTCCGTTGAGCCCGATGAGCTCGTGGACCTGGATGTCAGCTCCCTCATCTGGCTCGACCTCCTCTCCCCCTCCACGGACGAGCTCGCCACCGTGGAGCGGAGCCTGAAGATCGAGCTCCCGACCCGCCAGGAGTCGGAGGAGATCGAGTTCAGCTCCCGGTTCTGGGAGGACGAAAGCGGCATCGACATCAATACCTACTTCCTGGTGCGCCAGGAGGAAAAGTTCCACAACGAGACCGTCTCCTTCATTCTCCGGGGGAAGTTCGTGGTCACCATCCGCTTCAGCGACCACCGGATCTTCACCGAGTTTTCCCGCAAGCTGCGCCTCAGTCCCCGTTCGTTTCGGGATGGGGCCGATATCCTGTCGGGGATCCTCGCCATGCGGGTCGACATGGACGCCGACACCCTGGAGGCGCTCTCCCGGGGGATCGCCAGCCTTGGCCGGCGCGGTCCCCAGACCTTCGAGAACCCGACCGAGTACCTCTCCCACATCACCGACTACGAAGACATCAACATCACCATCCGGGAGAACCTGACCGACAAGCACCGGGTCCTGTCGTCGCTCCTGAAGAGCGCTTCCATCTCCGAGAACCTCAAGAAGGAGTTCAGCATGATGATGAAGGACGTGAACTCCCTCGTCATCTCGGCCAACTTCAACTTCGAGCGCCTCGACTACATCCAGAACCTCTTCCTCAACCACCTGAGTGTGGAGCAGAACAAGGTCATCAAGATCTTCACCGTCATGTCGGTGATCTTCCTGCCGCCCACCATGATCGCCAGCATCTACGGCATGAACTACAAACACATGCCCGAACTGGAATGGGTCTTCGGCTACCCCTTCGCCCTCACGCTGATCATCCTCTCGGCCGTGCTCCCCCTCTACGTCTTCAAGAAGAAGGGGTGGCTGTAACATGGCCCGCAAGCCCTCCCCCCCGAAGAAAACCGCCCCCGAAACAGCGGCAGGCGGGGAGTGGTCGGTCTGCGACCTGGCCGCCCCCGAGCTCTACCTGAACCGGGAGCTCACCTGGCTCGCGTTCAACCGCCGGGTGCTCCACGAGGCCGAGGACGAGCGGACGCCGCTTCTGGAGCGGGTCAAGTTTGCCGCCATCGTCAGCAGCAACCTGGACGAGTTTTTCATGAAGCGGATCGGCGGCCTCAAGCAGCAGGTGGGGGCGGGCATCCAGAACCTGACCGTGGACGGTCGCACCCCCCGGCAGCAGATCGAGGAGTGCTACGCCGTGGTGCGGGAACTGGGGGAGCGGAAGCGGCTCCTTTTCGGCGAGCTCCTGACGCTCCTGCGGTCGGCCGGCATCCAGATCCTCGGCTACAGCGAGATCCCGGCCCGGGAGCGGAAAGGGCTCCGCGACTATTACATCCGGAACATCTTTCCCCTGGTCACCCCCCAGTCCATCGACCCCGCCCACCCCTTCCCCTTCATCTCCAACCTCTCCCTGAACCTTCTTGTGACGCTCCGCTATCTCCGGGAGCGGGAGACCTCACTGGCCCGGGTCAAGGTGCCGGTGGGGACCGGGATTCCCCGTTTTCTCCGGGTGGGTGACAAGGACCGGTTCGTCCCCCTGGAGGAGGTGATGCAGCACAACCTGGACCTCCTCTTCCCGGAGATGGAGGTGGTGGCCTGCGAGTTCTTCCGGGTCACCCGCAACGCCAATACCGAGCGGAACGAGGAGCAGGCCGACGACCTCCTCTCTATGATCGAGTCGGAACTCCAAGACCGGCGCTTCGCTCCCATCGTGCGGCTGGAGGTTGCGACCGGTATGGGGGCGGTGCACCGGGGGATGCTCGCCGCGGAGCTGGAGCTGAACGAGGCCGCCGACGTCTTCGAGGTGGAGGGGATGCTGGCCCTGCGGGACCTGTTCGAGATCGCCGGCCTCGGCTACCCGGAGCTCCACGACCCGCCCCATCACCCCGTCGACCACCCCCGTCTCATGACCGACCGGAACATCTTTCACGTGATCCGGGACGCCGGCGCCATTCTCCTCCAGCACCCCTACGACTCCTTCGCCACCTCGGTGGAGCGCTTCCTCTTCGAGGCAAGCGAGGATCCCAAGGTGCGGGCCATCAAGATGACCCTCTACCGGACCGCCTCCGACAGCCGGATCATCGATTGCCTGGTGCACGCGGCGAGCAACGGCAAGCAGGTGGCGGTGGCGGTGGAGCTGAAAGCCCGCTTCGATGAGGCGGCCAACATCAGGCTGGCGGAGCGGATGGAGGAGGCGGGGATCCACGTCACCTACGGCGTGGTGGGGCTCAAGACCCACTGCAAGGTGATCCTCGTGGTGCGGCAGGATTACGATGGGCTGCGGCGCTACGTCCACATCGGCACCGGCAACTACCATCCCGGCACCGCCCGGCTCTACTCCGACCTGGGGCTCCTCACCAGCGACGAGGCGATTGGCCAGGACGCCACCGAGCTTTTCAACTACCTCACCACCGGCTACACCCCCCGGCGCAACTATCAGAAACTGCTGCCGGCGCCGAAGCACCTGAAGCGGGCGCTTCTGGCCAGGATCGAGCGGGAGGCGGAACTCCACTCGGAGAAGACGCCGGGGCTCATCCAGTTCAAAATGAACGCCCTGGAAGACGCCGACATCGTGGCAGCCCTCTACCGTTCGGCCCGGAAGGGGGTGCGGATCGACCTCCTCATCCGGGACAGCTGCCGCCTGCGCCCCGGCGTTCCGGGGCTCTCGGAGACGGTGCGGGTGGTGAGCGTGGTGGGACGGTTCCTGGAGCACTCACGGATCTACTACTTCCGCAACAATGGTGACGAGGAGTACTACATCGGTTCCGCCGACGCCATGAAGCGGAACCTGGAATACCGGGTCGAGGTCCTCGCACCGGTGGAGGCCCCGGACCTGCGGAAGGAACTCCGAGCCATGCTCGACGTGCAACTCGGCGACCGGCGGAGCGCCTGGGAGATGCAGCCCGACGGCAGCTCCGTGCAGCGGATGCCGGGGGAAGGGGACGACCCGAGGGGAAGCCACGAGATCCTCATCGCCCTGGCCGAAAAACGCCGCAAGGCCGGTGCGCGCCTCAAAAAGAAAAAGGCCAGGGGAGTTGTCCGGCGTCCTGTCCGGTAACTCCCTCGGGCCTGCGATAATCAGAACAAGCATTTGAAACACAGAGCAACTGAGCAAATTCTGAGACAAATTCCTGTTAAAACTGTTTCTGAACACACCCGGGAAAGTTTTGCATCAAATTGAATTAACCGGGTTGATTCCTCTGTTGCTCAGTTGCTCTGTGTTATTCGCCCTCAGTCCCTGTCGTCATCATCCCAGCGGTCGCGGCCGTGCTTGCGCCACTCCTTCTCCCGCCACTTCGCTTCCCTCCACCGTGCCTTCTCATCTTGCCGGATTTCGCGCCGTTCCCTCTCAGGACGGAAGCTGCGCCACTGGTCATGGTCGTCATCGCACCAGCGGCGGTAATCCCGGTCCCGCTGGTAGCGGATCGTTGCCACCGGGTAGCGCCTCAGCTCACGGGGCAGGGAGCGGTACGTCACCGTGGCCCACGGTCCCTGGTACGAGGCGCCGTTGTACCAGACGCCGTTGCGGCTCAGGTAGTAGCGGTTTCCCGCATAGAAGAGGTCGTAGGGTGTGTCCATGGCGACGTAGAAACCGAGTGAAGGAGAGAGGACGAATTCGGGAGGCTCGGCGATTACCACCGGTGGCGGGGCCGGCACGTAGACAGGCCGAGGAGCAGGTGCGTAAACCGGCTCATAGCGGACCGGCGGGGCGGGGGCGTAGACCGGTTCGTACACCGCCACGGGCCTGTTCCCCAGGTTGATCCCGATGCTGAAGTCGACGTTTCCGGCGTGGGCCGTTCCTGTCAGGGCGGCGAGGCAGGCGATAGATGCGATAATTTTGCTGGTCATGGTGTTTCCTCCTTTCATGGTACGCCCCTTTCGGTCATGAAAAAAGCCGGGGCCGGCATATCCTGTTGAGATATTTCGGCGACCCGGCTGTCTCGGGGAGACCCTGTAGGCTTTCCGTCCCACCCTCGCGGATGGTTTAGTATTATCGTCTATCGGCGGCTATGCGGTTGTTGGTCTTGCCCTGGAAAGAGCAGAGAGCGTGCCAACACACGACCAAAGGGAATAACGTGCCGTTGTTTCTGAGGAATTCCGGGATGGCCGGATTGACGGGGAAGAGGGGTTCCACCTGAAATCTGGGAACGACTGCCCCATTTGGGGTAAAAAGCGCCTATAGCTTCACCTTGCGCCACACCTCCGCCACGGTGCCGATGATCCGCGTCTCCGGGGCGGGGGTGAAGGGGGAGTAGGTGGCGTTGTCGGGGGAGTAGACGATATCGCCGTTCCTGACCCGATACCGCCGCAGGATCGCCTCGCCCCACCGGTTGGTCACCAGGACCACTTCGCCGTTCTGGGGTTCTTCCCCGGGCCTGAAGATCACCAGGTCGCCGTCCCGGATGGTAGGGGCCATGAAATCACCGTAGGCGACGATGGCGTAGCATCCCTCGCTGACCTCCGGCAGGGCCACGCGATCACGGATGTCATCCTCCCCGACCCGGTGGGGAAACTCTGGCCCTATCCGCTCCAGGAGCGGGATTCCTTCGCCACCGGGAGAAGTTGCGGGCTGCCTGGCGCGGCGCGGCGTCCGGTACATTTCTCCCTCTCCCGAGGCGAGCCATGACGGGCTTATTTCATAGAGATTACAGAGGGCGATCAGGAGGGTGTCCGAAGGGGTCTTCTTCTCCCGCTCGATGCCGCTGAGGAATCCCTGCACGATCCCGAGGGAGTCGGCAAACTCCTTCTGGGTCAGTCCTTTGTTTATCCGGATTTCCTTGATCCGTCTCCCCGTGGATGGTGTCGGGACGATGGGGGAAATAGCCATAGAATATCTCTCCGATATAAAAATATTTCTGGATGAAAAATTTTCGTTGACAATATATTTCTTTGGAATAATAATAAAATTACCAAGGAAATAAAAGTATCCCCTTTGCCGGCCCACGGGAGAAGAGGTTTTAAGGAAAAATGGGCTTAATTTGAAGCCTATCATGGTGTGCCGGGTGGGGCAAGGCTAAATTGCTGGGAGATAGTGACCTCCTCCGTCAATGGAGGAAAAAGGAAGGCCCGCAGCAGGCGGGCGGGGAGGACGCCATGAAAGGGGTTCACGGACGGTTTTGCGAGGTTTCACAGCTTCTTGCGGGGGATGCCCGGGGAGGACAGCTTGCCGATGATCTTCTGAATGCCTGTTTCGACCATGTGCTGCCGGAGGATGGCGGCGAGGGGAGCATGAAAACCCTGGCCCATCTCATGGTGACACTGGATCGGTTCAATGCCCACGTGCGACGAGAGGGGGGAGAGGGGCTCTTTGTCGGGTCGCCGGAAGAGGTCGCGGCCTGGGCCGAGGAGCTCACCCGGCAGATCTGGGAGAACCGCCCCAACTGACCGGCATCGCTCCGGTCAGCGGGGGAGCGTCATCGCGCGTCTCAACAATTTCGCTGTTATGCCATGGGGTCGGCCGAAGGGTCGGCCCTTTTTTTATTCTGTTCCGTGCTATAGTATCTTTTTTGCCGGACGTCTCCGGACCTAATCACCGCACACCGAAGGAACCGAACCCCCATGGCACACGACACCATCATCGTCAAAGGCGCCTGCGAGCACAACCTCAAATGCATCGACGTGGAGATCCCCCGGGACAAGCTCGTCGTCATCACCGGCATCTCCGGCTCGGGGAAATCGACCCTGGCCTTCGACACCATCTACGCCGAGGGGCAGCGCCGCTACGTGGAATCCCTCTCGGCCTATGCCCGCCAGTTCCTGGAGCAGATGGAAAAGCCCGACGTGGAGTCCATCGAAGGGCTCTCCCCCGCCATCTCCATCGAGCAGAAGACCACGAGCCGCAATCCCCGCTCCACCGTCGGCACCGTCACCGAGATCTACGACTACCTCCGGCTCCTCTTCGCCCGGGTCGGCCGCCCTTACTGCTATGAATGCGGGAAGGAGATAGCCTCCCAGACCGTCTCCCAGATGGTGGACCAGATCATGGCCATGGCGGCGGGGACCAAGCTCCAACTCCTCTCCCCCATGGTACGCGGCCGCAAGGGTGAGTACCGGAAGGAGCTGGCCCAGCTCCGCAAGGATGGTTTCGCCCGGGTCATCGTGGACGGGGTCCAGTACGAGCTGGCCGAGGAGATCCCCCTCGACAAGAACAAAAAGCACGACATCGACATCGTGGTGGACCGGCTCATCGTGAAGCCGGGGATCGAGCGGCGCCTGGCCGACTCCCTGGAAACGGCCCTGAACCATGCCGAAGGGGTGGTGAAGGTGCAGGTCATTGACGGCGAGACCATCCTCTTCTCCGAGGCCCTGGCCTGCATCGACTGCGGGATCTCCTACCCCGAGATGACCCCCCGGATGTTCTCCTTCAACAACCCCTACGGCGCCTGCTCCGACTGCACTGGCCTCGGCACGCGGATGTATTTCGACGAGGAACTGGTGGTGCCGAACCCCGACCTCTCCATCCGCGACGGGGCCATCGTCCCGTGGGAGAAGCGGCTCTCCGGCTGGTACCACATGACCCTCGACGCCCTGGCCAAGGCCTATGACTTCGACATCCAGACCCCGTTCAGGGAACTGCCGCAGAAGGTTCAGGAGGTGATCCTCCGGGGCTCCGGCGGCCGGAAAATCGAATTCTGGTGGGAGGAGGACGGTGGCCGCCGCCACACCTACACCAAGGAGTTCGAGGGGGTGATCCCGAACCTGGAGCGGCGCTATCGGGAGAGCGACTCGGAGCAGGTCCACGAGGAGTTGGAGCGCTACATGAACGTGATGCCGTGCCCCACCTGCAAAGGGGCGCGGCTCAAAAAGGAGGCGCTACACGTGAAGGTGGCGGGGCGCGACATCCGGCAGGTGACCGCCCTCTCCATCAAGGATGCCCTGGAGTTTTTCGCCGCCCTGGCCCTGACCCCCAAGGAGGAGGAAATTGCCCGCCGGATATTGAAGGAGATCCGGGAGCGGCTCAATTTCCTCGTGAACGTGGGGCTCGACTACCTCTCCCTGGACCGGGCCTCGGGGACGCTGTCCGGCGGCGAGGGGCAGCGGATCCGGCTTGCCACCCAGATCGGCTCCAGCCTCGTGGGGGTCCTCTACATCCTGGACGAGCCCTCCATCGGCCTCCACCAGCGGGACAACGGCCGACTGCTCCAGACCTTGAAGCACATGCGGGACATCGGCAACACGGTGCTCGTGGTGGAGCACGACGAGGAGACGATCCTGGAGGCGGACCACGTCCTCGACATGGGGCCCGGCGCCGGCGAGCACGGCGGCCGCGTGGTGGCCCAGGGGACCCCGGCGGAGATCATGGCGAACCCCGATTCCCTCACCGGCCGCTACCTCTCGGGGGAGCTCGCCATCGCGGTGCCGAAGAAGCGGAGAAAACCGAAGCGCTTCATCACCGTGAAAGGGGCCACGGAGAACAACCTGAAGGATGTCTCCGTGGACATTCCCCTCGGTGTCATGACCTGCGTCACCGGCGTCTCCGGTTCGGGAAAATCGACCCTGATCATCGATACCCTCTACAAGGTCCTGGGGCAGCGCCTCTACCGGAGCCGCGAGAAGGCCGGCGCGGTGAAAGAGATCCGGGGGCTGGAGGCCCTAGATAAGGTCATCAACATCGACCAATCCCCCATCGGCCGCACGCCGCGCTCCAACCCCGCCACCTACACCGGGGTCTTCGCCGACATCCGCGACCTCTTCGCCCAGCTCCCTGAATCCAAGGTGCGGGGCTACAAACCGGGGCGCTACTCCTTCAACGTGAAGGGGGGAAGGTGTGAGGCGTGCTCCGGGGACGGGATCATAAAGATCGAGATGCACTTCCTCCCCGATGTTTACGTCCAGTGCGAGGTCTGCAAGGGGGCCCGCTACAACCGCGAGACCCTGGAGGTGACTTACAAGGGGAAATCCATCGCCCAGGTCCTGGACATGACCGTCTCCGAGGCCCTCCGGTTCCTGGAGAACATCCCGAAGATCAAGACCAAGCTCCAGACCCTGGAGGAGGTGGGGCTCGGCTACATCCGCCTCGGCCAGGCGGCCACGACGTTGTCCGGCGGCGAGGCCCAGCGGGTGAAGCTGGCCAAGGAGCTGGCCCGCCGTGCCACTGGGCGCACCATCTACATTCTCGACGAGCCCACCACGGGCCTCCACTTCCACGATATTGCCAAGTTGCTGGAAGTGCTCAGGAAGCTTGTGGAGGGGGGGAACACCATCGTCATCATCGAGCACAACCTCGACGTCATCAAGACCGCCGATTACCTCATCGATCTCGGCCCCGAGGGGGGCGACCGCGGCGGCGAGGTCATGGCCACCGGTACGCCGGAGGAGGTGGCGGCGGTGACGAGGTCGTACACGGGGCAGTATCTGCGGAAGTTGCTCTGAGTTACCTTGAAAATCCTCCTTGACACGGTGGATTTTCAAGGTAATATCCATTCATGATTTCCCGCCATGCAACCCATGATGCCCTTGCAGCTGCCCTCGAAAGAAGCCGCGTCGTGGCGCTTCTCGGCCCCCGCCAGTGCGGCAAGACCACCCTTGCCCGCACCTTTGTTTCGCCTGACTCGCTAAACTACTTTGATCTTGAAGATCCCCTGAGCCTTGCCCGTCTCGACGAACCGATGACCACCCTACGTGATCTGCGGGGTATCGTCGTCATCGATGAAGTGCAACGCCGCCCCGAGCTGTTTCCGGTATTGCGGGTGCTTGCGGACCGAACCCCGCTACCGGCCCGTTTCCTCATCCTGGGGAGCGCTTCACCCGACCTGCTTCGCCAGTCATCGGAATCCTTGGCGGGGCGGATTGAAACGAACACCATCGGTGGTTTCACCATCAGGGATGTGGGGATGACAGCCCACGACGTCCACTGGCTGCGGGGAGGTTTCCCCCTTGCCTTCCTGGCTGATAGCGACGCAGACAGTGTGGTATGGCGTAAGAATTTCATCCAGACGTTTCTGGAACGGGATATTCCCTCCTTCGGCATCCGCACACCCGCCGCAACACTTCTCCGGTTCTGGACCATGCTTGCCCACTATCACGGACAGGTCTGGAATGCCGCTGAACCGGCACGCTCCCTCGGCATTGGTGAAACATCGATACGCCGCTATCTGGACCTCCTCGAAGGGGTTTTCATGATCCGGCAGCTTCAGCCGTGGCACGAAAACTTGAAAAAGCGCCAGGTCAAGTCCCCCAAGATCTATATCCGTGACAGCGGCCTCCTGCACCAGTTGCTGGGCATCCGAACCATGCCGGAGCTTCTGTCCCATCCGAAATGCGGCGCTTCGTGGGAAGGTTATATCATCGAAG
The DNA here is from genome assembly GCF_018531165.1 of Geobacter grbiciae. Classification (NCBI taxonomy): domain Bacteria; kingdom Pseudomonadati; phylum Thermodesulfobacteriota; class Desulfuromonadia; order Geobacterales; family Geobacteraceae; genus Geobacter; species Geobacter grbiciae. The sequence goes on along the minus strand of NZ_JAHDIW010000001.1, from coordinate 76,395 downwards.
AGATTATCACGCGGGTTCAGCCCGATGAGATCTACTTCTGGGCCACCCATGCCGGGGCGGAGCTTGACCTGCTGATGTTCAAGGACGGACGCCGCATCGGCGTCGAAATCAAGCGGGCCGACGCCCCCCGACTTACTCCCTCCATGAGGACTGCCCTGGAGGATCTGCGGCTCGATCGGCTGTTGGTACTCTATCCGGGGGGCCGTCGCTATCCCCTGTCGGAGGGGGTGGAGGTGGTGCCGTTTGCGGAGTTGTGCGCGGGAAACCATTCATTGGTGTTGGGTGAGTCACTATGAACGATATCCCTCGCGACTGGAATCGCGCCTCCCGTGCCTACCCTTTTCCCGGCGGCATTGCAGGTAAACTTGGCGATCGTTTCGAGGCAAAATGGGCGGTAAAGAAGCTTTTCGAGGTGCTCCTTGGTGATGCCGATGTCCTCCAGTTCGAGTTCATCGATCCGACAAATTACGGTGTTGAGTTCTGGACGTCCAGTAATGGGCAAAAGGAGTGGTATCAAGCCAAGCGGCAGAATAGTCAAGGGAACTGGACCATAGGGCGTCTTGAGAAGGAAGGAGTGCTGACAACTGCCTTGGTGAAGCTTTCAGAATCAGACAATTCCAAGTTCTTTTTTGTCTCTGAAACACCTGCAACAGAACTTTCGACAGAATGCTCACATTGGGGCTATATGGCACCGACAAGATTATTCAGGAACATGAGCGGATGTAGACCAAACACTACGCGTTCGACTTATCCTGCAAGCAGTACTCATGAAGGTGAGCGCAACGATGCTTATCAGTGAGCTGATCCATAAACTCCGGGAGCACTGACCATGAAATCATTCGCCCCAGCCTATCTCAATAAGATCGTCATTCCCCAGCGCCTTGTCACCGTCATCCGCCAGATCGGCGAACACAAGGGGAAACAGGAGCTTTACAAACAGCAAGCCCCGGAGATGCTGGAGAATCTTCGGCGCGTGGCGCTGATCGAGAGCACCGAATCTTCCAACCGTCTGGAGGGGATCGTTGCCGACGAGAAGCGCATCCGGGCGCTGGTAGCCGAGAAAACTGCTCCGGCTAACCGCTCGGAGTCCGAGATCGCCGGATACCGCGACGTGCTCAACACCATCCACGCAAGCTACGACCATATTCCCTTCACCGACGGCGTCGTCCTACAGTTGCACCGGGACCTGATGAAGTATTCGGGAAAGGAAGGGGGAAGGTGGAAGTCATCTTCCAACGAGATCACCGAGACCCTCCCTGACGGTAGCAAGCATATCCGCTTTGTGCCGGTTGCGCCGCACCAGACTGCGGAGTACATGCGGGTTCTTCACGAGCGGTACAACGAGCTGGCCAGGATGCAGGAGTGGGACCCTCTGCTGCTCATCCCCTTCTATGTGCTCGATTTCCTTTGCATCCACCCTTTCCTTGACGGCAATGGCCGCATGGCTCGGCTGCTGACGGTCCTGCTCCTCTACCACAATGGCTACGAGGTGGGGCGCTACCTCAGCCTTGAGCGGATCGTCGAGCAGACCAAGGAATCGTATTACGACACCCTCTATGTCTCATCGCAGGGCTGGCACAATGGCGAACACGATTTCCTCCCCTGGACGGAATATCTGCTCGGCACGATCCTGGCCGCCTACCGGGAATTCGAGGGGCGCTTCGGCCGGATTTCCAGCGGCGCGGGGAGCAAGACTGACATGGTGCTTAATGCCATCGAGGGGATGGTCGCCGATTTCGGTATCTCTGACCTGGAGCGAGCCTGTCCGATGGTCAGTCGGGACCTGATTCGGCATGTGCTGGTAACGCTTAGAAATGAAGGGAAGATAGAGAATTTGAGCAAGGGCAAGTATGCCAAGTGGCGCAAGCTTAAAGCTGTAACGAATAGGTTTAATGTGGTAATGGAGGGGTAGTTTTTACCGCATTAAATGGTTGTAGTACCGCTATTGGGTTCTGTGACATGGGTACTAAATCGGAAAACTTACCCATGTCTCCGGAATATGGGTACGCAAGGGACATATCCTGAAGATATGTCGAAAAAAGATGATATTTTGACATATCAATACAACATGTCGATTGTACCGACATATCCAAGCTGACCATCCGGAACACAAAAGGAGTTCCTATGCCCCGCAAACCATCACTCCCCGGTAGTTGTCTGCTCTGCCGTGCTGATCTGAAAAGGACATCCGCCGCAAAGCACCTTGCCGCCTGCCTTGCCAAAGCGAAAGGGAAGACGGAGTACCTCATCGTAAAGGCGGAAGGTTCGGGGATTAGCGGTGCCACCTACTGGCTTTATGCGGCAGTGCCCGCGGAGTGCACCCTGAAAGACTTGGACAATTTCCTGCGCCGAACCTGGGTAGAGTGCTGCGGCCATATGAGCGCCTTCCGGAGCGGTCGGATGGAGATCCCCAAGAGCACCCGTACTGGTGCCTTCGATGAAGGGGAAAAGCTGGCGTACGAATATGACTTCGGCGATACCACTGAGCTGGCAATCACCTTCGGCGAAGCCGTGACTGCCGGCAAACTGCCGGGGCGGGAAAAAATCAAGCTCATCGCCCGAAATGTCCCGCCGGAGCTTGCCTGTGACGGTTGCGGCAAACCGGCCGCATATATCTGTCCGGTCTGCGCTTGGGATGGCGAAGGATGGCTCTGCGCGGAATGCGCCGAAAGCCACGAGTGCGACGAGGGGATGCTCCTGTCGGTGACGAACTCACCCCGTTGCGGAGTCTGCGGTTATGAGGGGTAAGGCGCCTATGCCCCTTCCGGCACAACCACCGGTATTTTCTGGAGCCGCTTGAAGTAAAAGTTCTGCCCATAGAGAACCGCGGCGGGGTTATGGCCCGTGACCCGGTCCTTGCAGACCAGCGTCGTGACCGGTGCCTTCGAGTGCTTGGTGAAGAGCATGTCGTGCCCTACGCAGAGGCCGACGATGATGTTCATCTGGGTGCCGCAGCGGTTCAGTATCTCTGCCTGGGCGATGGGGTTGCAGGCCGGCTCGAAGGTGCCGGGGCGGACCTTGTCGCTCTCCTCCAGCCCCAGTTCCAGCTTGTCGATGCTCCCCGATTTGCAGCAGACGCTGGCCGGTTCCAGCCCCTGGGCCTCCAGGATGGTGACGAGCTGCTTCGTTTCCTCCAGGAGGCCGATGCAGGTGGCGATGCCGATCTTCGTCCACCCCATGAGCTTCGCCAGGGCGATGGTGTCCTCCACCCGGGTCCAGCGGGCCACCACAGCCTCGCTGCCGGGCATCTTCTGGTAGCAGAGCCCCTCAACTTTCGCCGCCATGCGGGCAAGGCGCGCATCCTCCCCGTCGCCCCGGTACTCGGCAAAGCTCTCGTCGATGAGGTCAGGAGCAGTCCGGGACGGGCAGTTGACCGGCCGGCCGGGGCGGTTGTCCGGGCTGCTCCAGCAGTTGGTGGTGCCGCTCTTCTGCCAGACTGCGCTGCAGTTGGCGCAGGAGGGTATCGTTTCGTTATCGGCCATGGTCAGTGCTCCTTCATGAGGACATAGGGGCTGATGATGAGGGCGCTGAAGCGGGCGGCCTTGTCGGCGTCCCAGGCGGCGATCTGCCCTTCGCTCGGCTTAGACAGCTTGCCGGTTTCGATCCATGCCCCCACGGTCGCCGTGTCGTCCCTGGCGATCCGCTCCCCCACCTCTGCTATTTCCAGCTCAGGGGCCACAACGATCAGGCCCCCCCGCTCCAGATGGGCCCGGAGCCAGTTCCACTCCGCCACGTCCACCTGAAGGGCCAGTTCTTCCTTTGTTGGTTTCACGCATTGTCTCCTTCACTTCGTTTTCGCGACTCCGACAGAATACCAGCATTGCGGGAAAAATCCAGATGGGAGCGTTCAGTTCACTCCCGCTCGAACTCCGGCAGGTGCCGGCGGTGCTTCAGGGGGAGGTTTTGCCGCTGGAGCTTCGGATTGTGGCGCTCCGCGATGGCAAGGCGGTCGAAGTAGCGCTGCCAGAGATCCCGGAAGAGCTCCTCTCCGGCGGAGAGGGGGAGGGGGCCGGTCACCTCCAGGGGCGTCTCGGCCCACTCACGGCGGGCAGGGTCGAAGACCACCGCCTCGTTCCGCCGTCGGTCGTGGATGATCCAGCGCTGGTCGGCGAACCGGGCCGCGAAGTGGGGAGCGATGAGGGGGAGGATCCGGTGATCGGGCTCCATGGCGGCGTACCAGACATCCCCCTCCAGTTGCCGGAAGCGGACAAGCCCCTTGTAGCGGTGGGCCTCGCGCCCCACTGCCCGGGCCAGCTTCCAGACCGGGATGACCGCCTCGTGGGCCAGCATGGCGCCGAACCGGGGCCCCGTTGCCAGCCCCAGTTGCAGGTAGCGGAAGAGGAGGATTTCCCGACCCGGTTCCCCGGCGTGGAAGGCGTAGCGGAGGGTCTGCACGGCCCCGGCGGGGAGGGTGCGGCGGATGAGCTGGTAGAGCTCTTCTGCTCGGTCCCGATCCGTCTCCACCTCCTCAACTGCCGTGAAGAGCCCCTGCTGGTCCGGCTCCCGGTCGGTGATGGCCTCGGGCTCGGCGCCCCGCACCCGTGCCAGGGCCACGGCGGAGAGAAAGCCCGCAAAGGTGCCGTCGTAGCGGAGGATCACAGCTCCCCCGTGATGGTTGACTGGATGTCGAGTGCGCTGGCGCCGTCGAAGAGGGAGGGCTGGCTCCAGCGGTTCCGGGGGGTAGTCCGCTCCGTGAGCCGGGCCCGGAGCCCCGCCGCGTCCGGGGTTATGTCGGCTCCGAACCGCCCCCGGGCGGTGACGAAGAAGCGGGCCCGCTTCATGACCACCCCGAGCCGGGCCAGATCGTCCAGGGAGAGGTGCCCCCCTCGCCGTGCCCCGACGATCCGCTGGGCCGACCGGACCCCAATCCCCGGAACCCGCAGGAGGAGTTCCAGGGGGGCCCGGTTCACCTCCACGGGGAAGAGGTGGAGGTTCCGCAGGGCCCATCCCGCCTTGGGGTCCAGGGAGAGGTCCAGGTTGGGGCGCGCCTCGTCCAGGAGCTCCCCGGCGGCGAAACCGTAGTAGCGCATGAGCCAGTCGGCCTGGTAGAGGCGGTGCTCCCGCACCAGGGGCGGGGTGCCGACCACGGAGGGAAGGCGCGTGTCGGTGTTCACCGGAATGAAGGCCGAGTAGTAGACCCGCTTCATGGAGAGGCGCCCATAGAGCCCGGCGGCCAGCGATACGATCTGCAGGTCGCTCTCCCCGCTGGCGCCGATGATGAGCTGGGTGCTCTGCCCCGCCGGGGCAAAGGGAGGGATCTTCCGGGATACTTTCCGCTCCTCCTTGGTCTGGACGATGAGCTCCCCCACCCGTTTCATGGGTGCGACGATGGCCTCGCGGCTTTTGTCCGGTGCCAGGAGCTGCAGGCTCTCCCGGCTCGGCAGCTCCATGTTGATGCTCACCCGGTCCGCCAGGCGCCCCAGCCGCTCCACCAGCAGGAGATCGGCGCCGGGGACCACCTTTACGTGGATGTAGCCGTTGAAGCGGTGCTCCTCCCGCAGGATGCGGGTCGCCTCGATGAGGAGCTCCATGGTGTGGTCCGGATCCTTCACCACGCCGGTGGAGAGGAAGAGCCCCTCGATGGCGTTTCTGCGGTAGAAGCCGATGGTGAGCTCCGCCACCTCGGCAGGGGTGAGGAGCACCCGGCGGGTATCGTTGGAGCGGCGGTTCACGCAGTAGGCGCAGTCGTAGATGCAGGCGTTGGTCAGGAGGATTTTCAGGAGCGACACGCAGCGGCCGTCGGCGGTCCAGCTGTGGCAGATGCCGCACTGGGCGGCGTTGCCGATCCCCCCTTTGTTACGGCGCGAGCTGCCGCTCGATGCGCAGGAGACATCGTACTTGGCGCCGTCGGCGAGGATTTCGAGTTTTTCGGCAAGGCTGAGTTCGGGCATGGTGCTCACTGTTTCCCGTCAGAATAATCAAGGCCCGGGCAATCCTACCCCGGGCCTGTGACGGAATGTGTCGCTAATGTATCGCCTCAGAGGGAAAAAACCCGGCTCTCCCGCTCCACCTTGTCCACCACGCAGTAGATTCCCCCCTCCTTCATCCCCGGCTTGAAGCAGCCGTTGCAGGAGATGCAGCGGGCCCGGCTCTCGTCCCCCTCCTCCCAGCGGCGGGGGAGGTTGGGCTCCCGGATGAGGGGGCGGGAAAGGGAGACAAAGTCGGCCTCTTCCCGGCGGATGACCCCTTCCACCAGCTCGAAGGTGCGGAACCCCCCCACCACCATGACGGGGCAGGAGACCACCTGTTTGATCCGGTAGGCGAGGGGGAGGTTGTAGGCCTCCTGCTCCCGGGTCTCGATCCCCTGGCGGACCGGGGTCTGTCCGCCCGAGGCCGGTGTGCCGCCGGAGACCTCGATGGCGTCGATCCCCTCCTCATCCAGCATCCGGGCCACCAGAACCGCCTCCTCCAGGTTGAGTCCCCCGTTCAGGTTGTCGGAGCCGTTGAGTTTCACCATGACCGGGAAATCCTTCCCCACGGCGGCACGTACAGCATGGGAAATCTCCAGGAGAAAGCGGCACCGGTTCTCCAGGGAGCCGCCGTAGCGGTCGGTGCGGCGGTTGGTGAGGGGGGAGAGGAACTGGTTGATGAGGTAGCCGTGGGCGGCATGGAGCTGGACCGCGTCGAAGCCCCACTCCCGGGCCCGGACGGCGCCGGCGGCGAAGGCTTCCACCAGATCCGCGATCTCGGCCTCGGGGAGTTCACGGGGAAGCTCCGGGTACTGATCGATTTGCACGGCGGAAGGGGCCACGGGCTGAGCGCCGGCCGCCCTGGCCGTGGTCTGGCCGCCGCAGTGGACTAGCTGGAGGCAGATTTTACCCCCCTCCCGGTGGACCGCCTCGGTCAGGAGCCGTGCCTCGGGGGCAAAGGAGTCCTCGTGGATTCCCAGCTGTCCGGGAAGCTGCTTTCCGTCGGGACGGACGAAGGCGTAGCCGGAGATGATGAGCCCCACCCCGCCCCGGGCCAGGGTCCCGTAGTAGGCGGCCAGCTTCTCCGTGGGATGTCCCCCGGCCCGGCACATCCCCTCCCAGGTGGCGGAGCGGACCAGCCGGTTGCGGAGTGTCAGGTGGTTGATCTTTGTCTCGTCGAACACCTTGCGCATTGAATCAAACCTCCGTCAGAAAATCTCGAAAAACTTCCCCGTCCCCAGTTTGTGGACCTTCATAAGGTTCGTGGAACCTCGGGCCTCCACCGGCACCCCCATGGTTATGACGATCACGTCTCCCTTGCGGTACCCCGCCGAGAGGAACGTCGATTCCACGGCCGCGATCTGCTCGTCGGTGCCGGTCATGGGGCCAATGGGGAGCGGCTTCACCCCCCAGTAGAGGGAGAGGCGCCGCCGGGTCTCCAGGGACTGGGTAAAGGCGATGATGGGGAGCGGCGGCCGGAACTTGGAGATGAGGGCGGCGGTGCTCCCCGACTGGGTCATGACCGAGATGGCCCGGGCGTCCACGGTGACGGCGGCGCGGCAGGCGGCCTCGGCCACCGCCTCGGCGATGCTCGGGTTGTGGCGCCGCTGGGGGAGGGTGTCCTCCATCTGAGCGTAGCGCTCCACATCCAGGGCCACCTTGGCCATGGTCCGCACCGCTTCCAGGGGGAACTGCCCCGAGGCGGTCTCCCCCGAGAGCATGACCGCGTCGGTCCCGTCAAGGATGGCGTTGGCCACGTCGGAGGTCTCGGCCCGAGTGGGGCGCGGGTGGCTGATCATCGATTCCAGCATCTGGGTGGCGGTGATAACCGGCTTCCCCGCCTCGTTGCAGGCTCGGATGATTTTTTTCTGGAAGAGGGGGACCTTCTCGGCGCTGATCTCAACACCCAGGTCGCCCCGGGCCACCATGACACCGTCGGCCGCCTTGAGGATGCTCTTGAAGTTGCGCAGGGCCTCGGGCTTCTCGATCTTGGCCACCACGGGGATGTGGATGCCGCGCTCGAAGAGGATCCGCTTGAGCCCCTCCACGTCCTCGGCGCTCCGGACAAAGGAGAGGGCGATGTAGTCCACCCCCACGGCCAGGCAGAACTCCAGGTCCCGCAGATCCTTCTCCGAGAGGGAGGGGGCCGAGACATGGACTCCGGGGAGGTTGATCCCCTTCAGGTCCTTGAGGGTTCCCCCCTCCACCACGGTGCAGCGGACCCGGTTTCCCTCCACCGAATGGACCTTCAGCTCGATGAGGCCGTCGTCCATGAGAATGCGGGAGCCGGGTTTCACGTCATGGGGGAGGGCCTTGTAGATGGTGGAGATGAGGGTCGGGGTGCCGAGGACCTCATCGGTGACGATGTCGAGGGGGTCTCCCTTGCGCAGGGAGATGGCGCCGTTCTCCATGCGGCCGGTCCTGATCTTCGGCCCTTGGAGGTCGGCCAGGATACCGATCTCCTTTCCCCGGGCGGCAGAAAGGCGCCGGATGGTGGCAATGGTCTCCCGGCGCTGGTCGTTGGCCCCGTGGGAGAAGTTGAGGCGGAAGAGGTCTGCCCCTGCCTCCATGAGCTTGCCGATCATCTCTGATGAGGAGCTGGCCGGCCCGAGGGTGGCTACGATCTTGGTTTTGCGCGACGATTTATCCATGGAAACGATGGTTCCCTCAGTGATGGAATTTCCCGACCCGCCCCTTGTGGGCCGGGGTGGGGGATTTGTGGCACTCGAAGCAGGGGAGCTCGTCCACCTTCCGGATGTCCAGGGGGGAGGCCGGCTTGGCGGGCTGGGGCATGGTATACCCTTCGGTCTGGAAGTAGGGGCGGTCGCGCTCGTCGGAAAGGATCGCCGGCTGGTAGGCCACCTGCCAGTTGGCGCTGATGGGGATCGTGTGGCACTGGTCGCAGCCGCCAGGAGGGGGAATGCTCTTCCATGACGTGAGCATGGCGCATCCGGTGGTCAGAATGGCTGTCAGGGCAACGAGGAGAGGGGGAGCTGTGCGCATGTGATCGTACTCCGTGAAGGGAAATGCCGCAAATGAGTGGTGATAATGATAGCACAAAGCGTGACTAAAACAAGCCGGCAGCGTCTCAAAACTGCGTCTGGAGCCGATGCTTGACCTTTCAGCCCGAATACTATAGGCTCGTCGGTAACTAGCTGAGAGAAAAGATGTTTTATATCATGAAGCCGCCATGGACAGGAGGCAGTCTCGATCATGTGCACCACCTGCGGTTGCGAAACCGATACCCATCACCACGATCATCATCACCTTCACGGCGAAGGGAAAAACGCCCGCAAGATCGCTGTCGAACTGGACATCCTCTCCCGCAACAACCGTTTTGCCGCCGAGAACCGGGCACTCTTCGCCGCCAAGGGGATTTTCGCCCTCAATCTCGTGAGCTCGCCCGGTTCGGGGAAGACCACCACCCTTGAGCGGACCCTGAAGGACCTGGCCGGCAGGTACCGCTGCGCCGTCATCGAGGGGGACCAGCAGACCGACAACGACGCTGTCCGCATCGCCGCCACCGGCGTGCCGGTGAAGCAGATCAATACCGGCGCCGGGTGCCACCTGGACGCCCACATGGTGGGCCACGCCGTTGAGGAATTCGACCTGGCCGCCCTCGATCTCCTTCTGGTGGAGAACGTGGGGAACCTGGTCTGCCCCGCCTCCTTTGACCTGGGGGAGCACCACAAGGTGGTGGTCCTGTCGGTGACCGAAGGGGAGGACAAGCCCCTCAAGTACCCGAACATGTTCCATGCTGCCGACGTGATGCTTCTCAACAAGGTGGATCTCCTCCCCTACGTGGACTTCGACGTGGAGAAGTGCAAGGAAATGGCCCGCCGCGTGAGCCCCGACATCACCATCTACGAGATTTCCAGCCGCACCGGAGAGGGGATGGACGCCTGGTACGGCTGGCTTGCCGGCCGTATCGCCGCCGTGAAGGGATAACGCCGCGTTTCGTCCCATGACCGATGCCAGGCGCACCAGGATAACCATTGAGGGGATTGTCCAGGGGGTCGGCTTCCGCCCCTTCGTCTTCCGCCTCGCGGAGCACCACGGCATTGCCGGATGGGTGCGGAACACCACGGCGGGAGTTGTCGTTGAGGCGGAAGGGGATGCCCGGCGCCTCGCCTCCTTCATGGCTGACCTCACGGGGAAAGCCCCCCCTCTGGCGGTCATCGTTTCGCTTGCAACCGAAGAGATCCCGCCGCAAGGGGGGACCGCCTTCGCCATCCGTTACAGCGAGGGGAGCGCCGGGCCGGTGCGGGTGGCCCCGGACGGCGACGTCTGCCCTGACTGCCTCCATGAGCTCTTCGATCCGGCCGACCGCCGCCATCGCTATCCCTTCATCACCTGCACCAACTGCGGCCCCCGCTACTCCCTCATCACCGCTGTCCCCTACGACCGCCCCAACACCACCATGGCCCCCTTCCCCCTCTGCGATGCCTGCCGGACCGAGTACGAGGACCCCCGGAACCGCCGCTTCCATGCCCAGCCGGTGGCCTGTCCGGAGTGCGGTCCCCGGCTCAGGCTCGTGGATGCCGACGACCGGGACCTGCCAGGGGATCCCGTGGAGGAGGCAGCAGGGCTCCTCTCCCAAGGGAAGATCGTGGCCGTGAAGGGAATCGGCGGCTATCACCTGGCGGCGGATGCCCTGAACGACGGGGCGGTGCGGGAGTTGCGCCGCCGAAAGGCCCGGGACGAGAAGCCCTTTGCGCTCATGGCCCCCGACCTGGCGGCGGTGCGGACCTTTGCCATTCCCGACGCCGTGGAGGAGCGGCTCCTGGCCGCCCCCGAGCACCCCATCGTGCTCCTGCGCAAGCGCCCCGGCAACCCCGTCTCCCCCCTGGCGGCCCCGGCCAACGGCTACTTCGGCACCATGCTCCCCTACGCGCCGCTCCACCATCTCCTCCTGCGGGACCGCTTTACGGCCCTGGTCATGACGAGCGGCAACCTCTCCGATGAGCCCATTGCCTACCGGGACGCCGAGGCCCGGGAGAGGCTTGCGGACATCGCCGACGCGTTCCTTGTCCACGACCGGGAGATCCATACCCGAACCGACGACTCGGTGATCCGGGTGTTCCGGGGTAATCCCCTCTTCCTGCGCCGCTCCCGGGGGTACGTGCCCCGGGAGGTGCGGCTTCCCCTGGAGATTCCGACTGTCCTCGCCGTGGGGGCCGAGCTCAAGGGGACCATCTGCCTCGCCCGGGGAGACCGGGCCGTCATGAGCCAGCACATCGGCGACTTGAAGAATGCCGCCACCCTCGATTCCCTGGCGGAGACCACCGCGCACCTCCAGGGGCTCCTGGGGATAACCCCGGAGCTTGTGGCCCACGACCTCCACCCCGACTACCTCTCCACGGCCTTTGCCGAGGGGATGGGGGGGATTCGGCGGATGGCGATACAACACCACCATGCCCACCTGGCATCCTGCATGGCCGAGAACGGTCTCGACGGGGAGGTGGTCGGCGTCATCTTCGACGGCACCGGCTACGGCACGGACGGCACGGTCTGGGGGGGGGAATTTCTCGTGGGGGGATACTGGGGCTTCCGGCGTGCCGGCCACCTTCGGCAGGTTCCCCTTCCCGGCGGCGACGCCGCGGTGCGGGAGCCGATCCGCATGGCGTTGTCCTATCTCCACGACGCTTTCGGCGCCGAGTTCTTCGACCTTTCCCTTCCGTGGCTTGCCGATGTTGTCGAGTCGGACCGTCCCCTCTTTCTCCGGATGCTGGAGCGGCGGATCAATTCTCCCCTTACCTCCAGCTGCGGCCGGCTCTTCGACGCCGTGGCGGCCCTCATGGGGGTGCGGGCAGAGGTTTCCTTCGAGGGGCAGGCGGCCATGGAACTGGAGGCCCTGGCCGAAGGGAGCGATACGGCGTCCCTGTACCCCTATGCCCTCGTTCGCAAAAACGGCAGTGCCGAGATCGATTTCCGGCTCATGGTCCGGGCTCTCGCGGAGGATGTGGCCGCCGGCCGGCCGGGGGAGGAGATGGCCCGTGCCTTCCACAATACCCTTGCCGCGGCGGTGACGGACCTCTGTGCCCAGATTCGCACTGTGGAAGGCCTGGACCGGGTCGTCCTCTCCGGGGGCGTCTTCCAGAACAAGCTGCTAGCTGAAGGAATTGTTCAGGCCCTGACAGACCGGGGTTTCCATGCCTATACCCACCGGCTTGTCCCCCCCAATGACGGGGGACTGGCTCTGGGGCAAGCAATTATAGCAGGATACGCAGCACGAAAAGGAGTATAGGATCTATGTGTCTCGGAGTACCCATGCAGGTGGTCAGCGTCGGCGACGGTGACATCGTTGCCGAGATCGACGGAGTGAGGAAAGAAGCGAGCCTCATGCTCCTCGACGAAGAGGTGAAGGAAGGGGATTTCGTCATCGTCCATGCGGGCTTTGCCATCTCGAAGCTGGACGAGGAAGAAGCACTGGAAACCTTGAAATTGATGAGGGAAGTGTTCCGGCCGGAGGACATGGCGTGAAATACCAGGACGAGTTCCGCGACCGCCACGTGGTGCTGGGCCTTGCCGCCCGGATCAGGGAGCACGCGGCCGGACGCACGGAGCCCATGACCTTCATGGAGGTCTGCGGCACCCATACCATGGCCATCTACCAGTACGGGCTCCGCACGCTGCTCCCCCCGCAGGTGCGGCTCATCTCCGGACCCGGCTGCCCGGTCTGCGTCACCCCCAACGAGTACCTGGACCGGGCCGTGGCCCTCTGCCGGCTCCCCGACGTTATTGTCGCCACCTTCGGCGACATGGTCCGGGTCCCCGGCTCCACGTCGTCCCTCCAGGAGGAGCGCGCCCGGGGGGCTGACATCCGGATCGTCTACTCCCCCCTGGACGCCGTGGCCCTGGCGGCCGCACACCCGGAGAAGCGGGTGGTGTTCCTCGGCGTCGGGTTCGAGACCACGGCCCCGGCCATCGGCGGGAGCATCCTGGCGGCGAAGAAACAGGGGCTCGCCAACTACTTCGTGCTGGCAGCCCACAAGACCATGCCCAAGCCCATGGGGGTCCTCTCCGCCGACCCGGAGCTGAAGATCGACGGCTACATCTGCCCCGCCCACGTGAGCACCATCACCGGGCCGGAGATCTACCGCTTCCTGGCCGAGGAGTTCCATATCCCCTGCGTCATCACCGGTTTCGAGCCCGCGGACGTCATGCAGGGGGTCGAGATGCTCGTCCGCCAGGTGGTGGCGGGGGAGAGCCGGGTGGAGACCCAGTACAGCCGTGTCGTGCGGCCCGAGGGGAACCGCAAGGCCCAGGAGGTGATCCGGGAGATCTTCACCCCCTGCGATGTCCCCTGGCGCGGCATCGGGGTCATCCCGGGGAGCGGCCTGCGGATCGCCGACGCCTATGCCGTGTTTGACGCCGAGAAGGCAATTCCCGTGGCGGTGGAGGAGACCCGGGAACACGCGGGATGCCTCTGTGGCGAGATCCTCAAGGGGAAGGCGGCCCCGGCTGACTGTCCCCTCTTTGGCGGCGCCTGCACCCCCGAGTCCCCCGTGGGGGCCTGCATGGTCTCCTCCGAGGGAACCTGCGCGGCGGCATACAAGTACGGGCAGTGACCAGCAATAAAGAACACATGGCACATCGGAGAACCCTGTGAACAAAGACCTCATCTTGTTGGGCCACGGTAGCGGCGGGAAGCTTTCCCACCAACTCCTGGACGACCTCATCATACCGACCCTCTCGGGCATCCCCCTCGCCGGCCAGAACGACGCGGCGCTGGTGGAGCATGGCGGCCAGCGACTCGCCTTCACCACCGACTCCTACGTGGTGGACCCCATCGTCTTCCCCGGCGGCAACATCGGAAGCCTGGCCGTGAACGGCACCGTGAACGACCTGGCCATGATGGGGGCGCGCCCCCTCTTCATCAGCGCCGGCCTCATTGTCGAGGAAGGGTTCAGCCGGACCGAACTGGCCGGGATCCTTGCCTCCATGCGGGGTGCTGCCGACGCCGCCGGGGTCAGGATCGTCACCGGCGATACCAAGGTGGTCCCCCGGGGGAAGGCCGACCGGATCTTCATCAACACCTCCGGCATCGGGGCCGTGGAGCACAATTTCGCCATTAACGGCGCCAACGCCCGGGCCGGCGACGTGGTCATCATCAACGGCACCATCGGCGACCACGGCATCGCGGTCATGGCACAGCGGGAGGGGCTCGACCTGCAGACCGCCATCCAGAGCGACTGTGCGGCCCTGAACGGTCTTGTGGCCGAGATCATCGCTGCAGGGGGCGACGCGGTCCACGTTCTGCGGGACCCGACCCGGGGGGGAGTCGCCACGACCCTCAAGGAAATAGCCCTTCAGTCCGATAAGACTATTACCCTCCGGGAGGAGACCCTCCCCCTCAACGGAGCGGTGAAGGGGGTCTGCTCGATCCTCGGTCTCGATCCCCTCTACGTGGCCAACGAGGGGAAGCTTCTGGCCGTGGTGGCCCCCGAGGCCGCGGAGAGGGTGCTGGCCCGCATCAAGGGGCATCGCCTCGGGAGGGATGCCGCCATCATCGGCTCCGTATCCGACGAGGGCGCACGGGTGCGGATGGAGACCGCCGTGGGGGGGATGCGGGCCGTGGAGATGCTGGCCGGCGAGCAGCTTCCCCGCATCTGCTGAAGGGGTGGCCGGCGCCGTCACCGGTTGGCATCTTCCGCAGGGGCTCTGCCTGCTTCGTTCCGCACGGCAAGTGGCGGCAATCGATGAAATTTGTGCTATCTATGAATTGTGACCTGAAGTGTCGAAGTATCTCCGGAGGAAAACGCCATGCCTTACCATCACACCACGTCACCCGCGCCGGCCAACGGCCCGGTGACCCTCATGTTCATCGGCGGCGGCAGCCGTTGTCCCGCCTTTATCGGCGCCCTCAAGGCGGTGGAGGAGTTGCGGATTCCCGTGGGGAAGGTCATAGGCGCCTCGGGGGGGAGCGTCGTGGCGGCCCTCTACGCCGCGGGGTACTCTCCCGATGAGCTCCACCGCCTCTCCCTCGACACCGATATCGGGGCATTCCGGGACTTTTCGCCCCGGGGCGCCCTGGCCGGCATGGGGGTCTGCCGGGGGGACGCCCTGGAACGGTGGCTGGATGAAAAGCTGGGGGGGAAGCATCTCGGTGACGGCTTGCGCATCCCCCTCGGCATCGTTGCCACCGACATTCTCAACCACACCCCCCACCTCCTCTGCGGCGACAATCACCCCGACCTGAAGGTCTCTGCCGCCGTCCGTTTTTCCATGGGGATTCCCCTGGTTTTCGCCTGGAAGAAATATTCCCACCGGGGGCGGGACTACGTCTTCATCGACGGCTCCCTCATGGCGGGGATCATCGAGGGGCAGTGCGCCGATGCGGGACGCACCCTCACCATCAAGACCTTCGCCAAGCGGAGCATAAGCCGGCCGGCCTCGTCGGTTCTGAGCCTGCGGCGCTACGGATCAGACCTGCTCTCCATCTTTTACGGCGCCATGGACCGGGAATTTCTCAAGGGGGGGAGATGGAAGGACACCATTACCATCCACTGCGGCACGGTTTCCCCCCTCACCTTTTCCCTCAGTTCGGCGGAAAAGGAATTTCTCTTCGAGCAGGGATACCACCAGGTGGCCAAGTACCTTCGCTACAAGGGAGGGTTCTGACGACGACAAGGTTTCCGTTGTCTCTGCCGGAGAATTTCTGTTAGGATGCCCTCATCCCTCTTTTTTGCTAAAGATTGCGCCGCGCCTGCCGATAGATATAGTGTTCAGTGTCGAGAGTGACCAAGGGAGGAGTTAGGGTGGAAAAGAGAAAGTTCGAGCGGGTTGACCTCCGTACCGAGGCCGTTGTCCGTCATCGGGACCTGACCTTCAGGGGCGAGGTGGAGAATCTGAGCCTGAAGGGGCTCTTCGTCAGGACCGACCAGAAGATTCCCCTCCATGAGAAGGTGGATGTGGCAATGTTTTTCCAGGGCTCGTCGTCGGAGCTTTCCTTCAGCCTTGAGGCCAATGTGGTGAGAGCCACCGACCAGGGGATCGGCCTCAATTTCCGCAAGATAGACATCGATTCCCTGGTCCGCTCCGACGTGTTGTCATCCGCCGGCGGCGACCGCCGGCAGGTGATCGAGGAGTTCTATGGCTACGCGGAAAACAACGACGCGGCCGAGGATGAAACGCTGAAAAACCCCCCGGTCGCGTCATAGCAACCGCCTCTATCAGTCCACCGGGTTTCCCTTGGTGACCGCATCAAAGACCGAGATGAGCGAGTCGGGCGTGTAGGGGCAGGCCCGGTTCTTGGTGGTACCATCAGCCAGCGTTTGCTCCCAGAAGATAACCTCCTCGCCCCCTTTTTCCCCCCGCGATACCCCTTTCGGGTCGAACTCCTTGAGCACATTCCACATCTGGTCCATGGTCAGGAGTTCGTAGCTGGCGAACTCGTCGCCGCTCCCCACCCTGGCGAGGAAGCTGTCAACGAGTTCGTAGTCGACAAAGTCGTTCTCCTTCCGGCACCACTTGATAAACGGTTGGTCAGCCTTCCTCCCGTTGCGAATTTCCTTTTCAATCTCACGTCCTGTCATGTCTCCTCCTCTTCCGCCGCCTGGCCATGTCAGCCACACAGTGCCAGGAGCAATGATGGTTCGTGGCGTCTCCCGATCCGTGACTTTACTGGCTGGCGGCAATAATGTTGTATAGTAATAGTACAGCACTTTTGGGAGATGTCACCGGATGCGCGGAGCGAAAAGTGCTTTCTCGCTGGCTCGTAATTTGCTTGCCTGTGAACGGGAGCTTTTCGCTCGTTGAGGTGGGGATGGTTAGTGTGTCATGAACGATGTGCAGCGTGCCTTTGATCTGTTGCAGTTGAAGCCGGGCGCGAGTCCCGCGGAGGTAAAACGTGCCTTTCGCGACCAGGTTGCAGCGTGGCATCCCGACCGGTTCTCCGCCGACCCCGTCATGCAGCGGCGAGCCGAGGAACGGCTGCGTCTCGTCATCGAGGCCCATCGGTCAATCGTTTCATATCATGAAATGCGTGCATCGGGAGAGATGGCGGCCGGCCATCGCGTGCAGGGGGATGATCGGGGCCTTTCCTCGCCGGCCGGGAGCTTTTTTCGCTCTGTCCCGAATTGTGTATTCTGCGTCGTTGTGCTTGGCTGTGCCCTGCTGGGGCTGCTCCGGCATGGGATGACGATCCACGCCTGGATCTACGGAGTTGAGATGGCGCTTATACCGTCCCTCTTCTCCCTGGTCTACAATCTGGCGGGCCGCGGCAATCTGGCGGTGAGAAATCTCTATCTCGGCTTTTGCCTCTGTGCTTTGGCAGTCGTTGTGGTGGACGGCGCCATGATCGGTGTGGAGCGGTCTGCACCGGCCGGGGAAGGGGAAGTCTTTTCCCCCCGGGGTAATGACGGCGGAGCGGTTGGTGGCGGCTGGCCCCTCCCCCGCGGGGGAGACAGGGACCCCGTTGGCGAAGGTCTTGCGCCGGCTTCCCATGAACCGCCTTCTCCGAGGGCACCGGCTCTCCCCCTGGCGCCGGTGGCACCCGCGGCTCCCCATGCGCCCGCAGCCCCGCTGGCGCCATTGGCTCACTGATCCGCGGCTCTCTATCATGACGCGTCGCGAAGGCGCTCAGAATCAGGAGGTAAACGCACCGTATGGCGCTTAGACTTGGAGAAATGCTGGTCAAGGCAGGCCGGATCACGCCGGACCAGCTTGATGAGGCTTTGAGGAGCCAGGTCATCTTCGGAGGACGGCTCGGAACGAACCTTGTCGAGATGGGATGCATCGACGAGGAGGAACTGGCGAGGGTCCTGAGTGAGAAGTTGCGGGTCCCCTGCGTCGACCCGGACGAGCTGATGAACATCTCCCCTGCCATTATAGAGGCGGTGCCGTTGGAGGTGGTGGAGCAGTACCAGGTGGTCCCCCTCAGACTGGAGAACCGGCGGCTGTTCCTCGTCATGGCCGATCCGTCCGATCTTCCCGCCATTGATCAGATAGCCTTTAGGACCGGCCATGTTATCGTGCCGCTGGTGGCCCCGGAGATCAGGCTCCTGATGGCCCTCGAAAAGTACTACGGCATCAAGCGGGAGTTGCGGTATCTGCCGGTGTCGAAGGGATTGGGGGGGAGAAGGGTCTGCAGCTACCAGCCGAAACCCGCTGACGCGGCCATCGCCGCTCCGCGCGAGGTGATCGACTTTTCGACGCTTCCCGCGGAGGGGGAGGAATTTTTCCCGTGGGGAGAGGGGGGGTACGACACTCCCCGGATCGAAGCCGCCAAGCGGCACACCATCGACACCCTCTCCCGCGAGCTGGTCGATGCCCCTGACCGGGATGCGGTGGCGCGGGCTATCCTGAACTACGTGGGTCAGGAGTTCGGCCGGGCAGCGCTCCTCCTCGTCACCCGGGATGCCGTGGCGGGGTGGATGGCTCTCGATGGGGGAAACCCGGTCCCCCGGTTCGACGAACTGAGAATCGGCCTCGACGAGCCGTCAGTAATGCTGTCGGTGACCAAGGCCCGGGTCCTCTACCATGGTCCCGTGGCCGGTACTCCCGCAAACCTCAGGCTGCTGAAGGCTCTGGGGGGGGACAAGCCCGAGGGGATGATCCTTGTTCCCCTGGTTATGAACAAGCGGGTGGTGGCCATCCTCTGCGCCGTGGGTGGGGTGGAGCTCCTCGGCGCCAGGCAGGAGAGCCTCCAGGTTGTTGCCCGCAAGGGGGTCCTTGCCTTCGAGGTTCTCATCCTGAAAAACAAGATCCTGATGACGTGACGGAAAAAGGCGCCCCCTGAAGAAGGGGGGTTGTCTCTTTTTTCTGAAGCGGGTAGTCTGAAATCCACTGCTCCCTTCCCCTCCGGTGAAGGGATCGATTACTCATTATTGAAGGAGTCCATTGATGAACAAAGCACTCAGCATCTCAGCCCTCGCGCTTGCCCTTTCGCTCCCCCTCGGTGCCCACGCCTTCGGTCCCGGCGCGTCCTCCATGGGAGGGGCCACCGCCCCGGCAGGCGTTCCCCTGGCGGGGAAGGTTGCGGAAACCATGGCGAGCGGCGGGTACACCTACCTTCTCCTGGAGCGGGACGGGAAGAAGATGTGGGCGGCCATCCCCGAAACCCCCGTGGAGGTGGGCCGAGAGATTACCCTCAAGCCGGGGATGGAGATGAAGAACTTCGCCAGTAAGGCCCTCAAGCGCACCTTCGAGAGCATCTATTTCTCAGAGGGTCTCGCATCGGCTGTTGAAAGCACGGCGGGTAAGAGCTCTCCGGGGAGCAAGGGGGTCGTGGTAACCCCGGCCAAACAGGTGAAGGTTGAGAAAGCTGCCAGCCCCAACGCCCACACTATCGCCGAGACCTACGAGCAGAGGGGGAGCCTCGACGGAAAACCCGTGGCCGTGCGGGGGAAGGTCATGAGGGTGTCCGCGGGCATCATGGGGAAAAACTGGGTCCACCTCCAGGACGGTAGCGGCGATGCCAAGAAGGGAACCAACGACCTGACCGTCACCACCCAGGATCTTCCGGCCGTGGGTGACGTGGTGACCGCCACCGGCACCCTCCGCAAGGACAAGGATTTCGGCGGCGGCTACCGGTATCAGGTCATCATCGAGGAAGGGACCGTGAAGCGCTGACGCTCTCCTCCTCCATGACCGCCGTCATCATCCTTTTCTACCTCATTACCCTTGGCGCCGGCTTTTTCCTTCGGACGCTGAATCTCCGCCATCTGAAACGGTACGGCTCCACCGTCCCCTCCGGTTTCGAGGGGGCGGTGGAGCCGGAAACCCTCCGCAAAACGGTTGCCTATACCCTTGACCAGAGCCGCCTGGGGCTCGCCGAGTCCCTCTTCGACGCAGCGCTCCTCCTTATTTTCCTCTTCGGGCTTCTGCCGGCCTATGACCGGTGGGTCGCCTCCCTGGGAGGCTCCTTCGTTCTCTCGGGTGTCCTCTTCTTCCTAGGTCTCACCCTCATCCAGACGTTCCTCGGCATCCCCTTCGACCTTTACGGGACCTTTCGCCTCGAAGTCCGCTACGGCTTCAACACCACGACTCCCGGCCTCTGGCTCTCGGACTTGGCAAAGTCGACCCTTCTTTCGGTGGTGCTGACGGGTCTCCTGGTGGCCGGGGCCTTCGTCCTCGTGGCGTGGAGCCCCCGCTTCTGGTGGCTCTGGGTCTGGGGGTTCTTCGCCCTGGTATCCCTCTTCCTCATGTACCTCGCCCCCTATGTCATCGAGCCCCTCTTCAACCGGTTCGAGCCGGTCGCCGAGGAGGGGCTGGAGGAGGAGATCCGCGCCTTGTGCGATCGGGCCGGGCTGCGGGTCAGCCGGGTCATGCAGGTGGACGCCTCCCGGCGCAGCCGCCACTCCAATGCCTACTTCACCGGCATCGGCCGGGTAAAGCGTATCGTCCTTTACGACACCCTCATCCGCCAGATGAGCCACCGGGAGATTCTGGCGGTCCTTGCCCACGAGATCGGCCATTGGAAGAAGGGGCATATCCGCCGGCGGTTGATCCTCACGGAGGCCGGTGCCCTGGCCGGCTCGTGGCTTGCCTGGAAACTCACGGGATGGGAGGGATTTCCGGGGCTCATCGGCCTGACGGACGCCTCCTTCGCGGCGCGACTCGTCATCCTCGGCTTCCTGGGCTCCATCGTTTCCTTCCCCTTCACCCCCCTTTCCAGTTGGCTCTCCCGCCGCCACGAGCGGGAGGCGGACCGTTTCGCCACCGACATTACGGGGGATGCGGAGGCCTTGGCCTCAGCCCTTGTGAAGCTCTCCACGGAGAATCTCTCCAATCTCCACCCCCATCCCCTTTATGCGGCGTTCTACTATTCCCATCCTCCCGTGGTTGAGCGGGTGGGCAGGCTGAGGGCCGCCATGCCTCCGGCAGGAAAAGCGGGAGAGACCACGATGTAATCGGAAATTTTTTCATAATTCAGGTCCCGGGCGAGCCGTCACTGCTGTGGTTGAATGAATCTCGAACGATCTGCCATTCACTGAGGCTAATTATAATTTTACAACGAGGTGTGGCGGAAAGGGGGGCTTGCCGCAGGAGCGGCAACGTACCGAAGGCCGCCTTCATCAGGTGGAACATGGAAAGGACGACGAGAGCGCCTATGTTGACAGTAAAACGGTAAAATGGTACTTTTATATCAAAATACGACAGCACGCAATCGGCACGACTAGCCAATCAAGGAGAGCACCATGAGCAATCCCCCGTTCCATCAATTTTGCGGTACCGAGGGGTACGTCGCCTCCAGGGCGCTCCAGGACGTGGTCAACGTAGCCATTGCCCTGGAGCGGCCGCTTTTGCTCAAGGGGGAGCCGGGCACGGGAAAAACGCTTCTCGCCTACCATATCGCCAAGGCATTGGGGATGGAGATCATCCTGTGGAACGTGAAGTCCACCACAAAGGCCCGCGACGGCCTCTATACCTACGACACGGTCCAGCGCCTGAATGATGCCCGTTTCGGTGACGGAGACGTCCGGGACATCCGCCACTATATCAAGCTCGGCCCCCTGGGAAGGGCCTTCGGGAGCGCGGAGCGGGTGGTGCTCCTCATCGACGAGGTGGACAAGGCAGACATAGAGTTTCCCAACGACCTGCTGTTCGAGCTGGACGAGATGCGTTTCCACGTACTGGAGACCGACGAATGGGTGTCGGCCGCCCATCGTCCGGTGGTGATCGTCACATCGAACTCGGAGAAGGAGCTTCCCGACGCGTTCCTGCGCCGCTGCGTATTCCACTACATCGACTTTCCGGACGAGACGCAGATGCGCGCCATCATCGATGTCCACTTTCCCGACCTTCCCGCCGAGCTCATGAGGAGTGCCTGCAAGGTCTTCTACGGTCTGCGCGAGGTGCCGGGATTGCGCAAGCGCCCTTCCACCTCGGAGCTGCTGGACTGGATCCGGGTGCTGCTGGCCAGCGGCGCGCGGCTGCCGGAGGAGGAGACTCCCGCGCTCCAATCGGTGCCGTTTCTGGGCGCCCTCGTCAAGATACAGGAGGATGCCGACATCCTCGCCCACCACGCCAGCCGGTCGGCAGATGTCCGCACCGCGGGCCGCCGCTTTTTCCGCTGATGTTTCTGGCTCTCTACCACTCACTGCGGGCGCTCAAGGTGCCGGTGAGCCTCACCGAGTGGCTTACCCTGCTGGAGGGGCTTGCCAATGGGCTCCACAACCAGAGCCTCGAGGACTTCTATTACCTCTCCCGCAGCCTCCTCGTGAAGGACGTCGCCCACTACGACGCCTTTGACCAGGCTTTCGCCTACTGCTTCAAGGATGCACCGATACCCGAAGATCTTGCCACCAGGAAGAAGGTCCTGGAATGGCTCCGGGATGCGCAGGCTCCGCGGCGTCTTTCAGAGGAAGAGCTGGCCCGCCTGGAAGCGCTTTCCCTGGACGAACTGCTGCGGCAGCTGGAAGAGCGGCTGCGTACCCAGGACGGTGCCCACCACGGCGGGAAAAAGTGGATCGGCACCGGTGGGACGAGCCCCTTCGGCGCCGGCGGCAACCACCCCTCCGGGATATCCTTCGCTGCCGAGGGGGGCGGGGGAAGGGCCGTGCTCCAGGCCTTTGGCCGGCGCTACCGCAACCTGCGCAATGATCTGACCCTGGATGTGCGCCAGATCGGCGTGGCACTGAAGCGTCTGCGCGATCTGAGGGAATGCGGTGCCGAGGAACATCTCGACCTTGAGGGCACCATCGACAGGACCTGCAGGAACGCCGGGGAGATCGATCTGGTCTTTGCCCGCGAGCGGGAGAACCAGGTGCGCGTTCTGCTGATTATGGACTCGGGTGGTTCCATGGAGCCGTTCAGGGCCCTGTCGGAGCGGCTCTTTTCCGCGGCCCACGGACTCAACCATTTCAGGGATTTCCGCGCATTCTACTTCCATAACTGCGTCTACGAGGACCTCTATGTCGACCTCGATTCCGACGAATCCATCCCCACGGCCGAGGTGATCAGGGAGTACGGAAAGGAGTATCGACTCATCTTCGTGGGCGACGGGGCCATGGCCCCCTACGAACTGATGAGCCCTTCCGGCATTCTGGAGCGGTATCGTGCCGGCACCATGTCCGGCCTGGACTGGCTCCGCCAGCTTGCCGACGCCTTCGGCCGGCGGGCCTGGATGAACCCGCTTCCCGAGAATTCCTGGATGCACTACGAGACCGTCCCCGTGGTAGGAGGTCTCTTTCCCATGTTCCCCCTCACGCTGGAAGGGCTCACGCGGGCAGTGCGGCACTTGCGGTAGCGGCACGAGGGGGGCACATATATCTCCGAGAAAACAAGAGGGTACTGATTTGCCGCAGCAGATTGACCACGCCTGCCAGAATCGATATAGTCGTTACTCCTGTAACGCATTGATAAGACCGACGGTTTCTGAGAGCGAAACGCACCCATGAAGATCAGCAATCTCCTTATCCATCTGCACAACAACATTGACGCCTTCACCCTGAAGCCACGTCACGTCGAGCAGATACGCCAAGCACTCCCGGAAGTGGCCATTACCGTCTCGGCGAGCGACAGCGACTTCATGGACCGGCTTCCCGATGCCGAATATGCCCTTGTGTGGGTCTTCAAACCCGAGTGGTATGCGACCGCTCCCCGGCTTAAGGCACTCTTCACTCCTGCCGCCGGCCGTGACTGGGTTGCGGCAGACCCGTCAGGGAGGGTGATGACCTGTCATGGCAGCTTCCACGGTCGTATCATGCGCGAGAGTCTTCTCTCCATGATGCTTTATTTCAACCGGCGCCTCGGCCAGTCGCTTGAAGATCAGGGCCGCCGGATGTGGGGGCGTCCGGACTACAGCGGTTGTGTCGGCCTCTTCAGCCAGCGGGTCATGATCGTAGGTTTGGGGGCGCTGGGGCAGTCCATGGCGGAACTGCTCAAAGCCTTCGGTGCGCACGTAACCGGGGTCAAGCGCAACCCGGAATCCTTTGCGGGCAGCCCTTGTGTCGACAGGGTGATCTCCTTTGACGCGCTGGAGGAGGCGTTGCCTGAAGCCGATCATGTGGTTCTGCTGCTTCCCGGCGGGACGGCAACCGATGGTATTTTCACCGCACGACACTTCAATGCCATGAGGCCGGGAGCCTACCTTTACAACCTGGGTCGAGGGAACTGTTACCGGGAGGAAGACCTTGTGGCCGCCCTGGAGGATGGCCGCCTGGCAGGTGCCGGTCTGGATGTCTTTGCCGAAGAGCCGCTGCCGGCCTCCTCGCCTCTCTGGGAGCAACGCAACGTCCTGATCACGCCCCATTCCAGCGCCATCAGCCGGGAGTACCTCGACCTCTTTATTCAGGAGTGGCTAGAGACCCTGCGGAAGGGTGCGCCGCAGAACGCGTAAAGCAACACGTTACAAGCAAGAGGAGTAGATTTATTTCAGAGGAGAACTGCCATGCGCGACTTTTGTGATGCAGACCGGAAGAAAAAGAGCGGCAGGATCACGTTGCCGGAAAACCCGAGTAATCTCTCCGAAGAAGTCCTGGCACAGCTGGAAAGCGCCGTGAAAGCGGCCGTGAAAGACGGATACGTGAGTTGTCCGGCAGGCTGGAAGGTGGCCGGCAACGTGGGGGTTTCCCGCCTTGATGTGGGGGCGATGATCGACAAGCTCGGCATCCGCGTGACAGACTGTCAACTCGCCTGCTTCGCGGTGTCCAAGACTTCGCACCTGGGCTCGGCGACAGAGCCGGTCAGCGAAGATGTCTCCAGCCGCGTCGAGGATCTTGAGGAAAAGGGGGCGCTCACCTGCGCCAACGTCTTCGCCCTCGCCAACGAACTGAACGTAAAGCCGATGTCCGTCGCGAACGCGGCCAATAGCAAGAGGTATAAGATCCGGCAGTGCCAGCTTGGCTGTTTCTAGTAGTCAACCGCTATTCCACGGTCACGCTCTTGGCCAGGTTCCGGGGCTGATCCACGTCGGTTCCCTTGAGAACGGCCACGTGGTACGCCAGGAGTTGGAGCGGGACCGACAAGAGGATCGTCGCCAGTTCCTCGCCGTCTGAGGGGACTTCGAGGGTCTCCTCAGCCTTCTGGCTAACGCCGTCGTCGCCGGAGGAACAAATGGCGATGACCCTTCCCCCCCGGGCAATGACTTCCTCCATGTTGGAGAGAACCTTCTCGTAGGTGGAGTTCTTCGGCACGAGGACCACCACCGGCATGTTTTCGTCGATGAGGGCGATGGGGCCGTGCTTCATCTCGCCGGCGGGGTATCCCTCGGCGTGGATGTAGGAAATCTCCTTGAGCTTCAGGGCGCCTTCCAGGGCGATGGGGTAGCAGACGCCGCGCCCCAGGTAGAGGAAATCCCGGGCGTTCATGTAGCGGCGGGCCACCTTCTCCACCGTGTCGTTCATCTCCAGGGTCTTTTCGAGGAGGGCGGGGATCTTCACGAGCTCGCCGATCATGGCGCGCCCCTTGGCCTGGTCCAGGGTGCCCAGTGCCCGGCCGAGCCGGATGGTGAAGAGGTAGAGGGCCACCAACTGGGTAACGAATGCCTTGGTGGAGGCGACGCCAATTTCGGGTCCCGCGTGGGTGTAGACGACCCCCGCGGCCTCACGGGCGATGGAGGAGTCAACCACATTGCAGATGGCGATGTTCCTGGCCCCCCGCGCTTTTCCCTCGCGCATGGCGGCCAGGGTGTCGGCGGTCTCTCCCGACTGGGAGATGAGAACCATGAGGGTCCGGTCGTTCACCACCGGGTTGCGGTAGCGGAATTCGGAGGCGATGTCCACCTCCACCGGGAGGCGGCAGTGTTCTTCCAGGAGGAACTTTCCCACCAGGGCCGCGTGCCACGAGGTGCCGCAGGCGATGATGCAGATCCGGTCAATGCCCCTGAGCTCCTCATCGGTGAGTTTCAGGTCTTCGAGGTAGACATCTCCCTGCTCCTCCCGGAGCCGGCCGGCGATGGTGTCGCGGACTGCCCGGGGCTGCTCGAAGATTTCCTTGAGCATGAAGTGCTTGTATCCCCCCTTCTCGGCCATGAGGGGAGACCAGTCGATGTGGCGGGAGGCCTTTTCCAGCGGCTCGCCGCTCACCCGGCTGAAGGAGGGGGTGCCGTCGCGGAAGACGACCATCTCCCCGTCATCGAGAAAGACCATCTCCCGGGTGTGGGAGAGGATGGCGGGGATGTCCGAGGCCACGAAGAACTCGCCGGTGCCGAGCCCCACCACCATGGGGGAGCCCTGCTTGGCGGCGATGAGGACCCCCGGTTCCTTTTCGCAGAGGACGCAGACGGCGTAGGCCCCCCGCAGCTCCGCCAGGGCCTGCCGGGTGGCGCGCTCGAAGTCGCCGCAGGCCCCATACTTCTCGTCGATGAGGTGGGAAATCACCTCCGTGTCGGTTTCGCTCAGGAACTCCCGGCCGGTTCCCCTCAGCCGTTCCCGCAACTCCAGATAGTTCTCGATGATGCCGTTGTGGACCACGATGACGGAGCCCGCCTGGTGGGGATGGGCGTTGATCTCGGAGGGTCTGCCGTGGGTGGCCCAGCGGGTGTGGCCGATGCCGATCCGCCCCAGCAGGGGCTGGGCCGCCACGAGACGCTCCAGGTTGAAGAGCTTCCCTTCGCTCCGCCGTACCTTGGCCCGGCCGGCATCGAGGGTGCAGACCCCGGCGGAGTCGTACCCCCGGTACTCAAGGCGCTTGAGTCCGTCGAGGATGATGGGTGTCGCCTCCTGGGCGCCGATATAGCCGACGATTCCGCACATAGTCTCAATCTCCGTTAGTAAATGGATAAAAAGGGGTCACTGATCCCGCTGTTTGAGTTTCCACCCGTCCTTGTTCACCTGGGGGGCCCGGGCAATGGCCAGGGAGTCGGGGGGGACATCCCGGGTCACCGTGGTGCCGGCGGCGATGAGGGAGTTCCGCCCGACGGTGACGGGCGCCACGAACTGGACGTCGCTTCCCACGAAGACGTCGTCCTCGATGACGGTGCGGTGCTTGCGCACCCCGTCGTAGTTGCAGGTAATGGTGCCGCATCCAACGTTGACGTTGTTGCCGATGGAGGCGTCACCCAGGTAGGTGAGGTGGGAGGCCTTGGAGCCTTCGCCCATGGTGATTTTCTTGGTTTCGACGAAGTTGCCGATCTTCACGTGGGCCATGAGTTCGGTTCCGGGCCTGAGGTGCGCCATGGGGCCGATGGCCGTGTGGTCGTGGATGATCGCATCCTCCATGACGGAGCCGGCCTTCACCATGACGTGGCTCCCGAGGCGGCAGCTCCGGATGACGGCCCCCGGTTCCACGACGCAGCCGTTGCCGAGGGTGCTCCCCTTGATGACGGCCCCCTGTTCGATGGTGCACCCTTCGCCGATCCGGGTCTCGCCGGAGAGGTGGACTCCCGGATGGACCGTGGTGTCGCGCCCCACGACAGCCCCCCGGTCGATGTAGGTGGCGGCCGGATCCACGATGGTCACGCCGTCGAGCATGAGCTCCCGGTTGATCCGCTGCCGGGCAAACCGCCCCGCTTCGGCCAGCTGGGCCCGGTCGTTCACCCCCATGACCTCAACCGGGTCGGCCACGGGATGGGCGGTGCAGCGGAGCCCCTGCTCGTTGGCCATGGTGACGATGTCGGTGAGGTAGTATTCCCCCTGGGCGTTGTCGTTGCCGATCCGCGTGACCGCGTCGAAGAGAAACGCCGCCTCGGCGCAGTAGATGCCGGCGTTTACCTCTCTGCGGCCCCGCTCCTCGGGAGTCGCATCCTTCTCCTCGACGATCCGGATGACCCGGCCGTCAAAGCCGCGGATGATCCGGCCGTAGCCGAAGGGGTTTTCAAGACGCGTGGTGAGGACCGTGAGGGCCGCACCGGTGGCCCCGTGGGCGTCGATCATCCCCCGGAGCGTCTCGGGCCGGATAAGGGGGACGTCGCCGCAGAGGATGAGGACTCTCCCCGTAAAGCCGTCGAGGGCCGCGGCGGCGCTGGCCACGGCGTGACCGGTGCCGAGTTGTTCCTCCTGGAGGGCAAAGGCTACCTGTTCTGTTCCTGCGAAGTGCTCACGAATGGTGTCCGCCTGGTGGCCGACCACCAGCACCATGCGGGACGTCCCCGCCTGCCGGGCCGCCTCCACTGGCCACGCGACCATCGGTGCGCCGGCCAGGGGATGCATCACCTTGACCAGATCGGATTTCATTCTCGTTCCCTTGCCGGCGGCAAGGATTATCGCCGCAAGATCGCCCATGACGGCCCTCCTTTGAGGAGAAATCATTGGATTTGAAACCATTTACTCTATACGATGCCCCGCGCGGACGTCAAGCGAATAGACGGGTGCAACGGGAAGCTTTCGTCTTTACACCGAGGGGGGTTTCTGTCTATAGTCGAACCCGGAGAACCTATGGGAATTCCGGAAGACATAGCCCAGTTCGAGCAGTGCCTCAATGAGCTGATCATCAAGTACGAGCAGTACTTCCTCGGCCTTGAGAAGCGGGAGCCCCTGCGCCTGCTCGAGACGGTCGACCGGCTGGCGCGCAAGTACGTCAGCGTGAAGATCGTCAACACCATGCTGAACTTCAAGTACAACTCCCTCGTGGCAAAGCTGGGTTCCTACCGGCAGTACTGGAACCGGATCCTCCGGCTCATGGAGGAGGGAAAGTACTCCCGGGACCGGTTCCGCATGGCCATGCACGAACGTCCCGCCCAAGCTGCCAAGAATGACGCCTCTCCGTCCCCGTCCCACGACGAGGCGGACGAGCTCTATCGCCAGTTCATCGAGGCGCGCCGCTCCTGCAACCTCCCCGTCGAGACGGTGACCAGGGATATGGTCGCCTCCGCCATTGAAAAGCAGAAGCCGGCGATCGTGGCAAAATACGGCACCGACCGGGTGGAATTCCGCATCGTCATCGAAAACGGCGTCCCCAAGATCAAGGCCAGGCCCCGTCGGTCATCCTAACCATCACCGTCATGCCATTCCTGGCGGAGTGGTCTCATTTTACCCCCGGAGGAGTCCGTGAAGGTCGTCCTTGCCGCCATCCACCCAGTTCCCTCTCCCCAGGCCGTCCCTCTCGCCAACGCGTTCCTGAAGGCATACCTCGGCACCGACGAGGAGCTTGCCGCCCGCGTTGCTGTCACGCTCTGCGATTTTTTGCGTTCAACGCCAGCCGACGTCTGTGCTGCCGAGATTCTTGCCCACGAGCCCGATGCGGTCGGCTTTTCCCTCTATCTCTGGAACACCGAGGAGTCGGGGCGGATTGCGGCGGAGCTTCGGCGGAACCGTCCCGGCATCACCATCTTCGCCGGCGGCCCCCAGGCAACCGCAGACCCCCTCGGAACGCTCACCGGGGGGGGGTACGATTTTCTCATCCTCGGCGAGGGGGAGGTGCCGTTTCTCGAGGTGACGGCCCGGCTTGCCGACGGGCGTCCTTTCCGTGGCGCGCCGGGGACGGCCTGGCTTGACGATGGAAAACTGGCAAGCCGGCCCCAGAAGCCGGTGGCGCTCCTTGACACCATTCCGTCCCCCTTTTTGTCGGGAATCATCGAGCCCGGGCGCTACGGGGGGCTTCTCTGGCAACTCTCCCGCGGGTGCGACTTCGCCTGCGAGTACTGCTTCGACTACAAGGGGACCAAGGGGGTGCGGCGGTTCTCTCTGGAGCGGGTCGACGCGGAGCTCGATTTTCTCGTCCGCCACAACGTCCCCCAGGTGTTTGTCCTCGACTCCACCTTCAACGTCGATGCGAAGCGGGCCAAGACGATCCTGCGGATGATCCGCAAGCGCGCCCCCCATATCCACTTCCACTTCGAGGTGCGGAGCGAGTTTCTGGACCGGGAGATGGCCCGGCTTTTTGCCGGCATTACCTGCTCTCTCCAGATCGGCCTCCAGAGTGCCGACCCGGCCATCCTCAAGGGGATACGGCGGCATTTCGATCCGGACGACTTTCGAAAACGAGTCGCGCTTCTCAACGAAAGCGGGGCCGTCTTCGGCTTTGATCTCATCTACGGACTCCCCGGCGACTCCCTCGCAGGCTTCAGGCAATCCCTCGACTTCGCCCTCGCCCTCTACCCGAACCATCTGGACATCTTCCCCCTTGCCGTTCTCCCCGGCACCCCCCTTGCCGCCCGCGCGGCTCAGGCAGGGCTCGACCACCTTCCGGCGCCCCCCTACGCGCTTACCGCCACCCCGACGTTTCCGGCCCCGGACATGAAACGTGCCGCCCGCCTTGCCGGAGCCTGCGACATCTTCTATAGCCGGGGAAAAGCGGTCGCCTGGTTCAACGGCGTCATTGCCCCCCTTTCCCTGACGCCGGCAGAGTTTCTCGACGCCTTCGGCGGATGGCTCGCACGCCAAGGGATTGAAGCCCGGGAGGAGGCCTTGGGCGACGAGGCGATCTGGTCGCTGCAGCGCTCGTTTCTTGCCCACATCTTTGCCGACCGGCGGGTGCGTCGTCTTCTCCCCGTGGCTCTCGACCTGGTCGATTATCACTATCATTACGCGGCGGCGCTTCTGGCGCCGCCGCCGGAGCTTCCCACCGACCGCAGCCTCGCCGGCTTGAATATTCTCGATCAGGTAGTGTGTCTTGCTCCATCCACGAGGCTTGCCCGCTTCTCCTATGAAATCACCGATCTGCTGGAAGCGGGCAACGCAGACCTTCGGGAAATCTGTGCATGTTTCTCGCCCAGTCCGTCATGGGCCGTCATTTATCCCCGCGGCAACGACATATTTACCGAATCTCTCCTGGAGTCCTATTTCCTTCTTCTCGAGGGGCTCGACGGCTGCTGCCGGGCCGGTGATGTCGTTGCGCGACTCGCCCTTTCCGGAGAGGGGGCAGCGGAATTCCTCAAATTTGCCGCCGCGGAGGGGATTGTCACGGTACGGAACTGCCCCTGACGCAGCAGGGATAATGTTATGTCGTGTTTAAGCCGCTGCGATTGCCTCTATGTATAAAAAAAGTATACTATTTTGTTGCATTTTCCCCCCTTGGGTATTACTATCCCCGAGATTGATACTTATTCATTGAATGACTTTTAATATTTAGAATATCGTTTTATTTTCCGATTGTTCGGCATCTTGCTAATCCATTGAAATGGTTTTGGTTGGCATTGTCGAACAAGTTAATCTGGTGAGTCGAGACATTCTTTGATTTCTTTTGCAATACCTTGTTTTATCGATATTTATCGGGAAGCAAGAAAAAATACCTCACAAGGAGGAGCATGCATGTTGTCGAAGGTTTTTCGGCTGGTCCCCGCACTTCTGCTGCTCATGGCCGTTGCCCGGCCAGCGGCTGCCGAAAGTGGCATGGCAATTGACCCGGCCACCTGTCTCGGCTGTCACAGCAACAAGGTTTCCGCCTCGGCATTTGCCGCGTCGGTCCACGGCAAAAACGCCTGTACAAGCTGCCACGTGGAGATTACTGATCTCGCCAAGCACATGAAAGGCGAAACAAAGGTCCACAAGGTTCGGTGCGAGCGCTGCCACAAGAAGGAGAACTCCGAGCACTACGCCAGCGTCCATGCCCAGAAGGACGTGATGTGCGCCGACTGCCACACCGATATCCATACCCATACCTACTGGAACAAGGATAAACGGAAAGTTGTGGCCAAATGTATCCAGTGCCACGACAAGGAGGCGGGCTACCGCAACTCCATCCACGGAAAGTCCGTGGCTGGCGGCAACATGGACTCGGCGGCTTGTAACGACTGCCACAACCTCCATGCAATCAAGCCCCTTGGTGATCCGAAGTCCAAGGAAAACCGGGAGTTCCATACCAAGGTCTGCATGAAGTGCCATGCCGACGAGAAGATGATGGAGCGTAACAACGTCGTCACCGTTGCCGTCGAAACCTACATGGAAAGCTACCATGGCAAGAACTACCGCCTCGGCTTCCCTGAGAAGGTTGCCGGTTGCGCCGACTGCCACACCGCCCACGGCGTTCTCCCTGCCAAGGATCCCAACTCCAGCGTCAACCCCCAGAATCTCGTCGCCACGTGCGCCAAGTGCCATCCGAAGGCGACCCCCCTCTTCACCAAGTTCTACGCCCACGGTTCCCACGACCGTGTGAAATACCCGATCCTCTTCTACACCTTCGTGGCAATGACTGGCCTCCTCGTCAGTACCTTCGCCGTGTTCTGGGTTCACACCCTTCTGTGGATGTTCCGGGGCTTCGTGGAGAACCGCGAAAAGCAGCAGGCCCTCATCCAGGGCCACGAGGAGCATCACGTCCCCGACGGCCACAAGGTGTATCGCCGCTTCAAGAAGCGTCACATCTTCCTCCACCTCCTGGTGATCATCAGCTTCCTCCTCCTGTCGCTTTCGGGGCTTCCCCTTAAATTCAGCGACCAGCAGTGGGCGAAGTTCATGATGGATCACATATTCGGCCACTCAGCCAATGCCGGTCGTATTCACCGTCTTGGCGCCTGCATCACCTTTGTCTATTTTTTCAGCGCGATACTCCTGTCCCTCCACTTCCTCTTCGTGCGTAAGGATCTCAAGGGCAACTGGCTCCAGCGCATGTTCGGCCCCGACTCCCTCATGCCCAACTTCCGTGACATCAAGGACGTGGCCGGCATGGTTAGATGGTTCCTCTTCCGCGGGCCCAAACCGACTTTCGAGCGGTGGACCTACTGGGAGAAATTCGACTTCATCGCGGTCTTCTGGGGTATGTTCGCCATCGGCGGCTCGGGCCTGATGCTCTGGTTCCCCGAGTTCTTCGGCAGCTTCCTCCCGGGCTGGATGTTCAACGTCGCCACCATCGTTCACTCCGATGAGGCGCTCCTTGCCACGGGCTTCATCTTCACGGTCCACTTCTTCAACACCCACGGCCGTCCCGAGAAGTTCCCCATGGACTTCGTCATCTTCAACGGCCAGATACCGAAGCATGAATTCCTTGAAGAGCGGGGCGATCAGTGGAAGCGCTACGAGGAACTGGGGATCACCGAACAGTTCGCTGCCAAGAAAACGAGCGGCGTTGCCTACGACTTCATCGTCAAAGCCTTTGGCTTCTGCGCGGTTATCATCGGTATATCGCTGACGGTGCTGATGCTCTTCGCCTTCCTCTCCGGAGGGTCGCACTAAGAGAGAAGTCAGTAATTGACATGCAGTGAAAAAAGAAGGGGTGGCTTTTGGCCACCCCTTCTTTTTGTTGTTTGCCTGGGGAGAGGGAAATTCCAGGGACAAAAAAAGGCCTCGCGAGAAAATCGCGAAGCCTTGATTTTTCTGGTGCCCAGAGACGGAGTCGAACCGCCGACACGAGGATTTTCAGTCCTCTGCTCTACCGACTGAGCTATCTGGGCGAAAAGAGCTTTAACTTATAACCTCTGGCCGGGATTGTGTCAATACCTTTTTCGATTTTCCCGGTGCCGGCTCGGGAATTTTCACTCCGCTGCTCTGCGAATCAGGCTCGGGATATGAACCGGCAGTCCCGTGTGTCGACCTTGATCTTCTCTCCCACCTCCAGGTAGGGGGGGACCTGGAGGGTCAGGCCGGTTTCGAGGGTGGCCTCCTTGGTCTGGGCGGTGGCGGTGGCATTCTTCATGATCGGGGGGGTGTCGGTGACGGTGAGTTCTACCACTTGGGGCGGATCTACGCTTACGAGGCGCTCCTGGAACAGGCCGAGGGTTACCTCAGTGCCGTCCAGGAGGTAGGGCTGGATGGCGCTGAAGGAGTCAGCGTCCATTTCGAACTGCTCGTAGGTTTCGAGATCCATGAATACCCCTCGGTCGCCGTCGGCGTAGAGGAACTGCCCCTTGTGGCGCTCGAAGTCGGCCTCCTCCACCTTGTCGCCGGAACGGAAGGTCTTCTCCAGCACCTGGGCGGTGAGGAGGTTGCGGTACTTGGTCTTGACCATGGTGCTGGCGCCCCGGGCTGAGGGGGACTGGAAGTGGACGTCGAGGATTACGCAGGGGGCACCGTCGAGCTTGATGACGAGGCCCCGCTTGAAGTCGGATGTGGTGAGCATGGCGAATCTCCTTTGGGCGTTAAAAATCTCCTCTTCATAACAAAAAAGTGCTACAAAGACAACCAACTTGGACGAATACCGATGGGAGTGCCATAACACGATGAAGATCGAAACCGAATACATAAAGCTTGATAGTTTTCTGAAGGCCGAGAATATCGTTGCCTCCGGCGGCGAGGCGAAAATCATCATCGCCGATGGGGAAGTGCGGGTGAACGGCGAGGTGGAGACGCGGCGCGGCAGGAAGCTCCGGGTCGGCGACCGGGTCGAGGCGGGCGGTGAAACGCTCGTGGTGGAATGACGGAGGGGGGGCCCATGGAAACCGTAAGCTGCCCTCACTGTGGCTTCGCGAAGGAGATGCCCGCCGGGACCGTACCCAACGGAGCGCGGGTGAAATGTCCCCGTTGCAAGGAGACCTTCATCTTTACCCGGACGGCTGACCGGGGCACTCCTCCCGCTGCCGTGACAGCCGCGAGCGAATCGGCGGCAGTGGTCCCGCCATTGCCGGCTCCATCCGAACCACGGCGGCCGGCGCAGCCCCGGACCCTCCGCTTCACCTTCACCGGCACGGCCAAGGAATATTTCGGCATCTGGATCGTCAACACGCTCCTGAAGATCGTGACCCTCGGGGTCTACTCGGCCTGGGCCAAGGTCCGCAAGCGCCGCTACTTCTATGGCAATACGCTTCTGGATGGAAGCCCCTTCGACTACCTGGCCGACCCCAAGGCCCTCTTTCGCGGATGGCTCATCGGGGTGCTGGCGTTTCTCGTCTACACGGCCGGAACCCGGTATACGCCGGGCATCTCCAAGATCCTCGGTTCTATTTTCTTCCTGACGGTGCCGTGGCTCGTGGTCCGTTCGCGACTTTTCAACAACCGCAACTCCAGCTACCGCAGCCTCCGTTTTGCCTTCCGGGACGACTACCAGGAGGCCTACGTAATATTTGCCGGCCTCGCCTTCCTGGTGCCGTTCACGCTTGGGCTCATCTTCCCCTACCTCATCTATCGCCAGAAGAAGTTTCTCGTGGAGCGGAGCTCGTTCGGTCGTACCCCCTTCACCTTCACGGCCACGGGAAAGGATTACTACGTCCTCTTCCTGAAGGCGGCAGGGTGGCTGATACTCCTGCTGGTGGTGGTAATGCCGGCGGCCTTCTACGTGATCTCCACCCTGGCCGAAGGGGGGGCGCTCCTGGCCGGCGGCGACCTGCGCCGGACCCAGATGATGGTGGGCGCCCTCATGATCTTCACCCTGCCGTTTCTCTACTTCTTCATCGTGGTCTACGTGCAGACCGCCCTGGCGAACCTCACCTGGAACAGCACCGGCATCGCCGGGAGCCGCTTCGTGAGCCGGATGCGGGTCCGGGACATGGCCTGGCTCTATCTCTCCAACGCCGCGGCCATCATGGGGAGCCTCGGCCTCATGATCCCGTGGGCGTCGGTGCGGCTGGCCCGGTACCGGTTCGAGACCCTTTCCGTCGAGGGGATTGCGGATATGGAGGCGTTCCGGGCAGGGTTCCAGGGGGACGTGAGCGCCACCGGCGAGGAGATCGGCGACATCTTCGGGATCGACGTGGCCCTGTGATGACGGCCCCAGGCATCTACTACGACGGCCGGACCTCGGCTCGGCGCACCGTGTGCCTCACCCTGGAGGGGAACCGCCTCCTGGTGGCCGGAGAGGGGGTGGAAACCTCCACGGAGATCTCCCGCCTCGCCATCTCCTCCCCCCTTTCCACGGCGCGACGCTCGGTCCGTTTCCCGTCCGGGGCCCTCTGCGAGGTGAGCGACACCCGCTTCGTGGACGAGCTCATGCGGCGCCAGGGGAAAGGGCGCGCCTCGGCAGCCATCCACCGGTGGGAGCGGAGCCTCCCCCTGGCCCTGGTGGCCCTCGTGGCGACGGTGGCCGTGGTCTGGGGCTTTGTCGCCTTCGGGATTCCCTCCTTGGCCGACAAGGTCGCCCGGGCCGTCCCGCCTGCCACCGAGGTCTCCCTGGGGCGGGAGAGCCTGGCGATGCTCGACCGGCTCGTCTTTACGCCGTCCCGGCTCCCCGATGCCCGGCGCCGTGACATTGCGGCCCAATTTTCCCGCATGGGCCGGGACCTTCCCTTTGCCGCCGGCTACCGGCTGGAGTTCCGCAACAGCGACCAGTTGGGGGCCAATGCCCTGGCGCTGCCGTCGGGGATCATCGTCGTCACGGACCGGCTCGTAGAGATTGCCCAAAGCGACGACGAGCTGATCGGGGTCCTGGCCCACGAGATGGGGCACGTGCGGCACCGCCACGCCCTGCGCCACGTGCTCCAGAACTCGGCCACGGGCCTCGTTATCGCCGCCATCACCGGCGACATCACCTCCATCACCTCCCTGGCCGCCACGCTTCCCACGGTCCTCATCGACGCCTCCTATTCCCGCAGCTTCGAGACGGAGGCTGACGACGCGGCGGTGGTCTACCTGAAGCGCCGCAGCATCCCCCTGAAGAGCTATGCCGCCATGCTGGGCCGCCTGGAAGCGGAGCACCGGAAGAAGCAGGAGGAGAAGGGAAAGAAGGAGAGAAAGTCCCTGGGCGACTACTTCTCCACCCACCCGGTGACCGAGGAGCGGATCAAGCGGGTCCTGGAGGCGGGCCGATGACCGGCCTCGCGGCTATTTCCGACACCCTTGCCGCTGACCTGGCGGGGCTTTCCTTCTCATCGCCGGTGGCCCACGTCTACAATCCACTCCTCTACGCCCGGGAGCCCCACACCGCCTATCTTGCCCGCTTCGGCTCCCCTCCCAAGGGAGTCCTCTTTGTCGGCATGAACCCCGGCCCCTGGGGGATGGCCCAGACCGGCGTCCCCTTCGGGGAGGTCGCGGTGGTGACGGAGTGGCTCGGGATCAACGGTGCCGTCGGCCGGCCGGCGGGCGAGCACCCTAAAAAGCGGGTCGACGGCTTTGCCTGCCGGCGGAGCGAGGTGAGCGGCCGGCGGCTCTGGGGGCTTATCCGGGAGCGGTTCGGGACCCCGGAGCGGTTTTTTGCCCGCTTTTTTGTGGCCAACTACTGCCCGCTCCTCTTCCTCACCGCAGACGGCGGCAACATCACCCCGGACAAACTGCGCCGGGGAGAGCAGGAGCCCCTCTTCGCCGCCTGTGACCTGGCCCTGCGCCGGACCGTGGAACTGCTCCGGCCACGGGTGGTCATCGGCGTCGGAGCGTTCGCCGAGGCGCGCTGCCACGAGGCCCTGGAGGGCTTTGACGTGGAGGTGGGGCGGATCATTCACCCCAGCCCCGCCAGCCCCGCCGCCAACCGGGACTGGGCCGGCACCGCTCTGCGACAACTTGCGGAGCTTGGTGTCGATTTCTGACCCTGAAAAGTATTTGGAACACAGAGCAACAGAGCAACGGAGTAAAACCTGAGAAAGAATTTTATTATGTTCTCAACAACGGCACCCGCATGATTGATGATTTTGCCTGGAGGTTTTGATTCCTCTGTTGCTCTGTTGCTCAGTGTTATTTTGCCTGTAGTTTCCAGGAGGCCCGCCATGTCCGCCGCAGACGAACTCATCGCCTTCCTCTCCCCGAAGCTCGGCACCGAGATCCACATCGGTCCCTGGCTCGTCGTGGAGCAGACGCGGATCGACGCCTTTGCGGCGGCAACGGCGGACGTCCAGTGGATTCACACCGACCCGGAGCGGGCCCGGCGCGAATCCCCCTACGGCACCACCATCGCCCACGGCTTCCTGACCTTGTCCCTTCTCCCGTTCCTCACCGAGGCCAACGCCCCGGGGCAGTTCGAGCGGAACTACCCCGGCATGCGCCTGCGGGTCAACTACGGCCTCAACCGGGTCCGGTTCCCGGCGCCGGTGAAGACCGGCTCCCGCATCCGGGCCCGGACTAGGCTTACGGCCCTGGAGCCCCTGGGTTCCGCGGTGCAGATTACCTACGAAATCACCGTGGAAATCGAAGGGGAGCCGAAGCCCGCCTGCGTGGCGGAGCAGCTTTTCCGGCTCTATTCCTGAGGCGGGTTGCCGTCGGCCGGTTCCGTGGTATAGGTTTCGGAACGATCCGACTGCGAGGTCTGCCGATGCCATCCCCTCCCGAATTCCCCCTGAGAGTCTTCTATGACGGCTCCTGCTCCGTCTGCGCTGCGGAGATGGAGGCCTACATGCGCAAGGAGCACGGGGGGCGCCTCCAGTTCGTCGACATCGGCGCCCCTTCCTTCGACCCAGCCCCCTACGGCATCACTCTCGACGCGTTTATGTACCAGATGCACGCCATCGACCGGACCGGCCGTGTCTACAGGGGCGTGGAGGGGTTCTGGGCCATCTGGCAGGCCTTTCCCGCCTCGACCCTCTACGGATTCCTCGGTGCCCTCGTGATGCTCCCGGGGGTGAACCTTCTGGCCCGGGCCGGCTACAGGGGCTTTGCCCGCATCAGGAAATACCTCCCCCGTCGCCGTGAAGCGTGCGAGGGTGGAAGCTGCCGGATCGGGCGGCGGGAAGAGTGATCCTGCACGCGAAGGGAGACAAAGCCATGGGCGAAGAGGCGTCACGGTGCCGGTGCGGCCAGGGGAAGCCCGAGAAGTGTCCCCGCTGCGGCAAGGATGAGGAGACGTGGTACTGGTGCGAGGTCTGCGAAAAGGCGGTTGCCTCCAGCCGCTGCCCCGTCTGCGGTCTGAAGACCCGGAGGCTGCGCGGGTAACCCTTGCTGCCCGCTTCCCCTTTTCAAATCCGTCC
This sequence comes from Geobacter grbiciae, assembly GCF_018531165.1. Lineage (NCBI taxonomy): Bacteria > Pseudomonadati > Thermodesulfobacteriota > Desulfuromonadia > Geobacterales > Geobacteraceae > Geobacter > Geobacter grbiciae. The sequence goes on along the minus strand of NZ_JAHDIW010000001.1, from coordinate 37,968 downwards.
CCCCTGTGGTAGTATCCTTCCCCTTTTCATCCCGCCGTACAAAGGATCAGCCATGAGCCAGAGCAGCGACGTACTCGCGAAAATCATCCCATTCATCATCGAAGAGACCGGCCTGAAGCCGTTCCAGGTGGAAAACACCGTGGAGCTCCTGCAGGAAGGGGCCACGGTTCCCTTCATCGCCCGCTACCGCAAGGAGCGGACCGGGGAGCTGGACGAGGTGCAGATCCGCACCGTTGAGGAGCGCCTCGGCTACTTCACCGAGCTGGAGGAGCGGAAGGTCACGGTGCTGAAATCCATCGAGGAGCAGGGGAAGCTGACCCCGGAACTAAAGCTCCGCATCGAGGGATCCCGCCAGAAGACCGAGGTGGAGGATCTCTACCTCCCCTACAAGCCCAAGCGCCGCACCAAGGCCACCATCGCCAGGGAGAGGGGGCTGGAGCCCCTGGCCGACATCATGGCGGCCCAGGAGCTTGCGTCCGGCACTCCCGAGGAGGCGGCGCTTCCCTTTGTTGATCCCGGGAAGGAGGTGCCCGATGCGGCCGCGGCCCTGGAGGGGGCGGGACATATCCTGGCGGAGCGGCTGGCCGACGATGCCGACGCCCGGGCCTTTGTGCGCCGCCTCACCCGGGACGACGGCATCTTCGCCTCCCGGGTGGCCAGCGACAAGAAGGAGGCGGTCACCAAGTTCGAGATGTACTACGACCACCGGGAGCCCCTGAAGAGCGTCCCCTCCCACCGGATGCTCGCCATGCGCCGGGGGGAGAAGGAGGAGGTGCTGCTCCTGGCCATCGAGGCGCCGGTGGCGGAAATCCACGCCGGCCTCAAGGCCCGGCTCGTGACTCGGGAGAGCATCTTCCGGCCGCTCCTGGAGCGGGTGGCCGAGGATGCCTACAAGCGGCTCATGGCCCCCTCCATCGAGGTGGAGCTGCGCCTGGAGGCCAAAAAGCTGGCCGATGAGGCGGCCATCCGGGTCTTTGCCCAGAATCTGCGGAACCTGCTGCTCGCCCCGCCGGCCGGGGGGAAACGGGTCCTCGGCATCGATCCGGGCTTGAGGACCGGCTCCAAGCTGGCGGCGGTGGACGGCACCGGCCGGTTCCTGGAGCACGTGACCATCTACCCCCACACCGGCGAGGGGCGCGTTGCCGGGGCGAAGAAAGATTTCCTGCGGCTCGTTGAAGCCCACGATGTCGAGATGATTGCCGTGGGGAACGGCACCGCCGGCCGCGAGATCGAGCAGTTCGCCAAGGAGACCCTGGCCGAGGCGGGTAAGCGGGTGCCGGTGGTGATGGTGAGCGAGGCCGGGGCCAGCGTCTACTCGGCGTCGGAGATTGCCCGGGAGGAGTTCCCGGAGCTGGACCTCACGGTGCGCGGCGCCATCTCCATTGCTCGCCGCCTCCAGGATCCCCTGGCGGAGCTGGTGAAGATCGATCCCAAGAGCATCGGCGTCGGGCAGTACCAGCACGACGTGGACCAGAAGGCCCTGAAAAAGGCCCTGGATGATGTGGTGGAGTCGTGCGTCAACTTTGTCGGAGTCGATCTGAACACCGCTTCCTGGGCGCTCCTCTCCTACGTCTCGGGCGTGGGGCAGTCCCTGGCCAAGGCCATCGTGACCCGGCGGGACGCCGAGGGTCCCTTCGCCTCCCGGCGGGGGCTCCTGAAGGTCCCTCGCTTCGGCGAGAAGGCTTTCGAGCAGGCGGCGGGCTTCCTGCGCATCCGGGGGGGCGAGCATCCCCTGGATAATACCGCCGTCCACCCGGAGCGCTACCCGGTGGTGGAGGCCATGGCTGCCGACCTCGGCGCGTCCCTGGCCCAGCTGGCCGCCGACCCGGCCCTGGTGGCGCGTATCGACCTCAAGCGCTACGTGACCGAGGCCGTGGGGCTCCCGACCCTGCGGGACATCGCGGCGGAGCTGAAAAAGCCGGGGCGCGACCCCCGGGAGGAGTTCAAGACCGCTGCCTTCCGGGACGACATCCGGGAGTTGTCGGACCTCAAGGAGGGAATGGTGCTCCAGGGGGTGGTAACCAACGTCACCGCCTTCGGCGCCTTCGTGGATATCGGCGTCCACCAGGACGGCCTCGTCCATGTGAGCCATCTGGCGGCCCGGTTCGTGAAGGATCCCAACGAGGCGGTCCGGGTTGGCGAGGTGGTGAAGGTGAAGGTGCTGGCCGTGGACGGAGCCCGCAAGCGGATTTCCCTTTCCATCCGCGAGGCAATGGAAGGAGGGTCGCCGCGGCCTAAAGGGGAACGGCAGCCCCGGGAGGAGCAAGGGGGCGGCGGGCTTGACCTGGCAAAGCTGGAAAAGGCGGGGTTCCGGGTGAAGAAGCGGTGATTGAGGGCGATCTCCTTGACATTTCGGCCACTTGCAGTATTGTTTTTTCAGGCGTGGCTAATGCTGCGCCGCACAAGAAACCCGGAATGCGGAAGGAGGAACAGCGATGAAGGAATTGGCTAAGATGGTTATCAAGGTGATCATCTGGATTTTCTCGGCGGTATTGTTCGGCTTCCCCCTCATTGTCTTCTCGGTGATTGACTGGATTCTCGACAAGATAGCCGGGGAGAGCCACGACATGGACCTGCGGCTCGGCTACTGGAAGCCCTTCGAGCGGCACGGGTAGCGGCCGTTAACGACAATTGCAGAGTGGTACCATACAAAAAGGCCTGCTTCGTTGAGAGCAGGCCTTTTTGTGTTCAGTATTCCGCCGGTGACGCTACGGCAATCCCTTGGCCGCGGCCAGGACCGCCGCGTAGTCGGGCTCGCTGGTTACTTCCGGCACGTGCTGGATGTACCGGATGGTGTCCGTGGCGTCGATGACGAAGATGGAGCGGGAGAGGAGCATCAGCTCCTTGATGACCACCCCGTAGGCGAGGCCGAAGGAGCGGTCCCGGTAGTCGGAGAGGGTCTTTACCCGGTCGATGCCGGCGGCGCCGCACCAGCGCTTCTGGGCAAAAGGAAGGTCCATGCTCACGGTGAGCAGCACGACGTTGTCCGGCAGAGTTGCCGCTTCCTGGTTGAAGCGGCGGGTCTCCGTGTCGCAGACCGGGGTGTCGAGGGAGGGGACGGCGCTGATGATCTTGATCTTCCCGGCGAAATCGGCCAGGGATACCGGGGCGAGGCCGGTGTCCACGGCGGTGAAGGCCGGGGCCTTGTCACCCACCACCAGGGCCGGGCCGAGGAGCGTCATGGGGTTTCCCTTGAAGGTGATGATGCCTGGGCGTTCCTGCATTGGTGTTCCTCCTTTTCTGGTAGATTGCCCCACAAGTCTACCCCATGGGGGCGAAAAGAAAAGGAGGAACCTCGTGCCGCGTTAGCTTCCTTCCAGCTGCAGCGTTGCCAGGAAACGGTGCTCCCCCCGGTCAAAGGGGACCACCACCGCGGCCCCGCTGGAGACCACCTCCACCGAGTACTCCCTGCCGGAGATGACCGACGGCGTGGAAAGGCAGACGCTCATTCCCCGGGAAGAGAACTCCATCTTGATCTCGCCGGCCAGCATGTTGGTCAGCTCCCCCATGGCGTCGTGCACGTCGCCGTCACCCTCGATCTCGTCCATCTCCATGCCGAGCATGGATGCCGTGGCTTCACGGGCCAGCTCCTCGGGGATGTGGATTCCCACCATTCCCGAGCAGTCGCCGCCGAGCCCCACCATCCCCGAGATGCTGCAGGTGAAGTGGGAAATTGGCTTGTCCAGGGGATATCTGTCCTCTATATCGTCGATGAAGATCATGGTGGCGAAGATGTTCTTGACCGCCGCGACTATGTGGGTGGCCAGATCCTCTTCGGCCAGGGTCGCGCCTCCTACGGTGAAACTAAGCGGCATACGCAGGCTCCTCTTTCAGACGAAATGGTGCGCTTTATGGAAAGTGCGCCCTTATGGAAACGTATCGACCCCCGCGACGAAAACTATAATATTTTTTTCATTATGGCCATAGGTCGTGCCGGCTCCCACAAAGTGCTTGCCCTCCGAGCCCCAATGGGTGTATCACTTCTCCCCTTCAATTCCGTGAACAAGGAGCAAAAAATGGGCATCCTTTCCGGCACCGTTGCCGTCTGTCAGTTCCGCGTCGCGGGGGACCTCCCCTCCGGCGATCTCTACCCCTTTATAGCAGAAAATCTTGCCAAGCAGGCCTTTCAGCCCATCGACCAGGGTGCCGCCGAGCAGTCCGTGGGGTGGGTCCACCTGGACGACCACCGCCAGATGAGCTTCGATACCCCCGCCGCCTTCTGGCGCGACCACTACGTCACCTTCACCCTGCGCCGCGACCAGCGGAAGCTCCCCGCCGCCCTGGTGAAAGCCTACCTCCAGGTGGCCGAGCACGAGCATCTTTCCGCCAACCCCGGCCTCAACCGGGTGCCGAAGCAGAAGCGGGAGGAGCTGAAGGAGGCGGTGCGCCTCAGCCTCCTGGCCAAGACCCTGCCGGTTCCCTCCACCTGGGACGCGGTCTGGGACACCCGCACCGGCATCGTCAGCTTCACCTCCCTCTCTGCGCCCGTCATCGAGCTCTTCGAGGCCCAGTTCAAGAAGACCTTCGAGGGGGCGCGGCTGGTGGCGATCCACCCCTACAGCCGGGCCGAGGCGGTCGTGGGCGAGGAGCTGAGGCCGGCCCTGGAAAAGGCCAACCTCGCCACCAGCGATGCGGCCATCGACCTTATCCGGAGCAACCAGTGGCTCGGGTGGGACTTTCTCCTCTGGCTCCTCCACCGGACCATGACCGAGGCGTCCGAGTACCGGGTGAGCCGGCCCGGCCCGGCCCTGGCCGACGACCCCTTCGTGGCCTATCTCAATGACCGCCTCGTCCTCATGAGCGCCGGCGAGGCCGGCACCCAGAAGATCACCGTCGCCGGCCCCCAGGATCACTTCCGGGAGGCCCTCACCGCCCTTGCCCACGGCAAGCGGATCACCGAGTCGACTCTCTACCTGGAGCAGGAGGAGAACACCTGGAAGCTGACCCTCAAGGGTGAGCTCTTCCACTTTGCCTCCCTCAAGGCCCCCAAGGTGGCCATCGAGAAGGGGGACCACGTGGACGAGGGGAGCGAGCGGGAGGCCGCCTTCTATGAGCGGATGTACGTCATCGAGCAGGGCCTGCAGCTCTTTGACAGTCTCTACGGGGAGTTTCTGAAGGCCCGGCTCGGGGCCGGCTGGGGGGAGGAGCTGACGCGGATCGAAGGGTGGCTGGCGGGGGAGTAGTGAGGATGCTTTTGGTAATAACACATTATGGATGTCCCCCGAACTCCTGTCGAGTGTATGACGCGCTGAAGCTGAGCTGGGAATAGAAGATGCCGAAGCCGGCAAGCTGGTTCAGTACAAACGTGCTGCTGAAAAATGCCGCTGACACATACCCAACAGAATCAAACGGAACACATAGACTTCTTTCTGGTACCGGGGCGGGAACCTGACTGTTCGACAGCGGGCGCCCATGCCGGCCCCCAAGCGCTCCGGCTCGTGCGCGTCGTTTGGTCATGTGTCCCGGTACTGGTTCAACAGGGAGAGAAATTCCTGCAATAACCTCGTCTGGTATCGACATTCCCTTGTCTGGACCGAAAGGGTTCTCCGTAAGTCAAGAGAGCACGCAATCTCCACGAGCCAGCCCTGTTCCAGCTCCCTTTCGACGGCAATTCTCGAGAGGCATCCTACCCCCAGGCCCGCTTCAGTGGCCTTCTTGATGGCTTCGGTATGCCCCAGTTCCAGGGCGATTGAGAACTCTATCCCTTTTCGGGCCATTGCCGCCTCAAAAACCTCCCTCGTTCCGGACCCCTTTTCACGCATGATCCAGGGGGCGCCGCGCAACATCTCCACAGAAGCCTTTTTTTTGCCCCCCCACGGATGCCCTTTGCCAACCACGACGACCAATTCATCATTTTTCCAGGGGGATGTGTCGAGAACCCTGGAATGGGGAATCCCTTCGATCAGCCCCAGGTCGAGCTCCCCATTTTCCAGAGCATTTTCGATCTGCTGGGCATTCGCGATGGTCAGCAACACCTTTGCCTGGGGGTAGTTCCTCGAAAATTCGGCAACGATTTCGGGCAGAATGTAGTTGCCGATGGTGGTGCTTGCCCCGATGGTCAGGACCCCCCGGGGTTCGCCGGCGGAGTCTTCGAGGAACTGCTCTATCGCCCGGATTCTTCTGATCACCTCCATGGCTTCCGGCAGGATCTTGCGTCCCCGATCATTCAGGAGCAGGCGCTTGCCGTGGCGCTCAAAGAGCGGGGCCCCCGCCAGCCGCTCCAGTTCGGCAATGGCCATGCTCACCGCCGACTGCGTTATGAAGAGCTGACAGCTTGCCTGGGTCACATGCTCGCATCGGGCAACCTTTTCAAATATTTCCAGTTGCCTCACGGTAATAGCCATTGCAGTCCCTTATAAAAAATATTGAACATATTGATAGATATTACTAATTTTTTATTATATGCGAGATGGCCTATGATGCAACCAAAACATGCATCGGGGAGGATGCCATGAACGCAACCAGGCTCCACAAGGTGTTATTCCTCATTCTGCTGGCACTGTGCGCTACCCCATGGGTTGGTACTGCCCTGGCGTTGGTCATGGGGATATCCTTCAGTCTGCTGTTGGGGAACCCATGGCCCCGGAAGACCGCCCACTACAGCACAAAGTTGCTGCAGATCTCGGTCGTCGGACTCGGCTTCGGGCTGGGGCTGGGCGAGGTGCTACAGACCGGGAAAAACTCCATTTGGTATAGCACCATCGGCATCGCAGGGACCCTCGTGGTGGGCTCTGCCCTGGGCACGCTGTTCCGGACGGACCGCAACACCTCGGCCCTTATTTCGTTCGGCACGGCAATCTGCGGCGGCAGTGCCATCGCGGCCATGGCACCTGTCCTGAAGGCGAAGAATGAGGAAACGGCGGTGGCCTTGGCTACGGTCTTCACCCTGAATTCCGTGGCGCTCCTGCTCTTTCCGTTGATCGGCCGCTGGCTGCAGCTTGACCAGACTATGTTCGGGGTCTGGTCCGGGCTTGCCATCCACGACACCAGCAGTGTTGTTGGTGCCACGTCCGCCTATGGTCCCTTGGCGTTGACCATCGGGACGACGGTCAAGCTTACGAGGGCCATCTGGATCGCACCGGCTGTCATGGCGGTATCGTTGATCAAAGGGGGGAAACAGAGGGCCAGGATTCCTCTGTTCATCGTGGGATTTATCGGTGCCGCAACCATCAGAACAGTACTGCCAATGTTCGGGCAGTACTGGGGAGTGCTGGCTGCTGTCGCCAAACAATGCCTCGTCATGACCTTGTTCATGGTTGGCGCGGGGCTCAGCAGGGAGGTGGTGGGGGCGGTCGGGATAAGGCCCCTCTTGCACGCGGTCACGCTCTGGGGGGTGGTCAGCACGCTTACGCTTGTTGCCCTGAACGTGGTCGGGCTTGCGTGAGCCGGTCATCGGTCCCGAATGGGATCAGAGGCCTTCGTGGCACCACCGTTTCCGGTCCCGTTACGGAGGGATGGTTCAAGACAGAACGGGTGATGCCACTGACGGGGCTGTCCGCAGTTATCCCAGCTTCGGAAACTCCGCCGGCAGAAGTGGCCGGGGGGTGAGGTGCTCGGGGAGGCGGAGCAGCCGGGTTTCCGGCGCAAGGGCCAGTTCATCGTAGATGAGGTGGCCCTTCGTGTTGTAGCTCTTGGAGAGGTGCATGGGGAGGAGCCAGCCGGGGCGGAGCTCCCGGGCGAGGGCCGAGACGTCGGTCGTGCAGAGGTGGTGGGAGGTGCGGGCCTTGTCCCTGTCCGCGGCCAGGAATGAGCACTCGCAGGCGAGGAGTGTGACGCCTGTCAGGAGCCGCCGCGCCGTGGCCAGGTTCCCGGCGCTCGCCCCGATGTCGGTGAGGTAGCCGATGCCGGCCGGTTCCTGGTCCCGCCGGATCGCCTCGAAGAGCTCCCGGCCGTGGACGCTTCGCTCCTCCACGCCGCCGGCGGCTGTCCGGCAGGAGACCGTGATTGTTCTGCCATACAGTTCCCCCCGGTAAAAGCGGCTCTTCAGCTCCCGCAGCCACTCCCCCGGCACAAGCCCTTCCGCCGCGATCTTTTCCCCGTCGATCCAGAAGGAGGGGCGCTCGGTGATCCGGAAGGCGAGGGTGGGGATGGCGTTGTGGTCGCAGATTGCGGCGTCCACCGTGAGGAACGGGTTGCGGTAGATCTCCGTCCCCGCGCGCGGCGTTTCCCCCTCCGGCAGGCAGGGAAAACCCTGGGCGCCGGGGAAGGTGAAATGGATGATTCTGTCGGGATGGACCTCGTGGACCCGGAAGGTGCACCAGTAGGATTCGGTCAGGTTCCAGTCGTAGCCGGCCAGCTTGGCCGTCACCTTCCCGGCGATCCCTGCCGGGCCGAAAAGCTGCACCGTCCGGGGGGAGACGTGGATGTGGCGAACGAGGGTGTCGAACCCCATGAAGTGGTCCATGTGGGCGTGGGTGATAAAGATTGCGTCGAGGGATTTGAGGACCCGCTTGGCCAGGTGGTGGAGCTGGCCGCAGTCCACGAGGATGGCGCGCCCCAGGGGGCGGACGTTCACCAGGAGGACCGGGTCGTCCAGGAGCCCCGCGCAGAAGGTGGGTTCCAGATAGCGGAAGGGGAGGCGTTTCATGGCGGTGCCTCGCGGTTGATTCTGAAAAAGGCACTTCTTGAATAACACTGAGCAACGGAGCAACAGAGAAATCAGCGGTTTGGATCAATAGCCGTCAATCGTTGAAATGACAAGCCACTACAGGCTCTTTCCTGAAAAATAATCTCAGATTTTCTCCGTTGCTCAGTTGCTCCGTGTTTCAAAAGCTTATTGGGGTTGATACGAAAAAAGGCCCGCCAACCGGCAGGCCTTTCAAGTTTATCACGGAATCGGGTTATCCTCTCTTCAGCACCCGTGCCGCCTCCTTGGCGTGGTAGGTGAGGATGAGGTCGGCCCCTGCCCGCTTGAAGGAGATGAGGGTTTCCATCATGACCCGCTCTTCGTCGATCCAGCCGGCCCGGCCGGCGGCCTTGATCATGCTGTACTCGCCGGAGACGTTGTAGACCGCCACGGGGAGGTCGAACTCCTCCCGCAGGTCCCGGACGATGTCGAGGTAGGGGAGCCCCGGCTTCACCATGATGATGTCGGCACCTTCCTCCACGTCCATGCGGGCTTCACGGATGGCCTCACGGCGGTTCCCCGGGTCCATCTGGTAGGAGCGGCGGTCGCCGAATTGCGGCGTCGACTCGGCGGCCTCCCGGAACGGGCCGTAGTAGCCCGAGGCGTATTTCACGGCGTAGCTCATGATGGGGATGTGCTTGTAGCCGTGGTTGTCGAGGATTTCGCGGATGGCCATGACCCGGCCGTCCATCATGTCCGACGGCGCCACCATGTCGGCGCCTGCCTCTGCGTGGGAGAGGGCTTCCTTGGCCAGGAGCTCCAGGGTCTCGTCGTTGTCCACGTCGCCGTCCTTGATGATGCCGCAGTGGCCGTGGTCGGTGTACTCGCACATGCAGACGTCGGTGATGACCGCCAACCCCGGCACCTGCTTCTTGATGGCCCGGATCGTTTCCTGGATGATGCCGTGCTCGGCGTAGGCGTCGCTCCCCACGGCGTCCTTGGTCTCGGGGATACCGAAGAGGATCACCGCCGGCACTCCCAACTCATGGACCTCCTGGGCCTCGGCGACGATGTGCTCGATGGACTGCTGGTAGATCCCCGGCATGGAGGAGATCTCTTTTCTGATCCCCGTGCCGAAGGCGGAAAACATCGGGTAGATCAGGTCGGTGGCGGAAAGGGTGGTCTCGCTGACCATCCGGCGGAAGACCTCTTTACCCCTGATTCTGCGGGCGCGGAACGTGGGAAAAAACATGGTGTCATGTCTCCTTGTGGTTTGATAGGGATATCTGCTGGAACATCAACCAATTGATAGTACTCCAAGTGGGGGGCATGGCTCAAACATTTTTGGCGGTAAGCTTCAGAAGCGCGATTGCCGGAGCACGTTTTACCGTTGCGGACAGGCGGCATTCTGTGGCAAGAATAGCAGCGGCCGGCAGCGGATAACATCTGCGTCGGCACGTCAGCAGCAGGAGGTTTCCATGGCCAGGTCCACCATGGGCGCCACGGCCGATTCCCTGGCGCTCCTCATGATCCGGATACCCCTCGGGGCCATTTTCATCGCCCATGGTTCCCAGAAGCTTCTGGGGCTCTTCGGCGGTCACGGTCTCACCGCCACCTTCACCACGTTCGAGCAGAAGCTCGGCATTCCGCCGATTCTGACGCTCCTGGCAATCATCGCCGAGTTTGGCGGCGGCATCGGGGTTCTCTGCGGTTTCCTCACCCGGCTGTCGGGGTTCAGCATCGCCGCCACCATGGCGGTGGCCATCTACAAGGTCAGCTGGGTGAACGGGTTCTTCCTCAACGGCCCCCGGGGGGACGGCATCGAGTACAACCTGGCGCTCCTCGGCATGGCCCTGTCCCTGGTCCTGATCGGCGGGGGGGCGTGGTCGGTGGACCGCTATTTTTTCAGACGGTAGTATGACGCCGCATCCGGACGCAAGCCACCCTAAAAGATCGAGTCTTTCAACTCTCGTATTATCTCCACTTGCCGCTGGAAGATGTATTGGGAAATCCCCTTTTCGGCCCGGGCATCGGGCCTGATCTCGCAGATGGCAAGGTGTTTCTCGTTTGCGGGAATGACTCTCAGGAGTTTGGCGGGGATTTCGAAGGGGCCGCCGGGGAGCCCGACCCGCACCGACCCTTCCAGGGCGTTTTCGGGTGGATTGGGGACAGAGACGGCGATGGCGATGCCGCCGATGGAGATGTCGTTGAGGGTGCCGGTCACCTTCACGCCGGATGCGCTGAACGTCGCCTCGATCGGGTCTTTCACCTCCACCCGCACGAACTGGCGCCGCTCGGCCCGCACCACCGCATAGGCGAACTTGGTCACCATGGCCACGCACTTGTCGATGTTCACGTAACTGACGGCGGCCAGAACATCCTTCGGGAAGTGGCTGCTCTTGAGGAAGGTCTGCTTTTCCAGGTGCATGACCACCGCCTGTTGCTGGTGGACCGCAAGCTCCACGGTGTCACCGTCGATGGATTCCACCGTGGCGCCGAAGTTGACCGGGATCGACTGGTAGTAGTTGAGGAGCCGCAGATCGTTGGAGACGGTCCCCTTCCGGATGGCGGCGAGGGTTTCGAGTATCTGCCGGTTGTCCTCCCGGGCATCGGCGTCTGGCACAAGCTGGTAGTAATCGTCCATGGATCCGTCCTTGAGATGGGGTAGTGGCAAGGCGTTCTTTTGGTTGTCACGGCGCGGCGATTTCGTGTATAGTCAATTTTGGCGAAGATATCCTCTTCGCCTTTCGTTTGTCCAGAAATTTCAGCACTTTTCACCATGACGGAGAGCAGACTTTGACGAAGCACAACGAGCAGGAAATCGACCGCCGGCGGACTTTCGCCATCATCAGCCACCCGGACGCCGGCAAGACCACCATCACCGAGAAGCTGCTGCTGTTCGGCGGCGCCATCCAGCAGGCCGGCGAGGTGCGGGCCCGCAAGGCGGCCCGCCATGCCACCTCCGACTGGATGGAGATGGAGAAGCAGCGGGGGATTTCGGTCACCTCGTCGGTCATGAAGTTTACCTACCGGAACTACGAGGTGAACCTCCTGGACACCCCGGGCCACAACGACTTTTCCGAAGACACCTACCGGGTTCTCACCGCCGTTGACTCGGCCCTCATGGTCATCGACGCGGTGAAGGGGGTCGAGAGCCAGACCATCAAGCTTCTCGATGTCTGCCGCCTGCGCCACACCCCCATCATGACCTTCGTCAACAAGCTGGACCGGGAGGGGCGCGACCCCTTCGAGCTCATCGACGAGATCGAGAAGGTCCTGAAGATCCAGTGCGCCCCCATGACCTGGCCCATCGGCATGGGTAAGCGGTTTCGCGGCACCTACCACCTCTACACCAAGGAACTCATCATATTTGATGCCGAGGCGGAGCGGGGAACCGGAAGCGTCATTTCGCTCTCGGGTCTCGATGACCCCCGCCTCGACGAGATCCTCGGCTCCCAGGCCGCGGAGCTTCGCGGTGACATCGAGCTTCTTGAGGGGGCGGCCCACCCCTTCGAGGAGGAGGCCTACCTGGCCGGCCTCCAGACCCCGGTCTTCTTCGGCAGCGCCATCAACACCTTCGGGGTCCAGCAGCTTCTCGATACCTTTGTGGAGAACGCCCCGGCGCCGCTCCCCCGGGAGGCGGTCACCCGCACCGTTTCCCCCTATGAGGAGCCCTTTGCCGCCTTCGCCTTCAAGATCCAGGCGAACATGGACCCCGCCCACCGGGACCGGATCGCCTTCTTCCGCATCTGCTCCGGCAAGTTCACCCGCGGCATGAAGGTGCGCCACGTGCGGCTCGGCCGCGAGGTGGCCATCAACAACGCCACCATCTTCATGGCCCAGGACCGCACCCACGTGGAGGAGGCGTTCCCCGGCGACATCATCGGCATCCACAACCACGGCACCATCAAGATCGGCGACACCTTCACCATGGGTGAAGAGCTCAAGTTCACCGGCATCCCCAACTTCGCCCCGGAGCACTTCCGCAAGGTGCGGCTCCTGGACCCCCTGAAGTCAAAGGCCCTGGAGAAGGGGCTGACGCAGCTGGCCGAGGAGGGGACCACCCAGGTCTTCCGCCCCCTCATGGGGGCCGACTGGATTGTGGGGGCCGTCGGTGTCCTCCAGTTCGACGTGGTCATGCACCGGCTGGAGCACGAGTACAACGTGAAGGCCACCTACGAGCCCGCCGCCTACGCCACGGCCCGGTGGGTGACCGGCGAGAAGAAGAAGCTGGAGGAGTTCCAGAAGAAGGAAGTCATGAGCTGCTACATCGACGGCGAGGGGAACCTGGCCTATCTGGCCAGCAGCCAGTGGCGCCTCGACAACACCATGGACAACTGGAAGGAGCTCCAGTTCCACGCCACGCGCGAGCATAGCTGAGCCGTTAAGAAAGGGGGGAGACATCTGGGTTTCCCCCCTTTTTGTCTCCATCCCGCCAAACCCCCTGGCCCCTTACCCGGCAGCACGCATTTTCAATCCCTGCAATGGATGATATTTTTGTTAGAATGTACTGATACCCGGCTGGATGCTATGGACCCGAACGAACTCAAAATTCTCCTGAACAAATTCAAGAGCGGCGCCATCGGCGAGGACGAGGCACTTGAGCGCCTGCGCCACCTCCCCTTCGAGGACATTGGAGATGCCATGGTGGACCATCACCGGAGCCTGCGCCAGGGGTTCCCGGAGGTGATCTTCGGTGCCGGCAAGAGCGCCGGCCAGATCGAGCGGATCATGGCCTCCCTGGCAGCCAGGGGGAACAACATCCTCGTGACCCGTCTCGACGAGGCCAAGGCCCTGGCGGTGAAGGAGGCCTTTCCCGCCGCGGTCTGGCACGCCGACGCCCGCTGCCTCACCCTGGAGCAGAAGCCGGCGGAACAGCGGGGTCGGGGGACGGTCCTCGTCGTCTCGGCCGGCACCTCCGACCTGCCGGTGGCGGCCGAGGCCCTGGTCACCCTCCGGATGATGGGGAACGACGCCGAGCACCTCTACGACGTGGGGGTGGCGGGAATCCACCGCCTCCTGGCCCGACGGGAGGCGCTCACGGCCGCCAGCGTCCTCATCGTGGTGGCCGGAATGGAGGGGGCCCTTCCCTCGGTGGTGGGGGGACTCGTGGACCGGCCGGTCATCGCCGTTCCCACCTCGGTGGGGTACGGGGCAGCCTTCGGGGGGATCGCCGCCCTCCTCGGGATGCTCAACTCCTGCGCCGCCGGCGTCACGGTGGTGAACATCGACAACGGCTTCGGCGCCGCCGTGGCGGCCAGTAAGATCAACAGGGAATGAGGTTTTCTTGAAGATACTCTATTGCGACTGCTTTGCCGGCATTGCCGGCGACATGACCGTGGCGGCCCTCCTGGACCTGGGAGTCCCCTTCGAGGTGGTGGAGGGGGCGGTGAAACAGCTCCCGCTCCCCCATTCCAGCTACTCCCTGGCCGTGGAGCGGACGAGCCGCAAGGGGATCGCCGCCGCCCGGTTCGTGGTGCACGTGGAGGAGCACCAGCCCCACCGCCACTACGCCGACATCGCCGCCATGATCGAGGAGAGCACCCTTGCCGAAGGGGTGAAGGAGAAGGCCCAGCGGATCTTCTTCCGCCTCGCCGAGGCCGAGGCAAAGGTCCACGGGGTCGAGATCGGGCGGGTCCACTTCCACGAGGTGGGAGCCGTGGACTCCATCGTTGACATCGTCGGCGCAGCGGCAGCTTTGGAGTGGCTCGGCATCGACGCCATCCATGCCGCTCCTCTCCCCCTGGGAAGCGGCTTCGTGGAAACGGCCCACGGCCGGCTCCCGGTGCCGGCTCCGGCCACGGCGGAGCTTCTGCGGGGGCTCCCGATCCACGGCGAGGCGGGGAGCGGAGAGCGGGTGACCCCCACCGGGGCCGCCATCCTGGCCGCCCTGGCCACCGGCTTCGGCCGGGCCCCGGCCATGACCGTGACCGGTGTCGGCTGCGGGGCCGGCACCAAGGATTTCGAGGATATCCCCAACGTCCTGCGGCTCTTCGTGGGCGAGGCGGAAGGGGGGCTCCTGCGGGACGAGGTCTGCATCATCGAGACCCACATCGATGACATGAACCCGGAGATCCTCGGCCACGTCCTGGAGCGGCTCATGGAGGCCGGCGCCCTCGACGCGGCTTTTTCGCCCCTGCAGATGAAGAAGAACCGCCCGGCGGTGAAGCTCACCGTCATCGCCCGCCCCGGGCAGAGGGACGAACTCGCCGCTCTCGTGCTGCGGGAGACCTCGGCCATCGGGGTACGGTTCTACCCCGCCGGCCGGCTCAAGCTGGCCCGCGAAAAGGAGGAGCGCCCCACCTCCCTCGGGCCGGTGACGGTGAAGGTGATCCGCGACGGCGGGCGGGTGGTGCGGGTAACCCCCGAATACGATGCGTGCCGCCGGATCGCCGCCGAGCGGGAAATGTCGCTTCTGGAGGTCTACCGGATTGTGGAGCGGGAGGCGGGGGAGTCATGAGGGGCTTCGTCGTCTGCGCGGCAAGCTGGTTCGGCACCGGGTTTTTCCCCGTGGCATCGGGGACCGTGGGGACCCTGGGGGCCATCCCCCTCTACCTGGTTCTGGTGCGGCTTCCCCTCGGGCTCTACCTCCTGACACTCGTCCCCTTCTTCTTCCTCGCTTCATGGGTCTCAGGGGCGGCGGAACGGGAGTTCGGCGAGAAGGACTCGGGAAAGATCGTCATTGACGAGGTGATCGGCTTCCTCATAACCATGGCCGGGGCGCCGGTCCACTGGCGGAGCATCGTGATCGGCTTTCTCCTCTTCCGGTTCTTCGACATCGTCAAGGTGCCGCCGGCCCGCTACTTCGACCAGCAGGTTAAAAACGGCTACGGCGTGGTCCTCGATGACGTGGTGGCCGGCATCTACGCCTGCGTCGCACTCCACGTGATCCTGAGGTTTCTGTGAAAACGGCGCTCCTTTCCATCGGCGACGAACTCCTCCTTGGTGAGGTTGTCGATACCAACTCGGCTCGAATCGCGGCACGGCTGGCCGACGAGGGGATCGTCACGGCCCGGAAACTGACCGTGGGGGACGACGAGGGGGAAATCGCCGGGGCCCTGGAGGAGCTTGCCCGTGGTCACGACGTGGTCATTGCCACGGGAGGCCTCGGTCCCACCGATGACGACGTGACCGCCCGGGCCGTGGCGCGGGCCACGGGAAGGCGCCTCGTCCTGAACGAGGAGGCCATGGGGCACCTCAGGGAGTTTTTCGTCCGGCTGGGGCGGGAGATGCACCCGGCCAACGGCCGCCAGTGCCTTCTGCCAGCCAAGGCGGAACTCATCCCGAATCCCACCGGCACTGCCAGCGGTTTTTATCTCCTCCTCGACGGATGTCTCCTCATGTTCCTCCCCGGGGTCCCCTCCGAGATGGCCGTGATGCTGGATGAGACGGTTGTTCCCCTGGTTCTGGAGCGGCGCGGGGAGCACCGGCGCACCCGAACTTTGACCCTTACGGTCTTCGGCCTCTCCGAGGCGGAGATCGGCGCCCGGCTCTCGGACCTGGACCGCTCACGGCCGGGGCTTACGGTCGCCTACTGCGTGGAGTATCCGGTGGTTCAGGTGAAGCTTCGGGCCACGGGGGAGGACGAGGGGGCGTTGACGGCGCTTTTGGAGGACGGTGCGGCCCTGGTGCGGGAGCGACTCGAGGGGCACGTGGTCGCCGGGGACGGGGAGACCATCGACACAACAGTGGCCCGCCTCTTCCGGGAAACGGGGATGACCCTGGCCCTGGCCGAGTCGTGCACCGGCGGCCTCATCGCCGGACGGATCACGGCGATTCCCGGCAGTTCCGCCTATTTTCTCCTCGGCGCGGTCACCTATGCCAACGACGCCAAGGCGCGTCTGCTGGGCGTCCCCCAAGGGCTTCTGGCCGAGGTCGGGGCCGTGAGCGCCGAGGTGGCCAAGGCCATGGCCCGGGGGGCGCGGCAACTGGCCGGGAGCGACCTGGCCCTGGCCGTTACCGGCATCGCCGGGCCGGAGGGGGGGAGCCCGGACAAACCCGTGGGGACGGTGTTCATCGCCCTGGCGGACCAGGCAGGCTGCTCTGCCAAGGGGTACCATTTCAGGGGAGACCGCGACAGGATCAGGACGATCACCGCGGTTACGGCCATGGATTGGCTGAGAAGGCGGCTTTTATCACATTAGTCCTTGGCGGGATGGATAGGTAGTCATGTCTTCACCAAACCATCGGATATGCCTCGTTGTCGGCTGGGTGGGCGCCGTTCTGCTCTTCCTGGGGCTTGTCGGCACGTTCGTCGCCTACCGCATTCATAACGCCTCCATCTTCGGCGTTCTCCCCCATGTTCTCGTCTTTCTCATGCTCTGTTTCATATTCATGGCCGTAAGCTATCGCCGCATGAAGAGCGAGGAAGCCCTGGCCCATGTCAAGGAACTGATGCAGGTCCAGCGGGAACTGGACAAGACCGCGCGGCGTTACCGCAGTCTCATGGAGGGGGCGGGTACGGCCATCTTCGTCTTCAATGCCGATACGGGGATGCTGGTGGAGGTAAATCGCCGCGGAACCGAACTCTTCGGCTACGACAAGGAGGAGATGATCCCGTTGCGGGGGAAGGATCTGGTCCTTGAGGAGGACCAGGAGAAATTCATCTCCCTCGTTCACCGGGTGGCCCGGCGGGGGAGGGGACGCTCCGACGGGATCACGTTTCGCCGCAAGGGTGGTGAGTGCTTCCTGGGTCAGGTCGATGCCCGTCTCATCGACTTGGGGGACGAGAAGGTGGTTCATGCCGTGGTTCGCGACATCACCTTCAGGCACCGGGCCGAACGGGAGGTCCGCCAGCGCAACCGGGAACTCTCCACTCTCGTCGGCATCATTACCCGGGCCAACCAGGAGACGGAGCTGGAGACGGTGCTCGCCGTGACGCTTCGCGAGACCATCGAGGCCTTCGGCGCCAATGGCGGCGGGATACACCTTAGCAATCAGGACGGGAAGCTGAGGCCAACGGCATCAATCAACGTTCCCGAGCAACTCCGGTTCCTCCTTGCCCGGCGGGATGAGGCCGGCCCCCTGGAGCGGATCGCCGGCTCCGGCACCAGCCTCAGTCTGGCGAACCTGGAAGCGGAGTGCCGTTTCGGCTCGTCGCCGGCCGTCCAGGGGTGGAAGGGATTCGTCGGGGTTCCCCTGTCGGCCCGCAACCGCGTCACCGGCGTCATGTACCTCCTGTGCAGGAAGGAACGTCGTTTCGGGGATGACGAGGTGGCCCTCTTGCTTTCCATCGCCGGCCAGGTGGGGATCGTGATCGACAACGCCCGCCTCTTCGATGAACTCAAGTGGAAGAGCGATGAGCTCATGGGCTCCCTCCGCCTCCTGGAACGGAGCAGCCACGAACTCTCCTTCTCCCAGCACCGGCTCCGCACCAACCTCATGCTCGTGGAACGGGCCAACCAGGAACTGGAGCGAATCGACCGGATGAAGTCCAACTTCCTCGGTATGATTTCCCACGAGTTCCGCACCCCCCTGACGAGCATCATCAGCGGCACCGAGTTTCTCCTCTCGTCCCCCTCCTTCCAGATCGGAAGCGATGCCCGCCGGGTCCTCGACATGATCAACCAGGGGGGGGAGCGCCTCTCCGAGATCGTCAGCGACATCCTCAAGGTGGCGAAGCTGGAGGCGAACAGCACCGCGGTCTCCCGCTCGACCCTCCACATTTCCCAGGTTTTCGAGGAGGTACTCGAGACGCTGGAACCCCTGCGGGCCGAGCGGGATCTCACGATCTCCTTTGACGACCTGGAGCGGCTCCCCCACTGCAGCGGCGATCGGGAATGCTTCCGGGATATCTTCACCGAGCTGCTGGAAAACTCCATCAAGTTTACCCCCGACGGCGGTACCATCATGGTTGCCGCCCGGGTTGTGGACATGGACAGGCTTTCGCCGCGAGAGGAGATTCTCAGCCGCTTCAATGCCCGGTTCCTTGCCCAGGCGGGTGATAACTGCTACCTGGAGGTGGAGGTCCGGGACAGCGGCATCGGCGTGAGTCACGACGAGCAGGTGAAGATCTTCGACAAGTTCTACGAGGTGGGTGATATCCGTCATCACTCCAGCGGCAAGAACAAGTTTCAGGGGAAGGGGACCGGGTTGGGGCTCGCCATCGTCAAGGGGATGGTGGAAGCCCATGGGGGCATGGTCTGGGTCGAGAGTCCGGGAGAAAGTTCCGATGGCCGTCTCGGCAGCGCCTTCTTCGTGCTTCTCCCCCTGGAGGAGAGTGCCTGCCAGCCCCAACTCCCCCTCTCCGGAGTCGGCATGTCCCGTTCCCATGACGACCTTCCCGATGAGGGGGGCGGATAGCCGCCGCGGCGGTGGCGCAGGTCCCGAAGATACCCGTTGAAAAAGACGAAACACCTGTGCTATCTCTGTTCAACTATACCGGGCAGTGGCGATTTTCCGCCCTGCCGACGACCCCAGAGGAGGAATTCCGTGACCCAGGAACGCGAGAAGGCGATTGAGCTGGCACTGAGCCAGATAGAGAAGCAGTTCGGCAAGGGCGCCATCATGCGGCTGGGTGCCGACGAGGCCCTGCCGGACATCGACGCCATCCCCACTGGCGCCCTCTCTCTGGATATCGCCCTGGGGGTGGGCGGGGTTCCCCGGGGACGGGTCATCGAGATCTACGGCCCCGAGTCGTCGGGCAAGACGACTCTCGCCCTTCACATCGCCGCCGAGGCCCAGAAGCTGGGCGGCATCGCGGCCTTCGTGGATGCCGAGCACGCCCTGGACATCGGCTATGCCCGCAAGCTGGGTGTTCGGACCGACGACCTCCTGGTCTCCCAGCCCGACACGGGGGAGCAGGCCCTTGAGATCGCCGAGATGCTCGTGCGGAGCGGCGCCGTGGATGTCCTCGTCATCGACTCGGTGGCGGCCCTGGTTCCCAAGGCCGAGATCGAGGGGGAGATGGGGGACTCCCACGTGGGACTCCAGGCCCGCCTCATGTCCCAGGCCCTGCGGAAGCTCACCGGCATCATCTCCAAGTCCAACTGCTGCGTCATCTTCATCAACCAGATCCGGATGAAGATCGGTGTCATGTTTGGCAGCCCTGAGACCACCACCGGCGGCAACGCCCTCAAGTTCTACGCTTCGGTCCGCCTCGACATCCGCAAGATCGCCACCCTCAAGCAGGGGGATGCGGTTGTCGGCTCCCGCACCAAGGTGAAGGTGGTGAAGAACAAGGTGGCCCCGCCGTTCAAGGAAGTGGAGTTCGACATCTACTACGGCGAGGGGATATCCCGCCTGGGTGATCTCCTGGACCTGGCCGTGGACCGCAAGATCATCGACAAGAGCGGTGCCTGGTTCTCCTACGGCTCCGACCGGATCGGCCAGGGGCGCGAAAACTCCCGGAATTTCCTCAAAGAGCACTCCGAGATGGTGGCCGAGATCGAGGATAAGATCTACGAGACGGCCGGCATTCCCCGCAAAGGGGGGAAGGAAGAGGCGGCATAGGCCATGGAACTCAATGACATTCTCGCCATAGCGGTCAAGGCCAAGGCCTCCGACATCCACATCAAGACGGGTCTCCCGCCGGTGGTCCGGATCGACGGGCGGCTGCGGCCCATTCCCAATGCACAGCGTCTTGCCCCGGACCAGGTGCGCGGTATGGCCTTGGCCATCATGAATGAGCGGCAGAAAAAGCTCTTCGAGGAGCACTACGAGTGCGACGTGGCCTACGGCGTGCCGGGCCTCGGCCGCTTCCGGGTGAGCGTCTATTCCCAGCGGGGGACCGTGGCCATGGTCTTCCGGTCCATCCCCTTCGGCATCCCCTCCATTGAGAACCTGACCCTCCCGCCGGTCATCAAGAAGCTCGCCCTGGAGGAACGGGGGCTCATCCTCGTCACCGGCACCACGGGAAGCGGCAAGTCCACGACCCTGGCCGCCATGATCGACTACATCAATGAGCACCGGACCTGCAACATCATCACTGTCGAGGATCCGGTGGAGTTCCTTCATCGCGACAAGAAGAGCATCCTCTCCCAGCGGGAGGTGGGCTTCGATACCCTCTCCTTCTCCACCGCCCTGAAAGGGGCCCTCCGGCAGGACCCGGACGTGGTCCTCGTGGGGGAGATGCGGGACCTGGAGACCATCGAGACCGCCATGCACGCCGCCGAGACCGGGCACCTGGTCATGTCCACCCTCCATACCCTGGACGCCGCCGAGACCATCAACCGGATCATCTCCGTCTTCCCTCCCTTCCACCAGCGCCAGGTCAGGCTCCAGCTCTCCGGGGTCATCAAGGGGGTCATCTCCCAGCGGTTGGTCCCCCGGGCCGATGGCAAGGGGCGGGTCCCGGCCGTGGAGGTCATGATCGGCACTGCCCGCATCAAGGAATATATCGACGACAAGGACAAGACGAAGCTCCTCCCCGAGGCCATCGCCCAGGGGTTCACCACCTACGGGATGCAGACCTTCGACCAGTCCCTCATGCAGCTCTATACCGGCAAGCTCATCACCTACGAGGAAGCGCTCCGGCAGTCCACCAACCCGGATGATTTCGCCCTCAAGGTGTCGGGCATCTCGTCCACCTCCGACAGCACCTGGGATGACTTCGTCCACGACGAAGGTGCCTCGGCCGCCGGCGGAGAGACGCCCGCCGAGGGGGTCGAGAAGTTTTAGATGGGGGATGAGCGGAGCGGGTTCAGCCGCGCCCTCGATATTCTCTCCCGGCGCGACCACAGCGAGGCTGAGTTGGCGCTGAAGCTGCGGCGCAAGGGGATCGGCGAAGGGGAAATCGCATCCGTCGTGGCCCGCCTGCGGGAGTTGGGGTATCTCAACGACCGGCGCCTGGCCGAGCGGATAGCGGAAACGGCCATGGCCGGCGGCAGAATGGCGGGACCGCGGCTCAGCCGGGAACTCATCCGGCGCGGAATCCCCTGTGAGCTTGCGGCCGAGGCCCTGGCTCGGGCCACCGAAGGGCGCGACCTGCGGGATGACATAAGGGAGATGCTGGCCGGCAAGTTCTCATCCTTCGACCCAAGGGAGGCGGATTTACGGGAGAAACGGCGGGTGGTCGGCTGGTTCCAGCGTCGCGGCTATCCCCTTTCGGCCATCCTGGATGCCCTGCGGGTTTCCGCCGACGAATAACATTTATCTTTTCAATTCAATCCAGAATACAGAGGAACCGATGACCGGAAACGAACTACGCGCCAGATTCCTGAAATTTTTCGAGGACCGCGGACACACCGTGGTCCCCAGCTCCCTCCTCATCCCCCACAATGACCCGACGCTCCTTTTTGCCAATGCCGGCATGAACCAGTTCAAGGACTGCTTCCTCGGCATGGAGGACCGGGGGTACACCCGGGCAACCAGTTCCCAGAAGTGCGTGCGGGCCGGGGGCAAACACAACGACCTGGAAAACGTGGGGCGCACCGCCCGGCACCATACCTTCTTCGAGATGCTCGGCAACTTCTCCTTCGGCGATTATTTCAAGAAGGAGGCCATCGCCTTTGCCTGGGAATTCCTCACCAAGGACCTGGGGCTCGACAAGGATCGCCTCTACGTGACGGTCTACACCGATGACGACGAGGCCGCCGACATCTGGCACCACCAGGAGGGGGTCCCCCGTGAGCGGATTTTCCGCTTCGGCGAGAAGGACAACTTCTGGTCCATGGGAGACACCGGCCCCTGCGGCCCCTGCTCCGAAATCTTCTGGGACAACGGCCCCGAGGTGGGGTGCGGCAGCCCCGACTGTACCGTCGGGTGTGACTGCGACCGCTACATGGAGATCTGGAACAACGTCTTCATGCAGTTCAACCGCTCCGCCGACGGCACCATGACCCCGCTCCCCAAACCCTCCGTCGATACCGGCATGGGGCTTGAGCGGATCTGCACCGTCATGCAGGGAGTGAAGTCCAACTACGACACTGACCTTCTCCAGGGAGTCATCCGCCACGTGGAAAGGCTCTCGGGGAAACGGTACCGGGAGAACGAGAAGGACGACGTCTCCATGCGGGTCATCGCCGACCACGCCCGGGCCACCACCTTTCTCATCTGCGACGGTGTCCTTCCCTCCAATGAGGGGCGGGGCTACGTGCTGCGCCGGATCATGCGCCGGGCAGCCCGCCATGCCAAGATGCTCGGCTTTGCCGAGCCGGTCCTCTACCGGACCGTGGACGCCGTGAACGAGATGATGGGGGGCTCATACCCGGAGCTTCTGGAGCGGGAGGAATACATCAAGAAGGTGATCCGGGCCGAGGAGGAGCGCTTCGCCGAAACCCTCGACCGGGGGCTTGCCATCCTGAACGACGCCGTGGCCCAGTTGAAGGGGGAGGGGAAGACGGTGATCCCCGGCGAAACCCTCTTCCGCCTCTACGACACCTTCGGTTTCCCCACTGACCTCACGGCCGACATCGTCCGGGCCGAAGGGTTCACCATCGACGAGCCCGGATTTGAGGCGTGCATGGAACGCCAACGGGAGCAGGCCCGGGAGCACTGGAAAGGTTCCGGCGAAGAAGGGATTGCCGCCGTCCACAAGGAACTCCACAACCGTGGGGTCAGAAGCGTCTTTGTGGGTTATGATGAGAAGTGCAGCTACGCAGCGATCGGCAGCATCCTCCGTGGTGGCTCCGAGGTGGCCGAGGCGAAGGCCGGCGAAGATGTGGAAATCATCACCGACAGGACCCCCTTCTACGGCGAGTCCGGTGGCCAGGCCGGGGATACCGGCACCATCTCCACCGGCTCAGCCCACGTGCGGGTGACCGGTACGATCCGCCCCTATCCCGACCTCATCGTCCACCGGGGAACCGTCGTCGAGGGGACCATCAAGACCGGCGAAGCGTGCGACCTGAAGGTGGCGTCCGTGGATCGCGACGCCACGGCCCGCAACCACACCGCCACCCACCTCCTCCAGACGGCGCTCCGCCGGGTGCTCGGCGAGCACGTGAAGCAGGCCGGCTCCCTGGTGGCGCCGGACCGGCTCCGTTTCGACTTCACCCACTTTGCCGCCATGACCCCGGAGGAAATCCGGCGGGTGGAGGAGATCGTCAATACCTTCATAATGGAGAACGATACGGTCCATGCCCGTGAAATGGCCGTTGAGGAAGCCATGGAGAGCGGCGCCACGGCCCTCTTCGGCGAGAAGTATGGCGACCGGGTACGGGTGGTCAAGGTGGGGGAGGTGAGCGCCGAGCTCTGCGGCGGCACCCACGTCCGGGCCGCCGGCGACATCGGCTCCTTCAAGATTCTCTCCGAGGCGGGAATAGCCGCCGGGGTGCGCCGCATAGAGGCCCTGACCGGCATGGGGGCGCTGCGCCACATCCAGGAGCTGGAGGATGAGAAGCGGCAGATCGCGGCACTCATGAAGGCCGAGGGGGGAGACAATATCGACCGGCTCCAGAAACTCCTCGCTCGCCAGCGGGAGATGCAGCGGGAGATCGAGACACTCCAGGGTCAGCTCAATGCGGCCAAATCCGGGGATCTCCTGGCGGATGTCCGGGAGGTGAACGGCGTGAAGGTCCTCGCGGTAACCGTGGAGGTGGATGATCCGAAGAAGCTGAGGGAGTTGGCCGATACCCTCAAGGACCGTCTCGGTTCCGGGGTTGTGGCCCTCGGGTGCGAGAAGGACGGCAGGGCCAACCTCCTCGTGGCGGTGACGAAGGATCTGGCGGGCCGCTTCAAGGCCGGCGACATCATCCGGCAGCTGGCGCCGGTCATCGGCGGGAGCGGCGGCGGCAAGCCGGAGTTGGCCCAGGCAGGGGGGAGCCAGCCCGACATGCTGGCTGAGGCCCTCGGTAAGGTGTACGGGCTCATCGGCTGATCGGGCGGCCGGGCAGGGAGAGGGTGGTACACCATGGACGTTGTGGCGAAATTCCAGGCTGAGCGGGATGTCAAGACGATCCTCGTCGTTGACGACGAGGCGGTGATCCGTGACCTCTGCGCCCGGGCACTCAAGGGGTACCGGGTGCTCCAGGCGGCCGACGGCGAGGAGGCGTTGCGGCTCTTCGAGAAGGGGGGGGTCGACGTCATCCTCACCGACGTGATGATGCCGAAGATCAACGGCATCGAGCTGTTGCGCCGCCTGAAAGATCTGGAGCCCACCATCGTGGTCATCGTCATGACCGGCTATGCCGAGAAGGAGATCATTCTCAACGCCCTCAAGGCCGATGCCGACGACTTCATCACCAAACCCCTGAACATCCTTCAGCTCAAGACGGCGGTGGACAAGGCCCTGGACAAGAAGGCCCTTAAGGAGGAACTCGCCAACCTCAAGAGCATGGATCGACTCAAGAGCAACTTCCTCTCCCTCATCTCGCACAAGTTTCGCACCCCCATTACCGCCATCTCCCTCTTTCTCCAGAACCTGGCGAGCGGGGTTTGCGACCCGGACGACCCTGAATCGCGCGAGAACCTGAAACTCATCTGCGGCCAGTCCAGATACCTTGAGAACCTTGTCGCCGAGCTCCTGGTATTCAGCCGCTTCTTGGCCGCCGGGGAAGAGCTTCACCTGGAGCCGTGCAGCCTCCCTGAAATCATTCGTCCCCTGGTTGCCTCTTCCAAGGAGGCGACTGCCAAGCCGGGCGTCGTTGCGTCCTTCGATCTGGAGCAGCTCTCCCCCCTGTCCCTCGATCGGGAGAAGATCGCCTTTGCCATCGGCCAGGTGATCGACAACGCCTTTAAGTTTTCCCGCGAAACGGGGACTGTCTCCTTCTCCCTGCGTGAGGACAACGCTGTCTGCCGCCTGACCGTGGAGGATGAAGGCATCGGGATCCCGAAGGAAGAGCTGCCGAAGATTTTCGAGAAGTTCTATCAGGTGGACCTTGAGGGCGCCGGCCAGATTCGCGGTTTCGGCCTCGGCCTTTTCTACGCACGGGAGTTTGTCAAGCTTCACGGCGGCACCATCACCGTGGAAAGCGAGCCCGAAAAGGGAACCCGCGTTACGGTCCTTCTTCCCCTCCATTCATCCATTACGCCCTGAGTCTCCTCACACTCCGGAGGTGGGCAAACCCGCCTTTCGTATTGATTATTTCCCCCTATCTGCTATAGTTGCACCTTTCTTGAGCCCCTTCCGGCACCACTTTCCGACGAACGGGAGGTTCAACCGCGTGCAGCATCTCATCGAAAAGGCCAACACCCTCATGGAGGCGCTCCCCTACATCCGGCGCTTCTCCGGCAAGACCATCGTCATCAAGTACGGCGGCCACGCCATGTCCGACGAGGCCCTGAAAAAGTCCTTCGCCCTCGACGTCATCCTCCTCAAATCCCTCGGCATCAACACCGTCGTGGTTCACGGCGGAGGCCCCCAGATCAACGAGACCCTCAAACGCTACGGTATCGTCTCCGAATTCGTCAAGGGGATGCGCGTCACCGACGCCGCCACCATGCAGGTGGTGGAGATGGTTCTCACCGGCCAGGTGAACAAGGAAGTGGTCGGATACCTGAACCAGCATGGCGGCCGGGCTGTGGGCCTTTCCGGCAAGGATGGCGGGCTCCTCCTCTGCGAGAAACTCCTGCAGGAGGTGAAGCGGGAGGACGGCACCATAGAGAAGGTGGACATCGGTTTCGTGGGGGATGTGGTCAAGGTGAATCAGGAGTTGATCCAGACACTGGAGCACGGCAAGTTCATCCCGGTCATAGCCCCTGTCGGGGTCGGCGAGAACGGCGAGAGCTACAATGTGAACGCCGATCTCGTGGCCGGCAGGGTTGCCGGCGCCCTCAAGGCCGAGAAGCTGATTCTCCTCACCGATGTGGAGGGGGTAAAGGACAAGGGTGGAACGCTTCTTTCCAGTATCGCCCTTGATGCGGTTTCGGGTCTCATTGACGATGGTGTTATTACCGGTGGGATGATTCCCAAGGTGAACTGCTGCGTCGATGCCGTTGAAGAAGGGGTCAAGAAGGCGCACATCATTGATGGGCGTGTGCTCCATGCGGTTCTTCTCGAAATTTTCACCGACGTCGGCGTAGGGACCGAGATCCGACGATAGGCATGGATTGGTTGGAGAACCTTGCCACTGGACGAAAATTTGGAGGAAATGCTGATGAAATCTGCTGATTGGATAGCAAAGGGCGACAAATATATCATGAAGACCTATGGCCGGTACCCCCTGGTGCCGGTGCGGGGCGAAGGGTGCCGGGTCTGGGACGCGGACGGGAAGGAGTATCTGGACTTCCTCGCCGGCATAGCGGTGAACAACCTGGGACACTGCCACCCGAAGGTGGTGGCGGCGATTCAGAAACAGGCCGCCGAGATGATCCATTGCTCCAACTACTACAATATTCCCACCCAGATTGAGCTGGCGGAGCTGCTTTGCAGCAACTCCTTTGCCGACAAGGCTTTCTTCTGCAACAGCGGCGCCGAGGCCAACGAGGCCGCCATCAAGCTCGCCCGCAAGTATGCCCGGGAAAAGACCGGCGATGTCGAGCGTTATGAGATTATAACGGCCCTTGCGTCGTTCCACGGCCGGACCATGGCCACCATCTCCGCCACGGGACAGGAGAAGGTCCAGAAGTTCTTCGATCCGCTCCTCCACGGATTCACCTATGTCCCATTTGACGATGCCGCCGCCCTGGAGGCGGCGGTTACACCGAAAACCTGCGCGGTGATGCTGGAGCCGATCCAGGGGGAGGGGGGCGTGGTTATCCCTTCCGCCGACTACTTCCGGAAGGTGCGGGAGATCTGCGACCGCCACGGGCTCCTCCTCATCTTCGACGAGGTCCAGGTGGGGATCGGCCGGACCGGCAAGCTCTTCGCCCATGAGCACTTCGACGTAACCCCCGACATCATGACCCTGGCCAAGGCCCTTGCCGGCGGCGCTCCCATCGGCTCCATGCTGGCGAAAGACGAAGTGGCCGCCTCCTTTTCGCCCGGCACCCACGGCTCCACCTTCGGGGGAAACCCCCTGGTAACCGCCGCCGGTGTGGCCGCCGTCCGGGCGGTGCTGGAGGAGGGGCTCCTGAACCGGGCCGAAGAAATGGGGGAATACCTCGTGGGCGAGTTGGAGCGGCTCAAGGAGAAGTATTCGTTCATCACCGACGTTCGGGGGATCGGTCTCATGATAGGGATGGAACTCTCCGTGCCGGGGGGTGAGATAGTGCTCAAGGCGCTTGAGCGCGGCGTTCTCCTCAACGTGGCTCAGGACCGGGTGCTCCGGTTCGTGCCGCCGCTTATCGTGACCAAACAGGAAGTGAATGAAATGATCGCCGTGCTTGACGGCATTCTGGAGGAGATTAAGCAATGAACCGGCATTTTCTTGCCCTCAACCAGTATACCAAAGAAGCCCTTGACGCCCTCTTCGCCCTGACGCGGGAACTGAAGGAAGAGCAGAAAAAGGGGATTCCCCACCGGATACTGGAGGGGAAAAGCGTCGCCCTCATTTTCGACAAGTCGTCCACCAGGACTCGTATTTCCTTTGAGGTGGGGGTTCATCAGCTGGGAGCCCATCCGCTCTTCATCTCCTCGGCCACGTCCCAGATGGGGCGGGGCGAGCCAGTAAGGGACACCGCCCGCGTCATGGCCCGTTACTGTGACGGCATCATGATCCGCACTTACGGCCAGGAGATCGTGGAGGAGTTTGCCCGGTATTCGTCGGTGCCGGTCATAAACGGCCTCACCGACCTCTTCCATCCCTGCCAGATCATGGCCGATCTCTTTACGGTCATCGAGCATAAGGGGAAATATGACGGGCTTAAATTCGCCTGGGTCGGCGACGGGAA
The DNA here is from genome assembly GCF_018531165.1 of Geobacter grbiciae. Classification (NCBI taxonomy): domain Bacteria; kingdom Pseudomonadati; phylum Thermodesulfobacteriota; class Desulfuromonadia; order Geobacterales; family Geobacteraceae; genus Geobacter; species Geobacter grbiciae. The sequence continues at coordinate 9,752 of NZ_JAHDIW010000001.1, read as the reverse complement.
CAACATGGCCAACACCTGGATCGAGGCCGCCGCCATCCTCGGCTTCGACCTGGCTCTGGCCTGCCCGGAGGGGTATGAGCCTGACCGCAATGTCTGGGACTGGGCCCAGAAGAAAGCCACGTCGTCCATCACCGTTACCCGGGACCCGAAAGAGGCCGTGCGCGATGCCGATGTCGTCAACACCGATGTCTGGGCCAGCATGGGGCAGGAGCAGGAGCAGAAGGTGCGCGAAGTGGCGTTCAAAGGGTACTGCCTCGACGATGATCTAGTTGCCCTGGCAAAGCCCGACTGCATGGTTCTCCATTGCCTCCCGGCCCACCGGGGTGAGGAGATCACCGACAGCGTCATCGAAGGCCCCCGTTCCGTCGTCTGGGACGAGGCCGAGAACCGGCTCCACGTACAGAAAGCCATCATGGCTTCGTTGATGAAGTAACTGATTCTATTCCGATCCAAAAGGAGACTCACATGGCCAAAGAGCACAAAGACGTTAAGAAGATTGTCCTCGCCTATTCGGGCGGGCTCGACACCTCCATTATCCTCAAGTGGCTCAAGAACGAGTACGGCTGCGAAGTCATCGCCTTCTCCGCCGACCTGGGCCAGGGGGACGAACTGGCGCCGATCCGCGACAAGGCCTTCGCCACCGGAGCCGACAAGGTCTACATCGACGATCTGAAGGAAGAGTTCGTCAAGGACTTCGTCTTCCCTATGTTCCGCGCCAACGCCATTTACGAGGGGCATTACCTTCTCGGTACCTCCATCGCCCGTCCCCTCATCGCCAAGCGCCAGATGGAGATCGCGAAGATCGAAGGCGCCGACGCCGTTTCCCACGGTGCCACCGGCAAGGGAAACGACCAGGTCCGCTTCGAGCTGGCCTACTATCACTTTGACCCGGCCATCACGGTTGTGGTTCCGTGGCGGGAGTGGAAACTCAACAGCCGCCAGGCACTGGTGAACTACGCCAAGAAAAACGGGATTCCGATCCCGGTCACCAAGAAGCGTCCCTGGTCCTCGGACCGCAACATGCTTCACATCTCCTTCGAAGGGGGCATTCTGGAGGACACCTGGGCCGAGCCACCCGAGAACATGTACGTGCTCACCAAAGCGCCGGAGAAGGCCCCCAACAAGCCCCAGTTCGTGGAGATCGAGTTCAAGAACGGCAACGCCGTGGCCGTTGACGGCGAGAAGATGAGTCCGGCCCAGCTTCTGGCCCACCTGAACTTCCTCGGCGGCGAGCACGGCATCGGCCGGGTGGACCTGCTGGAGAACCGTTCCGTGGGGATGAAGTCACGGGGCGTGTACGAGACTCCCGGCGGTACCATCCTGCGCGAGGCCCACTCGGCGGTGGAACAGATCACCATGGACCGCGAAGTCATGAGAATCCGCGACTCCCTCATCCCCGAGTATGCACGCCAGGTTTACTCCGGCTACTGGTTCTCCCCGGAGCGGGAAATGCTCCAGACCCTGATTGACGACTCCCAGAAGTGCGTGAACGGCGTGGCCCGGGTGAAGCTCTACAAGGGACATTGCCGCACCGTCGGCCGCAAGTCCGAGACCAACTCCCTCTTCAACCTGGATTTTGCCACCTTCGAGAAGGATCAGGTATTCAACCAGGCCGACGCCACCGGCTTCATCAAGATCAACTCCCTGCGGCTGCGGATCAGGGCGCTCATGCAGGGGAAAAAGTAGGAAAACGCGCCTTTTCGCAATCTCTGAATCATGACATCAGGGACACGGTTCGCCGTGTCCCTTCGTCTATCCCATGACCAAGAAGACTTTCAAAAAAGACCACATTGTCACCTCTGTCGTGGCGGTCATCGTGGACGATGACGGGCAGGTGCTCCTCACCAAGCGGAACGTGAGCCCCTTCAAGGGCGAATGGGTTATGCCGGGGGGGAAGATCGATCTGGGCGAGCCGATTATCAAGGCCCTCCAGCGGGAGGTTATGGAAGAGGTGGGGCTTCAGGTGGAGGTGGAGGCCCTGGTCGACGTCTTCGAGCACGTGACGCCGGGTGAGGACAACTACCACTTCATCATCCTCTACTATCTCTGCCACCCCCTCTACTGTGAAATCAACCACAATCTGGACGAGGTGGAGGAGGCCCGCTGGGTTCCCCGCGGAGAATTGATAAACTACAAGATGCCCCAGGGGGCCAGATTCATCCTTGGGAAAATTTTCCCGGAGCTCTGCAGCTGCGAGACGTGACGAGGTCTCCATGGTCCAGATCATCGACAAAAAGGTGAATCTCGAATATGCGCTGGGGCACCACCTCCACTGCATGATCGCCCAAGTGCCGAACCGGATCCAACGGGCAGAGAAGGGGTTTGCCGTCGTTGATCCGGACCGCCAGTGGGAGATGGTCCGTTCGATTCTCGCACTGGTGGCTGCGGGCGAGGGGAACCTGAAGAAGCTTCACTTCCTCATGCTTCCCGAGACCCATGTCCCCGTTGCCCGCTTCGACGAGATGCTCGGGATCATCGACGGCACCTTTCGTCCCAATTCGGTGACCATGTTCGGAGTGGAGCACGTGAGCCTCAAGGCCTACCGGGAGATGCTGGAGCGGTTTCGGGAGGACAACGCCGAGGCCATCGAGCTGGTGGACCGGGACATCGACTCCGGCGACGTGCTGGAAATGCCGGTGAACTGGTGCTGCGTGGCGGTGAAGGAGGCGACGGGGAAACTGCGCGTCTTCCTGGAGGCAAAGAGCCATCCCTTCCATGGGGAGGAGTTCCTGGACAAGTTCCACGACCTCTACCGGGGGCGCCACTTCTACCTGTTCCGGAGCCGCCTCTCATGCTTCAATTTCATGGTCCTGATCTGCCTCGACTATCTCTACCGCGATCTTTACAGCTCCAATATCCGGCAGATCATCGACCATGCGAACCAGCTCTATTTCTCCACCCGCCAGACCCTGGACACCATTTTCGTTGTCCAGTGCAACCCGAAGCCGGAGCACCAGGTCTACCGGGACGTCCTCTCGGGCTTCTATGGGGAGTACCTGGAGGATACGCCGGGGGTGCGGGAGACGGTGACCGTCTTCGGCAATACCTCAGACGAGACGCGAATCGAGGATGCCCCTGAAGACCGGGGGTTCGGCTGTTCGTCCGTTGTTATCAACCGGCGTCATCGCCTGGCGCGGGTGCAGTTTTCGGAGTTCTCCACCGACGACTTCGGCGGCGCGCCGGTCTGCCGGCTCCGGTTCGGCACGGGGACGCGTCTCTACTACATCAACCTGCCGCTTCACCACGAGCTCGACCCACGCACCACGCGAGTTCCCCTCAAGGTGCATACCATCATGCGCCTGTCCCCGGATGGCGGCTGGGTGCGGGTGAGCGGGGATGAGATGGCGGCCGAGTTCGAGATCGGGCAGGAAGGATGAGGCCTTTAGGCCGAATCAAAAAATCTCGATCCTGAAAATACCAGCAAAAACGTTCTGCATTGAAGGAGATAACCATGACACACGAAAAACTCTGGGGCGGCCGCTTTTCCGAGCCCACCGACAAATTCGTCGAGGAGTTCACCGCTTCCATCGATTTCGACAAGAGGCTCTACCACCAGGATATCCGCGGCTCCATCGCCCACGCCCGGATGCTGGGCAAGCAGGGTATTATCCCCATGGACGATGTTGAGAAGATCACGGCCGGCCTTCAGGATATCCTGCGCCAGATCCAGGCGGGTCAGTTCAAGTTCTCGGTGGCCCTGGAAGACATCCATATGAACATCGAGGCCCGTCTCTCCGAAAAAATCGGCGAGGCCGGCAAGCGCCTCCACACCGGCCGTTCCCGCAACGACCAGGTGGCCCTAGACATCCGACTCTATCTGCGGGACGAGATCGTGGAGGTTTCGGCCTACCTCGACCTGCTGGTGGATTCCCTCATTTCCCAGGCCGAAAAGAACATGGGGGTCATCATGCCGGGCTACACCCACCTCCAGACCGCCCAGCCGATTCTCTTCTCCCACCACATGATGGCCTATGTGGAGATGTTCAGCCGGGACAAGGGGCGGATGGAGGACTGCCTGCGGCGGATGAACGTCCTTCCCCTGGGGGCAGGGGCTCTGGCGGGGACCACCTTCCCCATCGACCGGGAGCATGTGGCTGAGATACTGGACTTCCCCGAAGTGACCCGTAATTCCCTCGACTCGGTTTCGGACCGGGACTTTGCCCTGGAGTTCATGGCTGCCGCGTCGATACTGATGATGCACCTCTCCCGCTTCTCCGAGGAGCTGATTCTCTGGTCCACCAGCGAGTTCAAGTTCGTGGACCTTTCCGACTCCTTCTGCACCGGATCTTCCATCATGCCCCAGAAGAAGAACCCGGACGTGCCGGAGCTGGTCCGCGGCAAGACCGGCCGGGTCTACGGCAACCTCATGGCGCTCCTAACGGTCATGAAGGCCCTTCCCCTTGCCTACAACAAGGATATGCAAGAGGACAAGGAGCCCCTCTTCGACACCATCGACACCGTGAAGGGGAGCCTGAAGATCTTTGCCGACATGGTTGGCGAGATGCGGATCAACACCGGGAATATGCGCGCCGCAGCGGCCAAGGGGTTCTCCACCGCCACCGACGTGGCCGATTACCTTGTCCGCAAGGGGATGCCGTTCCGCGATGCCCATGAGGTGGTGGGCAAGACCGTGGCTTACTGTCTCTCCAACGACAAGGACCTGCCGGACCTGACCCTTGGGGAATGGCAAGGGTTCTCCGATAAAATCGGTGAGGATATCTTCGGCTGCATCACCCTCGAGGCGTCGGTAAATGCCCGGTCCGCCACCGGCGGTACCGCGCTGGAGCGGGTGAAGGCCGAGATCGCGCGGGTCAAGGCGGGCAGATAATCCCTTGGGATAACCATCAACGAGCGGGCGGAGAATGACTCGCCCCCACGGACGGACAGATGATAGCCAGATATCTTGTGATAGTAGGGTTGCTCCTCCTTGCTGCATGCGGCAAGAAGGGGCCGCTGGTTCCCCCCGAAAGCTTTGCGCCGGCGCCGGTGAGCGCCCTGTCGGTTGAGCAGAAGGAGGATGCGTTCTATGTTTCCTGGCCCGCCCCCTCCAAGGATGAAGCGGGGCGCCCTCTGAAGGAGTTGGCCGGCTTCAGGGTTTATCGCCGTCCGGTGCTCCCCCCTGACGAGGATTGCGAGGAGTGCCCCACGGCCTATACCCTCGTGAAGACCGTGGACCTGGAATATCCGCAGGATGTGCGGTTCTATAACAACCGCTACGTCTTTGCCGACCGCAACGTGACAGACGGCGTGACCTACCAGTACAAGGTGGTTTCCTTCCGCAATGACGGCTCCGAGAGCGCCGCCTCCAACCGGGCCCGCCGCGCAAAGATTGCCGCACCGCCCGCTCCGCACCTCTCTGCGGCTGCCGGACCCACCAGTGTGGTGCTGCAATGGGAAGCCCCCTCCGGGACCGTCGGCAAACCGGCGGGGGCCTATGTCTATCGCCGCCGCGGCGAAGATGTTTCCACCCTGGTCCTCCTTACGCCGACGCCGGTCGTAGAACGCCAGTATGAAGATCTTCGGCTGGAACGGGGTGTCACCTATGTTTACACGGTGCGGGCGGTCGTCGACATCGACGGCATGCCGGTTGAAGGCGCTGTTTCCAACGAAGTCAGAGGAATGCTGGCTGAACCGGAGTGAAGGGGACGAGAGGAACTGCCAGAGCCGGTAAGCCTCTAATCTTTTGACTTTTTAACGGCTTCCATGGTAAAAATACCCACTTTTGTTTCGGTGTGGCAATGAAACACCTTTTTACACCTTGAGTAAGCTGAGGATTACTGACAGATTCTTTGCAAAACGGGCTATCACAAAGATCGCCCCCACATAGGAGGTTTCATATGTTCAAGGGAAGCATCGTCGCCATCGTCACCCCGTTCAATAACGGCCAGGTGGATTTTGAGAAACTGCGGGAACTGGTCGAATTCCAGATCTCCAACGGTACCGACGCCATCGTCCCCTGCGGCACCACTGGCGAGGCCTCGACCCTGGACTACGACGAGCACATGAATGTGGTGAAGACCGTCATCGAGCAGGTCAACAAGCGGGTTCCGATCATTGCCGGTACCGGCTCCAACTCCACCGCCGAGGCCATCGAACTCTCCCAGAAGGCCAAGGAGGTCGGGGCCGACGGCGTGCTGCTGGTGACCCCCTACTACAATAAGCCGACCCAGGAGGGGCTCGTCCGCCACTACACCGCCATCGCCGATGCCGTGGCCATCCCCCAGATACTCTACAATGTGCCGGGGCGCACGGGAGTCAACATGCTCCCCGAGACCGTGGCCAGGATTGCAGTGCACAAGAACGTGGTAGCGATCAAGGAAGCGACCGGTTCCCTCCAGCAGGCCTCCGAGGTGCTGGCGCTCTGCGGCGATAAGATCGATGTCCTCTGTGGCGACGACTTCATCACCTTCCCCATGATGGCATGCGGCGCCAAGGGGGTCATCTCGGTGCTGGCCAACATCATGCCCAAGACCGTGGCTGACCTGACCGACGCTTTCTACGCCGGTGACATGGCAACCGCCCGCAGGCTCCATCTGGAGACCCTCAAGATTGGCAACGCCATGTTCATCGAGTCCAACCCGATCCCGGTGAAAACCGCCCTCGGCCTCATGGGCAAGTGCTCCGACGAGGTACGGCTCCCGCTGTGCGAGATGGGGGCTGCCAATAAAGCCAAGCTCGCTGAGATAATGAAAGAGTACAAACTGATTTAAATTCAAAGCCTACCACAGAGGCACAGAGACACGGAGAAAAGCTGGAGTAAGTCAAAATCATTTTTTCCTCTCAACCAGAAGATTTGATTTTGTATTTCTCTAGACATCTCTGTGGCTCTTGTCTCTGTGGTGAAATAAGGGGTTTTCCCATGATTAGAATCGCTGTCTGCGGCGCTGCCGGCCGCATGGGTCAGAGGATTATCGTTGCCGCCAAAGAGGCGGGGTGCACCGTTTCCGGCGCCCTTGAGCGGCCGTGCCACGAGCTGGTGGGCCAGGATGCCGGGCTTATCGCCGGCTGCGGCGCCCTGGGCGTCGCCATTTCCGATGACCTGAACGCCGTTGTTGACGGGTGCGACGTCCTCATCGACTTCACCACCCCCAAGGTCTCCCTCAAGAACCTGGAGGCCTGCGCCCTCAAGAAAAAAGCCATCGTCATCGGTTCCACCGGCTTCACCCCCGAGGAGCGAGCCCTGGCCGCCGAACTGGCGAAAGAAATCCCGGCGGTGCTCGCCCCCAACATGAGCGTCGGGGTCAACGTCTGCTTCAAGATCCTGAAGGACGTGGCCAAGACCCTGGGGGACGACTTCGACGTGGAGATCGTGGAGCTGCACCACAACAAGAAGAAGGATGCCCCCAGCGGCACCGCCGTCCGCATGGGCGAGGTGGTGGCCGAGGCCCTGGGGCGCGACTACAACAAGGTGGCCAATTACCACCGCGAGGGGATCTGCGGCGAGCGGACGAAGGAAGAGATCGGCATGCAGACCGTGCGCGGCGGCGACATTGTGGGCGAGCACACCGTCTACTTCATCGGCATGGGGGAACGGATCGAGATCAGTCACCGGGCCATGACCCGCGACATGTTCTCCCGCGGCTCCGTTCGCGCCGCCCAGTGGGTGGTGGGGAAGGCGCCGGGGCTCTACGACATGCAGGATGTCCTGGGCCTTCGGTAGGAGGAATGCCGCTTTTTGCCAATCTCGGCGTTGTCTGCGTCATCGCGTGTGCGACGTAGCGCTGCTACGTCTCCGTGCTCTTCCTTGACGCCTTGAGCTTGGCGAAAAATCGACATCCCGTAGGTTAAACCGAAAAACCTTGAACCCGATTTGCCGCTCCATGCGGCATTTCCTTTATACAAAACGAATCCGGAGGAACCGCAGTAATGGCAAAAATCAACGACAACTACCTTAAACTGAAGGCAGGCTACCTCTTCCCCGAGATCGGCCGCCGCGTGCGGGAGTTTTCCGCCGCCAACCCCGCTGCCAAGGTGATCCGCCTCGGTATCGGCGACGTGACCCGCCCTCTGGCCCCGGCAATCATCAAGGCGTTCCACGACGCCGTGGACGATCTGGCCACCATCGACAACTTCGCCGGCTACGGCCCGGAGCAGGGGTACGACTGGCTCATCAACGCAATCATCGAGAAGTCCTACAAGCCCCTCGGCGTCAGCCTCAAGACCGAGGAGATGTTCATCTCCGACGGCTCCAAGTGCGACTGCGCCAACATCCTGGACATCTTCGCCATGGACAACGTCGTTGCCATCGGCGACCCGGTCTACCCGGTCTATAACGATACGAACGTCATGATCGGCCGGACTGGCGAGGCGGACGACAAGGGGTACTACAAGGGGATCGTCTACATGCCGTGTAACGAGGCGAACGGTTTCATCCCCTCGCTCCCCACGGAGAAGGTGGACATCATCTACCTCTGCTTCCCCAACAACCCGACTGGCACCGTGGCAAGCAAGGCCGAGCTGAAGAAGTGGGTCGACTACGCCAACGCCAACGATGCCGTCATCTTCTTCGACGCCGCCTACGAGGCCTTCATCACTGATCCCTCAATTCCCCACACCATCTACGAGATCGAAGGGGCCAAGAAGTGCGCCATCGAGTTCCGCTCCTTCTCCAAGACCGCCGGCTTCACTGGTGTCCGCTGCGGCCTCGTGGTCGTGCCCGAAGAGGTCATGGGCACCACGCCGACGGGGGAGAAGTACAGCTTCAACAAGCTCTGGCTCCGCCGCACCACCACCAAGTTCAACGGCGCTTCTTACCCGGTCCAGCGCGCCGCCGCTGCGGTCTACAGTGACGAAGGGTGGAAGCAGACCAAAGAGATCATCGACTACTATATGGAGAATGCCCGCATTATCCGTGAAGGTCTGAAAGAGGCCGGCGTCACCTGCTACGGAGGCGTGGACGCCCCGTACATCTGGCTCAAGACGCCAGGGGGCATGAGCAGCTGGGACTTCTTCGACAAGCTGCTGACCGAATGCAACGTGGTCGGGACGCCGGGTTCCGGATTCGGTCCGAGCGGCGAAGGTTTCTTCAGGTTGTCGGCGTTTGGGCATCGCGAGAATGTGATTGAGGCGGTGGAGAGGATCAAGAAGAATTTGAAGTAGGTTTTGAATTGAGAAAGGCAGCCTTATCGGCTGCCTTTTGTTTTTCTAATACATAATTTAAGCTTATAAATAGTTTTACAAAATTATCAGCATATTGACCATATGTTATTGTTATGATTTGTTGGAGGTAAGATGCTTAACCAAACGTTCTCGACTAAGAATATATGTGCGATTTTGAAAACAAATGATTTCATAACATATAAAATTAAAAAAACAGGTAACGAATATGTTGATATCATCACTAGCATAGTCGACGCTGTTAATGCTGATGTTTATTTCGATACAGATTTTGTCGTTAATACAGTTAACGGAAAATTTGTATTCAAATCATCATCTCTACACAATACATTAGTTTTACGTAAACTTAATGATAATATTAGGCGTTTATATAAGGTAAAACAATCAGATCGAAATAGCATAGTAACTAAAATCCTATGTATTATGAAAGATAAGTCTCCGATGTGGGTAACTCGGTTAGATATAAAAGATTTTTATGAATCTATAGATAGATCCAAAATAGTATCAAAATTGTGCAGTGACAGTTTGCTTAGTTTTCAGTCGAAGAACATATTAATAGGTTCTTTCGTGAATTAGTTGCAGCGTAGATTCAGGAGGAAGGAGATTAGATAGAGGGAAGTACATCGGATTTGACA